>NZ_CP004387.1:2778951-3473689 GCF_000299335.2 Isoalcanivorax pacificus W11-5 | reverse complement strand
TGGGCAGCGATGGTGACCTGGGTCAGGACGACTCGGTGGACCGGGCCAACAGTGGCGACATCACCATCACGATTGCCGGCGCGGACAGCGTGGTGCGCGGCGGTCGCAGCCAGGTGGTGCGCGATGACCCGGCCGATTATGCCGAATATGTCGGCATTGGAGTCTGGCTGCTCGATGGCCGCAACAATACCGTGACCAACGAAGGCACGATTCTCACCGCCGACGGGGTGCAGGGTGGCCTGGCCATCTATGCCAGTGGCAGCCACGGCGAGATTGGCCTCAGCGGCGGACACACCACTGTCGATAATCACGGCCTGATCATCGGCTCGGTGGACCTCGGTGAGGGCACCAATGCCTTCAACAATTTCAGCAGTGCGCAGTTCGATACCGGGCGCGCCGTGGACCTGGGCGCCGGCAATACGCTGTCCAACGAAGGCCGGGTGGAAATCGGCGGTGCCGGGGCCATCCTGACCACCGAACTGACGGGCCGTTTTGCGCAGAGCGGTGACGGCACGCTCGGGCTGGACCTGGACCTGGCCCGTTCCGGCGGGGCCGATGAGGCGGACCGCCTGAACGCCACTGGCGATATCGTGCTGGCCGGCGACGTTGATCTGCATGTCCACAACGTCAGCCAGCTCAAGCCCGGCCAGTATTCGGTGACGCTGGCCGAGTCTCAGACCAGCTTGGCAAATGCCGGCCTGACGCTGCTGCATCCGGAATCCGCAGTGATCCAGTTCGATTACCGTTTGGTTGGCGACACCGCACTGCAACTCGACTACGGCATTGATTTTCAGGTCGACGGCCTGACCGGCAACCAGCAGGCACTGGGCGGCCACATCAACGCGATTCAGACGGCGGGCGGGTCGGACACGCTGGCGCCCTTCGTCACCAGCCTGTTTTACCTGCCAGATGCCGAAAGCTATCAGCAGGCAGTGCGGCAGATGCTGCCTTCCGCCTATCAGGCCAACGAGGCCACGACGCTGTTCGCGGGCATGAATTTCGCGCGCAAGATGCTCAGTTGCCGGAGCAGCGACGGCGCCTATCGTTATGTCGCGGAGCAGGAATGTGCCTGGATGAGCCTCCAGCGTGAAACCTCCCGGCGCGATGAAACGGACGACCTGCCCGAGTCACGCCAGGACACCACGGCATTCGCCTACGGCATCCAGGCCGCGCTGGACCGGCAGGAACGGTTCTTCGCCGGCTTTGGTGTCGGCTTCGACAAAGTGCAGGGCAACGCCGGCGACAGCATGAAAAGCGACGGCACCCGCTTCCACCTGGGCGCCGTGCTGAAGGCGCGCTGGGGCAACAGCGTGCTGTCGTCGTCGTTCTCCGGTGCGCTCGCCAACATGGACGTGGTGCGCACTGTCTCCATGCCGGGGCAGCCGGTGCAGCATCTGGAAGCCACCCAGCGGCTGCGCTACCTGGCGGTCAACGGCATGGCCAGCCATGCGTTTGAATTTGGCAATCTCTACCTCAAGCCGATGCTCGGGCTGGGCATGACGCACATGATGTATTCCGGCTACACCGAACAGGGTGGCCCACTGGCGTTGCGTGTCAGCGGTGACCGCCATACTTATGTCTCGCTGTCGCCCGCGCTGGAGTTGGGCGGTGAACTTGGCCTGGGACGCAGTGCGCTGCTGCGCCCCTATGCGCAGGTGGGTGCCACCCGTCTGCTCTCCGGGGATGATCCATCAATCTCGGTGGCGCTGGCGGCGGCGCCGGGCGGGGTGGGCGCCTTCACGGTATCCGATCAGCTCGACGACACCCTGCTGGATATCACGGCCGGCGTGGACCTGCTCACCCACGATGGCTTCAGCGTGCGCCTGAGCGGCACGGCGCGCACCGGCGACACCGTGCGGGATTATGGCGGGCAGCTCAAGATCGGGTTGCGGTACTGAGTGTCGGGCTCCGGGCACTAAAGCCATGGGCGGCAGGGTAGGTAGAGCAGGGGGAGTATGTGGATCCCGGCAACGCTGCCGGGCTTTCGCCATCTCCCTCTGGCTCCCTTGCCCGGAAACTGGCAGCATTCCCTGCTTTCCTGTCCCCTGGGGGGAAGCCACATGACCACTGCCGCCGCAGAGCGCCCGACTAACTCGCCAGCCCGTGTCCTGTTCGCCAGCCTGGTGGGCACCACGATCGAGTTCTACGATTTCTACATCTACGCCACCGCCGCCGTGCTGGTGTTCCCGCACCTGTTCTTCCCTGGCTCGGACCCGACCACCGCCACCCTGCAATCGCTGGCCACCTTTGCACTGGCATTCTTTGCCCGGCCCCTCGGTTCGGCGGTGTTCGGGCATTACGGCGACCGCGTCGGCCGCAAGGCGACACTGGTGGCGGCGTTGCTGACCATGGGGGTCTCCACTGTCGTGATCGGCCTGCTGCCGACCTACGCGCAGATCGGCATGCTGGCACCGCTGTTGCTGGCGCTGTGTCGCTTTGGTCAGGGGCTGGGGCTGGGCGGCGAGTGGGGCGGCGCGGTGCTGTTGGCGACCGAGAACGCGCCGCCGGGCAAGCGCGCCTGGTACGGCATGTTCCCGCAGTTGGGTGCACCGCTGGGCTTTCTGTTGTCCGGCCTGTCGTTCCTGATCCTGGCCGAGACGCTGAGCGAACAGCAATTTTTCTCCTGGGGCTGGCGTATTCCGTTCCTGGCCAGCGCGCTGCTGGTGGCGATCGGCCTGTATATCCGCCTGCAGATCGAGGAAACGCCGGTGTTCCGCCAGACACTGGACCGCAATGAGCAGGTGAAACTGCCGATGGTGGAAGTGGTGCGCAAGCACCCGCGCACGCTGGTGCTGGGCACGCTGATCGCGCTGGCCACCTTCGTGTTGTTCTACCTGACCACGGTGTTCAGCCTGACCTGGGGCGTGTCGCAACTGGGTTATGCGCGCGATGAATTCCTCACCATCCAGTTGTTCGCGGTGCTGTTTTTCGCGCTGATGATCCCGGTCGCGGCGCTGGCGGCGGACCGCTACGGCCGCCGTCGTACATTGATCCTGGTGACGGCCGGCATCGCCCTGTTCGGGCTGCTGTTCCAGCCGATGTTTGGCGGTGGCAGCCTGGCCGGCGTGGTGATCTTCCTGACACTGGGCCTGGGTCTGATGGGCATGACCTACGGGCCGCTGGGGACGGTGCTCTCCGAGTTGTTCCCCACCGCAGTGCGCTACACCGGCGCCTCGCTGACCTTCAATATGGCCGGCATCTTTGGGGCCTCGCTGGCGCCCTATATCGCCACCTGGCTGGCCACGCACTACGGCCTGCAATACGTCGGCTATTACCTGGCGGTGGCGGCGCTGCTGACGCTGGCAGCCCTGTGGATGACGCGCGAAACCAAGGATGATGACCTGAATCAGGTCTGAGGCGCGCCTCAGGCGTCGGAGGCGGATTCCGCGTGCGCGGTGTCGATGGCGATGTCGCGCAGCAGCAGCACCGCCTGCGTCCGGTTGCGGGCGCCGAGCTTGCGCAGGATGGCGGTCATGTGCGCCTTCACCGTCGCCTCGGACACATTCAGTTCGATGGCAATCACTTTATTGGCCATGCCTTCCAGCAACATGCCCAGCACGCGGAACTGCTGCGGCGTGAGGCTGGTGATACGCCGGGCCAGTTCCTGCTCGCTGGCCGAGGCGGCGGTGGCGCTGCTCTGACGGGCCGTGACCGGCAACCAGGTCTCGCCCTTGAGCACCGCTTTCAAGGCATCGGTCATGGTGTCCAGGCTGGTGGACTTGGGGATGAAGCCGTTGGCACCGAAGTTGACCGCGCGCTGCATGATATCCGGTTCGTCACTGGCAGAGATCACCACCAGCGGCGTCTGCGGATACTGCTCGCGCAGATAGATCAGGCCCGAAAACCCGTGTGTGCCCGGCATGTGCAGATCCAGCAGCAACAGGCTGAAGCTGCGCTGTGCTTCGACCAGATGCTGCACGGCGGCCAGCGAATCGGCCTCGGTGATCGGTGCATCGGTAAAGCAGCCCGCCACGGCCTGGCGCAGGGCCGCGCGGAACAGCGGATGGTCGTCGGCGATCAGTATCGGGTCCATGGGCTGATTATAGGCCTGTGAGGAAAGAAAAAGCTGCCATGCCGGGTCTGTGACCGGGGTGACGGTCGGTCACGTGCCCATGCCGGCATGGCAGGAGGGTACGGCAACGCTATTTCCATCGGCCCTGCTGGGCCTGTCTGGCCGTCCAGCAAGGCAGCCGAAGCGTAGTGTAGCGAGACCTACATGAGCAGAGGCTAACGCGGCGGGACGGCCAGACAGGCCCAGCCCTTCGGGTTGGGGCTGAAAAAGCGCCGCTCCGCGTTGCTCGTCGTTCATTTGGGTCCGCCAAACTTCACTCCTCGCGCCTCGCTTGAAGCGCCTACTTCTGGTGATCGGCGCTTTTTCAGCCCCAACAGGGCCGATGGAAATAGCGTTGCCGTACCCTCTGGGCAAAACGCCCATGGGGACAAACGCAGAATCAGCGATTCATGCGGGTTTCGACCAACTGGGGCACCACCGCCGGCTCGGCCAGCGTGGACACATCGCCCAGGCTGTCGTGCTCGTTGGCGGCGATCTTGCGCAGGATGCGGCGCATGATCTTGCCGGAGCGGGTCTTCGGCAGCCCCGGCGCCCAGTGGATCAGATCCGGTGTGGCAATGGCGCCGATCTCGCGGCGCACCCACTGCCTGAGCTCGGCATACAGCTCATCGCTCGGGCTGTGGTCGCAGGTCAGTGAGACATACACGTAAATCCCCTGGCCCTTGATCTCGTGCGGGTAGCCGACCACAGCTGCCTCGGCAACGGCCGGGTGCGATACCAGCGCGCTTTCGATCTCCGCCGTGCCCATGCGGTGGCCGGAGACATTGATCACGTCGTCCACCCGCCCGGTAATCCAGTAGTCGCCATCGGCGTCACGGCGTGCGCCGTCGCCGGAGCAATAAGTGCCGGGGAAGGTGGTGAAATAGGTATCGATGAAGCGCTGGTGATCCCCCCACAGCGTGCGTGCCTGCGCCGGCCAGCTGTCCAGGATCACCAGATTGCCCTCGCCGGGGCCGTCGATCAGGGTGCCGTCGTTGTCCACCAGCGCCGGGCGGATGCCGAAGAACGGCCGCATGGCGGCGCCGGGCTTGGTGGCGTGTGCCCCCGGCAGTGGCGTGATCATGACGCCGCCGGTTTCGGTCTGCCACCAGGTGTCCACCACGGCGCTGCCGCCGTGGCCGACGCTGTCGTGGAACCAGTGCCAGGCTGCCGGGTTGATAGGCTCGCCGGCAGTGGCCAGCAGTTTCAGTGAATCACGACGGCTCTGCGCCAGCGGTCCGTCGCCGGCAGCCATCAGGGCACGTATTGCGGTGGGCGCAGTGTAAAGCGTGTTGACCTTGAACTTGTCGATGATCTGGCCCAGCCGGGCGGCGTCGGGCCAGTTCGGCAGGCCCTCGCTCATGACACAGGTGGCGCCGTTGGCGAGCGGGCCGTAGACCAGATAGGTATGGCCGGTGATCCAGCCGACATCGGCGGTGCACCAGTAGATATCGCCGGGGTGGTAGTCGAACACCATTTGGTGGGTCAGTGAGGCATAGGTCAGGTAGCCGCCGGTGGTGTGCAGCACGCCTTTCGGTTTGCCGGTAGAGCCGGAGGTATAAAGGATGAACAGCGGGTCTTCCGCATTCATTACCGCCGGTTCGCACTGTTCCGAGGCCGTGGCCATCAGGTCGTGGTACCAGAGGTCGCGGCCGTCGTGCCAGTCCACGGCACCGCCGGTATGTTGCACCACCAGCACCTTGCTGGCGGCTTTCGCTTCCGGGCGGGCCAGGGCGGCGTCCACGTTCGCCTTCAGCGGGATCTCACGGCCACCGCGCAGGCCGGCATCAGCGGTAATGACCAGTGAACTGCCGCAGTCCGCGATACGGCCGGCCACGGCTTCCGGCGAGAAACCACCGAACACCACCGAATGAATCGCGCCGATGCGCGCGCAGGCCAGCATGGCAAATACGGCTTCGGGAATCATC
Source organism: Isoalcanivorax pacificus W11-5 (assembly GCF_000299335.2). Classification (NCBI taxonomy): domain Bacteria; kingdom Pseudomonadati; phylum Pseudomonadota; class Gammaproteobacteria; order Oceanospirillales; family Alcanivoracaceae; genus Isoalcanivorax; species Isoalcanivorax pacificus. The sequence goes on along the minus strand of NZ_CP004387.1, from coordinate 3,467,710 downwards.
GGCAGATAAATGGTGACGCGGTCGCCCTTGCGCACGCCCAGGTGCTTGAGCACGTTGGCCAGTTTGCAGACTTGCTGGTGCAGAGCCGCGTAGGTGATGACGCGCGCCTCGCCCGGTGTGTCCGGCTCCCAGTACAGCGCTACGCGATCCGCGTGGGCTGACAGGTGGCGGTCGATGCAGTTTTCCGCCGCGTTGAGCTGGCCATCAGCGAACCAGCGGATATGCAGGTCGTTCTTGTCCCAACGGATATCGCGGATCTGCGTGGGGGGCTGGCGCCAGTGCAGGCGCTGGCTCTGTTCGCGCCAGAACGTATCCGGCCCATCAATGCTGCGCGCGTAGAGCGCGTCATAGGTGGTGGCATCCATCCAGGCGTTGTCGCGGAAACGCGGTTTCACTGCGACGGGCTGGATATCGCTGGGCGCCACGGTGGCGTGTGTAGCGGACATGACGGGCTCTCCCTGAGCTTGGGAACCTCTGAATAACTCCCCGGTGGTTCTGCGGGCGCTACAGCATGCAGTAGCAAGGCGCGGCGCGCCGGCAATACCCCATTCGGGGCACATAGTGGCCGTAGCCCTTGCCAAGCGACGCAACGCGGCTAATGCGTGCTGTAGCGCCCGCCCTTCGGGGCTTTCCGGGCGGCGCCTGCGGAGCAAAGCGACTTCTCGACGTAGCCCGCTATGCCTTCGAAGTCGCGCCTTGATCAGGCGCCGCCCGGGAAGCCAGAACCACCGGGGAGTTATTCAGAGGTTCCCCTGCCTTTGTTATTCGTTCCATGCCCGATGCGGCAGGCACCAGGGGTAATGGTGCCCGGCTGCGCATCCCGAAGGCACGGCGTGGCCGGGGTATCCGGCACGATCAGATATCACGGGGTAGTGACTCCCCGGAGTGTGCGCGCGGTGCCCGGTGCTCTGAATTAGACCTTGGTAGCAAAATCGGAGTGAGGGGGCGGAAGTGGAGGGCCGCCCGGCGGCGGGGGCAGGGCCAAATGCACGGTGAGGCGTGTCTCGCCTGGCACAGAGGTGATGGTCAGTTGCCCGCCGATGCGTTCGATACGGGTACGCATGCTGTGCATGCCGACACCACTGCCGTCGCTCACTGCCTCGACATCGAAACCGATGCCGTTGTCGGAGACCTCCAGCATCAGGATGCCGTCTTCACCCGTGTGCAACTGCACCTGGAAATGATCGCCGCGGCTGTGTTTGATGGCGTTGGTCAATGCTTCCTCAATAAAACGCGTCAGTGTCAGTAGCGGGATGGAGGACAGTGCCCGGGGCCAGTCGGCGGGCACCTGCCAGGTGGAGGTCAGGCCCAGCTCTTCAAACAACCGTACAAAACGGTGGCGCAGGGGGGCAATCCAGGCGGACGGCGTGGTGTGTGTGACGGCCGAGCCCGCGCTGTTGTCGATGATTTGCCGCAGGTCACTACGCAGTTCCTTGAGCATGGACAGAAAGCGGGTGCTGCCGAGCTGCTCGCCGGACTGCTCGACCACAGCGATAGAGCGCATCAGCGAGCTGCCCAGGCTGTCGTGAAGATCATGGGAGAGCCGCAACCGCTCGGTGAGGCGGATATTGCGGCTTTCCAGTTGGTGCTGGTGTTGCAGTGTGCGGGTCAGCTCGGCGCTGGTGTGGCTGATGGCGGTTTTCAGCTCCGTGTTGAACGCCTTGATGTGGCGCAGGTTGCTGGCGAAGCGATCCGCGATGATCAGAAACATGAACAGCATCGAGATGGGGGATGCAATCGGGGCATAGATATGCTCGCCGCCAATCACCGTGAGCACTACCAGCAGATCGTGTGTGGCGATGACCAGGAAAGACAACAGACACAATGCCAGCAGTACATTATGCCGCTGCCGGTTGAGCCAGGCGTGAAACTGGAACTGGATGCAGTTGGCGATAAAGACCAGCGTGTAGCCGGGGATCACGGCCATCAATACCGGCGTGAGATGGTCGTCCGGTATCCACCATAGCGTCACCGTCAGACACAACGTGATGCCAGGCAGTGCACGGGACAGGCGCGGGAAACGTTGCCCGCCGAAGTGCCAGGTGAACAGGCAGAACGCACTGCAATAGATCGTCAGCACCAGCGTGACGGCACGATTCCAGTCGGCACTGTTGGTGAAGGGCCAGGGTGAGGTGGCCAGCATGGTGTGGGCGAACAGCGCCCAGGACAGCGATGCCAGCGCGTACCAGCCGAATGCCCGCTCCGAGCGCTGCACGGCCCACAGGGAGAGAAACAGACAGCCGAGCACCAGCGAGATACTCATGTTGAGCGTGAACAGATCGCGCTTCTGCCAGACTTGCTGCGTGTGCAGCGGCCAGATTGTGGCGGGATCACCAATGTCCACCTGCCCCAGCCCGAGCACATCGTGACGCATGCCGACGACACGAAACCACAGCGTGTTGTCGCCATCAGCATTCAGCGCCGCGCGGGGCAAAACCCAGTAGCGGGGCATATTCCAGCTGCGGGAGAAGGGTTCTTGCAGATGCGCGTCGCGCCAGAGCAGCGTGTCATTGATCAACAGGCTGCCTGCCATCGTCACATGGCTGACTGCGACCGCGATGGCCGCCTTGCCGTGGCATCCGTCGTGCCAGCGCAGGCGGTACCAGACCGCGCCATCATGGCCGGGCCAGCGCTGAAACCAGGTATCCGGCAGGGCAACCTTCACCCAGCCATCGGTGGGCGGTTGCGCGCTACCGGGCTGTTCCGGCGCGGCGGCGATGTCGAGCAGGCGTGTCCGGCAGTCGTCGGCCGCCACCGGCGTGGCCAGGCCGGCCAGCAGCAATGTCAGGGCAACAAGCCACGCTGACGCGCTTCGTTGACGGCGCGCGTGCGCGATGAGACGGCCAGCTTTTTGTAGATATTTTTGATGTGGCATTCGGCTGTATGGCGTGAAATGAACAACCGTTCGGCGATTTCCCGATTGGTCAGCCCCTCCGCGACCTGATGCAGTATTTCGGTTTCGCGGGTACTGAGGCTGACTTCCCCCATGTCAGTGTCCTGCTGCGCTTCGGGTGCGGAAGCGGCGGCGGGAATGAGTTCCAGAATACGGCGTGCGATGAACGGGTCAATAGGCGCGCCGCCGCGCAGCACGCTGCTGATGGAGAACGCGATCTCCATATCGTCCCTGTCCTTGAGCACATAACCCGTGGCGCCGGCGCGCAGCGCGGCGAGGATGTGATCCTCCGTGCTCCAGGCCGAGATCACCAGAATGCACAACTCCGGCGCCGAGGCCCTGAGCTGCCGGATCAGTTCGATGCCGCTGCCGTCCGGCAGCCCCAGATCCACCAGCGTCAGGGCGGGGCGCTGCGTGTCGAGGCGCGCGCGTGCCTTGGCGATGCTGGACGCCATGTCGAGCGCGCCCAGGCTGTAGCCCAGGTCCTGCAGGATGCGCAGCAGGCGCTGCTGCATCAGCGGATCATCCTCGACCACCAGGACCGGGGCGGGGAGCGGTGACGCGGGAAACGGGGAAGAAGGGATCGGCATGGTGCTGCCCAGGGTTGTCAGTGGCGATGTTGTTCGATGGTTGCCGGGCAGTGTCCCACAGACGCGCCGGCCCGGCACATCACCAGAAGTGGGTAATTTGCCACCCATTGTGACCGTCATGTTAGACCTTTTGCCAATACCTCCTGCCGCGCACGCGGGTTCACGCTGTGCAGGTTACTGCTCAGGAGGACTTAATAATGAAAACAAGGCTGTCACTCGCCGTACTCGCGGCTGCACTCAGCGCTAACGTTGCAAGCGCGCAAACCCTGGAAGAAAGAATTTCCGCACTGGAATCCCGGTTGCAATCGGGGACCAAGGTGGATATTGGTGGTTATATCAAACTGGATGCGCAGGTCAGCCGTTTCAGTGACGGCAACCGGGCCACGGCGACCATTGGCGATGATTATCTCGTGCCCAGCACGATCCCTGTGGGAGGTGAAAGCGGTGGCGCCCACACCGATTTCAGCGCCAAGGAAAGCCGTTTCTGGCTGAAAACCACCACGCAGACAGACTACGGCAAACTCGGTACTCACATCGAAGTGGATTTTTCCACGCAAAGCATGGGCGATGAGCGGATCAGCAACAGTTATGCACCGCGTATCCGTCACGCGTATCTGACTTTCAACGACTGGCTGATGGGCCAGACCTGGACCACCTTCTTCGACGTCGCAGCACTGCCCGACCTGCTCGATTTTGTGGGGCCGGCCGGTACGACTTTCGGTCGTCAGGCGCAGATTCGCTACAGCCCGGGCCAGTGGGATTTCGCGATGGAAAACCCGTCCACCACGCTGTATGACACCAGCAACCTGGTGGGCAACCCGAGCTCGTTCGATGACAACCGCGTGCCCGACCTGATCGTCCGCTACAGGATGCCTGTCGGCAAAGCCCATTACAGCCTGGCTGTCATGGGCCGCGAACTGGCCTACCGTGATGGCACCGGCAGCCGCGAAAGCGAATACGGTTACGGCGTGAACTTCTCCGGCAAGATCCCGGTGGGCGATCGCGGCAACGACATTCGCCTGCAGTTGACCGGGGGCAATGCCATCGGCCGCTATATTGCACTGAACGGTTTCCGTTCCGGTGAAATCGAAGCGGATGGTTCCATCGAGCCGATCGATACCTGGGGTGCCATGCTGGCCTACCGGCATCTGTGGAGTGACCAGTGGCGTTCCAGCGTGTCCGCCTCCGTGGTGGAAGCCGATAACCCGGATACCGTGGCAGCCGGTGTCGCGAAAGCCTACCGTACAGCGCACGTCAACCTGATCTATACGCCGGTGGCGCGTCTGGAGCTGGGTGGTGAGCTGATCTGGGGCGAGCGCGAAAACGAAAGCGGCGACAAGGGCGACGTAGAGCGCTTCCAGTTCTCCGCCAAGCTGGCATTCTGATCCGTGCTACAAAGGGAGGGCGTCCGGCGTAATTGAGCAGGCGCTGGACGCAAAAAACGGGAGGCCTGGTAACAGGGCTCCCGTTTTTTATGTGCGGCGTGCGTGAGAGTCAGCCTTCGATGGCTTCCGCTTCCAGGGCATACACGCCGTTCTCGTCGTGTTGCTCCTTGCCATGCAGCGGCGGGTTGAAAGCGCAGGCCAGTTGCATGTCGGTCTTGGCACGCAGCAGATGATTGTCGTGCTTGTTCAGGATGTACACGGTGCCAGGCTTGATCGGCCAGATCTTGCCATCATCCAGTGTCTCCACTTCACCCTCGCCGGAAATGCAGTACACCGTCTCGAAATGGTTCTGATACCAGATGTGGGTTTCGGTACCGGCGAAAATGGTGGTGATGTGGAACGAGAAACCCATGCCATCGTCTTTCAGGGACAGGCGCACGGATTCCCAGTTGCCATTCTCGGCACGCACGGCGCGATCCGTATTGCGGGTTTCTTCAAGCGTACGAACAATCATTGAACTCTCCTCTGGACGGTGCCGGTCCTTCGGCGAAAACAGCCCGCGCCGGAAACGGGGCGCGGGCGGGGAATAGGGCCTCTCCCGGGGAGGTAACCGGCCGGCGCGGCCCGCTGGTTACGGGAGAGGCGGTGTAACTCGGGCGCCTCAGGCCACCGCGCCGACTTTCTTCGGCTTGGCCTTGTCCTGCATGACCTGATCGACACTGTCGGTCACGATCTGCAGGCCCTTGCGCAGGTCTTCCTCGGAAATGGTCAGCGGGCACAGCGTTTTCACCACGTGATCGTCTGCGCCGGATGTCTCGATGATCAGATGGCGCTTGAACGCCTCCGAGGTGATCTCGTCGGCCAGTTCACCACTGGTGCAGACCAGGCCCTGCATCATGCCGCGGCCGGTGGTGGTGAACCATTCCGGGCCATACTTCTTCGCGATGGCGCTGAAGTACTCGCTGATGATGCGGCCTTTGCGTTTCACCTCGTTGCCGAAGGTGTTGTCACGCCAGAAGTGATCCAGCGCGGCAGCAGCGGTGACAAACGCCGGGTTGTGGCCACGGAACGTACCGTTGTGCTCGCCCGGTTTCCACTGGTCCAGCTCCGGCTTCATCAGCACCACCGAGAACGGCAGGCCATAACCGCTGAGCGATTTGGACAGCGTGATGATGTCCGGCTTGATGCCGATTTCATCAAAGCTGAAGAAGGTGCCGGTCCGGCCACAGCCGGCCTGGATGTCATCCACGATCAGTAGCATGTCGTGCTTTTTGCACAGCTTCTCCAGGTTGCGCAGCCACTCGAAGCTGGCTGCGTTGATGCCGCCCTCGCCCTGCACCGTTTCCACGATCACGGCGGCGGGCTTGTCGACACCGCTGGAGGAGTCGGACAACTGCTTGTCGATATATTCGGTGGTGTCCACGCCTTCACCCATGTAGCCGTCGTACGGCATCACGGTGGCGCCGTTGAGTTCGACGCCGGCAGCATCACGGTGGTGGCTGTTGCCGGTCACGGCCAGCGAGCCCAGCGATACACCGTGGAAGCCGTTGGTGAAGGTGATGATGTTCGAACGGCCCTTGATGTTCCGGGCAATCTTCAGCGCGGCTTCGACGGCATTGGTGCCGGTCGGGCCGGTGAACTGCACCATGTACTCCATGTCACGCGGCTTGAAGATCACGTCGTTGAGCATGTTGAGGAAATTGCGCTTGGCCACGGTATGCATGTCCAGGCCGTGCACGATGTAGTCCTCGCTCAGGTACGCGACCAGCTTTTCCTTCAGGACCGGGTTGTTGTGGCCGTAGTTGAGCGTGCCGGCGCCAGCCAGGAAGTCCAGATAGGCCTGGCCTTCCTCGTCATAGAGATAGGAGCCTTTGGCCTTGCTGAACAGAACCGGAAAACTGCGGGCATAGCTCTGCACTTCGGATTCGATACGGTCAAAAATCTGTGTGTCCATGGTTCGCACCTCCCAATGCGTGGGTATGACGGAGTGAGCGGGGCTCACTGTGTGGTGACGGCATCCGCCGTCGTGCCACGTGGGTATGTATCAGGGTGTTCGCTCAGGCGTCGTCGCGGTTGAACGGGCCAATGCGCAGCAAATGTTCGTCCTTGTGCTCGCCGGAAAAATGCAGCCGGCTGTCGAACAGGATGAACTGTTCGGTGGGCATGCGGCGCGCATAGGCGAAGCTGCGAAACATGCCCCATGACGCCTCGTTGTCCGGCGTAATGGTGGTTTCGATGAACTGCACGTTGGCGCACTCGTCGCGACCGATGAGCTCGGCCAGCATGCGCTTGGCCAGGCCTTGCCCGCGGGCTTTCTCGTGCACCGCCACCTGCCAGACAAACAGCGTGTTCTGCTGTTTCGGCGGGATGTAGCCGGAGATGAAGCCGACCAGATCGCCGTCCATCTCGGCCGCCACGCAGGTGTCGGCAAAATGGGTGCACTGCAGCAGGTTGCAGTAGGTGGAGTTCTCGTCCAGGGGCTTGCACTCGCTGATCAGCTTGTGCAGACGGGCGCCGTCCTGACTCTCCGGCTTGCGCAGCGCGATCTGCGGTGTGCTGTCCTGGTCCTGTTGGGTGTCCGTTTTCTCTGCAAGCATAGCGTTTACTTTCTGTTGGCCTCGGAAATGGTGGGTTTGGATGGGGCGCTGCGCGCTCGCCGGTCGCTGAGGTCCACGGTCGGTTGGGCCCGATCCATGGCGCCGAGATCCAGCACCGGTGAGGCGTCGATATCGCCGGCATTCATCATCGCGGCGACACGTTGCAGCGAACTCAGGATCAATGACTGTTCCCAGTCGTTGAGTTCGGCGAAGCGCTCGATGAACTCTTCCTGCAGCGGCGTGGGGGCCTTCTCCAGCAGGACGGCGCCGGCCTCGGTGAGGCTCGCGTACACCCGGCGTTTGTCGGTGGAGCCACGGGTGCGCTGGATCAGCTCCCGTTTTTCCAGCCGGTCGAGAATGGTGGTGATGGTCGCCTGGCTGAGAGACACCTCATCGGCGATATCGCCCATGGTCATCTCGCCGCGATTGGCGATGGACTGCATCACCAGCAGTTGCGGGGCGGTCAGCCCGGCGACCTTGCTCAGATGGCGCGAGTACATATCAGTCGCGCGAATGATTCTGCGTAATGCAATCAACACTTCGTCATGCCTCGCCATGTCTGCTGATACTCTCGACAGTAAGTAAAAGTAATGAGGGCGTGGGCTACTCATTTCGCGTCCGCTCCTCGATATCCATACTTAATAGGTTGATAAATATGAATATCTATCCGTTAAACGTGGCGTAAACCATAGCGCCCGAAACTTTAGATGTCAAAATTTAAGGCGTAAAAATGCTTGCCGCCGGCCACCCGGATCGCTGCAGAAATGCCGCAAAGCCGCGTGCTGCGGGGTGTTCAGGGAATGAACGGGTGGTCACGGAAAGTTTCGGGCTATGAAGGCCATAGCCCGGTTTCACGCTTGAAAAACGTGCCTGGCGGCTACACTTCCGCCCCTGACGACAGGTGATAAAGCGCGAAGGCGTGCGCGTGGCGCAGCATCGTGCATGGGGGTGCAGGAAGCGTGATATCCCCCCACGGAAAGTCGGTCAATTACCCCGGGCTTTTCTGCTAGACTTGCCCGCCCCGAGGCGTCACGGGCCGCTGCCCTGACCGCCGCATCCCACGGCCCGCCCGTGCAAGATGGAGATCCTGATGAAACGCGAAGACGCAGCGCCCCACAGCATGCCGGATGTCGCCAGCATGGCCAGCCGCCATAAAGGGCCAAAGCTGGACTGGGTGGGCATGAGTGAAATCCACCTGCCGGCGCGGGTCAGCGACAGTGTGCACGGTGAGCGTCCGATCAGTTCCAGAATACAGGCGTATGTGAACCTGGCGGACACCAACGCGCGCGGTATTCATATGTCGCGCCTGTACCTGATGCTGGAAGAAACCTTCGGTGATCATTCCGTCAGCACGGCGTCCATCCGCACGCTGCTGGAAAACTTCCTGCACACTCACGACGGCCTCAGCAGCCGTGCCTTTGTCGAGCTGGACTTCGAATATTCGGTGCGGCGCCCGTCGCTGAAGAGCCAGTACGCCGGCTGGAAGAGCTACCCGGTACGTATCGCCGGCACCTTGTGCGAGCAGGGCCTGCGTATCGAGCTGTCGGTGGAAGTGCCGTATTCCTCCACCTGCCCGTGTTCGGCGGCGCTGGCACGCCAGTTGATCCAGGACGCCTTCCGCGAGAAGTTCGGTGATGTCGGCACCATTGATGCAGAAGATGCCGCCGAATGGCTCGGCACCGAGCAGGGCATCGTGGCCACGCCGCACAGCCAGCGCTCCATCGCCCAGGTGCGGGTGCTGCTGGATCATGCCCAGGATGACGCTTTCCCGATTACTGCCCTGATCGACCTGATCGAGGGTGCGCTGAAGACGCCAGTGCAGACCGCAGTGAAACGTGAGGACGAACAGGAATTCGCCCGTCTCAATGGCCAGAACCTGATGTTCTGCGAAGACGCTGCGCGGCGCCTGCAGGTGGTCATGGACCAGGATCCGCAGTACAAGGACTTCTGGCTGCGGGTGAACCACCTGGAGAGCCTGCACGCACACAATGCGGTGGCGATTGTGACCAAGAATGTGGACGGGGGTTACCTGCCGATTCCATAAAGCCGGCATGCCCGGACACCAGAAGAAGAGAGCCTCGGCTCTCTTTTTTTTGGCCCGTTTTTGGGGCTCGCGCAGTGAGGGTTCCGGATTACGACAGCAATCGCACCAGCTCATCCGGCAGCGGATGCGCCTTGTGTGTTCCCACCGCAGCACAGACCCAGATGATCTCGCCCCGGCTCAGGCAGGCGTCCTCGTCACGGCGAAACACGCCCAGCTCCCAGGTCAGGCTGCTGTTGCCGAGGCGGCCGGCGCGCACGCCGATATCCAGTTCTTCATCGAAATGAATCGGTGCCAGGTACTCGACGGTGGATTTCACCAGGTGAAAGTCCAGCCCCTGCTGTTTCACCAGGGCGTGGTAGTCGTAGCCGAGTTCGCGCAGGTATTCGTTCAGCGCGACGTCGAAGTAGGTCAGATAGTGGGCATTGAATACCACGTTCTGCGCGTCCACTTCCGAGTAGCGGACGCGCAGGCGGTGGCAGTAGGGGAAATCTCCCCGGGTCATCAGAAACGACCGCCGATACCAAGGGTCAGGTTGGTGACTTCGCTGCTGCTGCTGTCGGTGGCGCGCAGGTATTCCAGGGTCACGAAGATGTTGCGGTCCAGGCGGACGTCGACACCGAAGCCCAGCGAGACATCGCTGTAGCTGCGGCCACGGCTGCCATTGGTCTTCTCGGTGGTCTCCACGCGGGTGACACCGACCAGGCCGTAGGGGCGGACCGGTACCGTGTTCGGGAACTGGGCGCGCAGGTAGCCGCCGTAGTAGCGATCGATCTCGACCTTGCCACGGATGCCGTTCTGGTTGGTGAAACTGTCATCACCCAGGCCCAGGGCGATACGGCCTTCGGCTGCGAAGGTCTGCTCGGCGTTGAACCAGCCGCCGAAGCCGAACTGCAGTGCGTCGACATCGGCGCTGCTGCGCGCGCGCTTGGGTTCCAGGTCGCTCAGCACATAGCCCATGGTCACATAACCGGATTGCGCCTGGGCGGGCAGGGCGATGAAGGTGCCCAGGGTAAGGCCGGCAACAGCAAGGGTACGCAGGACTGCTTTCATGGTGGCTCCTGAGGTCATGAATCTCGAATGCGGGGCATTGTAGCGGATTCATTTGCCCCTCGCTCGCCGCCTGTCCTGTGGTGTGCGTGTGGTGTGCGGGCGGACACAGGCGAAGGGGCCTTGCCCCTTCGCCTGTCAGGCTCAGTGCGCGTGATCGTGCTCGTCACCGGCCTCGACAACGCCGGTCCAGGCCAGGCCCACGGGGGCAAAACCCGGCTCGATACGTTCATCATCCAGCAGGGTCACCGTCTCCAGGTCCACGGCCAGGATCGCTTCATTGGCCGGGTCGGTAATGTAGGCGATATCTTCCGTGCCGCTGGTGGTGATCTGCGCGCCGGTAACGTTGCCGAGTACCGCGACGCTGCCTTTATAGGACCAGTCATCGGCTTCCAGTACGTGCAGGGTGCCGGTGGTGTCGAGCACCAGCAGATGCTCGCCGTGGGCGTCGATCTGGTGCTGGCTGCGTGTGGCGCCGGCGCCGTTGGACCAGTCGATCTCCTGCTGGGTGCCGGCCACCGGATCCACCGCGTACATCACCTGATTGCCAGTGGCGAACGTCGCGAACTGTGACAGCGCGTGGTGGCCGCTGACCTGCGTGACGCGCAGCGGCGTGGCGACCTTGCTGGCAGTGAAGGTGGCGCCGTTCTGTGCCACGACCAGTACGCCGTCGTCACAGCCGAACGCCGCGAAATCCTCCAGCGAACCGCCGCCGTGCAGCCCGGTGCAGGGTTCGGCCAGCGTCTCTTCCAGATGGAAGTGATCGCCGTGCAGCTCGTGCACCTCAATCGCATCGCGGGTGGCGTTGCTGGTCAGCACGAACTCACCGCGTGGCTCGGCGATGCCGTGGTGGGCGGCCAGGCTGCTGTCGGCCGCCATGATGCTGGCGGCTTCCAGGCTGGCATCGGTAAACAGCACAAAGCGGTTGCTGGCCGTGGCGCCGTCGAAAAACAGCGCAGCCTGGTCTTCCACCGTGCGGTAGTGCGCTGGCGTTTCGCCGGACAGCGTCAGACTGACCAGGGACGGGTTCGCCGCGTCGATGTGATCGCCGTGGGCGAACAGGCCGGCGTCGACGAACTGGACCTGGTTCGGGTTGGCGCCGGTGTCGCGCTGGGTAATGACCGCGAAGCGTTTGCCGGGGCTGGCATAAAGGCTGTGTGCAGGATAGTCCAGGTGCAGGTCCGGCAGCATTTCTCCCGCATCCAGATCGTACACATAGGCATGCGCATCGCTGCCGGCGTTGGTGAACACCAGCCGGCCGCGCAGGCCGCCGTGGTCGTGATCATCCCCGGTGCCGGGGCGCGGGTTGCTGTCATTGCCACAGCCGCTGAGGACGACACTGGCGGCGAGAAGGGAAAGCGCCATCGGGCGCGCAAAGCCATTGGAAAAAGGGGTCATGATGTTCTGCTCCATGATGCGTGTGGTGATCACTGCAACGTCAGTGCTCAGAACGTCAGCCGGACGCCGACGCTGAGGTTGCGGCCCGGTTCCGGCACGTTATTGGCCAGGAACGAGCTGTGATGCCAGATTTTTTCGCGCAGCAGGTTGGTGCCGCGCACGAACAGGCTGTAGCGATCGTCGCCGGCGGGATGCCAGGTCAGTGATGCGTTCAGCATGTTGTGGCCAGGTGTGCGTTGTTCGTAGTCGGCAATGTCGTCCTGGCTGCCGACGTGATACATCTCCACTTCGCCGGTCAGCGTGTCCCAGTAGCGGTTGACCCGTGCACCGGCGCGATAGGCCGGAATGCGCGGCAGGTTGCCGCCGTCGACAAAGGTGGCGCGCACCGTGTCGCCAAAGGCGGTGACGGAGTATTGGTCCGACAGGAACCAGGTGGCTTCCGCCTCGGCGCCGGTAAACTCGGCGTCGGCCTGGGTGTACTTGATCAGCCGGAAATCCTCGAACTGGTCCAGCGTGCGCGCGTAGATGTAATCGTTCACGCGGTTGTGGAACACGCCGATATTGAAGGTCAGCTCGCCCATGGTGCGGCGCAGCGTCAGGCCAATGTTGTTGGAGGTTTCCGCGCGGATGCGCGCGTCATCGGCCGCGCCGCCGCAGGTCAGGGCGCTCGGGAACAGGCCGCACTCATAGGTGTTGGTGGCCAGGTGCACGCCGCGGGCATACAGCTCCTGTGCGTGCGGCAGGCGCTGCGAGCGGGCGGCCGTCAACGACAGGCTGTAGCGGGGCAGGAATTGCCAGGTGGCAGCCGCCGACGCCGAGGTGCCGTACATGCGCGAGTGCGGCAGGTCCTGCGGATCGTTGCGCGTGGCAATCTTCTGATAGTCCTGCCGTGCACCGGCTTCCAGGTGCCACTGCTCGTTGAGTGCGTAATGTTCCAGGATGAACACCCCGAGGGTTTCCGTTTCGGTCTGCGGCAGGAACGCCTCGGTGCCCTCGGTGGTCAGCCGGCTGAAGCCGTACTGTGCCCCGATCACGCCGTGCAGGCCGGCCACCGGCACATGCTCGGCCTCGACCCGGGCTTCATAGCCGAGGTTCTGGAAGCGGGTGCCGACCATGCCGCCCTCGATTTCATCGTGGGCATAGTCGGTGTAGCTGGCGCGAAAACGCACGCGCTCGACACCGGCCACCGGGTCGCGGTATTCACCGCGCAGATCGACCCGCTCGCTTTCCAGATCCACCCAGGGGGCGGCTTGCGCGTGGTCATGCTCATGGTCGTGATCGTGACCATGGTCGTGACCGTCATCGTCGCAGTGCAGGCTGCCGCCCTCCGCATGACAACCTTCGTACTCATGGCTGTGTCCCGGCAGGCCATACTTGTCCTTGCGGTAGCTGTAGGCCATGCCGATATAGCCGCGCGGTGTGATCCAGGACAACCCGGCGCTGCCGTTGTGGCTTTCGGCAAAGGTGCCGTCCACGCGCAGCGTGTCAAAGCCGTGCACTTCATAGTCGTTGGCGTCGCGGGTCGAGCCTTCCACGTGGATGGCCAGGTGTTCGCTGGCGCGCGCGGTGATCCCGGCTGCCCCGGCGCGTTCGTTGGCGACGGTGTTGCCGCGCAGCGCGACAAAGCCGTCCACACCCTCTTCCGGCATGGCGGTGGGGATCTTGTCGTCCAGCAGGTTCACCACGCCGCCGATGGCGCCGCCGCCGTACAGCAGCGTGGACGGGCCGCGCAGGATTTCCACCCGGCGTATCAGCAGTGGCTCGGCGGTGATGGCATGGTCCGGCGAAATTGCCGAGGCATCCACCAGCGCGGCACCGTCAGACAGCACGCTGACCCGTGGCGCGGTCTGGCCGCGAATCACCGGCCGGCCGGCGCCAGCGCCGAATGTGTCGACGTGCACACCCGGTTCCCCATTGAGGGTGTCGCCGAGCGTGGCCGCACTGCGGCGGAACGTTTCGTCTTCCTCTATCACGCTGTAGGGCGCGGCCAGTTTGTCGGCGTCTTCGTCCAGTGCCATGGCCGACACCCGCACCGGCGCGAGCTGGTGCGTGGTGCCGGCGTCCTCCGCATCGGCGCGCACACTGGCGCTGGCCAGTGAGGCGACCATCACGGTCCCCGTCGCCAGCGCGAGCTGGCGGTATTTGCTCAACATGCGATTACCCTCGTGTGCAGTCAGTTTCCGGAAAGCAGGAAATGACCGCCGGCACGCGGGTCAGGAAAAGCAGCGGGGCCGGCGGTCAGCCGGCGCGGGGAGGGTCCCGGCAGAGGTATTGCTCGCGGGGCGCGGCAAGGCTGCGGTTGTCCGGTGGGGCACACCAGGCGTGGGTTTCGTGTTGCGGAATCAGCGGCAGGGTGGCGGCCGGCAGGGTGGCGTGTCCGGCGGCGCAGAGCTTGCAGGTGAGATCGGAATGCGACACGCCGGCATGGCCGGGCAGCCTGTGATCGTTGTCGTGATCGCTGTGCAGCGTATGCCCGGTGCCAACGTCGATGTGGCTGAGCGCATGCACCACGGCATGGGCCTGGCCCACGACCATCAGCAGCGCCAGCAGCCAGGGCAGGGCGCGCCACGACCGGCTAGCGCGCATCGTCATCGGCCTCGGGATGTGCGTCCTCGGGCAGTGGGACGCCGGGCACCGGATCAAACCCGCCGGGATGCCAGGGGTGGCAGCGACAGACGCGTTTTGTGGCCAGCCAGCTGCCCTGCAGGCTGCCGTGATGAATGATCGCCAGGCGAGCGTACTCTGAGCAGGTCGGATAGAAACGGCACTGGTTGCCCACCCAGGGACTGAGCAGGAACTGGTACAGTCGGATCATGCCGAGCAGCAGGGATTTCACCATGCACCATGCGTTGAGGCGTCGGAAGGGTGGCCGGTTCGGGGCCAAGTGTGCGTGGCAGATTATGATATGTTGTAACAAAAGTCCAGATGATCACGCAGTGGTATAGTGACCGCTTCCCGATTGCCGTGACGCCTCGCCATGCCCGCTGCCGCCACCCTGTTGTCTCCGCTTCGTCACGCCTTCGGGCGGTTGTGGGGACAGGAGGCGTTCGGCGACAGCCTGCGCATTTTGCTGGCGCTCTCCGGCGCCCTGCTCTGGAGCCATTTCACTGCCCGGCCGGACTGGCTGATTCCGCTGTTTCTCGGTGTCATTGCCAGCGCGCTGGCGGAAACCGACGACAACTGGCGCGGCCGGCTGCGCGCGCTGCTGGTGACGCTGCTGTGTTTTGCGGTGGCATCGCTGACGGTGGAAATCCTGTTCCCCTGGCCGGTGCCGTTTGTGCTGGCGCTGTCGCTGGCCAGCTTCGTGCTGGTGATGCTCGGCGCGCTGGGCGGTCGTTATGCGAGCATTGGTTCGGCGACACTGATCCTGTCCATCTACAGCATGATCGGCGTTGACCAGCGCAATGGTGTGACGCTGGCGCTATGGCAGGAACCGCTGCGCCTGCTGGCCGGCGCCGCCTGGTATGGATTGCTGTCGGTGTTGTGGCAGGCGCTGTTTACCCAGCAGGCCGTGCAGCAGGTGCTGTCGCGCGTGTTTATCGAACTCGGTGAATACCTGAAGCTGAAATCGCGCCTGTTCGAGCCGCTTACGCAACTGGATGTGGAAAGCCACCGGCTGGCACTGGCACAGCAAAACCGGCGTGTGGTCGAGGCCATGAACGATGCGCGCGACGTGATCCTGCACCGGCTGGCGCGGCGCCGCGCCGGGCAGCGTGTGAATCGCTACCTGAAACTGTATTTCCTGGCGCAGGATATTCATGAGCGCGCCAGTTCGTCGCACTATCCCTATCACCGGTTGGCGGAGGCGTTTTTTCACAGCGATGTGATGTTTCGTTTCCAGCGCGTGCTGCGCCAGCAGGGCAGTGCCTGCAAGGCGCTCGGCCGTGCGTTGCGCCAGCGGCAACCGTTCGATTACGGTGCCATGCCGAATCCGGCCTTTGATGATCTGCGCACGTCCATGGCGTGGCTGACCACACAAAGCGATCCGGCGCGGCGTGGCCTGCTGCGCCTGCTCGGTGCGCTGATGGACAACCTCACCTACCTGGAGGATCTGCTGACGCGTGCCGGACGGCCCGATGCCCTGGTGGCGGAACACGACAGCACCTTGCTTGACCATTCGCCACGTACCGCGCGGGAAATCACGGCGCGTCTGCGCAGCCACCTGACCCCGGCGTCGTCCGTGTTTCGTCATGCGGTGCGGCTGGCGCTGGCATTGCCGGCCGGGTACGGGTTGATGCATGCGCTTCATGCAGAACAGGGCTACTGGATTCTGCTTACCACGCTGTTTGTCTGCCAGCCGAGTTTTGGTGCCACACGGCGCCGGCTTGGCCAGCGGGTCACCGGCACCCTGCTCGGGCTGGCGCTGGGCTGGGCGCTGTTCGATCTGTTTCCGTCACCGCAGTGGCAAGCGCTGTTCGCGGTGGTGGCGGGTGTGCTGTTCTTTGCCACACGCCATCGGCGCTACCGGGTGGCGACGGCGGCGATCACCTTGCTGGTGCTGTTCTGTTTCAACCAGGTGGGCGATGGTTACGCGCTGTTCTGGCCGCGCCTGATGGATACGCTGCTGGGCTGTGCGCTGGCCGGCGCAGCCGTACTGCTGGTGCTGCCTGACTGGCAGGGGCGACGGCTTGATCGTTTGCAGGCAACGATCCTGGCCAGCCATGGTCGCTACCTGCGGCAGATCATGCACCAGTACGACACGGGCAAACGGGATGATCTGAATTACCGCATCGCCCGGCGCGAAGCCCACAACGCCGACGCCGCGCTGGCCGCAATGCTGGCGAATATGCGAGAGGAGCCGGACGGGTTGCGGGGCGATGTGGAAAGCGGGCTGCGTTTTCTGGCGTTGTCCCATGCCCTGCTGAATTATCTGTCGGCACTGGGTGCGCACCGGGATCTGTTGCAGGCGCATGCCAGCGATGCATTGATTGATGACGCAGTGGAAACGATGGCGGACTGGCTGGATGCGATGGCGCAGGCCCTGATGCAGTCGCAGCCGGTGCCGGCGGGTGGTCAACGCATGGAAGAACTGGCGCAGGCGCTGGAGGCGATTCCGGAGGAACTTGATGAAGGCCATCGCCGGGTGCAGTCGCAACTGGCGCTGATTTGCCGGCAGGTGATGGCGCTGCACGACAGCCTGCAGCCGGCGTCATAAAAAAGGCCGGTGATCCGGCCTCACGATAAAAATACCTACTTGCGCGACCAGCGTGTTCCTTCGCGCGTGTCTTCCAGCACGATGCCGGCCTCGTCCAGTTGCTGCCGAATGGCGTCAGCGCGGGCAAAATCACGGGATTTTTTTGCTTCGGCGCGTTCGGCAATCAACGCATCAATCGTTTCATTTGCCAGGTTGCTGTCGCCGCTGCCCTGCTGGAACCAGGCAGACGGTTCTTGCGAGAGCAGCCCAAGCAACGCCGCCGCCGCCAGCAGTTCGGCTTTCAGGCGTGGTTTGTCGGCGTCGTCGGCCTTGTTCAGCGCGGCGGCGATGCGGTGCAGTTCGCTGATCGCTTCCGGTGTGTTCAGGTCGTCGCACAGGGCCAGATTGACCGGATGATCTTCCGGTAGTGCATAGCCAGCTTCTGGTGTCACCTGCTCACCACGGCCGAGCAGGGCGTAGTACAGACTGTCCAGCGTTGAACGTGCCTGTTGCAACACGTCTTCGGAGAAATTCAGCGGTGAGCGGTAATGCGCCGACAGCAGGGCAAAGCGCAGCACTTCGCCGGGATAGACTTTCAGCAGCTCGCGCACCAGCCGGAAGTTGCCCAGTGACTTGGACATCTTCTCGCCATCGATATTGATATAGCCATTGTGCAGCCAGTAGCGCACATAGTCGGTGCCGTGCGCGCAGCAGCCCTGGGCGATTTCGTTTTCGTGGTGCGGGAAGATCAGGTCCTGGCCGCCACCGTGAATGTCGATCAGCGGGCCGAGGTGACGCGCGATCATCGCCGAGCATTCGATATGCCAGCCGGGGCGGCCACGGCCCCAGGGGGATTCCCAGCCGGGCTGGTCGTCGCTGCTCGGCTTCCAGAGCACGAAATCGCCGGGGTATTTTTTATAGGGCGCCACTTCCACGCGCGCGCCGGCGAGCATGTCGTCCAGAGAGCGTTTCGACAGCCGGCCGTAGTCGGGCATGCTCTGCACGTCGAACAATGCGTGGCCTTCGGCCGCGTAGGCGTGGCCCTTGTCCACCAGCGTCTCGATCATGCCGATCATGTCGCCGACATGTTCGGTGGCGTGCGGCGTGATGGTCGGTGGCAGCGCGTTCAGTGCGGCCATGTCCTGTTCGAACGCCTCGGTGAAACGTGCGGTCAGGGCACTGATCGGTTCGCCGTTGTCGCGCGCGGCGTTGATGATCTTGTCATCGATATCGGTAATGTTGCGGGCGTAGACCACCTGCGGATACAGGCGCTGCAACAGTCGGAACAGCACATCGAACGCCACCACCGGGCGAGCGTTGCCGATGTGCACGTAGTTGTAGACCGTCGGGCCGCACACATACAGGGTGATCCGCTCCGGGTCGATCGGGGTGAAGATTTCTTTCCGGCCGGAAAGCGTATTGTGCAGGGTCAGTGTCGGCATGGCGGTCAGCGTTTGTCCGGGTACAGGTCAGCAGGATCAATGAGCGGTGCCTTGTCGAGCACCAGTTGCGCGCCGTCGGCACGCCAGTAGAAGCAGTCGCGCCGGCCGGTGTGGCAGGCCGGGCCGGTCTGGTCCACGTTCAGCAGCACGGTGTCGCCGTCGCAGTCGATGCGCAGTTCGATCAGTGTCTGCGTCTGGCCGGAGGATTCGCCCTTGCGCCACAGGCCGCCGCGCGAGCGGGAGTAGTAGCACACGCGGCCGGTGCGCAGGGTGTCTTCCAGCGCTTCGCGGTTCATCCAGGCCATCATCAGCACTTCGCCGGTGTCGTGCTGCCGGGCGATGGCAGGCACCAGCCCGTCAGCGTTCCAGCGCAGGTGATCCAGCGCCTGCGCCAGCGGCAGGGTGAAACCGTTCGGCTGCTGCTCGTTGTCCTTGAACATGATCCTCTCAGCCCGGTATGCGGGTGGCGTCCTGTATCTGTTGTACGGCGTCGGCCAGCGCGACGACCTCGGTGTCGCGGCTGCCCAGGCGACGGATGGCGACCTTGCCTTCGTTCGCTTCCTGTTCGCCGATGACGAAAATCACCGGCACTTTGGCAGCGGAATGCTCGCGCACCTTGTAGCCGATCTTTTCGTTGCGCAGGTCCATTTCCACCGTTACGCCCGCGGCTTCCAGTGTGTCCCGCACGCTGTTGGCGTACTCATCGGCAGCATTGGTGATGGTGGCAATCACCACCGGCACCGGCGCCAGCCACAGCGGCAGGTGGCCGGCGTGGTGTTCGATCAGGATACCGATGAAACGCTCCATGGAGCCGAGGATGGCGCGGTGCAGCATGATCGGGCGCTGGCGCTGGGAGTGCTCGTCGACGTACTCGGCGTCCAGGCGCTCCGGCATCATCGGATCAAACTGCACGGTGCCCATCTGCCAGGAGCGCCCGATGGAGTCCTTCAGATGGTATTCGATCTTCGGCCCGTAGAAGGCGCCTTCGCCGGGCATTTCTTCCCATTCCACGCCGGCGCTGGCCAGCGCGGCACGCAGGCCGGCTTCGGCCTTGTCCCAGGCGTCGTCAGTGCCGATGCGCTTGTCCGGGCGCAGCGCCAGCTTCACGGAGATATTCTCGAAGCCGAAGTCCGCGTACACCTTCATGGCCTGCTGGTGGAATGCGGTCACCTCTTCCTGCACCTGATCTTCGGTGCAGAAGATGTGGCCATCGTCCTGGGTAAAGGCACGCACGCGCATGATGCCGTGCAGGGCGCCGGACGGCTCGTTGCGGTGGCAGCCGCCAAACTCGGCATAGCGGATCGGCAGGTCACGGTAGCTGTGCAGGGCAGCGTTGTAGATCTGCACATGGCCAGGGCAGTTCATCGGCTTCACCGCGTAGATCCGTTTTTCGGATTCAGTGAAGAACATGTTGTCCTGGTAGTTGTCCCAGTGGCCGGATTTCTTCCACAGGCTCACATCCATGATCTGCGGGCCACGCACTTCCTGATAACCGCTCTTGCGGTACACCTGGCGCACATACTGCTCGACCTTCTGCCAGATGGCCCAGCCGCGCGGGTGCCAGAACACCATGCCGGGGGCTTCTTCCTGCTGGTGGAACAGGTCCATTTCCCGGCCCAGCTTGCGGTGATCGCGCTTGGCGGCTTCTTCAAGCTGGCGAAGATGTTCGTTCAGCTCGTTCTTGTCGCGCCAGGCCGTGCCGTAGATGCGTTGCAACTGGGCGTTGTTGCTGTCGCCACGCCAGTAGGCGCCGGCCACCTTGGTCAGTTTGAAGCCGTCACCGAGCTTGCTGGTGGCGGGCAGGTGCGGGCCACGGCACAGGTCGATGAAGTCGCCCTGGCGGTACAGGCTCACTTCCTCGCCCGCCGGCAGCTCGCGGATGATCTCGGCCTTGAAGGTCTCGCCCTTTTCCAGGAAGAAGGCGATGGCCTCGTCACGGTCCCAGACTTCGCGGCGGATCTCTTCGTTGCGGCGCACGATATCCTGCATGCGCTTCTCGATCGCCTTGAGGTCGTCCGGGGTGAACGGCTGCTCGCGGTGGAAGTCGTAATAGAAGCCGTTTTCGATGGTCGGGCCGATGGTGACCTGGGTCCCGGGGAACAGCTCCTGCACGGCCTCGGCCATGACGTGCGCGGCATCGTGACGGATCAGTTCCAGCGCATCGGCGTCCTCACGGGTGATGATCTGGACGGTGGCGCCCGCCGGGACGGTCAGATAGACGTCCCGCAACTGGCCGTCCACTTTCACGGCCAGGGCCTGTTTGGCCAGCTTTTTACTGATGCGTTCGGCGATCTCGCTGCCGGACACGGGCTGCTCAAATTCCAGGGCCGCCCCGTCGGGCAGCCGGTACGCTATGCTCATGGGATCAGGTCGTCGGCTTGTGGCTAATAGGGTTGGATAGCCGGCTGATGGTAGGCAATCAGCCGGGGGGCTGCAAGGAAACCACGGGAGCTGGCAGCCTGCCAGCAGGGTTACATGCTGCCCTCATGCAGTAACAAAGCGATGCTATGCGCCCCCGGATGCCGGGGCTATTCTGCCCCGAGTCACAGCCCAGGATGGCGCCATGGAACCGTTCAGCCCGCAACATTATCAGCGTCTTCTGCGTGTCGCGCAGCGCATTACCATGCAGCGTGACACGCTGCGCCTGTGTGAAGTGATCCTCGACGAGGCACGGCTGCTGGCGCGGGCAGATGGCGGCATGCTGTACCTGCTGGATGACGGTGCCGGCGCGCGGGCGCCGCAACTGGAATGCGTGCTGCTGCGCTGGCCGGCGCTGGTGCTGTGCCAGGGCGGCGCCGGCGGGGTACCGGTGACGGCAGCGCCGGTGGTGGTTGCCGCCGGCAGCCTGCATCCGGCTGCCCGCGCGGTGCTCAGCGGTGAAGTGCTGGTCGGCCCGCAACCGGGCGAACTGGCCGGTGTGCCGCCGGACATGCGCGAACGGGTGGAAAACAGCCTGGTGGTGCCGCTGCTCAATCACGGCCGCGAAGTGCTCGGCGTGCTGCAACTGTTCAACGCCCGCGATGATGACTCGCAGGAAGTGACGGATTTTCCGCCGCGCCTGCTGGCACTGGTGTCCGGGGTGGCCAATTATGCCGCCATCGCCTTGCATAATGTCCTGCTGGTTCAGGAGATGGAGCAACTGCTGGATGCCTTCATCAAGGTGATCGCGCGAGCAGTGGACGAGAAAAGCTCGCACACCTCCGGCCACTGCCAGCGAGTGCCGTTGCTGACTGAACTGCTGGCCCGGGCCGCCTGTGAGGACCAGCAGCACTACGCCGATTTCAACCTGAACGACGACGAATGGTATGAACTGCGCGTGGCCGCCTGGCTGCACGATTGCGGCAAGCTGACCACGCCGGACTCCGTGCTGGAAAAATCCACCAAGCTGCACACCCTGCATGACCGCATCGACGAGGTGGCGACACGCTTCGCCGTGCTGCGCGTGCAGTATCAGGCGGAGTGTGCTGCCGCCGTGGCGGATGAGCCGCAGGCGGCAGAGGCCCTGGCCGAGACGCTGGCGCGCACGCTGGAGACGCTGGTGGATGAGCTGGCGTTCCTGCGCCGTATCAATGTCGGTAGCGAGCGCATGGCCGAGGCCGACCAGCAGCGCGTGCGCGAGATCGCCATGCGCGAGTGGCGTGACGTCGACGGTGTGCTGCAACCGCTGCTCAGTGATGAGGAAGTGGCCACACTGTGTATTGTCCGGGGGACGCTGACCCCTGCCGAACGGGACATCATCAACAACCACATCCAGGTCACGCTGGACATGCTTGAGTCGCTGCCCTTTCCACGCAAGCTGCGCCGGGTGCCGGAATACGCCGGTGGTCATCACGAGCGTATCGACGGCACGGGTTTCCCGCGTGGCCTGACCGGCGAGCAGATGTCGCTGCCGGCGCGGATGATGGCGATTGCCGACGTGTTCGAGGCGCTCACTGCCCACGACCGCCCTTATAAGTCACCGATGAAAATTTCCGAAGCGCTGGGTATCCTGCGACGCATGCGCGATGCCCGGCATATCGATGCCGGGCTGTATGAACTGTTTGTCCGCGCCCGGGTCTGGGAAAGCTATGCCCTCCAGATTCTCGACCCGGCGCAACTGGATGTGAGTGATGCGAGTTCTTATTTGTAGTCTGTGTCTGTTGTTGTCTGTGGCCGCCCGGGCGGCGGATTCCCTGCTGATCACCCTGCACGGCGACCCGGCGCCCGGCGCCCTGCTGCGGGCGGAGGTGGTGCCGGGTACGCAGGTGTGGCTGGGCGATACGCCATTGCGTGTGAGCCCGGCGGGCCAGGTGCCGTTCGGCTTCGGGCGCGATACCGAGGGCGAGGCGACATTGCTGCTGAAGCAGGGAGCACGGGAGGAACGGGTCCGTCTGCCGTTGTCGCCACGCGAATGGAATATCCAGCGCATCGAGGGCGTGCCGCAACGCACCGTTGATCCGCCGCCGCCGGAGGTGCTGGCGCGCATTCGTGAAGAAACGGCGCTGGTGCGCAGGGCGCGGGATACCGACAGCTCGCTGGATTTTTTCGCCGACGGCTTCATCTGGCCGCTGACCGGCCGCATCAGCGGCGTATATGGCAGCCAGCGTGTCTACAACGGCGTGCCCGGCAGCCCGCACCTGGGCCTGGATATCGCCGCGCCCACCGGTACGCCGGTGGTGGCACCGGCGGCGGGTGTGGTGACGCTGGTACACGACGACATGTTCTATTCCGGTGGCACCCTGATCATTGATCACGGCTACGGCGTCTCGACCACCTTCATTCATCTGAGTGAAATGCTGGTGCAGGAAGGCGACGAGGTGACACAGGGGCAGGCCGTGGCCCGCGTCGGTGCCACCGGGCGTGCCACCGGGCCGCATCTGGACTGGCGCATCAATTGGTTTCAGGAGCGGTTGGACCCGACCACCGTGGTCGGGCCGATGCCGTCACGCTGAACGCCACGCCTCGCTGCGGTTGCCGCCGGCAGCGAGGGCCCGCGACAGGGCCTGATCGGCAGCCTGCAGCAAGGTATCGGCGCTTGGTTCGCGCAGGTGTTCGCTGGCGGCTACGCCGCCACTGAGCGTGATGACCTGGCTTGGGCTGCCAAAGTGCGGAATCCCCATGGCCTCCACTTGCCGGCGCAAGCGTTCTGCCAGATGCAGTGCATCGAAGCCATTGCCGCCTTCCAGTACCAGCGCCAGAGAGCGGTCACCACGCCGGGCGACAAAATCACCGCTGCCAGCAACCATGCGTTGCGCCGTGCGTGCCACGGTGGCCAGGCAGAACAGCGCCTCGTGTTCGCTGTAGGTGGCGACGAGGGTATCGAAATGATCCAGCGTGCAGATCACCACGGCGATACGTGGCGGGTGGTGGTAGGCAAAGTGCTTGCGCAGCCGCTGATCCAGCGCAGCGCGGCTGACCACGCCAAGTTCGCGGTCCGGTTGCAGAACCTCCGGCTGGCCGGGGTCCGGCCGGTGCAGGCCGCGCCGGTGCAGATTGAGCAGGCTGGCCTGCAGGAAACGCTGGCGTTGCAGCCGTTCATTGAAAAAGTGACTCAGCAGCAGGATCAGGATGAAAGAGAGAAAAAAGAAACCGGTGTGATAGAGCTGGATACCGGAAAGGCTGGAAAAGCGGGCCGAACATAGCAGGAAGCCACCGGCGGTACACAGTCCCACCCACAGTGCGCAACGAAACGGCACCCGCGAGACCGTGCTCATGAAGGTCAGCGGCAGCAGCATCCACAGCAGGGTCATCGCCTGGTAGGCCGGTGCGCTGAAGCGGCAGATATACAGTTGCAGGCTGTTCAGCAACAGGATGGCCAGCGGTACGATCCACGCCAGATGACGGCGCGTCATGGCGCAACTGGCCGCCACGCCCACCAGCAACAGCAGCCCGATCGCCAGCGCGCGGGTTGGCAGGGTGAGGCGTAACAGTGCCGGATCGGTGCGCCATTCGATCAGTGTGGTGATCAGGTACAGCGGTATGCCAACCAGTACACCGATGCGTGCGGCCAGCACCTGGGCCGGTTGTTGCCGGCGCCAGAAGGGTTGCTCCAGCGCCGCAGGGAAGCGCAGCAGCCAGATCGGCCGGTGCAGCAGTGCAGTGAGCCGGTCGAGTTGGGCCACCGGGGTGTCTGGCGGCGGGTGTTGCTGCACAGGGTCCTTCCCGGGCAGTGACGTCATGGGGTGAGGACTCGCACGGAGCCGTCGTCATCGACGCAGGCGACCCGGTTACGGCCGGCGCCTTTGGCCTGGTAGAGCGCTTCGTCGGCGAGGTGGATCAGTCGCTCGGCAGAATCAACACCCTCGGCGGTGCAGGCCACACCGATGCTGATGGTGACCACGTTGTTGCTTTTGGAGTTGCGGTGCGGAATGCCGAGCCGCTCAATACGGGCGCGCATGCGTTCCGCAAACACCAGCGCATCACGCAGCCGAGTGCCACCCAGCACGATGACAAATTCCTCGCCGCCATAACGGGCAACGAAATCGGTGGCCCGCTGCACCATGGCCTTGGGCACCTCGGCCACTGCCTTGAGGCATTCATCACCAGCCTGATGGCCGTAGGTGTCGTTGTATTGCTTGAAGTAGTCGATATCGAACAGCAGCACGGCGATGCTGTCCGGGGCGCCGCGCGCCTGGTGCTGCATGTTGTGCAGCAGGTTGCTCAGGCGCACGTCCATGCCGCGCCGGTTGACCGCGCCGGTGAGGCCGTCCTCGGTAGCCTGGCTTTCCAAGGACCGGTTGGCGGCATGCAATTCGCTGCGGTGCAGGTGCAGTACCCGGTCGGAAAGGAAATGCTGCCTTTGCAGGCGCTCAAAGAAATACTGGCCGAACAGGCTCATGACCGTGGCGCAGGCGGTGAAGGCGGTGATCACCAGCGCCTCGGCGTCGCTGAGGTGGCTGGCGCCGAACAGGATCACCGCCTGCGCGGCGAGGATGGCCAGGCTGGTGGGTAACGCCCAGTAGAGCTGGATGCGAAACAGGCTGCCAAGCAGCAGGATGGCCAGGAACGGGACGTAGAAGTAGGCATCCTGCAGTGGGTGATCGACGCTGAGCCCCAGGTACAGGTGGATGCCGGCAACCACCAGTGCCATGCCGGCCACCGCCGGCTGCAGCCAGCGCAGGGCATGGCGGCTTGCCAGCAGTACGCCCACCGTGACCATGGCGGCCAGCAGGCGCGGCCGCCAACTGATCTCGGTGGCCTCCGGGGCCACATGATGCTCGACCGCAAAGGCCACGACATACACCAGCAGCATCAAGATGGTGGCAGCGGGAATCAGGCGGGCAGCGTTGTCGCGGAACTGTTCGCGGAAGGCGCTTTCCAGCCGCGCTGGCAGGGTCAGGTGCCAGGGCAGGGCCAGGTCGCGTCCGTTGGGTAATGACTGGTCTTCTTGTAGTGACTGCTGACTGTTCATCCCTGCCCCTGACGTCCCGGGTGGTCCCGGGTAACGCAAACAACCCCTTGCGGCTCAATAGATTACCACCGGCGGGCGGGCTGCCACCAGTTGCCGGGTGATGCGCAGCCGACAGGCCGTGCAGGCATTATGAAATCATGACTGCCGCAGAGGACGATGCCCTGTTCCGGCTCCCTTGCCCGATGCCAGTGCAGGACGCGTTCATAGAGTTTACACATGACCGCTGAATGGCATTCAGATTTTGCTTTGCAGAGAAATTTTTCTGCCAGAAAAACATCGCCGAAAAGAGGTTTTTCTGCTGCCTGCTGCGGCGTTCTCTCGCGATCCTCAAAAACAAAAAAATCCCTGGGTATCAAAAGACAATCAGCTTGATATCAGGCCGATATCTGACCTGTTTTTTGCAGCCTTTCCCTCGCATTCGTTCGATATCAGCGGATGTAAAAGAGCCATCACCTTTGCTCTATCTTAGAAACGTGGCGTGAAAAAACAAACAGAGCGCGTCACGTTCTGCCATCAGCAAGCCATGACGTGTTGCTGATAAACCAAATCAGTATTAATCGGAGACAAATGCATGAATATCAAACTCAACGAACTGTCCGTACAGACGAAAATCGCCGACATGCCGGATTTTCTGAAACGCCGTATGGATGAATTTTTCCTGGAGCGCTGGGGGAAACTGTGGGGGGGCAAGCACATCCTTCGGGGTCGCATTCCTGACCGGCAGTCGATCCAGTTGTTGAGCAACGATTACCTGAGCATCGCCGGACACGAGGAAATCGTGAAAGCGCAGGTGGACTGTCTGCTGGGAGACACCCAGAGCGTGCTGATGTCCGGGTCGTTCCTGCGCGGTGACAACCACCAGCGCCGGTTCGAGCGGCGCATGGCGGATTACACCGGCTATGAATCGTCGATCCTGGCGCAGTCCGGGTACGCCGCCAACGTGGGGCTGATCCAGGTGCTGGCCAGTGATGGTGTGCCGGTGTACATGGACATGAACGCCCATGCGTCCATGTGGGAAGGCGTGATCAGTGCCGGCGCCCAGGTGCGGCCATTCCGCCACAACGATCTGGAGCACCTGCGGCGGCAGTTGAAGACATACGGACAGGGCATTGTCTGTGTGGATTCGGTGTACAGCACCATGGGGGCGTTGTGTGAACTGGAGGGGGTAGTGGATCTCGCCACCGAATTCGGTTGCCTGATCATCGTCGACGAGTCCCATTCGCTCGGGACGCATGGGCCGTTCGGCAGTGGCATGGTGCGCGAGTACGGTCTCAATGACCGGGTGCATTTTGTCACCGCGAGCCTGGCCAAGGCGTTCTCCGGCCGTGCTGGCATCATCCTCTGCAGCAAGACCTTCGAGGAGTATTTCTGGTGCACCGCGCGAACGGCGATTTTCAGTTCCTGTCTGCTGCCGTATGAAATCGCCGGCCTCGACAAGACGCTCGACATCATCATTCGTGATGGCTGGCGGCGTGAGGCCATGCGGATGAACTCCGACTTTCTGCGCAACGGGCTGACCGAGCTGGGCTACAACGTCTCGGCCAGCCAGTCGCAGATCATCTCGCTGGAAGCCGGGCCGGAAAACCTGACCCTGAAACTGCGCGAGGCGCTGGAGGAGCGTGACGTGTTCGGCTCGGTGTTCTGCGCACCGGCAACGGCCAAGAACCGCTCGATGATTCGCCTGAGCATCAACGCCGGCCTGACGCTCAATCAGGTCGGGCATGTGCTCGATGTGTGTGCGGAGATTCGTGATGAAGTGGGTATGTGGGACTGGGCGTCGACCCGTCGTCTGCATCGTGACGTGGTGACACGTCAGCGTGCCGTCGGCTGATAGATCCCGGGCCTGAGCCAGGGAAGGCCTGGAAAAGCCTCGGCTTTTCCGGGCACTTTCCCTGGGTCCGGCCGCCGGGGGCGGGCTGCGGGGCTTGTGCTGCAGAGAGGCTTATTGCTTGTCGAGCTCTTCCAGGTAGGCCATGTAGCTGGAGGTTTCGCTGTCGTACTCAATATCTGCCGGCGGGCTTTCCACCAGTGCGCAGAACCAGGTCTGGTCGCCGCTGACACGCGTTGCTGTGTGCACGTAATCGTCCCAGAAGAAATCCTCATCCTCGTCGAATTCGTCCGGTGATGCCCACAGCCACGGCACTGCCTTGCCGGAAGAGATGCGTTTCATCAGGGCGGCCGGCGGTTTCAGGCCGCGCAGGTTGAACAGGGTGCGTTGCAGGTCGGTTTCGCTATAGACCACCAGGCGCCAGAGCTGGCCGGTCTCGCTCACCATCAGGAAGCCGGTCGGGTCCTCGACGTAGTAGTACTCGGCGACATGGTGCCTGTCGACCAGATCGAAGAAATAGCGGATGAAGTCGGCATCGTAGAGAAAATCCGGCGCTTCCAGTGCCAGCGTGCTCTGGATCAGCGAGGAAATTTCGGAGAAATAACGGCGCTGCAGGTCATTGATGGTCTTGTTGATGCGCATCGTGATCTGCGGATCGCTCTTCATCATGAAGTGATCGATGATGCCGGCGTTGAACGCCTCCACGGCGATTTTCTCGTCCGCCACGCCGGTCAGCAGAATCTTCTTGATACGGTGGTTGCGGATGCGCTGGCAGAATTCCAGGCCGGTCATCTCCGGCATGTCGTAGTCGACCACGACCACGGAAATGTCGCGGAAGCGCTCCGGATTGCTGATCTCCTGCTCGATCAGGGTCAGGTCCAGCCGGATGACCCGGTTCGAGGCCGTGTTGGACGGCTGCTGGTAGTAGGAGAAGCAGCGCTGGTCCAGCGGCGTGCGCTTGGCGCGGCCGTTGAGCATCGCCAGGCATTCCACGGCCGAGGAATAGAAGACACAGGCCAGTTTCTCATCCAGCTGCAGGCTGAAATTATCGAGAAACCGTTCGTTGTCATCCACCATCACCACGGTGGTGGGATGAAAGTAGGGCTGAATGACAGGCTTCAACATGATTAGCGACCCCGGGGAAAAGACAATTCGAACAGTGTGTATTCGCCGAGCCTGGACTCGCAACGGATGCCACCATGCAGGCTCTGCATCACCAGACGGCAGAATGACAGGCCGAGCCCGGTACCCTGATCAACCGTTTTCGACGTGTAAAAGTAGTCGAAGATGTGTTTTACCTGGGTACGGGGAATGCCCGGCCCGGTGTCCATGAAAATCAGCCGGTTGGTGTCCACGCCACGACTGCTGCTGATATGGATCACACCCTTGCCGGCACTGATGACGCTGTGCAGGGCGTTCTTGGTCAGGTTGAACAGCACGTGGGTCACCAGCAGGTCAGACCCATAGTATTCAAAGTCTTCGCCTTCCTGCCACTGTACCAGATGCCGTTCGCGCTCGGATTTGAACGGGTATCGCTCCAGCGCCCGGCGGATGGTGTCATTGATGGAATGATTGCGAAAATTATCCTGCTTGATGGTGGTCTGACCGGCACTGAGCAGCAGCATGTCGATGATGGTATGGGAGAAGTCGATCTCCTCCTGGATACGGTTGGCGGCGTCGCTGAGCTGGTCCAGGCGGGTGCTGCGGATGCGGCGCACGTCCAGGCCGGCCTCCATGGCCGCGCGGTGTGCGGCGACCAGGTGCGGCAGGTATTGCACCAGGCCGGAGGTGGCGCCCTTCATGCCAGAAAGAGGCGTACGCAGCTCATGGGCTATATTGCGACCGATGGCCGCGTGGGCGTTGAGTTTTTCTTCCTTCACCATGTTAGCGGTGTAGTTGAAGATACTGCCTGCAATCACCACGAACGCATAGATCGGCAGTTGCTGCATGTAGGCGGAAAAGGCGGCGGCGCTGTCCGCCGTCAGCAGAAAGGCCATCCAGCCCAGCAACGAGCCGACGACAGCAATGCAGATCACCAGCAGCCAGTCGTACACGGCCAGCACCAGCATGAACAGCGCCGCCATGGTACTCATGCTCCAGACCAGCGACAGGTCGTTGCGCAGCAGCATGTAGGTAAAGAAGAACGGCAGGGCGTAGCTCAGGGCAAACACCCAGTAGCCGGCAAAATAGCGCTGCATGCGCGCCGGCCACAGGCGATAGAACAGCAGCGGGATACACACCAGCACGCCACCGATTCGCAGCCACACGCTTTCGTACGGCTGCGGGAAGACAAATTGCCAGATGAAGTAGTAAAGCGGAAAGCTCACCAGGCCGAGCACGCCGACCATGGGCGCATTGTGGCGAGAAAAATGTGCACTTTCGCTGATCGACTGGTTAAGACGGGAGACAATCATCAGGTATCGGCACGCATGACATAAAAAGGCTGGCCTGTTGGCCAGCCTTGGTAGAGCACTGAGGCGGTTGCCCGCTGGATCAGCGCAGCAGTTCCAGCAATGCGCGACGACGGTCGCCGGAAAGGCGACGGAAGCGCTCGAGCAGACGCTCTTCCTGCTGGGCGGCAGTCTGTTCGTCGGTCAGTTGCATGTCCGGACGCGGATGATCGCCGTTGACGGCGTACAACTCCGGTGCGGCTTCGCTGACGCCATCCACTGGCGCCGACAGACCCAGACTTTCTTCCAGTCGCGCAACGATTTCAGAATTCATGCTGCGATGGTTGATACGGGAAATTTCCGAGATCATGCCGCGAATGCCTTTCGGCAGGCGTACCACGAATTTTTCCACTTCCTGTCTTGTTTGTACGGATGCCTTTCTGTTGTCCATCACACTCCATCCTCCCGACAAAAACACTTAAATATCATAATGATAGCAGTCTGTGCTGCGTGCCAACCCGATGATACTACACCGCAAACGGGAGTGTGCCTCAGTACTGATTAACATCATGGTGTGACCGCAGCGCATTCTGGCGGCGTCTCCGGGGCCAAGCTCTAGGGTGGATTCCACCGGCTGACGCGGCCTGAGGGTCAAGTGACCTGCGCCGGGGCAAGTGACATAATTCGCCCTGATTATAATCGTGGCATTTTCATTCACAGAACGAATGACGGGCGGGAAGCCCTGCCAGCAAGCCCTTCCAGAGAGCCCCATCATGAACATAGGTCGCGTTGATCTCAACCTGCTTAAGTACCTGGATGTCCTGCTGCGCGAATTGAACGTCACCCGTGCCGCCGACCAGCTCGGCATCTCCCAGCCAGCCATGAGTAATGGCCTCAAGCGCCTGCGCGAACTGTTCGGTGACCCGCTCCTGATCCGCACCTCCAATGGCATGAACCCCACCGAACGGGCGCTGGAGCTGCAACCGCTGGTGCGCCAAGTGCTGGCCCAGACGGAAGCGATGCTGACCCCGGACGAGGAATTCCTGCCCGACAGCAGCCGCCGGGTGTTCCGCATCATGACCAGCGACTACGCCGAGGCGACCCTGGTGCCGCATCTGGTGCGCCGCCTGCGGCTGGAGGCGCCGAACGTGGTGCTGGATTTCCTGACGCCCTCTGACGTCAGCTATGCCGACATGGAGCAGGGCCGGGTGGACCTGGCGATCAACCGCTTCAACGAGATCCCCCGCTCCTTCCACCAGGTCACCCTGTGGAAGGACTACTTTTCCTGCCTGCTGAACCGGGGCAACCCGCTGGCGCGGGATTTCAATCTGGATGCCTACCTCAGCGCCCAGCATATCTGGGTGTCCAAGACCGGCTTCGGCGTCGGCTTCGGCATGAACCCGGAAAAGCTCGGCGGCCTGGGCTGGATCGACCAGGCGCTGGCGCGGATCGGCAAGACCCGGCGCATCTCCATTTTTACCCGCCACTATCAGATGCCGGCGCTGCTGGCGATGAACAATGACCTGGTGGCGACGCTGCCGAGCCGGGTGGCGCGCATGCAGGCCCAGAACCCGAGGCTGGTGATCAAGGACCCGCCGTTCGTGATTCCGCGCTTTGAGTTGAAGATGGCCTGGTCACCGCTGCTGCATCACAACGCGGCGCACCGCTGGCTGCGTAAGCTGATTCAGGAAGAGGCGGGGAATATCCTGCGCGAGGACCCGGACGAGCGGGAGCAGGATATTTGAGGGGGCGGGTCTGACGTCGGACGTCTGACGTCGGACGCTAAACCGGGAAGGCGCTATCCTGCAGCATCGGGGCATATGCCGGTCCCCAGTATCGGTGGGCAGTGTTTTTGGTTTTGGCGTCAGACGTCCGACGTCAGACGTCCGACCTCTTTCTCACCCCACCGGCCCCCGCGGCCCCAGCGAGCCGGCCTCAGCCAGCGCCCCTTTCGCCACCCCTTCGAAGGCACGCACGCGAAAGTGCTTGCCGGGCGCCTCGTCGGCGAGCTGGCGGGCAATGTGCTCGGCCAGATGCTCCACGGTGGAGTCGGTGTCGATCAGGTAGCAGTGGTCTTCGGGGATCAGCAGTTCGAACAGGCCCTGCTCGGCTTCATAGCGGAAGCGGTGGTGCGGCACCTCATCAATATAGTAGGTGCCTTCCAGGTCTTCGCGGGTGCCGATGTAGATATCTTCCCAGCGATCCGCCCAGAGTTTTTCCCAATAGCGGCTGCGACGGCCATTTTCGAAGATCTGGATGCAGGAGCGGTGGCCGTGGGCAATGCGCTGGCAGTTGCCGTCGTGTTTCTTCAGGCCGTGGGAGTAGTGGTAGCTCGGTGCCGTGCCCACGTCTTCCTCGCGCAACGTCAGCACCAGCTCGCGCACGTTGGCCGGCAGCACCGGCTGGACGATATCCAGCAGAAACAGGGTCAGGGTGCTCTTGGTGACTTCCGAGCCCGGCAGGTACACCGTGCTGCACGTCGGCGCCTTCATGCGGATGGTGCCGCCCTGATAGACCCACTCCAGATTGACGTCACCGCCGGCCTGGCCGGCTACCAGATGGTCACTGTCGGCGGGCACCACCAGTTTGTGATCCACGGTGGCATCCACGGCCTTCTTGACGGCCTTCTTGATCAGGCCGAAGTCGAACACCATGCCCTGCTCGTCGAGATCGCCGGTCAGTTCCAGATCAACGATCCAGGATTCGCCCACCATGCCGCGCTTGCCGTGCAGGTAGGAAAAATCGAGCACTGTCAGGTTATCCACGAAGAGGGTTGCCATGTTTGCCTGCTTGTCTGTTCGTTACCGCGAGATAAAGCGGCCAACATTATGACAGTTGCGGCCAGCCGGCTCATCCTACCGTCCGGCGATTTGTTGATTATTAACGTTACAGGTGTGAACCGTGCCACGTCGACAATGCTGGCTCGTAGACACTGGTCATGCCGGTGGCGCTGGATTAAGGTGATTGTCCCGTGGCGTGTTGTGGCTCCAGCAAGAGGGTGCGCGGCACGCCGGATTCTTTTTCCGCAGTGAGACCGGGCAATGGCCGACACCATTTTTTCCAAGATCATCAGCCGGGAGATTCCGGCCAACATCCTCTTTGAGGACGACCAGGCGCTGGCGTTTGCCGACGTCAACCCGCAGGCACCGACGCACTTCCTGGTGATTCCGAAAAAGCCGATTCCAAAGCTTTCTGACGCCACCCGGGAAGACCAGGCGTTGCTGGGCCACCTGTTGCTGGTGGCGAATAACGTGGCGGCGGAACAGGGGCTGACGGATTTCCGCCTGAACGTGAACAACGGCGCCGGCGCCAGCCAGACGGTGTTTCATCTGCACATCCATGTGCTGGGTGGCCGGCCCTTCAGCTGGCCGCCGGGCTGATGTGCCGCTGCTGAAGGCGCCAGGCGCCTTCAGCGGCTCAACCAGCCGATCAACTGCCGCGTCACCGCTTTCGGCGCCAGCTTTTCCATCGTCACCAACCCGTTGAACTGCAGGCCGATGGCGTGATGCACGGCCTTGCTCTCCACCGCGTGCCAGGCCGCGCGGGCCACTTTCTCCGGCCCCATATTGACCCCCAGCTTGCGCAGCACCGGCGGGATGAACGCCTGTTGTGACAGCATCGGTGTGTTCACAAACGGTGGCATCAGGTCGCAGACGTGGATACCCAGTGCGCGCCATTCCAGGTTCAGCGCTTCCGTCAGCCCGCGCACCGCGAACTTGGAGGCGGAATAGCTGGCCAGGTGCGGGATGCCGTGCACCGCCGAGGCGGAGCTCATGTTGATCACCACCGGGCGCTCGGCCTGTTTCAGCCAGGGCAGGGCGGCGCGGGTCATGGTGATCAGGCCGAGCACATTGATGCGCAGGGTCTGCTCGTGTTCGTCCAGCGGCAGGTCCTCGAAATGCCCGGTGCGCAGGATGCCGGCGCAGTTGAACAGCACCCGCAGCCCGTGATCCCGGGCGAAATCATCCACCGCCGCCTGCGCGGCTTCGCTGTCGCTGACATCCAGCGCCCGATGCCAGGCCGGGGCGCCGCTGGCATCGGGCAGGCCGCCGGCGATGCGGGCCAGGTCGCGCTGGTTGATATCCAGCAGGCCCACGCGCCAGCCCTTCTGATGGAACAGTTGCGCGGTGGCCAGGCCGATGCCGGAGGCGGCACCGGTAATCAGAATGCTGTTGCTCATTACAGTCCCCGTTGAATAAAAGTCGCCATGCGTGCGATGGCGTCGTCAGCACTGCTGAGCACACCGGCATGCACGGCAAAGACGTGCCACATCTGCTGATAGATGCAGGTATGGTGCGCCACCCCGGCGGCGGCCAGCGCCTCGGTGAGCCGCAGGGTGTCGTCGGCGAGAATCTCGTCGGTGGCGCCGATGGTCAGGCATGGCGGCAGGCCGCGCAGGTCGGCGCGCAGTGGCGAGACGTACGGCAGTTCGCGCCGGGCCGGTGCGTACAGATCGGCAGCATGCTCCAGCGTGCGCCAGCTCAGCATCACGTCGTCCGGCTGCTCGGCATGGTGCGCGGCCGGGTGGGTGAGGTCCGCCCAGGGCGAGATCAGGATCAGCCCGGCCGGCAGCGGCAGGCCGCTGTCGCGCAGGCGCAGTGCGGTGGAGAGGGTCAGGCCGCCGCCGGCGGAATCGCCGCCAATCACGATGTTCTCCGGCGCATAGCCCTGGGCCAGCAGGCTTTGGTACGCCGTCACGGCGTCGTCCTGCGCAGCCGGGAACGGATGCTCCGGCGCCAGCCGGTAGTCGACCACGAACACGCCGGCGCCGCTGGCCCGCGCCAGGTGGCTGGTCAGCGCCCGGTGCGTGCCCGGGCCGCCCACTACATAGGCGCCGCCGTGCAGGTAGAGCAGCGCGCGCGCCGGTTGCGCCGTATCCGGGACATGCAGGTATTCCGTTGGCACGCCATTGAGCGAGACGACGCTGCGCTCGACGCCGCGGGCGGTCAGGGTGGTCAGTGCCGAGAGGCGCAGGCCGCGCCGCAGCACGGCGACCGGCACCGCCGGATGGAACATCGGTTTCACCAGCGTGCGCAGTGCCAGCCGCAGCGACGCCGCCGCCAGTTGCTGGCCGCGCCGGGTGTCAGCGGGCAGTAAAGTGGTAGTCATCCGGATTGATCCGTCGCGTCAGTTGCCGGTAGCGGAAGGTGAAGCCCGGCCAGTTATTGGTGTTCTTGCCGCTGTCGGTCTTGTACCAGCTTGTGCAGCCCTTGTCCCAGACGGTGCTGCGAATCTGCTCCTGCAGCGCCAGGTTGAAGACGTCTTGTGAGACCTCGTGCACTTCCAGCGAGCGCGCGTTGCGCTCGTCCATGGTCTTCAGGCTGTCCATCACATAGTGAATCTGGCTCTCCAGCATATAGACGATGGAGCTGTGGCCCAGGTTGGTGTTCGGGCCGTAGAGCATGAACAGGTTCGGGAAACCGTGCACGGTAATGCCCAGGTAGGCCTCGGCGCCGTCGCGCCAGGCCTGGTTCAGGGAGAGGCCGTTGCGGCCGGTGATCTGCATCGGCGACAGGAATTCGGTGGCCTGGAAACCGGTGCCGTAGATCAGCACATCGGCCGGGTGCTCGACGCCGTCGCGGGTGCGCACGCCGGTGGGCGTGATGTTGTCGATGCGGGTATCGACTACCTGGACGTTGTCGCGGGCCAGCGCCGGGTAATAGTCGTTGGAGATCAGCACCCGCTTGCAGCCGATCGGGTAATCCGGGGTCAGCGTGCGGCGCAGCGCCGGGTCCTTGATGTGCTTGTGCATCAGCGCCTGTGCTTTACGGGCGTACAGCGTCATCACCTGTTGCAGCGCGGTGAAACCGAGCACGCGGGTCTCGTACAGCGAGTAGATGCCGCCCCGGCTGAGTTTCTGCAGCAGCGGTGAGCGTGCGATCAGGGCTTTTTCCAGCCGCGTGTAAGGGCGGTCGGCCTTGGGGATCACATAGGGGGCAGAGCGCTGGAACAGGGTCAGCCTGGCGACGTGCGGCGCAATGGCCGGCACGAACTGGATCGCGCTGGCGCCGGTACCGATCACGGCGACCCGCTTGCCGGTCAGGTCGAGATCATGGCGCCACTGGGCCGAATGAAATGCCGGGCCCTGGAAGCTGTCGATACCCGGCAGCCGGGGAATGGACGGGCGATTGAGCTGGCCGGTGGCGGTGATCAGGTAACGGGCGCTGAGGGTGTCGCCCCGGGTGGTGTTGATGCGCCACAGGCCGGCGGTGTCATCGAAGTGGGCGCCGGCTACTTCGGTGCCGAAGCGGATATGCCGGTACAGGTCATACTTGCGCGCGCAGTGCCGGAGGTAGTCGAAGATTTCCGCCTGCGGGGCAAAGCGCCGCGACCAGTCCGGCTTGCGCTCAAACGAATAGGAATACAGGTGCGAAGGCACATCGCAGGCGGCGCCGGGGTAGCTGTTCTCGCGCCAGCAACCGCCCACGTCCTCGGCCTTTTCCAGCAGCACGAGCGAATCGCGGCCGGCTTTTTTCAGTTTGATGGCCATACCCAGCCCGCCAAAGCCGGCGCCGATGATGGCCACTTCAAAGGTGTTCTGCATGACATATCCCGGTCACAGTCCCTGATGGTGGGCATGCTAGTGCAGGTCAGGCGGCTTGTTTATGACCGCAGCGGCCATTAGATTGTGATTTTCGGACATCCGGTCAAGTGGCGTCATGAACCTTCAGGCACGCCGGGGCACCGCCTCGGTACAACTGCTCTGCCAGCTCGGTGAAGAACTGGGCGTGTCCACGGCGGCCTGCCTGCGGGATACCGGGCTGGACGAGGCGCTGCTGGCCGACCCGCTGGCGGAGATCACCGCCGGCCAGGAACTGCATCTGGTGCGCAATCTGGTTGCCCGGATCGGCAGCGGCCCGGGCCCGGGTGTGCTGGCCGGGCAGCGCTACCACCTGACCAGCTACGGCATCTGGGGCTTCGGCCTGGTCAGCAGCCCGAGCCTGCGCAGTGCGGTGGAGCTGGGTATCCACTATCTGGACCTGACCTTTGCCTTCGCCCGCATCTGGCTGGAGGAAGTCGAAGGTGAAGCGCGGCTGCGCCTGGATGGCAGCCACCTGCCGGAGGATGTGCGCGTGTTCCTGCTCGAACGGGATGCCGCCGCCATTGCCACGCTGCAACGGGAGTTGTTCGATACACCGCTGCCACAACGGCGCGTCTGCTTCCGTCATTCGCCGCCGGAGGATCTCGGCCCGTACCGGCAGGTCTTCACCATCATGCCCACGTTCAACCAGCCACAGGACCTGGCCGCCTTCGATGCCCGCCTGCTCGATTTGCCGCTCCCGCAGGCCAACAGCCACACCCGCCGGTTGTGCGAGGCCCAGTGTCGTGACCTGCTGGTGCGCCGCCGCGCCCGCGCGGGGATTGCCGGGCAGGTGCGCGAGCAATTGCTGGCCGCTGCGGCAGACATGCCGGACATGGAGCGGGTCGCGCAGGCGCTGCACGTCAGCTCCCGCACCCTGCGCCGGCAGCTCGAGGCGCAGGACACCAGCTTCCGCGCCCTGGTGGAAGAAGTACGCCAGGCGCTGGCGGAAGAGATGCTGCGTGCCGGGGGCTTCAGCGTGGAAGAGGTGGCGGCCAGGCTGGGCTATGCCGAAGTGGCCAGCTTTATCCACGCTTTCCGCCGCTGGACCGGCATCACACCGGGGACCTTTGCCCGCCATGCCCGCGCCGGGCTGTGACCGGGTGCGCGCCAGACGTCGGGCGTGCGTGCTAGATTCGGCATCACTGGGGAACGCCTGATTGGGGAATCATCGTGAGCCTGACCTTATTGCGCCGTCTGCTGTGCGCGGTGTTGCTACTGTGCAGCGGCCTGACCGTGGCCGGTGAGCTGAGCGACGACAGCGCGCAGTTCCGGCGCGACATACTGGATATCAACAAGCGCCTGCTGCTGATGGAAGAGGAACTGCTGTTCCCCGCCGACACGCGCGTGACGCTGTTTCTGTCGCTGGACGTGGGCCGTTTCTTCACGCCGGATGCGGTGACGCTGAAACTCGATGGCGACACCCTGGTGAGCCATCTCTATACCGAGCGCGAAATTCGCGCCCTCAGGAACGGCGCCGTGCAGCGGCTGCATACCACCAACCTGCGCAACGGCGAGCACGAACTGACCGCCTTTGTTACCGGCATCGGCCCGAACGGCCGTGAAATTCGCCGCGCCGGCACACTGACGTTCGAGAAGGCCAGCGGCCAGCATTACATCCAGTTGCGCCTGGAAGATGATGCGGCGGCGCAGCAACCCAACATCGTCTTCCGCAACTGGCAGTGATGCGCCGCGTCCTTGCGTTACTGCTGCTTGCGCTGTGGCCGGCTGCCGCGCCGGCCTCGGCCCTGCATGCGGCACACCGTGTCGAAGACCCGGCCTACGGCCAGATCCTCTACGATTATTTTCAGCAGCAGTATTTTGCCGCCTTGACCACCACGCTGGTGGCGCTGGACAGCAACGCCCTGCCGACACAGCGGGATCGTGCGCGGGTGATGCTGGGCGTGCTGTATCTCGCCTACGACATGCCGCAGGATGCCGAGGAAGTGTTCGGGGCGTTGCTCACCGAAGACATCGACCCGTCCCTGTCGACGCGCATCTGGATACATCTGGCGGAGCTGTATTATCGACGCGCGCAACCGGAACAGGCGCTGGCGTTGCTTGATCAGCGTGTCACGCAGGTGCCGGACGACCTGCGCGAAAACTACCATGCCCTGCGCACCCGCATCCTGATGCGGCTGGGGCGTTACGACGACACCCTGGACGCGCTCGCCCAACTGGACACCGGCAGCCGCCTGAACGCCTACCTCAAGTACAACCTGGCGGTGAGCCGCATCAATGCCGGGCAGGGCGAGGCCGGCCTGCTGTCCTTGCGCGAGCTGACGGCCCTGCCGCCCGGCGATGCGGAAATCAACGCCATCAAGGATCGCGCGCTGCTGGCGCTGGGTGTGCATCATCTGCGCCAGGGCGAGCCTGAACAGGCCGCCTACTACATGGGGTTTGCGCGGCTCGACGGGCCCTACGCGGAACTGTCGCTGCTGCTGCACGCGCGCGCAGCGCTGGATCAGGATGCGCCGGCGCGCGCGCTCGGATCCCTGCAACAACTGGTGGCGCGGCCGATGCAGTACGAGCCCGTGCAGGAAGGTGCCCTGCTGCTGCCCGGCGTGTATGAAGACCTGGGTGACTACAGTGCCGCCGAGCAGGGGTATCGCAACGCCATCGAGGGCTACACCGCACACTATCGTTACCTGGGCACGCTGGCCGAACAGATCCGTGCCGGTGGCTGGTTTGCCGAACTGCTCGGCGAGGTGCCCTGGAGTACCGCGATGGACCCGCTGCCACCACTGGTGCCAGAACGGGTGGAGAGCTTTGTGTCATTCCGGGCGCTGTTTGCCTCCCATGCGTTTCATGCCGCCTGGCGCAATTATCACGAACTGCTGCGCCAGCGCCGCCTGCTGACCCGCTGGCGCGCCGCGCTGCCGGCCATGGAGCAATTGCTGGCGGCGCACGAAACGCGCCACCAGGAACGGGTGCCCCAGGCACACGCGCTGCTGGCGGAGGTGGACGCAGCCCGGTTGGAGCAGCAGCTCCAGCATCTGTTCGAGCGTCTGGATGCGGCAGTGCAGGACAACGACTGGCGCGCTTTCGGCGATGAAAAAGAAACACGGTTGTTGGCCGCCCTGACAGAAGCGCGCGCCCTGGCGGAAAAATGGGGCGACCGGGTGCGGCCGAACGTGCGGGAAAAACTGGCCTTCTACGAAGGGCTGCTGGCCTGGGACCTGCAGGACGATCAGGTGCCGCGCCAGTGGCAGCATCGCAAGCTGCTCAATGAAGCACAGCGGCTATTGCAGGACACCGATGCCCTGCGCGGGCGCGTGGCGCGCGCCGCCACCGACGACAGCGGCCGGCTGGCGCAGTGGCGCAGCGCACTCACCGACCTGACCCGGGCCGTGGATGAGCTGGACGCCCGTGGCGAGCAGTTGATGCAACGCCAGCAGGTCGCGATTGAAGCGCTGGCGCTGGAGTGGATTGCGCGCGAGCGGCCACGGCTGAACGGGCTGGCGGCGCAGGCGTGGATGGCGTTGAGTGATGTGCAGGCGCGTGCTGCGCGGTAGGGTGGGTAGAGCCAAAGGCGAAACCCACCGGGTCCATGCCCGTTATCCACTCCCGCAAAATCATCGAAGCTGGCCTTTACGGCGGCCGGCAGTTTCGCTGTTTTTGTGCGAGCAGTGTGCGGCATGGACGTGGTGGGTTTCGCCTTTGGCTCTACCCACCCTACGGAGCTCTTGTGAAGGTCGGCAACATTAAAGTGTAGCCAGGTAGCGTTCCACGCCGTCTGCGGGCGGTCGCTCGCCTGTCCAGAACAGCTGCGCTTCGGGGTGTCCTGTAGCGGGTATGTCATCATCGAGCAACTGCGCCACGCGGCGGGCAATCGCCTCGCCGGAATCCACCCAGATCACCGTTGGCCACAAGCGCGCCAGCATCGGCCTGAGCAACGGAAAGTGTGTGCAGCCCAGCACCACATGACTGACCGGATCAGGTTGCGTCAGCCAGCCATTCAAATGCGCGAACAGGCCGTCCGGTTCACGTCCTTCGGCCACCCAGTCTTCCGCCCACTGCACCAGCTCGCGGCTGCCGAGGCGGCGTACACGGCAGCCGGCAGCGAACTCGCGGATCAGGTTGTCGGTATAGGGGCGATGCACGGTGGCAGGGGTGGCCAGCAGGCCGATTTCGCCGCCGGGGCAGGCGGAGGCCGCGACTTTCAGTGCCGGCACTACGCCCACCACCGGGATCGGCAGCGCGGCGCGCAGCGCCGGCAGCGCCAGGGTGCTGGCGGTATTGCAGGCCACCACCAGCATGCGCGGCTGTTGCGCGGTCACGGCGTCACGGCACACCTCCACCACCCGTGCGGTCAGGGTCGCGTCGTCCTTGGTGCCGTAGGGAAAGCCGGCACTGTCCATCAGATAGTGCAGCGGCTGGGTCGGCAAACGGCGACGGATTTCCGCGGCGACGCTCAGGCCGCCAACA
Source organism: Isoalcanivorax pacificus W11-5 (assembly GCF_000299335.2). NCBI lineage: Bacteria > Pseudomonadati > Pseudomonadota > Gammaproteobacteria > Oceanospirillales > Alcanivoracaceae > Isoalcanivorax > Isoalcanivorax pacificus. The sequence continues at coordinate 3,426,564 of NZ_CP004387.1, read as the reverse complement.
CCGGAATCGAAGACCAGGACGGGGGGTGCGGGCATGGGGGTGAGGGGGTTGTGGGTTTGGGGGGAGTGTACTCGGTAGTGGGGGGGGATATAAGGGGTCGGACGTCGGACGTCTGACGTCGGACGCTAAAACAAAAAGACGTCGGTTCTTTGCTCTTCTTCTTTTGCGTCAGACGTCCGACGTCAGACGTCCGACCCTTCTTTTTTGCATCCGGCCTTCTTCACAACGCCCCCAAATCCTCCGAATAAAACACCTCACCATGCCGATCAATCAGAATCGCCGACACCCCCGGCAGCCGATTCGCCAATGCCAGGCCCTGCTCGCGACCGAGCACGAACAGGCTGGTGGACAGGGCGTCGGCGTCGATGCCGCGCTCGGCCAGCACGGTGACGCTGACCAGCTCACCGGCCGGCTTGCCACTGGCGGGGCTGAGGATGTGATGCACATGCTCACCGTCGCGGATAAAAAAGCGTTCGTAATCGCCGGAGGTGGAGACGGCGATATCTTCCAGTGGCAGGGAAATCGCCACGGCTTCTTCGCGGCGTGGATGGCGGATGCCGACCTGCCAGGCGCGGCCGCGCCGGTCGCCGAGCACATAACTGTCGCCGCCCAGGCTGATATAGGCATGGCGCACGCCGGCCTGATGCAGGATGGCCACGGCGCGGTCGATGGCGTAGCCCTTGGCGATGCCGCCGAGATCAATGCGTGTGGCCGGATGGTGCAGGCGCAGGCGACGCTGTTCATCAAGCGTGACCTTGTCCATGCCGACACCCTCCCTGGCGTGTGCCAGGGCGTCGTCATCCGGGGCGATGCCGGCGCGGTAATCGTACAGGTGGCCGACGGTGGCAAAGCTGATGTCGAAGGCGCCGTCCGTCAGGGTGGTATAGTGACGCGACGTCTCGATCAGTTGCGCAAATTCCTCCGACACGGTCATCGGGGCCTGCGTCGCCGTGTGGTTGGCCTGATACAGCTCGCTGCCTTCGCGCCAGGGCGAGTATTGCCCGTTGATACGGTCGAACTCCGCCTGGATCTGCGCCACGGTGTCGCGGCTGTCCTGCTCGCCCGGCCAGAATTCCAGCGTGGCGCGCGTGCCCATCACGTTCCACTGCGCCTGCACCCAGTCGGCGTGCGCGCTGGCGGCCAGCCAGCACAGTGACAGGAGGCAGGTCAGCAGCAGTCGTGGCACGCGTGACTCCATCAAGGTAAACGGGCGCAGCGTCAGGCAATCGTCAGACAATCGGCTGGAACGCCGTCAGGCGCTCCATCATGGTGGCGTTGCCCAGGCTGTGCAGCGGGAAGCGGCTGCCGAACAGGCCCGCTTCACCATGCAATGCCATGTAGTTCAGCAATACCGTTTCCACCAGCAGGTTGACGTTGTTGGCCGCCGGCGAACTGGCCGTTTCCACCGAACCGTTGGCACGCATCCAGCCAAGCTGCTGGTGGCGCGCCTGTTCATCAGGCGAACCGCCGAGCAGCTGTGGCCGCCCGCCGGGATTGTAGACCAGAAAGAACGACGCCGCCGTGCCGCTGCTGTCGCCGGTCCATTCGCCTTTGCCCCGGCCATTGATGGAATCGTCGATGCGGCCATTGCTGGACACCGAACCGTCGCTGAACACATACAGCATCAACGGCGTGCCCATCCGTGCAGCGTATTCCAGGCAGGCCCCCATGCAGCGGCCGGCGCGCAGGTCGCGCAGCTCGCCGGTGCCGCGTTCGCCGGTGTGGTAATCGTAGCCGCCGATGGTGACGCAGCCGGCGCCCGCGTAACCGCCAATGACCAGTTTCATGATGGAGGCGGTCTTGCGGAATTCGCTGTCACTGTTGAATTCAGCTTCGGTAAAGATACCGCCGTCGCCGACGATGTTTGTATCCAGCACCGGGTTCAGCGCTGACGGATCCCCGTAGCGGTCGGTGATATCCGCCGCTTCGATATACCCGCAGCGCATCAGTTCTTTCAGCACGGCATCCTGGGTCACGGCGGTATCCACCTGGCCGAGTTTGCTGTGGCTGATGCGCGCCACCGCTTCCATCACTGCTACCGCATCGGACTGGTCCAGCAGGCCAACCAGCTTGCCGGTGTTGACCAGGCCGGTGACATCCGAGGGACGGTCCACCTTGGTCGGCCGCACGCTCGGATCGATCAGCCAGGCAGGCGCCATGGAATTGCCGCCGGAATCGGAACTGGAGGAGCCAGCCAGCGCCAGCAGCTCGCCGTTGGCGCCAGCCTTGAAGATGCCGTACAGCGGGTTGTGCGGATTGTTGGCGGTGTCGTTTTCCGAGCGAGCCGGAATCACACAGCCGTTGGTGCCGGCACGCGCGCCGGCACTGGTTTTTTCCAGAATGCCCTGAAGAAACCCCGAGTCGGTATGGAAGGCCAGGCCCAGGCTGCGGTCAATGAACGGGCTGCCCAGTGACGGCAGCATGTTGCCGGGCAGGCCCTGCATCGAATAGCCGGCAGCAGACAGAAACGCCTCCTGCCCGCCTTCGCGACCGACCAGCACGTTCGAGCCGGCCATGCTGGCGCCGCCAGCCAGATCGAAACAGATGAAAGGAATTTTGCCGGCACCGGCCACCTGAATGCCGCAGCCGGCTTTCAGGTTTTCCAGATCGGGCGCCAGGGCGGCCATGGCCGCGCGCGGATTACTGAACAGACTGAACACACCCAGGCTGCTGACCAGCCCGGCGCCGCGCAGCAGGCCGCGTGCGAGAAAGTCGCGCCGGGTCATTGGCCGGCCATGGTTCAGCCGCGTCAGCGGCATATCCGGATGCAGTGGCGGTAAGCGTCTCATCCTGGCCTCCGTTATTTGATCAGCATGGTGGCGCCGCCGAGTGCGGCGGCACAGGCGGCTTTCACCGCGGTTGCCGTCTGCCCGGCGGGGCAGGCGCCATTGCAGCGGGCCAGACCATCGGGCACACCGTCCGGTGCGCCCACCGGTTTCACATCGCCGGTGGACAGCAGCAGCTGCGTCAGTTCGGTGCGCACACTGGCATGGGCCGGCTGCGAATCCAGCCCGGTGCCGAGCATGCGCGCAAGCAGCGGGGTGATGATCTGGTCCTGCCAGTCCTGGTCACTGATCGACTGCGCATTGGCGTTGTAGTCGAAGCCGGTGAACAGCGGCGCGATGCCGGCACTGCCTGTCATTTCTGCTTCCACGAGGGCGTTGCAGTACTCAATCGCCAATTGCGCCACGCCGATCTGGTGCGCAGTCAGGAAACCGCCAAAGCCGTCACTGATCGGCAACTGCTGCCGCACCAGTGAGAAGGTTTCCGGCACATCGCCCCAGGTCGCCGGCACGCCGGTGAGCGCGCTCATGGTGGCGTTGATTTCGTCGAAGGTGCGCACGCCGATATCCGGCTGCGGTGCCGCCGGCACTTTCGGAATCGGGATCGGTGTCGGTTCGGTGTAGACATTGGTGTGGCTGCCCAGGCGCGCGAACGAGAGGAAAAATTCATCCTGCTCCTGGCCCACGTCCAGCGCGATGATGGTGCCCAGCCGGGACAGCGGCTGTATGCCGCCGAGGTAGCCGGGGCCGCCGATCTCGGTGTCGAGCTGGCTCCAGGTCTGGCCGACGGTGATTTCGCGGCCGTTGATGCCGACGCGCAGCCCCTGCAGGGTAGTGGCCTGTGGTGCCGTGTTGTCCAGATTGATGAAAAACGGCTCGGCGAACAGATACGCATAGTTATCAAAGCGCGAGACTTCAAAACCGATATAGGACTCCGGCGTGTTGATCAGCTCACTGATACTGAACAGCAGATAGAAGCGCTCGCCCACACCGGCGGCAAAATTCTGAGCAATCTGGCTGGCATTGAGTGCGCGGTTGTGGACCGCGACAAACCGGATCACGCCCTGCCAGAGCCGGTTGCCGGAGGCTTCGTTGCCGAGCACCAGCGCGTAGGTGTCGTTCCAGCTTTCCAGCGCCGACGGCGCGACCGGATCAGTGATGCCGCTGTCCTGGCCGTTGATGTACAGCCGCCGGCCGTTGACCGCATCGAACGTCAGCACCACGTGTTGCAGGCTGGCCTGGAGACTTTCCGCCGGGCTGTCCAGCAGCGGCTCGCCATTGGCGCTGGTGTTGTTGTGGCGCAGTGCGAAGCCATAGCTGGACTGCTGCTGGCTCAGCGTCAGGTTGCGCGCGTCGGCGCCCGCCGCGTAGCTGACGATATGCGCGTTTTCCTGGCCGGTGGTGGCCGGGATCACCCAGGCTTCCAGGGTGAATTCGCCGCTGCCGGTGATCAGGTCGGTGAGCTTGCGGCTGGCGGCGGTGTTGCCCTGCGCCTTGCCACTGTTGATGCGGATGCCCCAGCCGCCGACCCATTCCACATCGCCGGAGAGTGTCAGGTTCAGTTGTGGTTCCACACCGCTGTTGTCGAACGCGGTGTTGCCGGTGCCGCTGCGGAATTCATAGCGGGCAATCACGTTGGCGTCATGGCGGCCGCCGCTGGCGGCAAGGATGCCATCGTCCAGCCGCAATGCCTTGGAGAGCACCAGCGCGCTGTCCGGTTCGCTGACCGGAATACCCTCGGCCATGGCGGTAATGGCATCGCGTAGCACGATGGCATCGTCGCCGCATACGCTCCAGCAGTTGTGCGAATCCTCGCGCAGCCGCGCAACCAGGCGCGAGCCGTCCGGGTTATCCAGATTGACGCTGTTCTGCACCGCCTTGTAGGCGTTGTCCACGTCGCTGGCGGCGAAGTAGGGCGAGATCGGTGTGCCGGCGGCATTTGGCACATGGCACTCGCTGCAATGGGTGGCGAGGATCGGATGCAAATGCTGTTCAAACAGCGCGGAGGACGCCGGGAACGTTCGGCTGCTGCCCGGATCACGAATCGGGGGCGGCACAAACTCCACTTCGCCGGCATTGCCGTCGATGCTTTGCCCGGCCCAGTTGTCGATCCACACGGTAATCTGGTCCGCGCACGCCTGCGCCGCGATGGTGTCATTGCCGATCCAGCAGTGGTGGCCGCCGCGAATCTTGCTGACCATCTGCGAGTTGCCCGGCTGGCGCAGGTTCACCACGCTGTTGGCAGCGGTATAGGCCAGGTTGATGTCGTCGTCGCGCACAAATGAAGGCGCCTGGCCGCCGGTGCCGTGGCAGGCGCCGCAGCGGTCGGCACGCACCAGGTTGTCCCACACATTGAGCTTGAAGGCGACCACATCGCTGGTGCGGGCCACCGGGCCGGTGTAGTTCACATCATCGTCGTTGTTCGGCGGCGGGTTCTGTGTCACCGGCGCACCGCTGCCGCCACTGCCACCGCAGCCGGTCAGTGCGACGAACAGCAGGGACAGGGCCATTGTCGGGATACGCATCGCTCAGTCCCCCATGCAGTAGACGGCAGCGTCGACGAACAGGTCGCGCAGCCGGTGGCCGTTGGCGCTGAACGCGGCGCGCATGTCCTCGACCTGTGACAGGTCCGCCGTGGAAGCGGGGCTGCGCAGGCACACGGTGCGGAACGTCTTTTCTGCCTGGCAGGTCGCGAACGCTTCACTGTGGGCGAGTTCCTGGCCGAGACTTTTTGCCCCCTGGCCGTGGCCGGGCAGGCTGCCGTCCCAGCCGAGCACGGCGTTCTGGCCGTCGCGCCAGTAGTTGAGCCAGGTGTCGTCGCCGGTTTCAAAACCGTGGATGAAGTTGTTGGCATTGATGCGGTATTTCGCCTGCACCCGGGTGCCGGTGGCAGGGTCGGTCTGGCCGTCGCGGTTATATAAAATCTCGCCCGCCGGTGAACCTTCCGGGCCGCTCCAGTTGTAATAGGCGAAGGCGCCGGCCATCGGGTCCATGCCCGAGTGGCAGGCGATGCAGTTGTTCAGGAAGATGCGGCTGTCGCCGCCGGGGCTGCGGGTGATGTCCTGGCGAATGCGGTCTGCCGGCCGAGTGGCGTCCTTGAGCTGTTCCAGGTCGTGGCAGAGGTGGTTCATCAGGGTAAAGCGCAGCATGGCGCGGTTGGTGCCGGCGTAGAAAAAGGCTTTCGCCGCGGCGCGGCTGGTCATGATGCCGGCGGTGGCGTCGGCGGGCAGGCCGTAGAGGGCGGATTGCGCGCGCGCGGTGAGCACTTGCTGCAATGGCACATGGGCGGCTTCCATGGCTTCAAAGTGCGCGTTGCTGGTGCCGGAAGGCGCGGGAATGTCATTGTGGCCCAGCGCGCTGAGCTCGCCCTGGTCGCCGGTGTAGACCAGGTCGGCGAACAGCACTTCACGGAAATCCCGGTCGTCGCGCACCAGCCCGATCACCGTGGCGGTGTAATCGTTCAGCGGGGCGAACACATCGCGCTCGCGGTTGGTCCAGGGCGTGGCGAAGTTTTTCAGCACCACGTTGTAGAAACCGTCCTGCTCGGTGGCCAGCAGTGCCGCTTCGCGGGTCTGCCCGGCGTCGATCAGGCTGGCCATGGTGGTCAGCAGCGCGTCCGTGGCCGGTGTGCCGGTCAGACGGTTGTGCATCCGTTGCGCCTGGTCACGGGCATTCGCCGCCGCCTCGCTGGCCGCCACAAGGCCACCCAGGCACAGCATCAGTGCCGTGACGCGTTTGATTCGTTTCATCCCCTCATCCCCCCGACGAGGTCGCAGCCCGCCATTGCGGCGAACGTCTGTGGTCTTTGTTGTCGTTCCCGCACCCACTATAACGGCCTGGCAAGGCGGGTTTGCGCTACTGACGCACCCCCGTATAGTGAACCGCCGCCCAGATTTACAATGCAAAGTTGTTGATACTGGCGGTCCGACCGCCCGTCGGGGAAACGGGCGGTCGATCACAACAAGCAGGGTGCGGGGGCAATCAGATACCGTGTCAGGGGAAATGTTTACACCTCGGTGGATCCGTGCCGGCGTCATGCTGGCGGCTGTGCTGTGGCTGACGGCCTGTGACCTGGGTGGCAGCGGTGACGGCGGCAGTGGCGACGTGGCGTTGCTGGACCGGCCGGTGGCCTATGTCAGCCGCAGCGAGGCACTGGACGAGGACGGCGCGCCGTTGTCGCCGGTGCTGCGCGAGCCGGCCGGTTTTATTCCCGGTGCGGTGCTGCACCTGCGCGATCTGGCCTCTCCCAATGCCCGCGAGCGGGTGCTCACGGCGGGGCTGTTTGATGACCCGATCGATATCCGCGACCTGTCGGTAAGTTTCGATGGCCGTCGCCTGCTGTTCGCGCTGCGCGCACCGGAAATTCCCAATGCCGATGACGACGAGCAGCCGACCTGGAATATCTGGGAATACGACGTCGACAGCCAGCAACTGCGCCGCGTGATCAGCAACGAGCTGATCGCCGAGGAAGGCCAGGACCTGGCGCCACGCTACCTGCCGGACGGCCGCATCCTGTTCGTCTCCACCCGCCAGCGGCAGGCCCGTGCGCGCCTGCTCGATGAAGGCAAGCCGCAGTTTGCGCCGTTGGAAGAAACGCGCCGCGAATTTGCCGTAGCGCTGCACGTGATGAATGCCGACGGCACCGACCTGCGGCAGATCAGCTTCAACCCCAGCCACGACCTCGCGCCCATGGTGATGGACGACGGCCGCGTGCTGACGCTGCGCTGGGACAACAAACAAAACCGCAACAGCCTGGACTTCTTTGCGCTGAACCCGGACGGCACGGCGACAGGGCTGCTGTACGGCAGCGACCGCCAGAACCCGGACCCGGACGGCCTGCAATTCACCCGCCCGCGCTGGTTGCCGAATGGCGACCTGCTGGTGATGGCCCGCGAAGACGGCGGCGGCTGGGCTGGCGTGCCGCGCCGGCTGGCCGTGCAGCGTTTCCAGCGCGCCTCGCAACCGCTGCCGGGCGAAAGCGCCGAGGGTGCCGAAACCGATGTGCTGGGCCTGCCACTGGCGCCGACCCGGGAGACGCTCTCCGCCGGCGGGCGTGTGGCCGCCATGGCGCCGCTGTTCGACGGCACCGACCGCTATCTGGTGGCCTGGTCACCCTGCCGGGCGCAGGTGGGCAGCAGCCTGCGTGCCTGCGACGACGAGGTGCTGGCGAACCCGGAGGCTGAAGAAGCCGCGCCCGCCTATGGCCTGTGGATTTTTGATCGTGTTACCGGCACCCAGCGTCCCGTCGTGCTGCCGCAGGCGGGCCGCATCATCAGCGACGTGGCGGTGATGGCGCCGCGCACCCTGCCGCCGGTGCTGGCCGACGGGCAGCCCGGTGCCGGGCTGGACCCGCTGCTGTTCGAGCAACTCAGCGGCGTGCTGGATATCCGTTCCGTGCTGGATATGGATGGCGCCTTCAATGTGCAGGGCACCCGCCCGGCGGGCATTGATACGCTGACGGATTATCGCGACCCGGCCCTGATGACGGCGGCGCAGCGCAACGTGCGCTTCCTGCGCGTCAGCAAGGCGGTGCTGATACCGGATGACGATGTGGTGGAGGTGCCAGGTGCCGCCTTCGGCCGCAGCGCTGCCTTCGGCATGCGCGAAATTCTCGGCTATGTGCCGGTGGAGCCGGACGGTTCGGTGCGCGCGGTGGTGCCCGCCAACGTGCCGCTGGATATCCAGTTGGTGGATGCCGCCGGCCAGGCGCTCGGTAACCGGCACGGCAACTGGCTGACGGTGCGCCCCGGTGAAACGCTGCGCTGCAACGGCTGCCATGCGCCCAATAGCGCCGTGCCGCACGGTCGCTATGACGCCGTGCAGGCGCCGTTGAACGACGGTGCGCCGGTCACCGGCCTGCCGTTTCCGAACACCGACCCGGCGCTGTTTGCCGATGCCGGCGAAACCATGGCGCAGGTGCGCGCGCGCCTGCTGCCGGAGGATCAGGCACTGCGCCCCGACCCGGACTATGTCGACATCTGGACCGACCCGGCCGTGCGCGCCGTGGACGACCCGCTGCGCCTGGGCTACGACGCCCTGACCACGCCGGCGCCGGCCACCGATGACTGTCTGGCGGACTGGAGCACCCTGTGCCGCGCCATCATCCATTACCCGAACCATATCCAGCCGCTGTGGGACCTGCCGCGCGAGGTGGACGACAACGGCACGCTGGTGGACGTGACCTGTTCAGGCTGCCATACGCGCCGCGACGCCATGAGCCAGTTGCAGGTGGCGCCGGCGCAGCTGGAACTGACCGGCGACGCCTCCGGCCAGCAGCCCCTGCACATGACCAGCTACCGCGAACTGCTGTTTCCCGACACCGAACTGACCCTGCAGGACGGCGCCCTGGTGGAGTTGCTTGTGCCGCTGATCGAGAACGGCCAGCCGGTGTACGAAGTGGACGAAAACGGCGAGTTGCGGCTGGATGAAAACGGCGACCCGATTCCGGTCATGGTGCCGGTGCAACTCGGCCAGCGCATGAACCCCGGCAATGCCCGTGGCAGCGCGCGCTTCTTCCTGCCGTTTGCCGACGGCGGCAGCCATGCTGGCTGGCTCAGCCCGGAAGAAATACGCCTGCTCAGCGAGTGGCTGGATGGCGGTGGCCAGTATTACAACGACCCGTTCGAGGTGCCGCAGACATGAGCGGCTGGCGTGTCCTTTTTTTCCTGCTGTGCCTGCTGCCGGCTGTGGCACCGGGCGACACGCTGACGGTCACCGTGGCCGATCCCTTTATCGAACTGCGCACCGGGCCGGGGCGCGGTTATCCCGTGTTCCATGTGGTGGAGCAGGGGCAACAGATCGTATTGCTGAAACGCCGCACGCAATGGATCGAGGTCCGTGCCCCGCGTGGTCACCAGGGCTGGGTCAGCCGTGCGCAACTGGCGCGCACGCTGGATGACACCGGCGATTATGTGGCCCTGGAAGAACGTGAACTGGCGGATTTTTTCACGCCGCATGCGGAATTCGGTGTCCTGGTCGGTGAGCTTGACCGCACCACGGCATTAAGTGTGCAGGCCGGCTGGGCCTTTACCGACCGCTTCCAGCTGGCGTTGTCGTGGACGGAAGCCAACAGTGATTTTGCCAGCCGCCGGTTGCTGGATGTGTCGCTGATGAACCAGTTTCTGCCACACCGCAGGTTGTCGCCGTATGTGCTGGTCGGCGGCGGCCGTGTGGACGTGGAGCCACGCACGGTGCTGGTCCAGTCCAGTGATCGCAGTGAGCGTTCGGTGCATGCCGGCGCCGGCCTGCGGCTCTGGCTCACGCGCGGGTTCGTCTGGCGCGCGGAATACCGGCATTACGTGTTTCTCACCACCCAGGATGACAACGAAGAGCTGGAACAATGGCGAACCGGATTCAGTGTGCTGTTCTGAGCGCCGCGCTGGCGCTGACCACCGTGCCGGCCCTGGCCCAGGTGCCCGGTGACCTGTCACCGGAGGTGACCACGCGGCGGGTCAGTGAAGCGCAGATCGAGGGCAGCAATATCGAGATCGGCCTCTACGGCGGCCTGATCAATATCGAGGACTTTGGCAGCAGCGGACTGGTGGGCGCGCGGCTGGGTTATCACCTGTCCGAGGATGTGTTCTTCGAAGCGGCGGTGGCACAGGCGAAAGCCGGCGACAGCAGTTTCGAAACACTCAATCCGGGCGTATCGCTGCTGGACGGCGATGAGCGGGATTTCCGCTACTACAATTTTTCCGTCGGTTATCAGTTGTTGCCGGGCGAAGCCTTTCTGAGTTCGCGGCGCGCCTACAACAGCGCCTTCTACCTGCTGGGCGGCGCCGGCTCCACGCGCTTTGCCGGTGATGATCATTTCACGCTGAGCCTGGGCGCAGGTTATCGCCTGATCCTGGCCGACTGGCTGACGCTGCGCATGGAAATGCGTGATCACCTGTTCGAGCTGGACATCACCGGCCGCAACAAGACCACGCACAATCTGGAATGGACACTGGGGCTGGGTGGTTTCTTCTGAGCTGCCCGCCAGCAAAAAAGACACGCAAAAAAGAAAAGACACGAGGGGGAAACATGGCACTACGACAGATGATCACACAAGGCTGCGCAGCCATTGTGCTGGCGCTGGCCTGTGAGAGCGCACTGGCCGAGCCGGTGCCGGCACCGGATTTCACACTGAAAAGCCGCAGTGGCGACAACATCCGCCTGAGCGAATTGCAGGGGCAGGTGGTGATGGTGAATTTCTGGGCCTCCTGGTGCGGCCCGTGCCGCCAGGAAATGCCGCTGCTGGACGATCTCTACGAAGAATACCGCGACTACGGTTTCGAACTACTGGGCGTCAACGTGGATGAAAATACCGCCGATGCAGAAGCCTTGCTGGCGCGTATCCCGGTGGAGTTTCCGATCCTGTTCGATCCGCAGGGTTCACTGAGCAAGGCCTGGGAAGTGGATGCCATGCCCAGTACCGTGCTGATCGACCGTGACGGCAATGTACGTTACCTGCACCGGGGCTATCGCAGCGGCGAAGAAAAAATCTACGCCGAAAAGCTGCGTGCGCTGGTGCTGGAATAAACCGGGAGCCACTGCATGAAAGCCGTCCTGCCCGTGCTGTGCCTGTTGCTGCTCACCGGTTGTGCCGTACAGCCCTGGGTGCAGCCCTACGAGCGTGCCCGGCTGGCGGACCCGATCATGAGCCGTGACCGCAGCCCGGCGGCATCCGCCTACCTCAAGCATGTGCATGAATCCCGCGAGCGCGCCCGTGGCGCGGAAGACGGCGCCGGGGGAGGTTGCGGATGCAGCTGAAGCCTCTGGTCTGGCTGTTGCTGTGGCTGCCGGTGGTAACGCAGGCAGCGGTGCTGGCGGAAGAACGGTTGGACGTGCTGTATCACCGCTATGACGGCGGCGGCATGGACATCAAGGGGCCGTCGGTGCTGGTGCGCAAGAACTTCGCCGAAAAAGTCTCGGTGAATGCCAACTATTATGTTGATCAGGTCAGCGGCGCCTCGGTGGACGTGGTCACCACCGCCAGCCCCTACACCGAAGAGCGCATCGAGAAATCCGTCGGCGTCGATTACCTGACCGGGAAAACCCTCTATTCCGTTGGCATCAACGCCAGCGACGAAGATGACTATATTGGCCGCACCGCGTATTTCAGCGTCAGTCAGGATTTCTTTGGCGACCTGACCACGGTGTCGTTCAGCTACGCCCAGGGCGATGACGAAGTGCGCCGCCGTGGCGACCGTGCCTTCAGCGAGGACCTGAGCCGGCGCAGCTATAAAGTGGGGCTGAGCCAGGTGCTGACCCGCGACCTGATCATAAGCCTCGGCCACGAGTTGATCACCGACAGCGGTTACCTGAACAACCCGTACCGCTCGGTGCGTTTTCTCACGCCCACCGGCTACGCCTACCAGCCGGAAGTCTACCCCGGCACCCGCACCAGCGAGGCCTGGGCGCTGCGGGGCAGTTACTACCTGCCCTGGCGCGCGGCGTTGCACGCCGAGCATCGCTGGTTCGAGGATTCCTGGGGTATTGAGGCGCGTGACTGGAGCCTGGCGTTCGTGCAGCCACTGTACCAGCACTGGCTGCTGGAACTGCGCGTGCGTCAGTACCGGCAGGAAGCGGCGGATTTCTACAGCGACCTGTTCCCCTATCAGGACGCGCAGAACTTCATGGCGCGCGACAAGGAAATGAGCAGCTTCAGCTCACGTTCCTACGGCGTGTCGGTGAGCTACCAGCAACGCCTGGACAGCCTGCGCTGGGCGGAGCGCTTCGGTGTGCAGCTCGGGCTGGACCGGTATGAATATGACTATCGGGATTTTCGCGATCTGCGCGTGAATACCACCGCCGGACAGGAACCGCTGTACAGCTTTGATGCACTGGTGACGTCGTTCGTGGTGACGCTGTGGTACTGACGGAATGCCATGATTGATCTCATCATGATATGCCGTGATCATGCACGCTTCTGATCGGGGATTTCATGATGACAAGAATAATCTGCGCCCTGCTGGCAGCCGTGCTGCTGTGCGGCTGCCAGTCCATTTATCGCCCGCAATCCGGCAATGAACCGCTCGGTTACCGGGATGCCCGCCTGAGTGATACCGAATACCGTATCTCGTTTGAAAGCTGGCGCAGCGGCGATCGCGCCCGGTTGCGCCCGCTGGCGGAATATCGTGCTGCTGAACTGGGTGCGTCGCTGGGCTATGACTGGATGCAGATCATGGATGCAGACTACGTGATGCGAGAGGACGCTGCGCTGGGTAACGATGCGGCCCTGATTACCCGGGGCGCGGCCACCTCATCTGGCGTGGTGACCGATGTGACCCCGGGTCTCGGTATGCGGCAGAGGGTATACGAAGTGTCCCTGCGGGTGCGCTATCTGCATGAGCCGTCAGACGATGCGCTGGGTGTGCTCGCCCTGCTGGCGCGACCGCTACCCTGAATTGTGGCGTGAGTTACGGCGCCGGCAATCCGATCTCGCCTTCGTGATCAAACTTCAGCGGCAGCGGGCTGCCGCCGACCCGCGCCGAGCCTTCAATGCGGTAATGCAGCGGTTCGCCGGATTTGTAGTCGAGTTGCTGTAATTGCCGCAGTGTCTCGAACAGCCCGGTCACCACCCGCGTCTGCACCAGCGCATCGCCCATGGCCGGCACGGTGACTTCCGCATTGGTCAGGCCACGGCCGAACGGCTGGCCTTCCAGGAACACCTGATAGTCCAGCGAGCGCAGCGTCAGCGGAAAATCATTCGGATTGCGGGCGCGCAGCGTCAGCGCCCATTCCTGCTCCAGCATGGTGATGCCCAGCAACTCCACATTGGAGAGTGTCACCTCTGGCGGCTCGGCATTGCGCAGGCTGGCGCAGGCGCCGAGCAGCAGGGACAGGCACAGCAGGGTCACGAGGCGTAGTGGCATGAATCGGGTCTCCGGTCAGTGTGGGGCATGTTCAGGCAGACCGTGATGCAGCCCGCCGGTTCGGATGGCCGGCGGGGTTCCTTTTTTCTTTCACAGAGTGTCGGTCAGCAGCACGCCGAGGCTCACACGGTTTTCATAATCGTCGTAGTTGATCAGTGAATCCCCATAGCCGGTAAAGACCTGGAAGATGCCCTTGAAGCGGCTGGAGATCGGGAAGGTATAGTCGATCTGCCCGGCACCCCGGTTTTCGCCACGGCGCAGGTTGTTGCGCAGCATCACTTCCACCACGTGGTTGCCGAACGGGCGTGCCACGGTGAGTTCGAAATTGCCCATGTATTTCTCGATGTCCGGGTTGTCGTCACCGCGCGGCGACATCGGGTCGTCTTTTTCATTCTCGGGGAAGCGGTACCAGCCCATCAGCTGCCAGTAATACTGCCCGGTGCGGGCCACATAGCTGCCGAACAGCCGGTCCCAGCCGCGCGAGGTGGGTACGTCCTGGCCGTTGGACTGGTGCACATAGCCGAAGCTGATCAGCTCGGAGTCCACCGGGCCGAACTGCCAGTCCACCGTGCGGGTGACAAACAGCTCCGGCATGTAGTTGGTCTCCCGGAATGGCCGTGACTGTTCCTTGTTATAGACCTGGAAAAAACTCACCTGGGTGTAGGCGAAATAGACGTTGTAGTGATCCAGCACCTGGGTCACCAGCGGCATCTTGATGGACAGCTGGAACTTCACTTCATAGGGGTTGAGCTCGCTGTCGTTCTTGGTCGGGTCGTTCCATTGCCGGTTCGACCAGTAGCTCATCGGCATGATGTAGTTGCGGCGGTGCGGGGTCATCACGAACGGGTTGAACTGCGAGTTCTCTTCCAGCAGCAGCCGCTCACGCAGGGCATCTTCATTGCGCTGGCGGCCGGATGGCCTGTCATCGCCGCACCATTCCTTCAGGGTCGACAGCGGTGTCTCCACCGGCGCGTTGCGCACAGCACGCAGCAGGCAGGCGTCCTGTTCGTCCATGGGCTGCGTGTCGCCGGCCTCAGCGGTCTCCGGGGTTCGCGTCTGCCCGGGATCAGGGGCGGGCGGCGCGATGATTTCGGCGTGAACGGCACTGACGCTCAGCAGCAGGGCAAGCGGGATGAGGGCGTGACCGCGCATGGACGCTCCTTGTGACATGGCTGGGCGGGTGCGGGCATGCCGCGCGCAACGCGACATGCCGGACATTCTGCAACAGCAGGGCGGGTAATGTTGTTAAAGATTTGTTGGCCGTGGGCTGCGTCATGCAAAGGATTACAGGCGGCGCAGTTCCTCGTCGTCCAGTGTGCGGGCTTCCTCGGCCAGCAGTACCGGAATGCCATCGCGCACCGGATAGGCCAGGCCATTTGCCTTGCAGACCAGTTCGCCGGTGCTTTCCTGCCAGATCAGCGGGGCCTTGCTGACCGGGCAGACGAGAATATCGAGCAGCTCTTTGTCCAGCATGCGGGCTTCCTTCATGCGTTATTGATGCGGTTGCAGGGCAGTATACCCGAACCGCTGCCAAACACTGGTTTCAAACGCCTGTTTGACTCGCGGGTCACAAATACTGGTGGGACGGGCACTGGCGCAGCGCTAACATTGGCGCCCATCAGTGCGCTGAGTGTTTTTTGAGCACCTGCGGCGCCATGCCCGGATTTATATCTGAACACCCTGTTTCCCGGAGGTCGTCATGCCTGAATACAAAGCCCCCGTGCGCGACATGCGTTTCGTGCTGCACGAGCTGCTGAACCTGGACGAGCACTACGCCAATCTCGGCCTGGAAGAAGTGAACGGTGAACTGATCGACGCGTTCCTGGAAGAAGGCGCGAAATTCTCCGCCAATGAGCTGGCGCCGCTGAACCGTTCCGGCGACGAAGAAGGCTGTCATTTCGATAACGGTGTGGTCACCACCCCGAAAGGCTTCAAGGAAGCCTACGCCAAGTACGTTGAAGGCGGCTGGCCGGCCATGGGCGGCCACGTCGAGTACGGCGGCCAGGGCCTGCCGTCCTCTGCCGGTATCGCCATTTCCGAAATGACCGGCTCCGCCAACTGGTCCTGGAGCATGTACCCGGGCCTGTCCCACGGTGCTGTGGCCACGATCGAAGAGCACGGCACCCCGGAACAGAAAGACACCTACCTGCCGAAGCTGATCAGCGGCGAGTGGACCGGCACCATGTGCCTGACCGAGCCGCACTGTGGTTCCGACCTGGGTATCCTGAAGTCCAAGGCCGAGCCGCAGGCCGACGGTTCCTACGCCATCTCCGGCACCAAGATCTTCATTTCCGCCGGTGAACACGACATGGCGGACAACATCATTCACATCGTGCTGGCACGCCTGCCGGGCGCACCGGCCGGCACCAAGGGCATTTCCCTGTTCATCGTGCCGAAGTTCCTGGTGAACGCCGACGGCAGCCTGGGCGAGCGCAACGGTGTGGCCTGCGGCTCCATCGAACACAAGATGGGCATCAAGGCCTCCGCCACCTGCGTGATGAACTTTGACGGTGCCAAGGGCTACCTGATCGGGCCGGAAAACAAGGGCCTGAATGCCATGTTCACCTTCATGAACTTCGCTCGCCTGGGCACCGCGATCCAGGGCGTGGCCCACGCCGAGATCGGCTTCCAGGGTGGTCTGGCCTATGCCCGTGACCGTCTTGCCATGCGCGCCCTGTCCGGCCCGAAAAACCCGGATGGCCCGGCGGACCCGATCATCGTGCACCCGGACGTACGCCGCATGCTGCTGACCGCGAAAGCGTTCGCCGAAGGCGGCCGTGCGCTGGTGTACTTCACCGCGCAACTGGGCGACGTGGTCCAGAAAGCCAAGTCCGAAGAAGAGCGCAAAGAGGCCGATGGCCTGATGGCGCTGCTGACCCCGATCGCCAAGGCGTTCCTGACCGAAGCCGGTCTGGAAGCGGCCAACCACGGCGTCCAGATCTACGGTGGCCACGGCTTCATCCGCGAGTGGGGCATGGAACAGAACGTGCGTGACGCACGTATCTCCACCCTGTACGAAGGCACCACCGGCATCCAGGCACTCGACCTGCTGGGCCGCAAAGTGCTGCAGACACAGGGTGCTGCACTGCGCAACTGGACCAAGATCATCCACAAGTTCTGCCAGACCAACGTCGACAACCAGGGCATGCAGGAATTCGTCGAGCCGCTGACCCGCCTGAACAAGGAATGGGGCGACCTGACCATGTCCATCGGCACCCAGGCGATGCAGAACATCGAAAACGTCGGTGCAGCGTCCGTCGATTACCTGATGTATTCCGGCTATATCACGCTGGCATACTTCTGGGCAGCGATGGCCGATGTGGCCCAGCGCAAGCTGGCCGAAGGCACCAGCGAAGAAGATTTCTACAAGGCCAAGATCGCCACCGCGCGGTTCTACTTCAAACGCATCCTGCCGCGTACCGCAGGCCATAAAGGCGCCATCGAAGGCGGCCTGGACTGCCTGATGGAGCTGGACGAGGCACACTTCGCGTTCTGAGGCGGCTGCCTGCACCGATCACAACAATGCCCGCCTCTGGTGGGCATTGTTGTTTCAGGCCCATGACCTGAAAGTCACTGACAGCATTTTTTGCGGAGAAAGACATGGCAACGTACAAGGCACCCCTGGATGACATGCGTTTCATCCTGCACGACGTGTTCGACGCCGAGACACTCTGGGCCAGCATGCCGGCCACGGCAGAAGTGAGCCGCGACCTGGCCGATGCCGTGCTGGAAGAAGCCGGCAAGATGGTGGAAGGCGTGATGCTGCCGCTGAACCGCTCCGGCGACGAAGAGGGCTGCACCTGGAACGATACTGTCGTGACCACGCCGAAGGGCTTCAAGGAAGCCTTCCGCATGATGGCCGAAAACGGCTGGACAGCGCTGTCCGGCAACCCGGAATACGGCGGCCAGGGCATGCCGAAAATGCTGGCGGTGCTGTTCGAGGAAATGATGCACAGCGGCAACACCTCGCTGGCGCTGTACACGCTGCTGTCCAATGGCGCCTGCCTGTGCCTGGACGCGCACGCCACGGAAGCGCTGAAAAGCACCTACCTGCCGAAAATCTACTCCGGCGAATGGTCCGGCACCATGTGCCTGACCGAACCGCACAGTGGCACCGACCTGGGCATCCTGCGCACGAAAGCCGAGCCGCAGGCGGACGGCAGTTACGCCGTCACCGGCACCAAGATTTTCATCACCGGCGGCGAGCACGATTTCAACGACAACATCATTCACCTGGTGCTGGCAAAACTGCCGGACGCCCCGGCGGGCAGCAAGGGCATCTCCCTGTTCCTGGTGCCGAAATTCCTGGTCAATGACGACGGCAGCGTCGGCGAGCGCAACGGCGTGACCTGCGGCTCCATCGAGCACAAGATGGGCATCAAGGGCTCCGCCACCTGCGTGATGAACTTCGACGGCGCCAAAGGCTGGCTGATCGGCGAAGCCAACCAGGGTCTGGCGTGCATGTTCACCATGATGAACTACGAGCGCGTGTCCATCGGCCTGCAAGGGCTGGGCCTGGGCGAGATCGCCTACCAGAGCGCGGTGGAATACGCCCGCGACCGTCTGCAGGGACGTGCTGCGGGCGGCGCGCAAAACCCGAACGGCAACGCCGATCCGATCATCGTGCACGGCGACGTACGCCGCATGCTGATGACCATGCGCGCCCTCAATGAAGGTGGCCGTGCCCTGTCCGCGTACCTGGGCATGCAGCTCGACATCGCCAAGTTCTCCGACGACGCCGCAGCAAAAGCGCATGCGGAAGATCGCGTGGCCCTGCTGACGCCGGTGGCGAAAGCCTTCTTCACCGACCGGGGCCTGGAAACCTGCGTGATTGGCCAGCAGGTGTTCGGCGGCCACGGCTATATTCGCGAGTGGGGCATGGAGCAGTTCGTGCGTGACGCGCGTATCGCGCAGATCTACGAAGGCACCAACGGCATTCAGGCGCTGGACCTGGCGGGCCGTAAAGTGGCACGCAATGGCGGCCAATCCGCCGCCGCGTTTGTAGCGGAAGTGCGCGAGTGGCTGGCAGGCGTGGCGGACCAGCCGGCGCTGGCCGAGGTGAAGGCGCCGCTGGAAAATGCCCTGGCGCTGCTGGAAGAAGGCACCGCGACACTGCTGACCCAGGCTGGCAATGATCCCGACGCAGTCAACGCCCTCGCGGTGGAATATCTGGACCTGTTTGGTCTGGTCACCTACGCCTGGTTGTGGGCGCGCATGATGCTGGTGGCCGCCGGCCGTGACGACAAGCTCGGCCAGGGCAAGCAGGTGGTGGGCCGCTTTTTCTTCGAGCGCCTGCTGCCGCGTGCGGAAACCCTGCTCAAACAGATGCAGGCCGGCAGCCGCACCATGATGACGCTGGCAGCAGAAGACTTCTGATCACACCGTCCCCTTGAAAAACGCGGTCATATGGCCGCGTTTTTTTTGCGCGCAGTTCGCTAGAACGGATCAGGCAGCGTCAGGGTGATGTCGTTGACAGTCTCCGGTGCATCAATATAAGGATTGCGCTGCCCCTGCGCGGTCTCGATACGATCATTCCGTGCGCGCTCAATCTCATCCGGCGGGTCCAGTTCGTTCCAGCGCTGATACATCTCCAGCGCCCCCACCAATGGCAGGCCATGTTGCGTGTGCATGTACAGCATGGCGCGCGCCACGTCGCCCTTGGCATGATCCGGTGGCTCGAAGGTCTGGAAGGTCAGCCGGTAGCCGCACGCATGGGCATTGTCGCTGGTGCGGGTTTCGCCGATCAGCGCGCCGCGCCGGTCCAGGTCGGCGCGGCGTTCGATGGGGAACATCTGGTGCAGGTCGTCGCGGGCCGTCTGGTAGCCCTCGGTGCGGCGGCAGGTAATGCTGTTGCGGCAGCGGAAATGCTGCTCAAGCTGCCGGTCGGGGTAGAGCCGGTCTATCTGGGTGCTGGTGCCGGCCGCGAACGGGCTCTGGCAATAGAGGGTGCTGCCGCCTTCGGGGTAAATCTGGCTGAACAACTGTTGATCGGCGGATTCCGCCAGGGCGGGCGCACTGGCGCCCAGCAGAATGGCGGTGACGGCTATTATTCTGTAGGTCTGCATGCCATGTGACCCCCATCACATTCTTCCTTCAAAAGTTACTCTTCTGGAGGACATCTGTGAAGCCCGGAAGCGGCCGGATCAGCCGTTGGCGGGGGGCTCGAAGGCGCTGATAGAGTAATCCAGGTACATCTCGATGCGCTGGCGCAGGTCACTGGACATGGTGATGCGGCGCGAGCGGCGGTCTTCGGCATCCTGCTTTTCGATCAGCAGGCCACGGTCGATGGCCTGTTGCAGGTACTTGGCCGCTGTGCGCTGGCTGACCTTGGGCATGAAGGCATACAGGTCGGTCTTGCGGTAGGCCTTGTCGGCATTGAGCCACATGCGGGTGAACAGATCGGAATAGTTCAGATCGTAGAAGATGTTGTCGCCGAACAGTTCGCCCCAGTACTGGTCACTGCTGGTCAGTGCCACGACGAAATGACGACGCTTCCTGTCGCTGTGCTTTTTCTTCCGAACCTTCACTCTTTTCCCCCTGAGCGGTAACTGCATCCTGCATCGGATGAACCGGCGCGCTGTCGCTGTGACGATGGCGCATATCATCCCATGCTTTGCCGCGATGGCAAGCCCTCCGCGCCCGGCGGTGCTGGCTTTGCGGCGCTGGCCGGCTGGCAGGGCGGCACCTTCTGGCATGATAAGTGCATGCAAAATTTCATGCAAATGATTGTGCAACAAGAGGTCGCCATGCAATTACAGCTTTATAAAACGCTCTGGGGACATACCGGCAGCTACGCCGACGCGGTGCAACAGGCACAGGACGCGGGGTTCCAGGGCATTGAGTGTGCAGTACCGGCCGCCGATGCGGACCTGGATGCCTTGGCCCGGGCGCTGGACGGGCCATCAGGACACCTGCCCTGGATCGCCGAAATCTGTACCGCCGGCAGCTATGTGCCTGAGCGATGCGCCACTTTGGTGCAACACCTGGACAGTCTCGACGATGCCCTGCGGCGCTGCCGGGTGCTCGCCCCCGTGTTCGTCAACTGCATGGGCGGTTGCGATGCCTGGCCGCTGGCCCGCTCGCTGGATTTCTTTCGCGGGGCGATGGCGCTGGCGGACAAGCATGGGCTGACCATCAGTTTCGAAACCCACCGTGGCCGCTCGCTGTTCAATCCGTGGCGCAGCATGGAGATCCTCGATGCACTGCCAGACCTGAAGATCACTTGTGATTTCAGCCACTGGTGCGTGGTGGCCGAGCGCCTGATGGACAGCGAGCTGGAGGCGATTGCACTGGCCGCCGAGCACGCCCACCACATTCATGCCCGCGTCGGTTACGACCAGGGGCCGCAGGTGCCACATCCTGCCGCGCCGGAATACGCCGAGGCACTGGCCTCGCACCAGCGCTGCTGGGAACAGGTCTGGGCTGCCCAGCGCCGGCGCGGCTACCACACCACGACCCTGACGCCGGAGTTCGGCCCCGACGGTTACCTGCACCAGTTGCCCTTCACCGGCGCCCCGGTGGCGGACCTGTGGCAGGTGAACACCTGGATCGCCGCCACCGAGCGTGACCATTTCCGCGCCGTGCAGGCGCTCGATGAAGCCGTGTAGGCAGGAGGCAGGCATGACCACACAAACCCGTTACCTGCGTTATGACGATGGCTTCTGGCCGCACACCCTGGCGGTGGTGTATGCCTTTGGTGGTTACGTTGCCGGTTTTGCACTGATCCTGTTCGCCAGCTGGCCAGGGAAAATCGCCGGCACCCTGTGGCTGGCGCACGCCATGGTGATCGCCGGCTACATGATTCACGAATGCGCCCATAACACCGTATTCCTGTCGGCCAGGCACAACGCCCGGCTCGGCCGGGCGCTGAACTGGCTCACCGGCGGATGCTACGGCACGTACGAAGACCTGCGGCACAAACACATGCGCCACCATGTCGACAATGCCGACGTGATTGCGCTGGATTATCGCGGCTGGCTGCTGCGCCATCCGCGCATGCTGACACTCACCCGCGCACTGGAATGGGCCTATATCCCGGTGGTGGACATCATGATGCACGCCATGCTGATCATCGCGCCGTTCGTGTTCGCGTCAAAAAAGACACAACGCTGGCGCGTGGTGCGCGTTGCCGCGATCCGCTGGACGTTGGGGGCGCTGCTGTTCTGGTATAGCTGGCAGGCATGGCTGCTGTACCTGCTGGCCTATGGCCTGTTCCTGATGGTGCTGCGTTTTATGGATGCCTTCCAGCACAGTTTTGAGTACGTGCTGGCACTGGACGATAACCCGGATCTGATCCGCCACAAGGGTGACCGTGAATACGAGGACACCCACACCTACAGCAATCCGATTGCCGCGAACCTGCCGGCCATTGACTGGCTGACGCTGAACTTCGGCTATCACAACGCACACCACACCCGCCCGACCACCCCCTGGTACCGGCTGCGCGCGCTGCATTTCGACACCTATGGCGATGACCGGCGCATGATCGTGCCGCTGAAAGCACAGCTGTTGAGTTTTCATCGCCGGCGCATGGACCGGGTGCTGCTGGATGCGGCAGAGGAAGATCCTGCCGAGGTGGCGCGCCGCTGGCGCGATGGCACCGTGGTCGGGTCCACCGGCGCGTCATTCCTGACGGCGTTTTGAGGTTGCACCGGCACGGGGCAGGGCGCACCAGTGTGCGTCATGCCGCAGGCCATGCACCCGGTTTTGGAGTCTGAAACATGCAGTTTTACTCGTATTGTTTCGAAAATATGGCGATGCCCGCTGGCACTGATGTTGCAGCGTCCCGGGTACACCCGTTTCACCGACACAGGACACGAGCATGACATCGAGCCTGCCTGCGACCGCCCTGCCGGAACGCGCGCGTCAGGATACCCGCTGGCGCACACCGCTGTTCGATTTCCAGCGCACGCTGACCTGGCGCGGGCGCGTGGCGCTGGGCGTGCTGGCCTGGGTGCTGTTTGTGTCCGCCTGGCAAATGCTGGCCCGTGCCGGCATCGCCCCGGAGCAGCTTTTCCCGGCGCCGACGGATGTGTTCGGCGCGCTGTACCGGTTGCTGACCGAGCAGCAATTCCTGGGCGATATCCGCGCCAGCCTGACACGCATCCTGATCAGCTTCGCCATTGCCGCCAGCATTGCTGTGCCGCTGGGCGTGTTGATGGGCGCGTTCCCGGTGGTGGCCGCGTTCGGTAATGCCCTGGTGTCGCCATTCCGTTATCTGCCGGCACCGTCGTTTATTCCGCTGTTGTTGATGTGGCTGGGCACGGGCGAAGCGCAAAAGATCGCGCTGCTGTGCCTGGGCGTGGTGTGGTTCCTGATCACGCTGATCATGGATAACACCCGCGCGGTGCGTGTGGACCTGATCGAAACCGCCAAGACCCTCGGTGCCACGCGGCGCGCCACACTCTGGACGGTGGTGGTGCCTGCCGCGCTGCCCGCCATTGTCGACACGCTGCGGCAGATGCTGGCGGTGTCCTGGACCTATCTGGTGATTGCAGAAATCGTCGCGGCCACCGACGGCATTGGCGCCATGATGATGCGCGCGCGCCGGTTTGTGCGGGTGGACGACATCATGGCCGGCATCCTGGTGATCGGTTTGCTGGGGCTGCTGCTGGATCTGTTGTTCCGGGCGCTGCACTGGTGGGTATTTCCCTACCTGCGCCGGCGCCGTCAATAAGTACGGATTCAATAACGCGGCGCTGTGCCGCGGGAGAGGAGAGTGCAATGAAAAAACTGACCATGACGTGTCTGGCCTTGCTGCTGTGCGGTGTCACGGTGACGGCCAGTGCAAAAGAAAGTGTATCGGTGTCGCTGTTTTCCTGGCCGGGCTACGGCTTCTGGTTCATCGCCAGGGAGAAAAACATGGTGCCGGAGCTGGAGCTGGATATCAGCATCATCGAAGACCCGTACGACAGCTTTGCGATGATGAGCGCCGGCCGTCTTGATGTGACTTCCAGTACGGTGGAATACGGCCCGATCGCCGCGTCGCAGGGGTCGCCGGTGAAGCTGGTGGCCTACACCAATCCGTCCTACGGCACCGACAAGATCATTGTTGGCCCGCAGGTCAAAGAGGCCAGTGACCTGGTCGGCAAACAGGTGGCCGTGATGGAGGGTGGCCTGTCGCAAATTTTCATGGGCATCTGGCTGGAGGACAACGGCGTGGCCATCGACCAGGTGAAATTCGTCAACCTGATCATGGACGATGCGGTGGGCGCGCTGGTGGGCGGCACGGCCGCAGCGGGCGAATACTGGGAACCGTTCGGCAGCCAGGTGCTGGCCAACCTGAAAGGCGCGCGCGTGGTGGCCAGTTCACTGGAGCCTTACTGGCAGGAACAGGCGCTGCTGGGCGACGGCATGTACATGTCCGAACGCTTTATCAGCCAACGCCCGGAGGCGGCGAAACTGGCCATGCAGGCCTACTTCGCCGCGGTGGATTTCTGGAAGGAAAACCCGGCAGAAGCCAACCGCATCATTGCCGGTGCGTTGCGTTTTCCGGTGGCGGATGTGGAAGCGGTCATCGGCGCCACGGGCGAGCCCCATGAAGGCGGCATCGCCGTGCTGGACCTGCCGCAGGCGGCACGCCTGATGGGCGTGCTGGAAGGCGAACCGCCGCTGGGCCTGAGCAACGGCCAGATTCGTGATCACTGGGCGCTGACCAGCGAATGGTGGAAAAAATTCGGACTCATCAGCGATATCCAGGCGCCGGAAGCCGGTATCGATTTCCGTCCGCTTACCGCAGTGGCCGGCGAATAGTCTCGCCGGTGCAGGAGGTTGCATGAATGCCTATGCCGCGTCCCGTCTCCACAGCGCGCCGGTGGCCCGGCGCGAGCTGCGGGTGGAAGGGCTGAGCAAACAGTTCACGTCGCGCCACGGCAGCACCATGACGGCGGTGGATGATGTGTCGTTCCGGGTATTGCCTGGCGAAGTGTGTGCGCTGCTGGGGCCGTCCGGTTGCGGCAAGTCTACCGTGCTGCGGATGGTAGCGGGGCTTGAGCAACCGAGCGACGGCAGTATCGTGCTGTCTGGCCGGGAGGTCACCGGGCCGGGGCGGGATCGCGGGCTGGTGTTCCAGAGTTACACCTGTTTCCCCTGGCTCACGGTGCGCGAGAACGTGGCCTACGGCCTCAAAGTCACCGGCTCGACGCTGGCGCTGCGCGAAGGCACCGTGGATTATTTTCTGGAACGGGTGAAGCTGACACCGTTTGCCGACCGCTATCCGGATGAGCTGTCCGGCGGCATGCGCCAGCGTGTCGCGATTGCCCGCACGCTGGCGAACGGGCCAGACCTGCTGCTGATGGACGAGCCCTTCGGTGCACTGGATTCGGAAACCCGCTGGCAAATGCAGCGACTGTTGCTGGATGTGGTGCGCCGTGAAGGCATGAGCGTGCTGATTGTCACCCACGATGTGGATGAAGCGCTGTATCTCGCCGACAAGATTGTCTGTCTGTCCCGGCATCCGGGTCGCGTGCGGGATATCCTGATGCCGCCAGCGGAAAAGCCGGCGCAACCGGACGAGCTGTACAGCGTGCCGGCGTTCGTGCAACTGCGGCGGCAGATTCTGGGCATGCTGCGGGAAGAGGGGCGGTCCGATCGGCCCGGCTGACCGTGGCGAGGTGCGCAAGGGGAAGAAAAGAGGCCGCTGGAATGCAGCGGCCTCCTGGTGTGTGCGGATCAGAAACTCTGACGCACACCGAGCAGCCAGTTCTGGCTGTCGGTCTCGACCTCGAAACCGGCATCGATGTCGGTCTTCTGTTGCAGGTAGCCCACGGTGAATGCCAGGCCGTTGTCAAACGGCGAAACGGCCAGGTCCAGACCATAGGCTTCCGGCTTGAAGCGGATATGCTGTCCGCTCACGCTTTCGGATGCGTGTGCCTTGCGGAAAAACAGCTCGGCATCGAACATGCCGATGGCGCCGCGCACACCGACCCGGAAACCGGTGCCGTTGACGATTATGCCGCTCTGTATGCCGGTCAGGCGATCATAGGTGACCTGCGCGTAGGCGCTGGCTTTCATGTCGCCGCTGTCGAGGGTATAGAACATGCCGGGACCAATCGACAGGTGATCATCCAGCACCATGCTGTCGCTGCCGGTCAGGTCGCTCAGGTCGTAGCTGATGGCGGTGTAATTGGCACCGATGAAAACGTTTTGCCAGGGTGCAATGCGGCCGTCAAAAACAACGCCACTGTCGGTGTCCACGTTTTCGCTGGTGCCGCCACCGTCAAGGTCGCTGTCGCCACTGAGGGCATAGGCAAATTGCAGGCTGTTGTAGCCCAGCGCATCCGGTGCGGCCGTGCTGCGCGGCGAAGCCTTGCCATCAAACAGGTAGCGCAGGCCGAGCTCGGTCACGACAATGTCCAGCTCCTCATCCGGACCGCCGTTGGAGCTCAGGTCCAGCTCGCCCCAGTAGCGTCCGAGACGGACCTGCACACGGTCGTTGATGCGATAGAACAGGTCCACGCCCTTGGCCGCCGGGTCGATATCGATATCGTTGCCCGACATTTCGGAATCGGTGCGGGCGCCACGGTACCAGACGCCGAGAGTCCACTGCGGGTTGAAGCTGGCCTGCGCACCCGCGGCATAGCCGAACCCGTTACTGGCGATGGACTGGAAGCCGACCCGGTCCAGCGTGACCTCCGCCCAGAGGTCCAGCTCGACGCTGTTCAGCGCCAGCGGATAATGCACGCCGGCGCCAAACCGGCTCCAGTCCTGCACTTGCGAGTCGATATCGCCCAGCGTGGCGAGGGAGAAATCCCAGGCGGTGGTGCCGGCACGCAGGTAGACAAACTCGTTCAGGGAGGCGGCGCCGTCGATGGCGAATCCGGAAACGTCCGGGCGGACGGGGGCGCCCAGGCGTGAGGTCTTGCCGTCCACGGCGTAAGACAGTTCCGCATAGTCCCAGCCAGGCAGGGCAGCGTGAGCAACGGTGGTCAGGGCAACAGGCAGGGTCAGTGCAACAAGCCGTATGGGCTTCGTGAATGAGGCCATGTTTCTCTCCTTGGTTTTTATGCTGCGCTTCATCATGAAGCGGTCAAAGGGCTACCGGGGCAGCCAGGGCGTATTTTGCAGAGGTTTCAGTTTTGTGAACAGCACCGCAGGGGCGCTGCCGGGACAGACGGGCGGGTGTGGCAATAAAAAACGGCCCCGCAGGGCCGTTTCAGAGAAGGAACTGTGATCTCAGTCCCATTCGGGTGCGAAGTCCGGATTGGCCAGCCGCTCGCCACGGTCCAGCGTGGCGATGGCCTGCATCTCCTCGCCGGTCAGGGTGATTTTGCGGGCGTCGAGGTTGGCCTTCAGATGCTCGCGCCGGGTCGAGGACGGAATCACCATAAAGCCTTGCTGCAACAGCCAGGCCAGCGTCACCTGCGCCGGCGTGGCGTTGTGCGCGGCGGCGATACGCTGCAGCGTCTCATCCTCCATCACTTTGCCGTAGGCCAGCGGCATATAGGCGGTGAGGGGAATGTTGTGCCGGCTGGCGAAATCCGCCAGCTTGCGGTTTTGCAGAAACGGATGGATTTCCACCTGGTTGGTGGCGATGTTGTCCGCGCCGATGGCATCGATGGCCTGTTCCATGTGCGCGATAGTGAAGTTGGACACGCCGATCTGTCGTGTCAGGTGTTGCTGGCGGGCTTCCAGCAATGAGGTCATGTATTCCGCCAGTGGCACCTGTTCTTCCGGTACCGGCCAGTGGATCAGTGCCAGATCGACCTCGTCCACGCCGAGTTTCTCCAGGCTTTCTTCCAGGCTGGTGATCAGGTTGTCGCCCGCCAGTTGCGTGGTCCAGACCTTGGTAGTGATGAACAGGTCTTCGCGGGCAAGGCCACTGTCGCGGATCGCCTTGCCGACGTCGGCCTCGTTACCGTAGATCTGCGCGGTGTCGATATGCCGGTAACCGAGTTCCAGGCCCATGCGCACCGAGTCGACCGCCTGTTGTCCCTTGAGACGGAAGGTGCCCAGGCCAAAAACGGGAATCGTCATGATGTGCTCCTCAGTGTTCTGCAAAACAGCCATCACGGGGTGGCGTTGGCCACGGAATCAGATCATCTCACATTCCGGCGCTGCGGGGTGGCGTCTGTCGAGCCAGCCACTGAAGCAGGTCAGTGCCAGCGCCAGCAGCACCACCAGCGCGCCGGTCCAGGGCGTGGCCGTCAGGCCCGGGCCGGCAACGATCAGTCCACCGAGCCAGGCAGCCAGGGCGATACCCAGATTGAAGGCAGCAATGTTCAGCCCGGATGCCACATCGACGGCTTGCGGCGTGAAACGTTCCGCCTGCGCGACCACATACACTTGCAGGCCCGGCACATTGCCGAACGCCACCGCTCCCCAGGCCATCACGGTCACGATCATCAGCCAGGGATGCGTCGCCGTGAAGGTCATGATGCCGAGCACCCCCGACAGCAGCAGGAATATCCATTGCAGCGCCCGTACCGGGCCGAGACGGTCGGCCAGCCGTCCGCCCCAGAGGTTGCCCACCGCTACCGATACACCGTAGACCAGCATCACCAGTGCAATACGGTGCCCCGGCAGGCCGGTGACCTGCTCCAGAATGGGGGCCAGGTAGGTGAACGGAATGAAGGTGCCGCCGTAACCCACTGCCGTGATCGCGTAGATCAGCAGCAGCCGGGGCTGCGCCAGCACGCGCAATTGCTGGCCGAGTGTGGCCGGGCTGCCCTGGCGAATATCGCGCGGGATCAGCAGTGCGCTGGCAACCAGCGCCACCAGGCCGAGCAGCGAGACCGCCAGGAACGTGGCGCGCCAGCCAAAATGCTGGCCGATCACCGTGCCCAGCGGCACGCCGGTGACCAGCGCCACAGTCAGGCCGGCGAACATGATGGCGATGGCACTGGCGGCTTTCTCCTTCGGCACCAGGCTGGTGGCGATGGTGGAGCCAATGGAAAAGAACACGCCATGGGCCAGCCCGGTCAGTACCCGCGCCACAATCAGCGGCGCATAGCCCGGTGCCAGCCAGGCAAGCAGGTTGCCGAGGGTGAACAGCGCCATCAGGCCGATCAGCAGCGGCTTGCGCGGCACGCGGCCGGTCACTGCGGTCAGCAGCGGGGCGCCGATGGCCACACCCAGCGCATACAGGCTGACCAGCAGCCCGGCGGACGGCAGGCTCACTGCCAGGTCGGTGGCGACGGTGGGAATCAGCCCGACGATGACGAACTCGGTGGTGCCGATGGCAAAGGCGCTGATGGTCAGCGCCCAGAGGGCGAGTGGCATGCGGGATCTCCGGCAGGTTCAGGTTGGCGCAGAGTATGGGTCTGCCGGGGTTTGCCATTAAGGTGGGTAATGGGAAATGATTGTTGCTCCTGATGCATGAATGGAGAATGCCATGTCCGGCCATGATGCACCGCAGTCCGCAGAGTTGCGCCTGTTCGTGGCAGTGGTGGAATGCGGCACGATCAGCGCCGCTGCGGAGCAGCTCGGCGTGGCGCCATCGGTCGTGAGCCGCACCCTGAGCCGGCTGGAGCGCAAGCTTGGCACCACGCTGCTCAGCCGCACTACGCGGCGTATGGAATTGACGGAAGAAGGCCGTTTCGCCCTGGAGCGCGCCCGCGTCATTCTCGACCAGATGGACGCACTGGAAGACAGCCTGGCCAGCCGCCGCGAACAGCCCGTGGGCCGCTTGCGGGTCGATGCCGCCACGCCCTTCATGCTGCATGCACTGGTGCCGCATGTGCCGGCGTTTCGGCGTCTGTACCCGCAGATATCCCTGCAACTGAACACCAGCGACCAGATCATCGATCTGCTGGAACAGCGCACGGATATCGCCATTCGCATCGGGCGCCTGGCCGATTCGACACTGCACGCGCGCTCCCTGGGCATGACGCCACTGCGGCTGTTGGCCAGCCCGGACTATCTTGCCCGCGCGGGCACCCCGCGCAGCGTGGCGGAGCTGCCCCGGCACAGCCTGCTCGGCTTCAGCCGCCCCGAGAGCCTCAACACCTGGCCAGTACGTCAGCCGGACGGGGGCGGGCTGGTCATCACGCCGACCCTGAGCGCTTCCAGCGGCGAAACCTTGCGTGCGCTGGCCCTGGCCGGTGAGGGGATCGCCTGCCTGTCCGGGTTCATGACCGATGCGGACCTGGCTGCCGGCGCTCTGGTGCCGGTGCTGCCCAACGCCATGAAAGGCGCTGCGCAGGAGATCAACGCGGTGTATTACCGCCACTCGCAACTGGCGCTGCGGATTCGCTGTTTTCTGGATTTCATGCAGCAGAAATGCGGAACTGCCTCAGCGTGACAGGTGCGCCACCGCCTCGGCTGGCGTCAACAGCGGGCAGGGGGCGTCGTCGCCGAGCACCAGCAGATCGCGGTCGCCCGTCACCAGCGCATCGGCCTGGGCCATGACGGCCAGTTGCAGGAATGGCGCGTCATCCCTGTCACGGCAGGGCGGAACCGGCGGCATGATGGCAGGCAGGGTGACGGGTTCGGCCCAGGGCAGGTAATCCGCCAGCAGGTCGTGCTGCTCATCCTCGCCCAGGCGGAACTTGGGGTACGCCAGCACACGGACCAACTCCAGTGTGGTCACGCGGCTGACCAGCGGCACGAACAGCGCCGCCTGCCAGGCCAGCCGCAACCGGCCGCTGATGCCGCCGGGGCGGATCAGCGCCGACAGCACCACGTTGGTGTCGAGCACCCAGCGTGGTGGCGCCTGGCGTTTCATGTGCGGGGTTTGCGCGGCTTGGCCGGCCTGGCCTTGCCATAACGGGCGGCGGGTTCCGCCACTTCACGGACTGGCGCCGCCGCCCGGCGTGCCCAGGCCACGGCATCGGCCAGGTCGTCCTCGGTGAGTGATAACTCGGCCAGGCGCGCCCGGACGGCATCCGCCCGTTGCAGGCGCACGGGCGTGAGCAGCAATTGCCCGGCGCGCACTTCAATCTCGAAATACTCTGGATTGCCTGCCGCTTCCACCGCCGCCTTGGGCAGTGTGAGCTGGTTCTTGGCAGTCATCTTGGCCAGCATGGGCTGTCTCCTGTGGGTAAGGATTCCTTACCCTATCATTTCATTTGTGTGCAGGGAAGCACTCGCCGCCATCCTGACGCGGCGCGGCCTGCCCGCTATAGTGACCCGCCCTGATCACCCTGGAGTTTCACCCGATGGAGTACCTGCACCTGAAAATGCTGCACATGACGCTCGCCGCCGTGAGCCTGCTGTTCTTTGTCACGCGCGCTGCCTGGGCGCTTCAGGGCAGTGCGCTGCTGCAACATCGCTGGGTGCGGATCAGCCCGCATGTCATCGACACGGCACTGTTGCTGGCCGGCGTGGCGCTGATGATGACGCTGCGCATTTCACCGCACGACACGCCCTGGCTGGCGGCCAAGCTGATCGGCCTGGTGGTGTACATCGGCCTCGGCGCAGTGGCGATCCGGCGTCGCAACGGCTGGGCGATGCTGGCGGCGGTGCTCGTATTTCTCTATATCGCCGGCGCGGCCATGCGCCACAGCCCGCTGTCATGGTTTGCCGGCTGAGACGACCTGTGTCGCGTGCTATGGTCCGTGCACCTTTAATAGGGTGTTGAAAAAGCCTCTTTGAGGCTTTTTCAAGCCACCTTTGCGGCGCAGGTCCGCAAAGGTGGGCACTGGAAATCAATCGCTTGCCGCGCTTGATTTTGCTGACAGCTTAATCAAGCTGTCAGCACAGGCTGTTTTTCAACAGCCTGTTAACAGACGACGTGAGAGGTGGACCATGTTGCAACGATGGCTGGGCGCCGTGCTGCTGGGCGTGTCCTGGGCGGCGCTGGCAGACAAGACGCCGGAATACGGCGTGGCGCTGGAAGGTTTCGATTACCCGTACCCGGTGCGTTATTTCGAGTTCGATTCCCAGCAGCAGTCGTTGCGCATGGCCTACCTGGACGTGCAGCCGGAGGACGCTAACGGCCAGACCGTGGTGTTGCTGCACGGCAAGAATTTCTGCGCCGCCACCTGGGAAAGCACGCTCAATGCCCTGAGTGAGGCGGGTTACCGTGTCATCGCGCCGGACCAGATCGGTTTCTGCAAATCGGCCAAGCCGGCCCATTACCAGTTCAGTTTTCAGCAACTGGCCGCCAATACCCACGCGCTGCTCGACAGCCTGGGTATCAAAGAGCACCTGATCATGGGCCACTCCATGGGCGGCATGCTCGCCACTCGGTATGCGCTGATGTACCCGGAGCGGGTGTCGCAACTGGTGCTGCTGAACCCGATTGGCCTGGAGGACTGGCTGGCGAAGGGCGTGCCGTATCGCGATGTGCAGGCATGGTATGAAAGTGAACTGCGCAGCAATGCCGAGGGCATGCGTCGCTACCAGCAGGCGACCTATTACGCCGGCGAATGGCGGCCGGAATTCGACCGCTGGGTGACCATGCAGGCGGGCATGTTCGCCGGCCCCGGCCGGGAGCGGGTGGCGTGGCTGTCGGCGCTGACCTACGACATGATTCTCACCCAGCCGGTCTATTACGAATTTCCGCGCCTCAAAGTGCCGACGCTGTTGCTGATCGGCGAGCAGGACAACACCGCCGTGGGCAAGGCCAGTGCGCCGGAAGCGGCGCGTCGCGAACTGGGCAATTACCCGGCGTTGGCGCGCGAGGCGGCAGCGCGTATTCCGGACGCGGAACTGATGTTGTTTCCCGAGTGGGGCCACTCGCCACAGGTCCAGGCACCGGCGGCATTCCACCGCATCCTGATCGAGCAACTGGCCGACTGACGCCACGGCGTGAATGGTCAATACAGCCGCCATGCCGCGCCGTAGGGTGAGGGCCGACAGCACAACAGCGGAGAGCAGCGCATGTCCCGTCTGCGTGGCAAGACCATCGTACTGACCGGCTCATCCAGTGGCATCGGCGCCGTGGCGGCGCAAAAAATGGCCCGTGCCGGCGCGCGCCTGTGCCTGGTGGCGCGCAACGAAACACAACTGCGCGAGGTGCAACAGTCGATTCAGCGTGCTGGCGGTGAAGCGTGGATCTATCCTGCCGACCTGACGGTGGAAGATGAAGCCGCCGCCTGTGCGGAGGCGATCCTGGCCGAGCACGCGCGCGTGGATGTGCTGATCAACAACGCCGCCCGCTCTATCCGCCGGCCCATCGTCGAGGCGCTGGACCGGCTGCACGATTACCAGCGCACCATGCAGATCAATTACCTCGGCGCCGTCAGCCTGACGCTGAAACTGTTGCCGCGCATGCTGGCCCAGGGCCACGGGCAGGTAGTGAATATCTCGACGCTGTCGACGCAGGTACCGATCCCATTGTTCTCGGCGTACCTGGCCAGTAAATCTGCGCTGGAATCTTTTTCGCGTTCATTGCAGGCCGAGCTGGGTCATCAGGGGATTGATGTGACGGTAGTGCATTTCCCGATGGTGCGCACGCCAATGTCGAGCAAGACCAGCATCTATAAACACATGCGCATGATGGACAGCGACGGAGCGGCGGACTGGCTGATCCGCGCAGTCGAGAAACGCCCTGCACGCATCGCCAGCCCGCTGGGCAACGTCGGCAGCGTGATACTGGCCGCCGTGCCGGGGCCGGCAACGCGCTTTACACAGCCGCTGTTCCGCTTGATGGACTGGCGTTTGAAGAACAAACTGAAAAAAGAAGGTGTGGAGTAGGGTGGGTAGAGCCAAAGGCGAAACCCACCGTGTCCATGCAGCACACTGCTCGCACGAAACCATCGAAACCATCGAAACCATCGAAACCATCGAAACCATCGAAACCATCGAAACTACCCACCTCCGAGGCAAGGCAGTTTCGATGGTTTGGCGGGAGTGATTAACGGACATGGACCCGGTGGGTTTCGCCTTTGGCTCTACCCACCCTACCGCCCCCGCTCCATCAACAAACGCTCAGTCTCCTCCCAACCAATACAGGCATCCGTAATCGACACGCCGTAGCGGAGGGATTCACCCATGGGCTGGTTGCCTTCCTGCAAATGACTTTCCAGCATCACACCGATCAGTGAGCGATCTCCCGCGCGCCGTTGCGCCAGCACATCGTTCAGCACCAACGCCTGGCGCCGATGATCCTTGCTGCTGTTGGCATGGCTGCAATCGACCATGATGCGGGGCGCCAGGCCCGCCTTTTCCAGCGCCTCGCGCGCGGCGCGCACAGGCTCTGCCGAATAGTTCGGCCCATGCCGCCCGCCGCGCAGCACCAGGTGCGTATCCGGGTTACCGGTGGAACGGATCACCGCCGGATGGCCGTGGCTGTCGACACCGAAATGCTGGTGCGATGCGGCGGCGGAGCGGATCGCGTCCACCGCGACGGCCACACCACCGTCTGTGCCGTTCTTGAAACCGGCCGGCAAGCCCAGGCCGCTGACCAGTTCGCGATGAATCTGTGATTCGGTGGTGCGCGCACCAATGGCGGCCCAGCTCAGCAGGTCGTCCAGGTAGCCGGCGGCCATCGGATGCAGAATTTCCGTCGCCAGTGGCAAGCCCAGATGCGCGATGTCGCGCATCAGCGTGCGTGCCGTGCGCAGCCCGGTGGCCATGTCGTGGCTGCCATCCAGGTGCGGATCGTACAGCAGGCCCTTCCAGCCAACGGTGGTGCGCGGCTTTTCCACGTAGGCGCGCATCACCACCAGCAATCTGTCGCTGACGGCCTCGGCCAGCGGTGCCAGGCGCGCCGCGTACTCCAGTGCCGCCTCCGGATCGTGGATCGAGCAGGGGCCGACCACCACCAGCAGGCGGTCGTCGTCGCCGTGCAGCACGGCACGGATCGCCTGGCGGTGCTGGTTGATGCGCAGCGCCAGCGATGGCTCTACCGGCAGGGCCGCCTTCAGTTCGGCGGTGCCCGGCAGGCGCTGGCTTTGCGCGGGTGTGGCGGCGCGGGCGGGAAGTGATGCGTTCATGTCCTGTCCTTATTCATCGTGTGTCGTCGTGTGCTGCCCGCCAGGCCCGGAAACGAAAAACCCCCGGGCGGGAAGCCGACCGGGGGTTTTCATGTGTTGCGTCAGTCAGGCGTCCCGGGTGCTGGGCGCCTGTGCGGGTATCAGGCGCGCCAGTGGCTAAACCAATACCCGAAGAAATAGCTGTTCGGAGACGACACGCACGCCGGCACACCGGCCACCGGGGCGGCGATCTGTGTCAGCGATGTCATGTGTGATGCAGTCATGGTGTGCGGCTCCAAACGTCTGAAGCAGGATATGCGATCTATTGTGACAGTTTCAACCATGGTTGATCAGAGCGCCCACCAGGCAGGCAGCAGTGCACGGGTGCCCGGGTGGCTGAAACGGTCGTCGATCAGGTACACCACGCCGGTATCCTGCGGCGTGCGAATTACCCGGCCGGCTGCCTGCACCACTTTCTGGAGGCCGGGGTAATGGTAGGTATAGTCATGCCCTATATCGCTGCCCGGGGCGCTGTTGCCAAACAACCGCTGCAAGCGTTCGCGCATCTGTTCATTGACCGGGTTCAGTTGCGGCATGCCCAGCGTGGCAATGAACGTGCCGATCAGGCGGCTGCCCGGCAGGTCGATACCTTCACCAAATGCGCCGCCGAGCACGGCAAATTCCACCTGTTGGCTGCGCAGGGTGAAACGGTCGAGAAACGCCTGCCGTTCCGGTTCGTTCATGCGCCGTGACTGTTTCGCCAGCGGAATGTCCGGGTGCCGGCGATGCAGGGCGGTGGCCACCTGTTCCAGATAATCGAAGCTGGAAAAGAACGCCAGATAATTGCCGGGCCGGTCGGCAAACTGCCGGGCGATCAGGTCGACAATCGGTTTCACCGACCGGGCGCGATGCCGGAAGCGGGTGGAGCAGCGCACGATGGACACCTGCAACTGGCTGGCACTGAACGGCGCCGGAATATCCACCCAGGGGGTGTCGGTGGGCAGGCCGAGCAAATCACGGTAATACCGGTCGGGACTGAGCGTGGCAGAAAACAGCACGCTGGCGTGCGCGGTGTCGAAACGCGAGGCCAGCAGTGAGGCCGGCACCAGATTGCGCAGGTACAGATCACCCTGCAGGCCGTCGGGGTCGTCCAGCCGGGAGGGCTGGCCACGCGTCAGGGTGAGATCCGTCATAAAGCAGTCGTCGGCCAGTTCTGCCACACGGCAGAATTTGCTGGCTTCGAAATAGAAATCCAGCAGTGCGGCATGTTGCTGCGTGGGGTGGGCGTTACGGTGTTCGCTGATGGCGTACACGGCGCCCTGCAATGCATTGATGAACTCTTCCGGTGGTTCGTTCAGCACCTGATAGCGTGCGTCCTGCTCTTCGTCCCGTTCTGCGTCCTGCGACCAGTGCTGCGCGTTCAGGCGTTGCCATTGATGCAGCATGCCGGCGAGTGGGCGACGCAATGCGGCGGGCACGTCGTGCAACAGCGCTTCAAGACGCGCCTGCGGCAGCGTGACGCTGTACATGCCCCGCGCGCGGTCGACCAGATTGTGTGCTTCGTCGATCAGCAGGCCGACACGCCAGCTGTTTTGCTGGGTCAGGCCGTGCAGCAGTGCGTTGAAGTCGAAATAGTAGTTGTAGTCACCGACGATCACGTCGCACCAGCGGGTCAGTTCCTGGCCGAGATAGTAGGGGCATACTTCGTGCGTCAGTGCGATCTCACGCAGACGCGACTGGTCCAGAAAACCCGCCTCGACCGCTGCCTGGCGTGCGGCCGGCAGGCGATCATAAAAGCCCCGAGCCAGCGGGCAGGCATCACCGTGGCAGGCTTTGCCGGGATGCTCGCAGCGCTTTTCCCGCGCCACCAGTTCCAGGGTGCGCAGTGGCATGGCTTCACTGTGCTCGCTGAGAGTCTGCACGGCATCCAGCGCCAGTTGCCGGCCCGGTGTCTTGGCGGTGAGAAAAAACAGCTTGTCCAGCGGTTGCGTGGGCAGGGCTTTAAGGGCGGGAAATAGCGTGCCCAGAGTTTTTCCGATGCCGGTGGGCGCCTGGGCAAGCAAGGCGTGGCCGCGATCAAATGTGCGGTAGACCTGTTCGGCCAGTGGCCGCTGTCCGGTGCGAAACGGGTAGGGAAATGTCAGCGCCCGCAGTGCTTCATCCCGCGTTTCACGATGCTGGAGCTCCTGCTCGGCCCAGAGCAGAAACCGCGCGCAGTGTTCAGAAAATAACGCCTGTAACGCTTCCCGCGTCATCTGCTCGCGGAATACGGTTTCCTGCTGGATGCTGACATCGAAGTAGACCAGAGCCACGGTCAGTGATGCGAGATTGCGCGCCTCACACAGCATGGCGCCGTACAGATACAGCTGCGCCCAGTGCAGCGCCCGGTGATTGTCCGGCACGCGGGCGAGGTCGCCGCGGTGAGTCTTTATTTCTTCAAGCTGGTTCAGTTCGGCGTCGTAACCGTCCGCGCGGCCACGTACTAGAAGACAGCCAAAAGTGGCTTCCAGTGCGATTTCCGTTTCGTAATGTGGCGGCCGCCGTGCGGCGACGGTCTGATGGCCGAGCATGCCTTCCTGCGCCGACGGCGAGGGTGTAAAGCGCAGGTCGATGTCACCGGTCTTTGCGGTGAATTCGCACAGGCTGCGCACGGCCACGGTGTAGCGCGGTGTGTTCATGTGTCATCCGCCCAGCGCAGATAACAGACACTCACCGGCATGCGATGTTCGGCACAGAACGCGAGCCAGCGCAGCTGGTGGTCCTGCAGGCGATCACCGGGGCCTTTGACTTCGATCATGTCGTAGCGGCGCTCGCCGGGATAAAACCGGATCAGGTCCGGCATGCCGGCGCGGTGCGCACGTATATCCTGCAACAGGCGCCGGAACCAGAGCGCGAGATGCTCGGGCGGCAGGCAGGCCAGGGCCTGTTCAAGCAAGGTCGCGTCCAGTGCGCCCCAGAATACAAACGGGTTTTGCAGGCCGGCTTTTTCATGGAAGTGCCGGCGTACTGTATCGCGCCAGCGGGTGTCGTCCAGCTCGGCCAGGGCGGCATCGAACAGCGCCTGCCGGCGCGGATAAAAATCCGGTTGCAGCAGGTCGGCCGGGGCATGATGAAACGGATGAAAGAAGGCGCCTGGCAACGGAGTGAACAGGGCCTTCCAGCACAGCAGGCCGAACAGGCCGGTGATCAAGGTGTTCTCGACGTAGTACACGGGCGCGTCATCGCTGTGCAGATGATCCCGCACCACATATTCCACCGGCTGTGGTACGTCCGGGCGGGGCAGTATCAACAGCTGCTCTGCCGGTGGCGCCGGCCGGGCGGTGCGCTCGGCCGGTTCGCCAAGGCGGCGTTGCAGGCGCGGCATCATGCGTGCCAGTTGCTGCTGCTCGGCATCGTCCTCTGGTTGTTGCCAGGCGTGCCGGGCCAGTGCCAGTGCATCACGGTCAAGGCCGCAACGCTCCAGTACCCGGATATGCCGCGCCCGGGCGCCGGGCCAGCGGCAGGCGGGATAAATCGCCAGCGCAGTATCGAAATCCTGATCTTTTTCCGCCTGCTGCCCGAGCCGGAACAACAACCGCTCGCGGCGTGCCCGCAGCCAGTCGGTACCGGCGTCGCCCTGCGGCAGCCGTGCCAGCACATCGGCCACCGGTTCCCCGGCGTCCAGCGCCTCGCGACAGGCGTGCAGTCGCAGCCCGAGATCAATGTCGGCGGCATCGTGGAAGGCACGGGAATGCTGATCCATCGGCACGATTTCATAGCGGTAGACGCCAAGTTCCGCGAGCACGAACTCTGACCAGTCCTGATGCAGATTGCCGAAGAACATCAGCCGCAGCCGGTCGCACAGCGGCATGATCGTCAGGGCGTAAAGCGTATCGGTCAGCGAGGGCGCCCAGGCTGAAAGTGGTCGCGGGGCCGGATCGTCTGCTGCCAGCGCGGCAAGCTGATCGGCCTTGCGGCCGGCGGGCAGGCGCTTGCCGAAGCTTTGCTGCAATTCCGGCCGTGTGAGGACGGCAAACAGTTCGGCCGGGGTAATCACCGGGTCTGGCGTCACCCAGCCCTGTTCGCACAACGTGGTCATGGCCGCCGGGATATCGTCAATCTCGGCATAGCGCAATTTGCCGGCGCGGAACAGCGTGCCCTTGCGCATGATCATGCGTACCAGCAGTGCCCGCGCTGCCTGCGGAAGCGTTGTGAAGCGGGCGATAAACACCTTCTCTTCCGGGCTCAACAGATCGGCATAGCGCGCGCTGAGCCAGTCCAGTGCGGTATGGAAGTTGTGCAGGTAGTAATACGGATCATCCAGCGCGGCAGGGGCCGGCTGCGTCGCTGGTGTGCTGGAGGGAATACTGTCCGTATGTATAGTCATCCGCATAGGCTAGGGCCTGTGCGGACGAATGTCACCCCGCGCTGTGCAGGGCGGGGTGACGGGGGGATTACTGCGCCAGGGCCATATTCCAGAGCTGGGTGGAGCGTGCCCCCGAGCGGCAGAACGCGAGCACCGGATACTCCGCGCTATCCAGCGCGCGGCGCATGGTGGCGGCCTGTTCGTCGGTGATTTGCCCACTGACGACGGGGATATAAATGTAGTGTAGTCCGGCGGCCGTGGCGGCTTCCGCCAGCGCGGCGCTTTCCGGTTGCGACGGGCCGCCTTCCTGGTCCGGGCGATTGTTGATCAGCGTGCGGAAACCCTGCGCCTTGAGCGCGGGAATATCCGCTGCGGTGATTTGCCCGCAGGTGGCGAAATCATCGGTATGACGGGTGAAGTTGTCCATGTGCAGTCTCCTCGACAGGATGTTGCACAGGGTAATGCCAAATCAGTCCCGTGCCGAGGGGCGCAGACGATACTGGATAGTGGGCGCCCGGTGCGGCGTATCGACAGGGGCCGGTTTGCGAGCTTCGGCTTCAGCGCGGGCTTGTTGTTCGCGGCGTTTTTTCAGCAGCACTTCAGCGTCCGCGATCACTTCCTGAAGCTGTTTGACGGTCAGACGGTCCAGAACAATAGCCATATTTTTTCGGTCTGTATGAATTAGCGATCAGACCAGACAGGTGCCGAACCATGCAACCTGTCTGTGTCCGCGTTCCCCGACGGTCTTTTTCAAAGGAATAGCACTGGAGATATTTAGAGAATAGATATATTTCCGGCTATTCGATAAGGCTTTCTGTAATAATCAGGTAAAACCCTTCACGTTCTGTGACATGACGCATGAGGTGACGATCAGGTACGGGCCTTAAAATCTCAGGGTGTACTTAATTGGCAAACCACTTCCTGTTACGCGTTACCTTGCTTCAGCCTTAATGAGCCAGTGCCAAGGCACGGATCCACTTGCTTGATATTGAATTGATATCATATCTGTCTGGCGACAAATGGCAACAGGAAATTAAGCATCGACATACGGCTTATATCGTGATTCTGAGCACACTTGTTCGCTGAATGCCGGTTTATGGGATTACTGTACTGATGTGTAATCCTGAGCTGCTCAGGTTCTTGCCAGCGTTCATGAGCAGGCACAGACGATAACATAATCGCCACGGTGGCCGCGTGAAGGTTTCATCACACCGGAATGGAAACGCACCATGGTGCATTTTTAGTTCTGGTGAATTTGGTTTTAGTTACAGGGGCTTAATTCTGGTGGTTTGGTGAAACCTGCGGGTTCTGGCTGGCCTGTCGGGCTGTGCCGGCTGCAATGGTTGCACCCGGCCCAAAAAAGGCGTTAAGTCTTTCGCCTCGGGATCGGTTATTCGGACGATCAGTATTCTCACAATCTGAAACTCCTCAACGGGGAGGTAGACAAGGATGTCTAGGCATATCGCCGTGGTGCTCTGTTGCACCCTGGGCATGCTGGCGTGTTCTCCGGATACGCCGGAACAGTCCGCTGTCCAATCCGCCGCGCAGGATAATGCGACGGCATCTTCCGCCGTGTACGCGCGGGTCAATCAGCAGGTCATTACCCGGTCGCAGGTGGATGAGCGGGTTGCGTTGCTGCGTGACAGTGGCGCGCTGCATCGTCGAGAGACTGCGCTGCGACAACTCATTGATGAGCAATTGATTAGTCAGGCCGCGCAGGAGCAGGGCCTTGAGTTACCCGACGGGACGCTGGATGACGCCATCAGCCGTTTCCGGGCACGCTTCCCGGACCTGGCGACTTACCGGCGTTTTCTTGATGACATACCCGGAAAAGAAGCCACGCTGAGAGCAAGGTTTCATCGTCAATGGCTGTTGCAGCAACTGGCGAATGAAAAATCGAGTACTCCTATATCCGATGAGCAGGTGGCTGAGTTCTATCGTCAGCATCCAGAGCAGTTTGCACGGCAGCCCCGTGTCGCTGGCCGGGGTATTCTGGTGCCCGTTCCCGAATGGTCATCAGCGTCCTTCAGGGAGGCTGCCTCCCGGCAGGCCCAAAGAATCCATTCGATGCTGGTCGCGGATCCGGACCGGTTTGCCGATATGGCGCGTGAGTATTCCGGCGACCTGTCCGCCAGGACGGCTGGGTTGCTGCCCGGCATTGAGGAAGGAGACGGGACCGGGTTATACGAGGCAATGGCGGCGCTTTCTCCCGGACAGATCAGCGACCCTGTTCGTACCGCGCGCGGTTTCTGGATCGTCCAGCGTATTGCCGCGCGCCCGGCGAAACAGCTGGCGCTGAACGATGCCGCGGGCAGTATTCGTACGCAAATCATGCGCCGTGAAAGCGTCGCGCGTGAGTCTGCAACGCTGTTGAGATTGCGTGATGAGGCACAGGTGGAAAGGCTTGTGCCGCTGGTGGTGCTGCCATCGGCGATGCGGCGCGAGAGTGACAGCGATTCACCTGCGGGGGACAGGCCTCATTTGAGGCTGCCCGGTGCACCGGGTTCGCAGGGAGGCGGGCAGCCATGACCAGAACAGGGAGACAATCCGGATGGCTGGCGCGGACATTGTTCAGTATTTGCGTGCTGTGGTCAGGCCCCTCCATCGCGTCGCATGAATGCGCGTCATGGTATGACACCAATGTCATGCTGCTTCTTGATTACTCGTCCAGCATGCAGGGTGGCAAGGACGCGCTGGCGAGAAACTTTGGTCTGGGCGTGCTGGATGGGCTGTCTGCGGTAGGGCATCTCTCCCGGGCTGGTGGAATCGGATTTCCCACGCCACCGGGCGGGTCGGGCTGGTGGGTTGATGTGACCAGTGGCAATCGCACGCTGCTGCGGGATCTTGTTGCCGTGACCCCGTCCGATGGGGTCTCCACGCCGCTCTACAATGCCGTCGTGCTGGGTTCGAACCATCTGGCCGGGCTGTCTGCTTCCGGCCGCAAGATCATGGTGGTGGTGACCGACGGTGCGGACTCCGGACCCGCCGGAGGCTACACCCATAACCAGGCCGCCATTGCCCTGAATGGCATTGGCGGTTGGCGATATCTTGTCTATGCGGGGTCTGCCGGTGAGCCAGGTGAGGCACTGTTGCAGGATCTCGCCATAACCAGCGGCTCCCAGTACCGGGTGGCATCGCCCGGAGTATCCGCATCGACGCTTGTGGATGAAGTGCTCGCTGCGGCATGTCGCAATTATCGGCCGCACGCGGCGATGACATTGTCCACCACACACCTGCGGCTGGGGCAGGACGGGTTCAACATCACTTTTGATGCTGGCAGTGCCTCCGATCACGAGACATCGGATGCAGGGCTGACCTACGAGTGGACCATCACCGCACCGGATGGTACGACGTTCGGTGCTTCGGGGATGGTGCATACACAAGTCTTCTCGGATCAGTGGCTGCCCGATACGTCGTTCCAGGTGCGTCTGGAGGTACGTGATCCTGACGGCGCAACGGACTCTGTAACGCAAAGTTTTCAGGTCACCGGGAGTGCACCTGCCATCACGCTGGTCGGGGGCGATGTCGATGCACTGGACACCCTCGCCGTGCGCGCTGATCCGGGAAATGACATTGATGGGGGCGCGCTGACGTTTGAATGGGAAGTCCTCACCGCGCCTCCCGGTGGTCAGTTCAGTGCTGGCGACACGTTTGCCTCGCGTGAAGTCAGCTTCGTCACGGAAGAAGGCGACATCGGTGAATGGGCCTTCCGCTGCACAGCTATCGACGATGAAGGCGAGGAAGACACGGACACCCTGTCGCTGCTGGTCAATAACCTGCCACCAGAAATAAACCTGATCGGCGATGAAGAAATCGACGTCGGTTTTGATATCCAGGTCGAGACCACCGAAGTGGATGACCCCGACAACGCTGACGGCGGTGGGCTGGAATTCAAGTGGGACATTATTCAGGCACCGCAGTCTTCCTCACTGATGGTGCAGGAAGATTTCCATCTGCTGCCGCTGCTCATTATGTCGACCCAGGACGGCGATGCCGGGACCTGGGTGTTCCGTCTCACGGTGACCGATGATGAACTGCCGCCGTGGCAGGAAGAGGTCACGGAAGAATTCACGGTGCTGGTGGACGGCCTGCCCGAAGCGGATATTGCCGGGCCGTCCACAGTGGGGTCGCTGTCGTTCCCGGTCACCCTCAGTGGTGAGGATTCCCTGGACCCGGATTCGCCGTGTGAAAGTGATGCCTACCGATGCCATGACACCCTGGAGGGCGGCCTGCCCACGGGGCTGTCGCCGGGTATTGTGCGCTACACCTGGACCTTGCTGGACGTACCCTACGATGCACCGCTGGAATATTTGCCCGGCCGGGTGGACGACGCGCTGGGCCTGCCGGCGGAAGGTGCGACGCTGACCATCGGCCCGGGTGACCTGGTGGCGGGCGACTGGCTGTTCCAGCTGGAGGTGGAAGACGGTGAGGGCAATACCGATGCCACCACGTTCCAGCTATCCGTGATCGACGAAGGCGGGCCGCCATGGGTATGGATCATGCCGCTGTTTTCCCGCCATACGGTAGACGCTGCCGGTGTGCTGCACAGCGACGTCGCGCTCAGCGGCCTGCTGAGTGTTGATTACGACAACATTCTGCTGGGGGAAGCGCCGGCCTTCGGTCTCGGCATTACCGATTACACCTGGAGCCTGCCGCTGGTGCCGTCGGGTTGCATAGCGGCCAGTGCACCGTCCGGACCGTCAGCAACCCGCTTTGAACTCTATGTGGCAGGGTCATCGCCGACGCTGACCTGCCTGGGGTACTACCAGGTGGGGCTGGAAGTGACCGACGACGACAGCGTGCCGAAGCGCAACAGCGCGCAGGCTTATGTCAGCCTCGGCAATTGCGACAGCCTGGTGTGCGTGGACTTTCCGCTGGAGGCCGTGCCGCACACGGAAGACTTCACCGACCAGACGGATGTGCTGATCTACTACCACGTGGATTCACTGGTCTACGA
Organism: Isoalcanivorax pacificus W11-5; assembly: GCF_000299335.2. Taxonomy (NCBI): domain Bacteria; kingdom Pseudomonadati; phylum Pseudomonadota; class Gammaproteobacteria; order Oceanospirillales; family Alcanivoracaceae; genus Isoalcanivorax; species Isoalcanivorax pacificus. The sequence continues at coordinate 3,382,825 of NZ_CP004387.1, read as the reverse complement.
CAACCCGCTGTTCGTCAGCGGGCTGTTCGCGCGATTGCAGATCTTCCATGAGAGCGACCCGGTTAATCCGTTTTATACCGCGTATGACCCGAACATCATCAGCGTCCTGCATGGCAGTACCACGGTGCTCAAGTGGGATGGGCGGGGTACCGGCGGGCTGCGGCCCAAGCCGGGGCGGTACAGCATCGAGATTGATCTGGTGGACATCGGCATGACACCGCGCGGCATCAGCGACCGCGAAAACAACGCCATTCTGATCGCTGTCGCGGCACCGGCCATTCTGCCTGCGTCCTCGGAATACGTTGTCCGGGAAAAACTGGAGGATGGCACGGAGCAGGTGAGTATCGAATACCAGGTCGACGGCGGGGCGACGATAGATGACGTGGCCTGGGAAGCCATGGACGCGTCGGATGTCGTGGTGGCGGAGGGCCGCCTGGGGACGGCGGCCTCGGGCACCCTGTCATGGAATGGCACCAACCATGCCGGTGATCTGGTGCCGGCAGGCGATTACCGCATCGTGTTGCGCGCGCTGCGTGGCGGCGGGGTGCTGGGCGAAAGTGCCGAGCATACCGTCAAGATACTGCGGCTTGACCTGGATGCTGATACCTCTCGGGACGGCCTCATCGACGACGTGGCGGATGACACTGGCGAAGATGACTGGGTCAAGGCGCGCGGCGCTGTCTTCGCCGTGAACCTCGACCGCGATGGCGGCCGCACCGCCGCCGGCAGGCCGATCCCCGACGCGGTACATTTCGATGATGCCGGCGACCCGGTGCACGAAGACTTCGAGATCAACGGTGCGGCGGATGAAGCGGACATTACGCCGTTTGTGATCCGCAATCCGGGCACTTCGTTGCCGCCATCGGTGAAAGTGTTCCTGCGGGCAGCGGAGCAGGAAGACATTGAGTCCGTGCATGTGTTCAAGCAGATCAGCGCAGGTGAGACAGCCATCTGGGGTGCGCTCGGCGGGCGCGTGGGTAATCCGGCGCCGCCGCTGGAACTGGATATCACCCGGTGGGTGGACCCGGGTTCACCGGACTTTGTCGGGGGCGGGCCCGGTGGCGATATCACGTTCGGGCTGGAAGGCATGTTTTTCCGTTTTGTTGGCATGTTTGCGGTGAATCCGTTCGATGGTGAAATCGATTTCACGCTGGAGCTGCGTGACGGTGGTGCGGTCGTGGCCAGCGATCAGATCCGCATGAAAGTGGCACCCTGGATCATGCTGCCGCATTCACAGCCCTCGGAATCGGTCTGGGTGCTGGATGATCCGGGTAACGCCAGTTTCCGCGAGACCGCCTCGGCAGAGGCCGGTTATGTCGGGCTGGATCATTCCGGGCAGATGCAGGCGTTGGGCCTGGCCGAGGGTGCCACGCAGTGGTTCCAGGACCATGGCGAAATGGGTTACTACGAGCGCCCGGGCGGTGCCAAGGTCCAGGCCGGCATGCGTCTGCCCTATGCGCGAGGGTTGCTGGATCCACAGCCGCCATGGATTCAGACACGGCTGCTCGGGCCGGATTTCGCCATTTTCCAGATGGGGGTGGACGTGGGTGGCGGAGCGGGCGATTACGGCGGCAATGTCGAGTTGCTGCCGCCCACGCCGGCATTCCCGCTCGGCCGCATTGTCGTCGGCGATACGCGCTCGGATGCGCTGTTCGACTTCTTCGCGTCGCAGGAAGTGCAGCCGCCGTTTGAAGTGCCTACCGCCTGGCTGAGCGTGAGCCATGTCGACGAAATATTCGGTTTCTCGATCGTTGACGGCGAAGTGATCGTGGCCAGCCCGGCAGAAGCCTGGACGCAGCTGGAAACCATCCCCGTGGCGGACCGTGGCCGGTCTGTGCTGTTTGCCATGGGCGCAGCGCCGGAAGACGGCGCCGCGTCGGCGGACAGTATCGATCCGCGACGGCTGGAAACCGGTGTGGATCATACCGGTGCGGGCTGGGGATATGTGCGTATCTATAACGATGACGCCAGCGGTTCCGGTGCACGCGGGCAGGTGGCGGAAATCACCACACTGGGTAACGGCTTTATCGAGATCGGCCGGGTCTGGAACACATTTCCGAAACTGCTGCCGGACGGCTCGGGCGATCCGAATGCTTATGAAAATGTCATCCGCACCGCGCCACCTTCGCAGGTGGGATGGTTCGTGCCGCCGAAGAGCGGTGACAAGTATGTGCTGGTGGAAGATACACGGTTCTGGAAGGCCCCGGCACCGGCCTTTATTACGGTGGCGGAAGTGCTGGGTGATACCGAGATGCACGCCTTCAACCTGATTACGGTGCAGGACAAGATCCAGGATGTCATCGACGCGCTGAATGCAGCGGCCGGTGTGCCCCTGACGTATATCGAAGTGCCGACTCTGTATGTGGGCGCCCGGGCCGGCTTCGACACAGGACGCTTCAGTGTCGCCTTTACACCGGGCGCCCCGAACTTCCAGCCCGTCAACGGCCATTACTATTTCCCGCGTCAGTTTGGCGCGCGGGATGTCGGCAGCGGTGACGATATTTTTGAGGTGTTGATTCGTGGCCTGCTGCCGAACGTCGAATATGTCGACGACTGGAATCTGTATCACCGTCTGGACGGCGAGGTGCACTGCGGTTCGAATGTGGTGCGTCAGCCCTACGGGCTCGACTGGTGGAGTAATCAGCCATGACGCGATGCATGCAATTGTGGGGTTTCCTGTGGCTGGCCGTGCTGGCGGCGCCCGCCGCCATGGCGCAGGAGCAGGATATGCCGTGGCCGGATGACGTCAGGGCATCGGCAGCGCGGATCAGTGCCGTGCTGCGCGAGGCAGCGAGCCTGCCGCCACATGATGTCGCGGGCCGTGTCAGCCAGGGCGAGGCGTTTGATGCCGCGCTGGACGAGATGGCGAAGCTGGCATCCGCCGATCTGGTTGCGCAGGCGCGGGCGCAGGAGTATCGCTCGGAAGCAGCCAAACTGCTGCTGATCGCCGCTGACCGGCGTGATGCACCCGACCGTTATGACACACTGCGCGAACGCTACCTGACAGCAGTGGCCGAACCGGCTGCGCGTGCACCCGCAGCCCCGCCCCTGTCGGCGGCGCAGGCGACGGAAGCCTACCGGCTGGCCTGGGAATACTGGTTGCTGCGGCCGACTTTGGCCGGGCAGGCGCCGCAGGCAAACCAGCGCATGGTGGATGCGCTGGTAGCGATCGATAATCCGGCGTCGGTGCAGGCTGTCATGATGGTGGTGGAAGCCTCGGCCAGTGACAAGGCGTTTCCGGGCCGGGCGCGAGCGTTTCGCCAGCACGACCTGCTGCAGATTTTAGGGCGCATGCCGGGCGAGAACAGTCTGCAGGCGCTGATGCGCAGCGTGGCGCTGATCAACAGCCAGCCGGCCAGCCTGACCAACGAAAAATCCGGCGCCCCGATGGCGCAGCCGGATTACCTCAATGCCGCCACCTATGCCGAGCGCCTGCTGACCGACGCCGAACACTTTGGTACCGCGTCCCGTTGGCGCGCGGTGCTGAACCGTGTGCCGGAAAAAAACGGTGCCACGGCGGACAACGACCTCTTGCGGAAAGCGCGGGCGTTCTACCGCGACAATCCGGTAGGCACAGACGCCGGAAAGACACCGCAGAACTGACAGGGAGAGCACACGCATGATTTCGCACTGCGGACAGGGAATGTCCGGCGTTGTCCGGATGCTGGGGCTTCTGGCGGGGCTGTTGCTGGCCGCGCCACTGGCCCAGGCGGACGATCTGGAATATGGCCCGCCCTTTATCATCGGCGATGACCTGATGGTGCCGACCGGCATGGCCGTGGACGCGGCCCGGGAACGTCTGCTGATTGCGGACACCGGCAATCACCGTATCCGCTATACCCGCCTTGCCGATTTTCCTGGCCCCTATACCTGGCATGAATTCGGTTATAACGCAGACGCGGCAGCAGCGGGTGCTTTTCGTGAACCACAGGGCGTGGCGGTGGACGCCGACGGCAATGTGTTTGTCGTCGATGCGTTGTCCGGCCAGGTGCAGTTGTTTCGTTACGACAGCGGTGCCGACAGCTACAGCCACGACGCGGCATTCGCCAGCGCAGGCACCACCGTGGACGGCCGCGCCATTCTCATGCCCCGCGATATTGCCGTGGCGGAAGATGGCTCGGTCTACCTGCTGGATTCCGGTAACAACCGCGTGCTGGTGGCAGACAACGCTGACGACGACAGCTGGGCTGTCTGGCGTGAGGGCACGGACTGGAACAATCCCTACGGGCTGGATGTGACCGCAACCGGGGACCTGTGGTTGGCGGATACCGGCAACAGCCGTGTGCTGCGGCTGCCGGCAGGCGGTGGTGCCCAGACAGCCTTTGGTCATTTCGGCACTGGCAGCGCGCAGTTCCGTTACCCCCGCGATGTGGCCGTCGGTGATGACGGTCGTGTCTATGTCGCGGACACGGATAACCACCGTATTGTCGTGCTGGAAGACACCGGCGCTTTCTATCGTCATCTCGGCGGTGCGCCGCTGTTTGATGCGCTGCAGAAAATCGTACTGGACGGCGAGGGCAGGGTGCTGGTCCTGGATGCCACAGAACATCGCGTGGTGATGTATCCCGGTGCAGGCTATACACCGCCGTTCGATGCCTACGTGCGCGATTATGTCGGCGACGAAGGTGTACAGCCATCGGACGACGGCTATCTGTTGTCCTCGCCAGATATTCTCGTGCGTCATCATCCGGATATTGACCTGGACGCCGCGCTCAGTGCGGGCCTTAACAGTTATGCGTTTCAGCAGCCACGCTTCAACGAAAACAACTATCTGTACCTGGCGGTTCGCAATCGTGGCGAGCAGCCGATCACCAATGTGACCGCCCGCCTGTTCTGGGCGGACCCGGCTTCGCCGCTGGCGTTCCCCGATGACTGGCACGACAGCGGCTTCTATAGCGCCTACGCCTCGTCCTCTTCCAACACGCCGGATAACCGGCTGTATCTGCCAACGATTGCAGGCCGGCAGACGACCAGCGACGGCATGACCGTAGTGGGCCCGCTGGTGTGGCGCCCCCCGGCACCGGAGGACGTCGAGGCCGAAGACGGCGGTGTGCATCTCGCGGTACGCCTGCTCAACCTGTACGACCCGTCCGTCTCCGCGCCGGGGCTGGCGCAGGTCAGGCAGAACAACAATGTCGCGCTGCGACCCGTCACGGTTTCACGAGGCCCGTTCCCGATTGGTGAGCAGGACACGCTGCTAGTGCGCGCGGATTTCAGCGGCATCGGCGGCAGTGCCGACCCGGCGATGATCGAAACCCGCGTGACGGAGGCGGCGGCCTGGCTCGAACGCGTCAGCTATGGTCAGACCACACTGGTGCCGCTGTATCGTGGCCCGGTGGCGCTCGATCATGACAGTGCGCACTATCAGGACAGCAGCCGCAATCTGCTGGTGGAAATGGCCGAAGAGGTGCTCGACAAACTCATTACCGCAGAGCCAACTGTACTGGATGGCGCCACGGCAGAGGCCGCAGACGATATCGACCGCGTGGTGATCGTGGTCAATGACCCGGCCTTCCAGCGTGACTGGGCCACGACCGGACTCTGGCCCTATGACGCTGCGGGGGAGACTCGCTATCTGTCTGTGTCCGTCCAGGGGCCGGACAACAATACCATGCAGTATGCCCACGGCCTGTCGCATCAATTGCTGCTGGAAGACCTGTACGTCCACGACGAAGTGGACAGCCTGCTGACGCACACGGCGGATCACTGGGACAATATGGCGCGGCCGTTTGACGGGGCGCATCCGCTGGTCTGGTCCAAGGAAAAAGCCACCTGGGTCACGTCCCATGGCGGGCGCGTACTTTATATCCAGCGCCCGCCGTCCGGCACAGAGCGCGAAGGCGAGCCGCCGATCCCGCTGCACTATCAGGCAGAAATAGACAGCGACCAGATCGCGGCAGTGGCCATCGGGCTCACCGAAGGCGCCACCACACTGGAATCCGAGCACCATTTCTACTGGATCGAGGCGCGCAGCCCGGCGCTGGCGCAAGCCGACCCGGTGCCGGCCGACGGTGTGCTGGTGTACTACGCAAACCGCCTCATTCCCCAGGGTGAGGCACCGGTGCTGGTGCGCGACGGCACGCCTTCCACCGATCACATCAATGACGCCGCACTGGCCGTGGGCGGCAGCCTGCAGCCGGCAGGCACCGGCATTGATATCGACGTGCTGGACAGGCTGCCCGATAACGACGGTTATCTGATCGATGTGGATTATGATCCGCCACCGGATAAGTACGATCTCTATGTGCGCCGTGGCGACCCGCACTGGACCAGCCCGGACATCTGGGTGGACAACCAGCGCGATGGCGACGGCTATGCCCCGTATGACCAGACCGTGCAATTGTCCACCGGACCGGGGGAAGAGCAGCCGATTGCCGACGAGCAGAATCGTATCTATGTGCGCGTTCATAATAGCGGGCCGGCGACCGCCTACGATGTGGAAGTCAAATTCCTGATGTCCGAGCCTTACCACACGGTGGGGGGCGAGGGCAGTTTCGATGAACGGGCGATCCGTTTTATCGGCAGCATTCCCTCGGGTGAATACCGTGATGTCTTCTTCGTCTGGACGCCGGACGGCACAGACGATGAACATAACTGCGTGCGCGTCGAGATCCGTCGCCAGGTCAATGATACCGATGCCAGCAATGACAAGGCGCAGCAGAATCTTCGTGTGGTCACCAGTGAAACCGCGAGCCCCTATACGCCGGTGGCGTTCAACTTCCAGATCGTCAATGAACAGGAACAGCCGCAACTGTTCTACTTCCGCGAAGACGGTATCCCGGCGGACTGGCACAAACAGTTTGCCGACGCCAAGCGTCTGGTTGCACCGGGCGAGCGCTACCTGGGGCAGCTTGATCTCCGGCCGAATGACGATGCACCCGTCTGCACCGACCACGATATCCATGTCACCGCCTGGATGCCCCGTGGCGACACACTGGTGCCGGTCGGTGGCACCACGGTCAGTGTGGGCTTGCGACGTCGTACCGACATGACACTGGACACCAGTGTCCGGGATTGTGGGAAACGCTTCCGGCCACAGGCCGCGAGCGCATATCAGGACGGGCAGAATGCCGAAGCCAGAGCGGCGCTGGCGGACATGGGGTTGCTGCTGGACGCAGAGAAGATGCCCGGGCAATGCGCCATCATCAGCGCCATGGGGTGCACACAGCCACCGCGCCCGACCGAAATGGTCACCGTGCGTTACCGGGACCCGGCGGGCAATCCGGTCTACCGGGAAGTGATGACGGATGAGTACGGTTGCTTCGAGGATGCCTATGTGGCGGTGGAAGGCGGCACCTGGGAGGCCAGCAGCCATTACCCCGGCGACGACTGCGCCGGGCCGGCATTCAGCAGCGTCAATCTGTCCGTGCCGCTGGTGCAGACCGGCGACCAGGACGGTGATGGGCTGGCCGATGAAGACGAAGTGCAGGGTGATGCAGACGGCGACGGCATTCCCAATCATCTGGATCGCGACAGCGACAACGATGGCATTCCCGACGGTGAAGAGCTGTACGATCCTGACGCGCCAGACAATGGCAGCGAACGTGATCCGTTGCGCGATGCCGACGGCGATGGACTCGATAACGTCGTTGACCCGGACAGTGACAACGACGGCATCCCGGATGGCGAGGAACCGCGTGGCGATATAGACGGTGACGGCCTCGACAACAGCCTTGATCCCGACAGCGATGGCGACGGGATACCCGATGGTGAGGACGACATGCCGTACACCCCGACTGGTGGCGCGTCCTGTGATCTCAGCGAACGGGCAACCTGCTGGGTGCACTGGCTGGTCGCGCTGGTCATCGTGGTGGCGCTCATCCTCACGGTAGTTGGACTGGTCCGGAAACGGAAACGGCGCTGGTGCCTGGTGCTGGCGGCGGTGCTGCTGGCGCTACTCGCGCTGATACTGCTATGGCTGTGCCTGCATCTTTATCTGCTCTATGCGGCCCTGCTGCTGGTGGTGGCACTGGTGTTGCTGTTGCTGACACGTCTGCTGTTGTAAGCCTGCGGCAAACCTGTGGGAGCGGGCGAGCCAGATGGCCCGCCCTGATGCAGCAACACAACCTGGCCAGAACGCGAACCCGGCCGGCGCCGCGGTCGGCATCCATCGCCATCAGACGGCCGGCGTGCGCCAGGGTTGGCCAGCACGCCGGTCTGGCTTGTCTTGCTCTCACTCCATCGGATCAATGTGATCACTGCTACAGGGCGCAACAGGCGGTACCCGACAGATGTCGGGGTACGCAACAGACCGTCGTGTGAGGCATTATGGGCGATTCGGGGGCGTGCTGGGGCGTCGTTCAGCCGGTGACGGCATCCAGCGCCGGTTATCAGGCCGGCCTGGTCACAGGAAGACTGCATGAATCGACCATTATCGTGCGGGGCGGAGCGCGGCTTTTCGGTGGGCATGTTTCTGATCGTCTGCCTGGTGATGGTGCTGGCCGGGCTGCGCGTCGCGCAGGCCGCTACGGAATTTCACGCCATCGAACTCACCGGGCCGGACAACCGTTACCCTCTTATCTCCAATGTGTATTCCTCAGGTTTCATTCCCGCGCCGGAAGGCCTGGCGCTGGACAAGGCTCCCGATACCGTGCCGGCGGGTGAGCGCTTTGGCCTGTCCCCGGATTTCAGGCAACACGGCCGGTACTGGCTCTATACCCGCGTCGTCAACCTGACCCAGACCAGTGACTGGATGCTCCACATCAGCAATTTCGGTTTCCGACAATCGGGCGTGCTGGTCCGGAGTGACGATGGTCAGGTTGTGCAGCGGTTCGGCAAGGGGGGCTATGGCGACACGACGGATATCAACACCCTCGGCCGGGCGGTGAACCTCAACCTGCAAGCCGGCAAATCCTATCTCGTGGTGGTTGAACTGAACGCCCGGCGCGGCACCTGGCATCCCTACATCGGGTTGATGAGCGGGCAGCAGTATGCGGCCTGGGCCATGCACCTGGACCTTGCTTTCAAGGTGGCCATAGGCGTCATCCTGGGCCTGGTCGTACTGGGGCTGGTCTGCTGGTTGCTGATGTCGGAAGTCGCTTTTTTCTGGGGCGCGCTGTCGTCGCTGCTGATGCTTGTCTATTACCTGGGACACAGCAGCATCCCGGCGCTGATATGGCAATCGGCGTATATCGAGACGGACTGGTTCTGGTGGCTGGTCTCTTCAACCCTGATGACACAACTGGCCTTCGCCGGCAGTTTTCTCCGCATCAACCGCGCCTCCGGGCGATGGTTTCAGGTGTTTGTCGGCGCGGCGCTGTTGACGTTGGTGATCTGCCTGCTCGCCACCGCATTGCCCATGGAAGCCAAAGTACGCCTGTACGTGCTGGATTACCTGGTGGTGTCGCTGGTGATTCTTGGCTCGGGTGTGGCCAAGGTGCGCCGCGAAGGTAGCTACTACTTTATTTATCTGCTCGGCTGGTTCCCGGTGGTGCTTTCGATGCTGCAAGTGGTGCTGGTCACGCAGGGGGCGTCCCGGGCGTTTCAGGAAGTAACCGAATCCTACAAGATGCTTCATGTGCTCTATATCCAGATCTTGCACATGCTGCTGCACGCCGTGGCGCTGATCCTGCGCGTGCGTGCCCTGCGCGACGAAAAGGTCAGGGCCGAATACCTCAGCCAGTCGAAGTCGCGTTTTATTGCGCAGAGCAGCCATGACCTGAGCCAGCCGCTCAATTCCATGAGTATCTTTCTGGAGCACTTGCAGCCGCATGTCCAGGGGTTGGACGGCAAGAAAATACTCTACCGGCTGAAGAATACGCACCGTCAGATGAGCGAATCTTTCAAGTCGATCATGGACCTTAGCAAACTGGAATCCGGTGCGATCCGGCCCGAGTTGAAGGCTGTTCAGCTCAACGACCTGTTTGCGCGCCTGCAGAACGAGTACCGGGTGCTGGCGAGAGAGAAGGGCATTGAACTGAGGTTCCACCCCTGCTCCGTAACCGTCTTCAGCGACCCGATGCTGCTTGATCGCATGTTGCGCAATCTGGTCTCCAACGCCGTGAAATATACCGACACCGGGCGGGTCGTGGTGGGCTGTCGTCGGCGCGGCCGCCAGGTCGCCATCCAGGTGCTGGATACCGGCTGCGGCATGGACGACAGCGTGCAGCAGCATATCTTTGATATCTACCACCGCGCTGCCGACGTGCCGCAGAAAACCGAAGGGGCCGGCATCGGCCTGTCCATCGTCAGGCATATCGCTGAACTGCTGGAGCACCCTGTGAACGTGATCTCCAGACCCGGCCAGGGCAGCACGTTTACCCTGAGCGTGCCGGTGTTGGCAGACCCGGCGTTGCCACGGTCAGCAGCGGCGGACCAGGGCGACAGCGCATTGAAGGTGAGCCTGATTATCCAGGACGATGCACTCAGGGATGCGTTGTCTGCGCGCCTGCAGAGCTGGCAATGCCAGGTCTCGGTGTTCCGTTCCGTGGACGAGGCTTGGCAATCCGGCTGGCCCGCCGCCGTGCTGCTCTGTGACGATGCCGCGCTCACACAGACGGCGCTGCCGGCGGACGCTGTGCAGCGGCTGGCCCGGGACCTCGTGGCAGCCTGTGTGTGCGCCACAGACGCGGCGTTGCCGGCGCAGTGGATCGCGGTATCCCCACAGCTTCTGCCGTCCCAGTTGCGGGCGTTGCTGAATGTGGCCGCCCGGCGGCGTCAGTCACCGATGAGCCTGGATATGCCAACGTAAACACGCCGCTCGGGTGGTGGACGTGATACGGTCCTTGCGCGTGCCCATTGTTAAGGCGCGCCCCGCAACCCCGGCCAGCATGAGCCCGACCCATGACCGCCAAGGTACTGATAACCGAAGATCACGCACTATACCGGGACGGCCTGCGCCTGCTGCTGCATGACGCCTTCCCCGACATCCAGGTCATCGAGGCCGCCGACTTCGACGCCGCCAAGGTGGCCCTGGCCACGCATCAGGATATTGCGCTGGTGTTGTTTGATATCCATCTTCCCGGCACCACCGGCCTCAATGGCCTCAGAGAAATCAAGACCCGCTACCCGGCACTGCCGCTGGTGGTGATCTCCACCGTCGATCACCACGCCAGCATCCAGCAGATGCTCCAGCTTGGCGCCGACAGCTTTATTGCCAAGACCAGTACCAAGGCAGCAATGATCAAAGCGTTGCGGGACATCATGGACGGCGAGACGGTGATTGTGGGTGGGCAGGCGCATACCGGCCATGTGATGTTGTCACCGCGTCAGCTTGCTACGCTGGAATTGTTGTCGCTCGGGTTGCCGAACAAGGAGATCGCGGCGCAGCTGAATATTTCGCCGGCGACGGTGAGGGAATATGTGTCGGATTTGTTGGGGTTGTTTGAGTGTGATAACCGGACGCAGGCGGTGCTGAAGGCGCGGCAGTTGGGCTTTATTCTGGATTGAGCGGCTTTTCCTGCTTCGATGCACAGCTTTATTTAAAGTCTTTCTCCGTGTTGGTGGAGCATTGATTTTTTACGTGAATAATATTTAATTTTTTGTGAGGAGTTAAGAGTGTGGCCGCATGTGGAGTCTGATGGAGAAAAACTGCAGCGCCAAGAGGGAGTTCCCCTTCATGAGATGCTTGGCGTGGGCCAGAGTAAATATCTATCTTGGCCGCTTTAAGTTTTTACTAAGTATGGTGGGCCCACCTGGACTCGAACCAGGGACCAAGGGATTATGAGTCCCCTGCTCTAACCAACTGAGCTATAGGCCCAAATAAATCACGATATTCTGCTTTTCACTATTTTAACGCTCACGGCTCTGGCTGGCCGCTCATAAAACAAAGGCCGCTGAATTATTCAGCGGCCTTTGTGCTTTTGCAACCCCTGATCAGGAATCGCCATCCAGGAAGCTGCGCAGGTGTTCGCTGCGAGACGGGTGCCGCAGCTTGCGCAGTGCCTTGGCCTCGATCTGCCGGATGCGTTCGCGGGTGACATCAAACTGCTTGCCGACTTCCTCGAGGGTATGGTCGGTGTTCATGTCGATGCCGAAGCGCATGCGCAGCACTTTCGCTTCGCGGGCGGTGAGGTTGGCCAGCACTTCGCGGGTGGCTTCTTCCAGGCCCAGCATGGTGGCGGAATCCACCGGCGATTCGATGTTGGCGTCCTCGATGAAATCGCCCAGGCTCGAGTCCTCGTCGTCGCCGATGGGCGTCTCCATGGAGATCGGTTCCTTGGCGATCTTGAGCACTTTGCGCACTTTGTCTTCCGGCATTTCCAGGCGCACACCCAGTTCTTCCGGGGTTGGTTCGCGGCCCATTTCCTGCAGCATCTGGCGCTGTACCCGGTTGATCTTGTTGATCGTCTCGATCATGTGCACCGGGATGCGGATGGTGCGTGCCTGGTCGGCGATGGAGCGGGTGATGGCCTGCCGAATCCACCAGGTGGCGTAGGTGGAGAACTTGTAGCCACGGCGGTATTCGAACTTGTCCACGGCTTTCATCAGGCCGATGTTGCCTTCCTGGATCAGATCCAGGAACTGCAGGCCGCGGTTGGTGTACTTCTTGGCAATGGAAATCACCAGGCGCAGGTTGGCCTCGACCATTTCTTTCTTGGCGCGGCGGGCCTTGGCTTCGCCGATGGAGACGCGGCGGTTGATTTCCTTGATGTCCGCCACGGGCAGGCCGGCGGCTTCCGAAATCTGCAGAATGCGTTTCTGGGTGCGAAGGATATCGTCCTTCACCACATTGAAGCGATCCTGGTCGAGCTTGACCTTCTTGTTGCGCAGCATGTCATCGGCCCACTCGACGTTGGTCTCGTTGCCGGGGAAGGTCTTGATGAAATCCTTGCGGTCCATGCCGCCACGTTTGATCGCGAGCGCCATCACTTCACGTTCGTGGCGACGGATCACGTCCAGTGTGTTGCGGACCTGGCGCAGCAGTTCGTCGTACACGCGCGGCACCAGCTTGAACAGGGTGAACATTTCTGCCATCTGCTCGAGCTGTTTGCCGGTGGTGGCGTGGTCGCGACCGTTGCGCTTCAGAGAACGCTGGACTTTTTCCCAGCGTGCGCGCAGTTCGTTGAAGCGCTCGGCGGCCAGTACCGGATCGATGCTGCCATCGTCCTCGTCACTGTCGTCGTCGCTGTCGTCGTCTTCTTCCTCGTCGCCTTCAGCGGCCTTGGCCTTCTCTTCCTTGCGCGCGGCGAACTGGGCCTCGGTCGGTTGCGACGGGGCGGCGGCGCCGTCGTCGTTCGGATCGAGGTAGCCGGCGATCAGGTCGGAGATGCGACGCTCTTCGGTGGTGATCTTGTCGAACTCGCCCAGCACCACTTCCACGGAGCCCGGCCAGTAGGCCATGGCGTGCAGCACTTCGCGGATGCCTTCCTCGATGCGCTTGGCGATTTCGATTTCGCCTTCACGGGTGAGCAGTTCGACGGTGCCCATTTCGCGCATGTACATGCGCACCGGGTCGGTGGTGCGGCCCGGTTCGGATTCCACCGACGCGAGTACGGCAGCCGCTTCTTCCGCCGCGACCTCGTCGGTGCTGTCGGCGTTCTCGTCCATCATCAACTGATCGGCATCGGAGGCTTTTTCCACCACCGGAATGCCCATGTCGTTGATCATCTGGATGATGTCTTCCACCTGATCGGTATCGGTAATCGAATCCGGCAGGTGGTCGTTCACTTCGGCATAGGTCAGGTAGCCCTGGTCCTTGCCCAGAGCGATCAGCTGTTTTAGCTGTGACTGCTGCTGCTCTTTCTGCGAGGTCATGTCGCGGCCCGTGGTTGGTGAAGCGGGATTAGCCAAGCGGCGGATTATACTGGAAGCGCTGTGCCATGCCTACTCGAACACCGGTCGCAGCGCCTGTGGGAAGGGGCTGGGCGGCGTGTTCTCGGGGTGGCAGGAGCGGCCTCCTGTGGTCCGGATATGGGGGCATCCGGGCGTCTTTGCAAGCGTTCAGGACGGGCTGTGCAGCGGCGCGGCCAGGGTCAGGCGGGCGTCGCTGAGGGCCTTGCTCAGTGCCGCCAGGCGGCGGATGTCCGGCGCGGGGGCGGCCTGTTCCCGGGCGATGGCGTTTTCGAGCTGGGTCACTTCCAGTTTTTTCAGGGCGTCGCGCCAGTAGCGGCGCGCGGTGATCTCGTCCATGGCCGGGCGCAGGGTCTCGCGCAGCAGGCGGGTGAGGCTCTCGCCCTGTTCCAGGGCCATGATGGTGCCCAGCAGTGCGGCGGGCGGCAGGTCCGGCTGGTCGCGCAGCAGGTCGGCCACCTGCAGCAGCAGGTCGAGGTTGGGCAGTTCCAGCTCTTCGATATCGGCCGGAAGTGGGTGTTCGCTTACCAGCGAGGGCACGTTCAGCAAGACGCACGTGAGGCGTTCCGCCAGGCTCAGGGTGCTGCTGCGGGGGGCGTCAGGCTTGTTGCGGCGCTTGGGTGTCTGGGCGCCGTAGCCGGGCGGTATGAAGTCTGGCTCGCGCTCCGGGGGTGCGCTGTAGCCGTAGTCGTAGCCGTCATCCGGCGGCGGTGCGCTGTGTGGCGGCGCGTCGCGCGGGGCGGCGGGCCGGGCCGGCGCGGCAGCCGGTTCGAGCTGGCGCAGTTCGTCTTCGTCCAGGCGCGTGCGGGTGGCCAGTTCCTTGCGCAGCAGGCTGCGGTAGAAGTCGCCTTTGGTGCGCTGGATGTAGGGCATGGCCAGCCGGGCCAGCCGGGCGCGGCCGTCGACGGAGTCGGTGTTGAGGCCCTCGGCCAGGTGGCTGAACAGGAAGTGGGACAGTGTCGGCGCTTCCTCGGCGCGGGCCAGCAGGCTCTCGCGGCCCTCGCGGCGGATCAGGGTGTCCGGGTCGTCGCCATCGGGCAGGAACAGGAAGCGCGCCTGTTTGCCGTCCTCCAGCACGCTCAGGGCCGATTCCAGTGCCCGCCAGGCGGCGCGGCGGCCGGCGTCGTCGCCGTCGAAGCAGAACACCACCTCGTCCACTTGGCGGAACAGCTTGTGGGCGTGGTCTTCGGTGGTGGCGGTGCCGAGGGTGGCGACCACGTTCGGCATGCCGTGCTGGGCCATGGCGATCACGTCCATGTAGCCCTCGACGACGAACAGTTGCGGTGACTTGTCGCGGCTCTGGCGCCATTCCCACAGGCCGTACAGCTCGCGGCCCTTGTGGAACACCGGGGTTTCCGGGGAGTTCAGGTATTTCGGTTTGCCGTCGCCGAGCAGGCGCCCGCCGAAACCGATGGTGCGGCCACGGCTGTCGCGGATCGGGAACATGATGCGGTCGCGAAATTTGTCGTAGGTGCGGCCGGTGTCGTCGCGGCGCACCAGCAGGCCGGCTTCCAGGGCCTGTTCCAGGCCGTGGTTGTCCAGCGACAGGTTGCTGATCAGGTTGTCGAAGCCGGGCGGGGCAAAGCCCAGGCCGAAGCGGGCAGCGACTTCGCCGCTGAGGCCGCGGCCCTTGAGGTAGTGCACCGCGCGCTGGCGCTCCGGGGCGCTTTTCAGCTGCTGGCGGTAGAAGCGGTCGGCGCGGGCGAGCAGGTCGTACAGGCTTTGCAGGTGGTCGCGGCGGGCGTGGTCTTCGGCGCTGTCTTCACGCTCGCGTGGCACTTCCACGCCGGCCTTGTCGGCCAGTTGCTTGACGGCTTCGGGGAAGCTCAGGTGTTCGTATTCCATCAGGAAGCCGACCGCGTTGCCCTTGGCGCCGCAGCCAAAGCAGTAATAGAACTGCTTGTCGGGGGCGACGGTGAACGAGGGGGTCTTCTCGTTGTGGAACGGGCAGCAGGCGCTGTAGTTGCGGCCGGTCTTCTTCAGCGGGACGCGGGCATCCACCAGCTCGACCAGATCGGTGCGGGCCAGGAGGTCCTGAATGAAGGATTCCGGAATACGTGCCATGGGCTGTCGCAGTCAGGTGTGAGAGCCAGAGTGTAACGGCACGACGCCGGGGCGCCCAGCGCACCGGCGATATGCGGGAATGTGACGCAATGGAGCGAAATCAGGCGCTCAGGCGCGCCTTGATACGGCCGCTGACGGCGCCCATGTCGGCGCGGCCCTGCAGTTGCGGCTTGAGCTGGCCCATCACCTTGCCCATGTCCTGCATGCCGGCGGCACCGGTGGCGGCAATGGCCTGGTCGATGAGGGCGTCGATCTCGGCCTCGGAGAGCGGTGCCGGCAGGAATTCGCGCAGCACCTCAATCTCGGCCAGTTCGGTATCCGCCAGTTCCTGGCGGCCGGCATCGGCGTATTGCGTGGCGGCGTCCTGGCGCTGTTTGACCAGCTTGTCCATGATCACCAGCGCGCGCTCGTCAGAGACCTCGATGCGCTCGTCCACCTCGACCTGCTTGAAGGCGGCCAGGGCCATGCGGATGACGCCCAGACGGACGCTGTCCCTGGCGCGCATGGCATCCTTCATGGCACTGGTCAGGCTGGCCTTGATGTCGCTCATCGGGGCGCTCCTGAGAAATACGCCTGAAAAATAGGCCTGAAGCGGAAGGTACTAACGGCCGGAAAGGCCGATCAGTACAGACGCTTGCGGTGCAGTTGCTCGCGCGACACCTTTTTCAGGTGGCGTTTTACAGCGGCGGCACGCTTGCGCTTGCGTTCCTGGGTCGGCTTTTCGTAAAACTCGCGACGACGCACTTCGGCCAGAACACCGGCCTTCTCGCAGGAGCGCTTGAAACGGCGCAGGGCCACGTCAAACGGTTCGCCTTCTTTTACACGTACTTGCGGCATGCAATCTTACCCTTGTGTTGTTCAGGTCGGCCCGATGGGCACCGCCCTGGACTCGGTTCTGTATGTCCGTGCGGACACGGAGAGCGCGGCATTCTACCGGAGCCCGGAGGATTTGCAAAGCAGCCCGGCAGGCCCGATATCGGGCCTGAAACTGGCCCCTCGCGTGGCCGGCGACTATCATCCGCCCCCTGACCCGCCCCTGAACCCGAGGCCCTGATGCGTGTACTGGGTATAGAAACAAGCTGTGACGAGACCGGCGTGGCGCTGTACGACACGGCGCGCGGCCTGCTGGCGGAAGCCCTGTACAGCCAGGTGGCCATGCACGCCGAGCACGGTGGCGTGGTGCCGGAACTGGCCAGCCGTGACCATGTGCGGCGCCTGCTGCCGCTGGTGCAACAGGTGATGGACCAGGCCGGCTGCACGGCGGCGGACATCGACGGCGTGGCCTATACTGCCGGCCCCGGCCTGGCCGGGGCGCTGCTGGTCGGCGCGGCGGCGGCGCGTTCGCTGGCGTTTGGCTGGGGCATTCCGGCGGTGGCGGTGCATCATATGGAAGGCCATTTGCTGGCGCCGCTGCTGGAAGACGAGCCGCCGGCGTTTCCGTTCGTGGCGTTGCTGGTCAGCGGCGGCCACACCCTGCTGCTGGAGGCACGCAGCCTGGGGGATTACCACCTGCTGGGCGAATCGCTGGACGATGCTGCCGGGGAAGCGTTCGACAAGGCCGCCAAGATGATGGGGCTGGGCTATCCCGGTGGCCCGCGCATCAGTGCGCTGGCGGAGCAGGGCGACCCGGCGCGCTTTACCTTCCCGCGCCCGATGACCGACCGGCCAGGGCTGGATTTCAGCTTCTCGGGCCTGAAGACCTATTGCCTGAACACCATCGCCGAGTGCGGCGGCAAGGAGGCGCTGAGCGAGCAGGACCGCGCCGATATTGCCCGTGCGTTCGAGGAAGCGGTGGTGGAGACGCTGGTGATCAAATGCCGCCGGGCCATGCAGCAGACCGGCCACGACACTCTGGTGATGGCCGGGGGCGTCAGCGCCAACCGGCGCCTGCGCGCCCGGCTGGCAGAGGCGCTGGCGAAGCCGGCCCGTGGCCACAAGCCGGTGCGGGTGTGTTATCCGCGTCAGGCATTGTGCACCGATAACGGCGCCATGATTGCGTTTGCCGGTGCGCTGCGGCTGGCCGGTGGTGAACAGCAGCAGGATCTCGGCATTGCCGTGCGCGCCCGCTGGCCGCTCACGGAGCTGACGCCGGTCACGCGCTCAGTCTGACTTCGGTTTTCTGAAGCCCAGTTCCTGGCCGCTGACCAGCTTGCGGATATTGCTGTGATGCCGCGCCAGCAGGATCAGCGTCAGCAGCAGCATCGGCCAGAAGGCGCCGGGCAGCCAGAACCACAACACCGCCGGCATGACGATAAAGGCAATCATCGACGCCAGTGAGGAAATGCGTGTGGCGCCGAACACACCCAGCCAAGTGAGGCCGGTGGCGATGCCGGTGGGCCAGTGCAGCGCAAACAGCAGGCCGAAGGCCGTGGCCACGCCCTTGCCGCCGCGCAACTGGAAAAACACCGGGAACAGGTGGCCGAGAAAGGCGCAGAAACCGATCAGCGCGGTGGCCGTGGCGCTCAGCCCGATCTGTGCGGCGACCAGCACCGGCACCACGCCCTTGAGCACATCACCCAGCAGGGTGAGCGCCGCCGCCGGCTTGCCGGCAATGCGCAGCACATTGGTGGCGCCGGGGTTGCTGGAGCCCTGGGTGCGTGGGTCGGGATAGCCGAACAGGCGGCAGACCAGAATGGCGCTGGAGATCGAGCCCAGCAGGTAGGCGCCCAGACACAACAACAGTGTGAGCCACCAGGCATCCTGTAATGTGTTGAGGTCCACCGGCTATAATCCTCCGCTCTGCGCAGAGCGCCCGGCGAGTGCCGGCGCTCCCTGGGCGGCAAGCTTCGCATGATCGCATAAGGATTGAAAATGGATATCGTCTATATCCGCGACCTGAAGGTGGATACCGTCATCGGCATCTTCGACTGGGAGCGCCGCATTCGCCAGACCGTGAGCCTGGACCTGGAAATGGGCGCGGATATTCGTCGCGCGGCCGCCACCGACAGTATTGAAGACACGCTGGACTACAAGGCCGTCGGCAAGCGCCTGATCAGCTTTATCCAGACCTCGGAATTCCAGCTGGTGGAAACGCTGGCGGAGAAAGCCGCCGCCATCGTGCTGGATGAATTCGATGTGCCCTGGGTACGGCTGCGGCTCTCCAAGCCGGGCGCGTTGCGTGGCTCGCACGATGTCGGCGTGATCATCGAACGGGGTGAGCGTTCCTGATGGCGTCACAAGCGATGACCCGGGTGTACCTGAGTCTCGGCTCCAATATCGACCGTGAACACAATATCCGTGCCGGCCTGGATGCGCTGGCAGCGCAGTTTGGCGAGGTGCATCTCAGCCCCGTGTACGAAAGCGAGGCGGTGGGCTTTGACGGCGCGCCCTTCCTGAATCTGGTGGCACGCATCGATACCGGGCTGCCATTGGGCGAGCTGGCCGGCCTGCTGCGCGACATCGAGGCGGACCACGGCCGTGTGCGCGGCGACAAGAAATTCGCCAGCCGGACGCTGGACATCGATGTGCTCACCTACGGCGACCTCACCGGCCTGGTCGATGGTGTGGAGCTACCGCGCGATGAAATTCTCAAGCACGCCTTTGTGCTGCGTCCGCTGGCCGATCTCGCGCCGCAGGCGCGCCATCCGGTGCTGGGTGAAACCTATGCGGCACTGCTGGCGCGGCTGGACATGTCGGCGCAGAAACTCTGGCAAGTGCCTTTCCGCTGGCCCGCGTAAGCGCGTCCGTTGACGTGGATCAACAAACGGTGACATTGTCCAATGTGACCGTTTTCGATGATTTCCTCTCCGCCTAAGCTGTCCCCGTTTTCCGCTATCTGGCAAGGGGTACGGCTATGTCCATTCAGATTGATCCGGTCCGCCGCAATCTCCGGTTCGCACTGCCGCAAGGGCGCGTGCTGAACTGGCATCCGGCGGGCCTGCATGTCACGCAATTCTTCAACACGCTGTCACTGTTCTTTCCCGCAGGCGAGCGTTTCTTTATCCAGAGCGTGCGCAATTTCCGGCATGAGATTACCGATACCGCACTGAAGGCGCAGATCTCGGCATTTATTGGCCAGGAAGGTTTTCATACCCGCGAGCACGAGGATTACAACCACGCGTTGCAGGGAGCCGGCCTGCCGGTGCAGGCGATGGAGCGCGTAGTGGAACGGTTGCTGGAGGCGGTGAAGCGACTGCCAGCGTCAGTGCAACTGGCAGCCACGGTGGCACTGGAACACCTCACCGCTGTGCTCGGTGACATGCTGTTGCGCAATGAAACGCTGCTTGCGGAAGCTGAGGTGCATTTCGCCGCTGTCTGGCGCTGGCACGCGCTGGAAGAAACCGAGCACAAGGCGGTGTGCTTTGACGCCTATGAACAGGTGGTGGGACGCGGTGCGCGCGGCTATGGCCTGCGGGTGATGGCGTTTCTGCTGGCCAATATGCTTTTCTGGGGTCTGTTCATACCGTTCTATGTGGTGATGGTGACGCGGGCGGGCGGGTTGTTCCGGCTCAAGGGCTGGTGGCAGGTGGTGCAACTGGTGGCGGGCCGGCCGGGCGTGCTGCGGCGCGCATTGCCGGACTGGGCTGATTTTTTCCGGCGCGATTTTCATCCCTGGCAGCACGACAACCGCGCGTTCCTGGCGCTGGCGCCTGCGCTGATGGACGAAGTGGCCGCGTTCAATGACCTGCCGGCACGGCGTGCCTGAGGGAAGAGCTGATGAGCAAAAAAGTATCCACGAAAGCGCCTGTCACACAGGTGAATGTGGTGATTGTCGGGGCCGGGTTTGGTGGCCTGTGCATGGCGATCAGGTTGCGCGAACAGGGTAACGATGATTTTGTCGTGCTTGAAAAGGCCGGCGAGGTCGGCGGCGCCTGGTATTTCAATGGCTATCCGGGCGCCGGGTGCGATGTGCAGTCGCATCTGTATTCGTATTCGTTTGCGGGCAAGCCGGACTGGTCGAAACGCTACGCGCCGCAGCAGGAAATCGAGCAGTACATTCTCGATGTCACCGAGCAGTATGGGTTGCGGCCGTTCATTCGTTTCCGGCAGGAAGTGAATACCGCGCATTTCGATGCGGCGACGGCGCGCTGGACACTGCACACGGCACAGGGCGACACCTTTGTGTGCCGTCACTTTGTGCTGGCGTCGGGGCCGTTGCATGTGCCGAATATTCCGGCCATCCAGGGCCTGTCCGATTTTCAGGGCAAGGTGATGCACTCGGCGGAATGGGATCATGACTATGATCTGGCCGGCAAGCGGGTCATTTCCATCGGCACTGGCGGTAGCGCGATTCAGTATTGCCCGGAGATCGCGCCGGTGGTGAAAAGCCTGTCGGTGTTCCAGCGCACGCCGGCCTGGGTGGTGCCCCGTGATGAACGCGGTTACCCCGGTATCAGCAAGGCGTTGTTCCGGCGCTTTCCGTCGCTGCGCCGGCTGCATCGGGCGCGGCTGTACTGGAGTAACGAGTCACGGGTAATGCCGGCGTCCAGCCCGCGCGCGGCGCGTGTGCTGGAAGCCCTGTGCCGCGCCTTTATCCGCTTCCAGGTGCGCGACCGGCAACTCGCCCGCGCATTGACCCCGGATTATGCGTTCGGCTGCAAGCGGGTGCTGATCTCCAACAAGTGGTATCCGATGTTCAACCGCGACAATGTGTCGCTGGTGACCGCCGGCATCCGTGAGGTGCGTGCCCACAGCGTGGTCACGGATGACGGGCTGGAACACCCGGCGGACTGCCTGATTCTCGGCACGGGCTTTGTCGTTGACCCGCGCATCTACATGAAGGATTTCCCGCTCACCGGTTTGCCGGGGCATGAATTGACGAAGGACTGGGCCGAGGCGGCGGAAGCCTATTACGGCGTCACCGTCAGCGGCTATCCCAACCTGTACATGCTGGTGGGGCCGAACACCGGCCTGGGGCACAATTCGATCCTGTTCATGATCGAATGCCAGGTGAATTACATCCTGCAATGCATGCGCCTGCTGAAAGCCGAAGAGGCGGATTACCTGGATGTGAAGCCGGCGGCGCAGCGCGCCTTCAATGACGCGGTACAACGGCGGTTGCAGGGCACCACCTGGACATCGGGCTGTACAAGCTGGTACCAGCAGGCGGACGGGCGCAACGTTGCGCTCTGGCCGGGGGCAACCTGGCGTTACTGGCTGGAGACGCGGCGGGTGTGCAGTACTGATTATGAGTTTGTATCGCTGGAAGAGATTCAGCAGCAAGGCGCGGCCTGACGGGGGCTGTCGAAGAGTGTCCGCTGCGCTCACACCGCAGGGTGCGAGCGCAGTGGATCGCCCGGTTTATTATTCCTCAGCGGTCCATTCTATGAATTCTTCGCAGGTAATGGGGTACTCCAGGTCGGCGCCATTGATCATGACCAAAACGTCTGTGCCGGAAAAATGGATGGACATGTCGTCATCATTGCTCCCTGTCACCAGCACCTGGCCCGCGTGCGGGCAGTCCTCGCCGATATCCTGTTCGAGGGCCGTATCGGTTTCGATGTCAATATAGGCTTCGATGGCACCGACAAACACGGTCAGGCGGCCAGTTTGTTCTGCGGAGGTGGCGGTGGGGGTAACTTCAAAATTGAGATCGTAGTTCTGTAAGTGAAAGTAGTGGAGGCCGCTCTGGCTCTCCAGCAATGTATTGGATACCGCATCGTAAACCTCTACCCGCTGAGTGACGCTCGCATTGGTATTGGTCAGTGCCAGGCCATCGGTGCCGCTGGTGGCTGTCAGGGAACCGTCCGCCCGGGTCTGTTGCACGGTTCGGAAACCACCAGCGATATCCAGCACATCATCCTCGAAAGTGGAGATATCATAAGTCTGAGTGGCCGGCGCTTCCGAGACGTAGGTTAGCAACAGGTTCGTGTTGCGTTCATGGTAAGTCATGGGGGGGGAAGGGGGGGCAACGGCGCAGTTCTCTACTTTAAGACTGAATGCGCCATCGCCGAGATCCGTTTCCGTCAGAAACTCATCACATTCATTGCGGATATCATCCACAAGAGCGAACAGATCGTTATACGTATCGGCAATCACTTCGGGATAACTCACCGCCAGTCGCGCTGCCACCGGCGCGTAATCCTCATCCAGCGGCAACGGAATCGGGTCAATGGTGCCGAGCTGGCCACCATCGGAGGAACCCCCGCCGCAAGCGGCCAGGGCCAGGCACAGGGCCAGCGGGGTAAAGCGGGTCAGGGCGTGTGTTGTAGCGTTCATACGGGGCAATCCTGTATCCGTCAGGTGAACAGCAGCGGTGCGGGCACCGCAATCCGTGCACCCGGTCGGGCCGGGTGCCTTGTTATTCGGTGTACGGTTGTAACACAGATGGCGTGCGGCCATAAGACCGGCGGGGAGGGGAGCCGGCCCGCCGGGCAGGCCGGCGGGCTGGTGTGGCGTCAGAGCTGGATGGGTGGCATCGCACTGCTGATCCACTCGTTGAACTCGTCACAGGAGTCCAGCGGTGTGGTCACGCCATTGAGAGTGATCGAGCCGCCGTTGCCGGTCAGCAGGATATCCAGCGAGGTGCCCTGGCCGCCGGCGATGGTGAAGTGGCCGTGGCATTCGGTGCCGTCGCTGAGGGCAACGGGAACCGGCGTGGCGAGGGTCACACTGCCCTCCATGGGGGCGCCCAGGTACACATTGCCCGCCACGGTCACCCCCAGGCTGCTGCCCAGTTCCTGTGCGTTGATGCTGAAATCGCTCAGACGCCAGTCGAGCACAATGGGCGGGGTGGCATCGAACTGGGCAACGACGCTGAAGCGGATATTGACGTCCGACATGGACATAAATGGGATCGGGAAGCCATCCGGAAGATCGTCGACACGGAACTCGCCGTCCAGTCCGAACTGCTGGCTGTTGCTGGTCACGCCGTCGTTATAACTGCCGGTATGAGTGTATTCGCTGAAGGTAAAGCGGGCTGGCACGTCCTGGTTACTGTGTTCGAGGTCCAGGCGCATGGCACCGTCCAGCGTCAGGCTGTCAGGGTCCATCTCGCTGCCGTCGACACGGCAATTCGAATAAATCACCAGAATCGACAATTCGGTTTCCGATGAGGAGTGGGTGCCATCGTCATTCAGGCAGGTCTCGAAGGACAGCGCGTCCTCGATCACATTGAGCAGCTGCATCGGCAGGATACCCACCAGCCCGAAGGTGTATGCCGTCACCGTGGCGGCATTGTCTTCGGTCAGTACCAGCGTCGGTGCCGCAGACTGTTGCCGGGAAGAACCGGAATCGCCGCCGCAGCCGGACAGAACAACACTTGCCAGCAGCACAGGCGCTGCCAGGCCGCGCCAGCCGAGGGCGCGGAAGTGGTTAGAGATCATGGTGTTTCCCCCAAAAAGAAAGACAGCTGTCAAAATCGTTTTTATGCGTGATCGGGACCGATTGGCATGAGGCTATGATATCGCCTCCGACGCGCGATATTCACGGGTGCGTGTTAGCAGAACGTCCGAATTATGTGTCTTGGGCCATGGCCTGTGGCTCATGCGGGTGGCTCATGCGGGTGACATGGCGCGCGCGGTGGTGCTGGACAAAGTGCCTGCTCAGCCGCCCTGGAATGCCAGCGAGCGGCCGCCGTCCACAGCCAGGATCTGCCCTGTGACATACGGTGCATCCAGCGCCAGCCATGCGACAGCGCCGGCAATGTCCGCCGGTGTGCCGCAGCGGCCGAGAGCGGTGGCGTCCAGAATGTCCTGTTGATTTCCCTGACCGGTTTCCGGCCACAGGATTGGCCCGGGTGAGATGCCGTTGATGCGCACGTCTGGCCCCAGCTCCCGTGCGAGTGAGCGTGTCAGTGTGGCCAGGCCGGCTTTGGCGATGCAGTAGAGCGAGTGGTCCGCCAGCGGTTTTTCGGCGTAGACATCGATCAGATTGACCACGGCGCCCTGGCGGGCGCGCAAGGTATCAGCCAGTGTCTGGATCAGAATGAAGGGCGCGCGCAGGTTGCTGTGCAGCAGTGCGTCCCAGTCGTCGTCGGTGGCGCTTGCCAGTGGCGTGGGATAGAAGCTGGAGGCGTTGTTGACCAGCACATCGACATGCCCCCACTGCGCCTTGGCGGCGATGCCGAGTTCACGCACGGCGGCCGGGTCATTGAGGTTGGCGCTGAGCACGCGGGCGGAATCCGGCCGCAACTGGTTCAGTTCCGTCGCCAGTTCGGCGGCATCGGTGGCGCTGCGGCGGCAATGAATAATGATGCTGAAACCGTGCTGGTGCAGGGTGCGCGCAATTTCCGCGCCGATGCGCCGTGCCGCGCCAGTGATCAGTGCGACTTTTGCCATTGTGTCCGGTACTCCTCGATCGCCGTGATACGGGCACGCTCAATGGCTTCGCCCAGTGCCTTGCCTTCAAAGCCCTGATCCCGCAGTGCCCGGACGTCCACGCGGTCGCTGGCAGCTGCCGCGCCGAGCAGATAGGCCGCCTGCGGGTAGTCGCGGTCGGCAAACCCCTCGCGGCCGCGCGCGTCGGCTTCGCAGGCCGCCACGAACAGCCGCAGGCGTTCCGGGCGGCGCGGGTAGTCCAGTGCCCGCAACAGTTTCCAGACCGTGCCGGGGCGCAGCTCCAGCGCGCGGTGGCAGTGCGTGTGCCAGGTGGCGGTGAGCAGGCCCAGTTCGCGGAACTCTGCCGGCACTTTCAATCTGGCACACAGCCGGCTCACCGGCGTGCCGCCGCGGGCTTCGTGGGCAATGTGGCGGGGCCATTCGGACGGCGGTGTGTCGCCCTTGCCCAGGTCATGCACCAGCACGGCAAAGCGTGCCAGGCCGGGCAGGTCCATGCGGGCCGCCTGCGCCAGTGCCAGGTACTGATGAATCAGGGTGTCCACTTCCGGGTGGTGGGCGGCCGTTTGCGGCACGCCGCGCAGGGCGGCCAGCTCGGGGAAAATCACCGCCAGCGCGCCACAGGCTTCCAGTGTCTGAAAGTACACCTGCGGGTCACGTTCGTTCAGTGCCTTTTCTGTTTCTTTCCAGATACGTTCCGGTGACAGAGCGAGCAGCTCTTCCGGGGTGCTCAACTGGCGCATCAGCGCCAGCGTCTCGTCGGCGATGGTAAAACCCAGCCAATGGAAGCGGGCAGCGAAACGGGCCACGCGCAGCACCCGCAGGGGGTCCTCGGCGAAGGCATCGGAGACGTGGCGCAGGCGGCGGGCCTTGAGATCACGCTGGCCGTGGTAGGGATCGATCAGCGGGCCACCCCGGGCGCGGGCCATGGCGTTGATGGTCAGGTCGCGGCGTGCCAGGTCTTCTTCCAGTGTCACCCTGGGCGAGGCATTGAAGGTAAAGCCATGGTAGCCGACGCCGGCCTTGCGCTCGGTACGCGCCAGGGCGTATTCCTCGCCGGTTTTCGGATGCAGGAACACCGGGAAGTCACGGCCCACTGGCCGGAACCCCTGGTTGACCATTTCTTCCGGCGTGCTGCCGACCACCACCCAGTCCCGCTCGTGGACCGCGAGGCCGAGCATGTCATCGCGGACTGCGCCGCCGACCAGAAAAACCTGTTGTTGCTGCATTGTGTGATTGCACCCGGGCGTTCATCTGCGCATCATGTTCGCATGATGACGTTAGCCCGCAAACCGCAAACTGCACACGCTGCCCCGGCCAAGGCCCCGGCGGCGCGTGCGCGCGTGGTGGTCGGCATGCCGGTGCGCGTGGCCCGCGCCTGGCGCAAGCCCCTGCTGCGATCCGGTTAACGCATCCCGTCAATCAGAAGCCGCAGCGTCGTTCCGACCCTGCGGCTTTTTTCGTTATACGGGTCGGGACATTTCATTGTCCTTTAGCCGTTACAGGAACATCCCTATGTCGACCGGCCTGGCTTATTTCACCGTGGTGCTCGTCTGGGCCACCACACCCCTGGCAATCAAATGGAGCGCGGAGGGCGGCGCTGCCGCAGGCAGCCTGATGCTGCGCATGCTGATCGCGACCGCCCTGGGCATTCTGCTGCTCTGGTGCAGCGGGGGCCGCATGCGCTGGCACCGGCGTGCGCTGCTGGGGTATCTCGCTGCCGTGCCGGGGGTGTTTGGTGCCATGGCGCTGACCTATCGCGCGTCCGCGAGTGTGCCCTCGGGGCTGATCTCGGTGATGTACGGGCTGGCGCCGTTGCTGTCCGGGCTGATGCTGCAATGCCTGCCGGGTTCGGTGCGCCTGCGCGGCTGGCACTGGGCCGGCTGCGTGATCGGAGTGATCGGGCTGGCGGTGATTTTCAGCGACGCGCTGGTGGGCGGTGGCCGGCTGGTGGCGGTGCTGATGCTGTTTGGCGGCGTGTGCCTGTTTTGCGGCAGTGCCATTGCCGTGCAGCGGGCGGCGGCAGGGCAGCCGCCGCTGAACCAGACGCTCGGGGCGTTGATCCTGAGCCTGCCCTGTTTTGTGGCCATGTGGCTGCTCAGTGGCGAACCGACGGCGATCCCGCTGACGGAGCGTGGCCTGTGGGCGGTGCTGTACCTGTCGCTGTTTGGCTCGTTGCTGGGGTTCCTGTGTTACTACCTGGTGCTGTCGCGGTTGCCGGCGGCCACTGTGGCGCTGATTACGCTGATAACACCGGTGCTGGCGCTGGGGCTGGGCATGTTGCTCAACGGCGAGCAGCCGGCGCTGTCCATGCTGGTCGGCGCGGGGCTGATCGTGGTGGCGCTGGGGGCGTATCTGTACGGGGATCGCCATGGCATGCGCCGTGCGCCGGTGGTGGAGTCGTGAACAGAGCTCTTCACAGACAGGCAGACTCTATGGCCTATGCGCGTGAGTCATCCGGCCATTGCCCCTGTACTGGCCGGCATGCTGTAGTCCCGTGATGGTAGTCCCGTGACGCAGGAACAGGAGCACTGACGCATGAAAACGAGAATCACCGAACTGCTGGGCACCCGCTATCCGATCGTCCAGGGCGGCATGCAGAATGTCGGCTATGCCGACCTGGCGGCGGCGGTCTCCAACGCCGGTGCGCTGGGTATCATCACCGCGCTGACCCAGCCAACACCGGAAGACCTGGAGCGTGAGATCCGCCGCTGCCGGGAAATGACCGACCAGCCGTTCGGGGTCAACCTCACCATCCTGCCGACCATCAAGCCCGTGCCGTATGAAGAATACGCCCGCGTGGCCTGCGAAGCCGGCATCAAGGTGGTGGAAACCGCCGGCCGCAATCCGGAACCGTTCATGCTGCTGTTCAAGGAATACGGTGTGCATGTGGTGCACAAGTGCACGTCGGTGCGCCACGCGCTGAAAGCGGAAAGCATCGGCGTGGCCGCAGTGAGTGTGGACGGGTTCGAGTGCGCCGGGCATCCGGGCGAGGACGATATTCCGAATCTGGTGTTGCTGCCGGCGGCGGCCGCAAAGCTGAAGATTCCGATGCTCGCGTCCGGCGGGATCGGCACCGGCGCGCAGATGGCCGCCTGCCTGGCACTGGGGGCGGACGGCATCAATATGGGCACGCGCTTTATGGCGACGAAAGAAGCGCCCATCCATGACAACATCAAGCAGGCCATTGTTGCCGCGTCGGAGCTGGATACCGCGCTGATCTTCCGGCCGTTGCGCAACACCGCGCGTGTGCACAAGAACGCGGTAGCGGTGAAAGTGCGCGAGATCGAGCAGGAGGCCGGCAAGGATCTGGATTTCGAGATGATCCGCGACATGGTGGCCGGTACCCGTGGCAAGGTCGCGCTCAGCGAGGGCGATGTCGATTACGGTATCTGGACGTCCGGCATGGTACAGGGCCTGATCCACAGCATCCCGTCCTGCGAAGCACTGGTGCAGGAGATCATTGCCGATTGTCAGAAGGTGATTCGGGAGCGGTTGAGCCCGCTGGTTTAAATCTGTCCGGGCGGGGTGGATCTGCGCCGTGAAAAGTGGGGGCGGAATGTCCGCCTCCTGCGCTTGCCCGTGCTGGCGGCTTTATCAGGCCGCCAGCACGGGCGCTTAGTCGCTGCCGTCGGTGATATCTTCTTTGGGCGGAATCGACAGCCGCTCGACCACACGTCCATCCTCAATACTTTCCAGGTGCACATCGAACTGCCATAAACGATAGAGATGGCGCATCACGTCGTGGGCACGGTCGCGGGCCAGTGGCCGGCGATCCTGGCGAATATGTTGCAGGGTAAGTGACCGGTCGCCACGGATGTCCGCATCGTAGACCTGAATACTCGGTTCATGGATGCTCAGGTTGTACTGCTCGGAGAGCAGCTGCCGCACGGTCTGGTAACCCGCGTCGTCGTGAATGGCGCGAATCTCCAGATGGTCCTCGTTGTCGTCATCCAGCACGGCGAACAGTTTCATCTCGCGAATCACACGCGGTGAGAGGAACTGCTGGATAAAGCTTTCATCCTTGAAGCTTTGCATGGCGAACTTGAGCGTCTTCAGCCAGTCGCTGCCGGCGATGTCCGGGAACCAGCGCCGGTCCTCCTCGGTGGGGGCCTCGCAGATACGGCGGATGTCGCGAAACATGGCGAAGCCGAGCGCGTACGGGTTGATGCCGCTGTACCACTGGCTGTCGAATGGTGGCTGATAGACCACCTGCGAGTGACTCTGCAGGAATTCCAGCATGGCGCCTTCGGTAATCAGGCCCTCGTCGTACAGATCGTTGAGCAGGGTGTAGTGCCAGAACGTGGCCCAGCCTTCGTTCATGACCTTGGTTTGCCGCTGCGGATAGAAGTACTGCGCCATCTTGCGCACGATGCGCACGATTTCCCGCTGCCAGGGCTCAAGCAGTGGCGCGTTCTTCTCGATGAAGTAGAGCAGATTTTCCTGTGGTTCCGCCGGATAGCGCTGTACCTGCTTGCGGCGCTTGATGCCTGGCTGCATTTCGGGAAAGGTCTTCCACAGTTCGGATACCTGCTGTTGCAGCAGCGTCTCCCGTTCCTGCTGCCGTAGTTGTTCTGTGGCGGCGGAAATGGGGTAGGGGCGCTTGTAGCGATCGACGCCGTAATTCATCAGCGCGTGGCAGGAATCCAGCACGCGCTCGACTTCTTCCACGCCATGGCGTTCTTCGCACTGGGCAATGTAATGGCGGGCAAAGACCAGGTAATCGATGATCGCCGAGGCGTCGGTCCAGGTACGGAACAGATAGTTGCCCTTGAAGAACGAATTATGGCCATAGCAGGCGTGTGCGATCACCAGCGCCTGCATGGTCATGGTGTTCTCTTCCATCAGGTAGGCGATGCAGGGGTTGGAGTTGATCACGATTTCGTAGGCCAGCCCCATCTGCCCGCGCCGGTAGCGGTTCTCCACCTCCACGAACTGCTTGCCGAATGACCAGTGGTGATAGCCCACCGGCATGCCGACGGACGAGTAGGCGTCCATCATCTGTTCCGAGGAAATCACCTCGATCTGGTTCGGGAACGTATCCAGTTGATACTTGTCCCGCGCGATGCGGCCGATCTCCTCATCAAAACGCTGGATCAGGTCGAAGTTCCATTCCGAGCTGGTGGACAAAGGCTCCCGCCGGACAGGTTCGCTCACGGGGTGTGTTCCTCCATACGCTGACGAAACAGCTCACGGAATACCGGGTAGATATCCTCCGGGCCATCGATCTGTTGCAGGGCAAAGGCATTGGGGTGCTGCAGGTGCACCTGCATGTAGCTGTCCCACAATGCCTGGTGGCGCCGGGGCATGATCTCCACATAGGCAAAGTACTGCATCTTCGGCAGCAGTTCCTCGCGCAGGATGCGCACGCAGGTGGGCGAGTCATCGTTCCAGTTGTCGCCGTCGGACGCCTGCGCGGTATAGATATTCCATTCATCCTCCGGGTAGCGTTCGCGGATGATCTCGCTGGTCAGTTTCAGGGCGCTGGACACGATGGTGCCGCCGGTTTCACGTGAATAGAAAAACTCCTGTTCGTCGACTTCCTTGGCACTGGTGTGATGGCGGATGAAGACGATCTCGGTGTGGGTGTAGTTGCGTTGCAGGAACAGGAACAGCAACAGGAAAAAGCGCTTGGCCAGTTCCTTCATTTCCTGGTTCATGGAGCCGGAGACATCCATGATGCAGAACATCACCGCGCGGCTGACCGGAACCGGCTGGCGCACGGTGTGGTTGTAGCGCAGGTCCACCGTGTCGAGAAAGGGGATGCGGCCAACACGGCCTTCGCGGCGAGCGATCAACTCGGCGAGTTCGGCCAGACGGGCCTGCCGTTCCGGGGATTGCTCCTGCTCCAGCAGCGCGGCTTGCTCGGCTTTCAGTTCGCCAAGCTGGCGGCGGCTGGCTGCACCGAGGGCGCGCCGGCGCATGGAGGCCTGGCGCATGGAGCGCACGATATTGATTTTTGACGGGTTGCCTTCGCTGACGATGCCGCCGTGCACGGCTCGATAGCTGGACTCACCCTGCAACTGCCGCTTGATCAGGTTGGGCAGCGCCAGGCCCTCGAACAGGAAATTGAGAAACTCGCGCGGGTCCAGTTCAAAGGCAAAATCATCCAGCCCTTCACCCTGGTTCGACGCCTGTCCACCGTCGCCGGCGCCGCCACCGGGTGGCCGGGCAATGGTGTCGCCCTGCTGGAATTCGCGGTTGCCGGGATGTACAACGCTGCGGCGTCCACCGGGGCCGTGGTGGAACTGTGGTTCGCTGAGGTCCTTGCGCGGAATCACGATGCGCTCGCCGCGCTCCATGTCGCGAATGGAACGCTGGTTGACGGCGTCGTTGACGGCCTCGCGGATGTGTTCGCGGTATCGCTTGAGAAAGCGTTGCCGGTTGATGGTGCTCTTGTGCCTGCCATTGAGCCTGCGGTCGACAATGAAGCTCATGCCGCCCTCCCGGTGCGGAGACTCTGCCAGCGGCCGTGAACGGCGCCCATGACGGACGCCGGGCCGCGCGTTACTGCGCCTTGCGGACGCGCAGGTACCACTCGGACAGCAGGCGAACCTGCTTCTCGGTGTAGCCGCGATCCATCATGCGCTGCACGAAGTCGTTGTGCTTCTTCATGTCTTCCTTCGAGCCCTTTGCATTGAAAGAGATGACGGGGAGCAGGTCTTCCGTGTTCGAGAACATTTTCTTCTCGATGACATCGCGCAGTTTCTGGTAACTCAGCCATGACGGGTTGCGGCCTTCGTTGTTGGCGCGTGCCCGCAGAACAAAGTTGACCACTTCGTTGCGGAAATCCTTCGGATTGGAGATGCCCGCCGGCTTCTCGATCTTCTCCAGTTCCTCGTTCAGCGCCTGGCGGTCGAAGATCTCGCCGGTGTCCGGGTCGCGGAACTCCTGGTCCTGAATCCAGAAATCGGCGTAGGTAACGTAACGGTCGAAAATGTTCTGGCCATACTCGGAATAGGATTCGAGGTAGGCGGTCTGGATTTCCTTGCCGATGAACTCGACATAGCGCGGCACCAGGAATTCCTTGATGAAGCGGCGCAGTTGTTCCTGCCGTTCCTGCTGGAACTGCTCCTGTTCGATCTGCTGCTCCAGCACATGCATCAGGTGCACCGGATTGGCGGCGATCTCGGAGTGGTCGAAGTTGAAGACCTTGGAGAGAATTTTGAAGGCGAAGCGGGTGGATATCCCGGTCATGCCCTCGTCCACGCCGGCGGCGTCGCGGTACTCCTGGATGGACTTCGACTTCGGATCGATATCCTTCAGATTGTCGCCGTTATAGATGCGCATCTTCGAATAGATGCTGGAGTTCTCCGGCTCTTTCAGCCGGCTCAGAATCGAGAACTGCGCCAGCATGTACAGCGTGTCCGGCGCGCACTGGGCGTCGCGCAGGCTGCTGTTGGCGAGCAGCTTTTCATAAATGTGCACTTCCTCGCTGACGCGCAGGCAGTAGGGCACCTTGACGATGAAGATACGGTCAATGAAGGCTTCGTTGTTCTTGTTGTGCCGGAAGGTCTGCCACTCTGCTTCGTTGGAGTGGGCCAGCACAATACCCTCGAACGGAATCGCGCCCATGTGCTCGGTGCCGTTGAAGTTGCCTTCCTGGGTGGCGGTGAGCAGCGGATGCAGCACCTTGATCGGTGCCTTGAACATCTCGACGAATTCCAGCAGGCCCTGGTTGGCCCGGCACAGGCCGCCGGAGAAACTGTAGGCATCCGGGTCGTTCTGGGCAAAGTCCTCCAGCTTGCGGATATCCACCTTGCCGACCAGCGCGGAAATGTCCTGGTTGTTCTCATCGCCCGGCTCGGTCTTGGCAATGGCAATCTGGTCGAGAATGGAGGGATACAGTTTCACCACGCGAAAGCGTGAAATGTCGCCACCGTATTCATGCAAACGTTTGACTGCCCAGGGCGACATGATGGAGCGGCTATAACGCAGGGGAATGCCGTATTCCTCTTCCAGGATCGGGCCATCCTCATGCGGGTCGAACAGGGCCAGTGGTGATTCATTTACCGGAGAACCCTTGATGGCATAGAAAGGCACCTTCTGCATCAAGGACTTGAGTTTTTCTGCCAGGGAGGATTTGCCGCCACCCACGGGACCAAGCAGATACAGGATCTGTTTCTTTTCCTCCAGGCCCTGCGCGGCATGGCGGAAATAGGCGACGATATTTTCAATCGCTTCCTCCATGCCATAGAACTCGCTGAACGCCGGGTAACGGCGAATCATCTTGTTGGAAAAAATGCGCGACAGGCGCGGGTCTTTGGAGGTGTCGATCATTTCCGGCTCGCCGATGGCCATGAGCATGCGTTCGGCGGCGGTAGCGTAGGTGGACGGGTCTGACTTGCAAAGCTGAAGGTATTCCTCCAGCGAGTATTCCTCCTGCTGGGTGGCTTCATAGCGGGTTTGATAGTGGCTGATAATGCTCATGCCTGGCTTCCTCACTGTGCGCCGGTGATTGTCAGACCGGTGGTTACATGATGTGGTTTTCCTTCCTCGGGTTAGCCTGCCGCAAGCCTTGGCGAACAGGGGTGGGGTGTGTTTGTAGAATGGCCATTATTGGTTGCGAAAGTCAAAAAAAATAATTCGCGCCGGCGAAAGAAATTTCGCCACTGGTCGGGAACCCGCAGTGCGCGGGCGAATCGTGAGTGGTGGGCTTAACGGGGGCTCAGCGACCGCAGTCGCAGCGGAACAGGCGGTTGTCTTCCAGCCGCAGGGCGCTGAGCTGGCCGCCCCAGACGCAGCCGGTATCCAGTGCCACCACATTCACGTCGGCGGGCGTATTGCCGTTGAGTGCGGCCCAGTGGCCGAACAGGATGCGCACCCCGGTGGCGTGTCGCGCCGGGTGCATGAACCAGGGCACAAAACCGGTCGGCGGCGCGTCGGCTTCGCCTTTGGTGGTGAGGTCCAGCGCGCCGTCGGCGTCGACAAAACGCATGCGCGTCAAATGGTTGGTGATCACGCGCAGGCGGGTCATGCCGGTCAGCGTGTCATCCCAGCGGTCCGGACTGTTGCCGTACATGGCGTGGAAAAAGGCGCTGGCCTGCGGGCCGCGCAATGCCTGTTCCACCTCCGCGGCGCGGGACAGGGTGTCGGCCAGGCTCCACAGCGGCGGAATGCCCGCATGGGTGATGACACTGTTCCAGGCGGGCAGTGCCAGCGCCAGCGGCTGG
The DNA here is from genome assembly GCF_000299335.2 of Isoalcanivorax pacificus W11-5. NCBI lineage: Bacteria > Pseudomonadati > Pseudomonadota > Gammaproteobacteria > Oceanospirillales > Alcanivoracaceae > Isoalcanivorax > Isoalcanivorax pacificus. Next base: position 3,348,642 of record NZ_CP004387.1, on the reverse strand, counting down.
CCGCGCAGCCAGTCGAGCAGTGTGTCGCAGTCCTCGGCAGCGAGGATGGCGGCCAGGTCGCGTTCTTTTTCGCGCACGGGCGCGGCGCCGGCGGCCAGCGCCAGCAGGTGCAGGTCGTGATTGCCGAGGACGGTGGCGACATTGTCACGCAGGCTGTGCAGCAGGCGCAGGGTGCCGAGGGAATCCTCACCCCGGCTGACCAGGTCACCGGCCAGCAGCAGGCGGTCTTCGGCCGGGTCGAACCGGATCGTGTCCAGCAGCCGTTGCAGCGCGCCCAGGCAGCCCTGGATATCACCGATGACGTAGTGACTCATTTCAATGCAGGGCCAGCGGTGGCGCCAGGGTGAAGGCGGGGATGGCGGCGTCGAAGCAGGTGCCGTCCTCGGCCAGCATCTGGTAGCTGCCGTACATGCTGCCGATGGAGGTTTCGAGCACGGCGCCGCTGGTGTAGGAGAAGCTCTGGCCGGGCGCCAGCCGTGGTTGCTCGCCGATCACGCCTTCACCGTGCACTTCCTGCACCCGTTCCTCGGCATCGGTGATGACCCAGTGGCGGGTCAGCAGCTGTGCGGCCATGTCGCCGTGGTTGCGGATGGTGATGTGGTAGGCGAACACCCAGCGGTGGCCTTCCGTGTCGCTCTGGTCCGGCAGGAATTCGCTCTCCACCTGCACCTCGACGTGGTAATGCGGGTTGTCGGGGGTGGGTGGCGTCAGGGGGCCACCGGCGTGCAGGGGGGTATCGCTGGGCTTCATCGGCATCGGCTGGCTCGCGTCTCAGGCGTGGCTGGCCCGGGCGGCTGCGGCATTGCCCAGGGCGGCGAAATCCGCCAGTGACAGTTGCTCGGGGCGCAGGCCCGGATCAATGCCGGCGGCTTCGATCTCCGCCGGCGCAAGAAAGGATTTTAGCCCATTTCGGATCGCCTTGCGTCGCTGTGTGAAGACCTGGTTGACCAGCGCGGCAAAACGCGGGTAGTCCGTCACCGGATGCGGCAGTGTCTGGTGCGGCACCAGCCGCACGATGGCGGAGTCGACTTTCGGCGCCGGGCTGAAGGATTCCGGTGGCACCATGAACAGGAAATCGGTCTGGCAGTGGTACTGGATCATGATGCTCAGGCGGCCCCAGTCGCTGGTGCCGGGCACCGCCACCAGGCGGTCGACCATTTCCTTCTGCAGCATGAAGTGCATGTCCTGCACCACATGGATCTGGCTGATCAGGTGGAACATCAGGGGCGTGGAGATGTTGTAGGGCAGGTTGCCGACCACGCGCAGGCGGCGGGTGTCGCCCTCGGGCACCAGGGTGCTGAAGTCAAAGCGCAGCGCATCGGCCTGGTGCAGTGTCAGGCGGCGCTCGCTGAGGGTGCGTTGCAGCAGCGCGATCAGGTCGCGGTCGAGTTCCACTGCGTGCAGGTGTTCGAGCTCGTCCATCAACGGGCGGGTCAAGGCGCCCTGGCCGGGGCCGATTTCCACCATCAGGTCATCCGCACGCGGGGCGATGCTGCGTACCAGCCGGGTGATGATGCCGGTGTCGGTGAGAAAGTTCTGGCCGAAGCGCTTGCGCGCCTGATGCTGGGCCATGCGGGGCTCCGGGTGGATGGTGGGCTGGGGCGGCAGTGTAGCGGTTTTGCCGGCGCCGATCAGCCCTGTGCCAGGCTCAGCGCCAGCCGTGTGGCGGCCAGCAGGCTGCCGTGGTCGGCCCGGCCGCTGCCGGCCAGATCGAACGCGGTGCCGTGGTCGACGGAGGTGCGGATGAAGGGCAGCCCCAGGGTGATGTTCACCGCCTGGCCGAAGCCGGCGTATTTCAGCACCGGCAGGCCCTGGTCGTGGTACATGGCGAGCACGGCGTCGTGGTCCTGCAGATGGCGCGGGGTGAAGGCGGTATCTGCCGGCATCGGGCCGGTCAGGTGCAGCCCTTCGGCGCGCAGCGCGGTGAGCGTGGGGATGATCACGTCCAGTTCTTCCCGGCCCAGGTGGCCGCTTTCACCGGCATGCGGGTTCAGGCCCAGCACCAGGATGCGCGGGTACGGCAGGCTGAAGCGCTGGCGCAGGTCGGTGTCGAGGATGCGCAGCGTTTCGGCCAGCATGGCGGGCTGGAGGGCGTCGGCCACGGCGCGCAGCGGCAGGTGGGTGGTGGCCAGCGCCACACGCAGGGTGTCGGTGGCCAGCATCATCACCACGCGCGGCGTGCCGCTGCGGGCGGCCAGGTATTCGGTGTGGCCGGTGAAGGCCGGGTCGGCGCCGTCGCAGATGACGGATTTCGCCAGCGGCGCGGTGACCATGCCGGCGAAGGTGCGGTCCAGGCAGCCGTCGATGGCGCGGTCCAGCATGGCCAGGGTGCCAGCAGCGGTGGCCGGGTCGGCGCGGCCGGCGATGACCGGCACGCCGGCGGGGCAGTGCCACACCGGCAGGGCGTCGGTGGGCAGCGCCTGGCCCGGCGTCCAGTCATGCAGCCGCACGTTCAGCTTCAGTTGGCGGGCGCGCTCACCGAGCACATCGTGGTCGCCGAGCACCACCAGCGGGGCGCCGGGTTGCGCCTGCGACAGGGTCAGTACCAGGTCAGGGCCGATCCCGGCGGGATCGCCACTGGTGACAGCAATGGGTGCGCGCATGCAGGCTCCGGCAGACAGGACAGATTGAGCTTATCACTCCCCGCCCTGTGCGGCCGGGAGGGTTCAGATACGGATGTCGACGTAGGCCTCGTTGCGGGTTTCGCGCAGCCACTGTTGCAGCTCTTCTTCGTAGCGCCGTTGCTGCAGGGCCTGGCGGGCGCGCAGCACGCGGAATTCGTCGCTCATGTCGGCGGTGCGGGTGTCCTCCACACGCAGGAAGTGCCAGCCGAATTCACTCTGGAAGACCGGCGACAGCTCGCCCACCGGCGTGTTCTCGAAGGTGTTCTCGAACTCCGGCACCATCTCCCCCTGGGAGACCCAGCCGAGGTCGCCGCCGGCGCGGGCGCTGCCGGGGTCTTCGGAGTATTCACGGGCCACGGTGGCAAAGTCTTCGCCTGCGGCGACGCGATCATGCAGCTGGTTGATCAGTTGCTCGGCCTGGCTCGGGGTGCGCAGGGCGCTGGTGCGGATCAGCACATGGCGCACTCTGACCTGCTCGACGAACTGGGTGGCACCGCCGCGTTTCTCTTCCAGCTTGAGGATGTGGAAGCCGTTGCCGGCGCGCAGGGGCTCGGACACTTCGCCGGGGTTCAGGCGCACGGCTTCCTCGGCAAACAACGTTGGCAGCTGCGCCGCCGGGCGCCAGCCCAGGTCGCCGCCTTCCAGGGCCTGCGGGGCATCGGAGAAGCTCACCGCCATTTCGCGGAAATCGGCACCGTCGCGGATGCGCTGCACCAGGCTGGTGGCTTCATTGCGGGCACTCTCCACCTGATCCGGCGTGGCGTCGTCCGGCAGGCCGATCAGGATATGCCCGAGGCGGAATTCGGATTCGAACATCTGCTTGCCCATTTCCGATTCCAGGAAACGCTCCACTTCCCGGTCGGTGATGCGCACCCGGCGTGCCACCTGGCGCTGGTGCAACTGGTTGATGACCATCTCGCCACGGATCTGCTCGCGGAAGGCGGCCCAGTCGAAGCCGTCGGCGCGCAGCGAGCTGGAAAACTCGTCCAGCGTCATGTTGTTCTGACGGGCAATGCCGGACAGTGCCTGGTTCAGCGAGTTGTCATCCACGCGGATGCCGCCACGCTCGGCCATGTCCAGTTGCAGCCGTTCCATGATCAGCCGCTCCAGCACCTGCGGGCGCAGTACATCGCGCGGTGGCAGTTGCTGGCGCTCGGCGAGAAACTGCCGGGCGAGATCGTCGACGCGCTGGTCCAGCTCGCTTTCCATGATCACACTGTCGTTGACCACGGCGGCGATGCGGTCAAGCACCTCCATGCGGGCGCTGGCCTGCAGCGGCAGCAGCGTGGCGGCTGCCAGTAGCAGGGCGGCGCCGAAGCGGCGGGTCGCGTCAATCGTCTTGTCGTGCATAGTCTCTCCCGTATCCCGGAATGCTGCGTTCCAGCAAAGACTCCAGCCGGCCACCAAAGCCGCCCAGGCCGAGCATCTGGATCTGTAGCTGGAATGTCTGGTCGGCCTCGAGGGTGCCGTCACCGTCGCGGTCAGTAAGGTCGCGAATGCTGACCAGGCGCAGTTGCCAGCAGCAGTCGCGGTATTCCACGCCGGTGAGGTTTTCCAGCGAGCGGTCTTCTTCGATATCGAACAGCCAGCGTCCAATCAGGCTCCAGTGGCGATGGACAGGCCAGATCGCCGCCAGTTCCGTCTGCTGGATGTCTTCACGTGCCCGATAGCGATAGCCGGCGTGAAACACACGCCGTTCGCCGTCACTGTAGCCCAGCCGCAGGCTGTTCTGCTCGCGGCGGTCGTTTTCACGGTCCCATTGTGTTTCCGCAAACAGATGCCAGTAGCGGCTGAAGTACCAGGTGGCATCCGCCACCACCGGCGACCATTCGCGGGTGTCCACCGGCCGGTTTTCCAGCTGGATGCGGCGGTCATGGTAGTAGAACGACTGGCCGGCCCGCAGGCGCAGCACTTCGCGGCCGGTGTCCGTGTGCAGGAAGCGCGAGGTCAGGCCCATGGAGAGCTTTTCCTCGTCGCCGATGCGGTCATAGCCGGTAAAGCGGTTTTCGCGGAACAGGCTGCTGTAGCCGAAGGTCAGTTCGCCGGCATCGAAGTTGGGCAGGTAGCTCTGGTCTTCGAAATCGATGCGGTTATAGAACAGGCGCGGCTCCAGGGTCTGGGTCCAGCTGTCGCCGTTGAAGTCCTGCGGGCGTTCCAGGAACACGCCGGCGTCGACGCTGGCGCCCCACATGTCACGGGTCGGTTCGCGGCTCGGCAGGGTGTCCACGCCGTCCAGCGCGTAGCGGGTGTGGTATAGGCGCAGGCGCGGCTCGATGTACCCCCAGGAGCGCGTCAGCGGCAGGCTCAGCGCCGGCTCGAAGTGCAGCCGGTCGCCGGTGATGTTGTCCTGCAGCAGGTCGGTGTCGCGGTCGAAGCGGGTGAACTCGCTGACCCACAGCAGCTTCAGCGGGCCGTACAGGGCCGGGTCGCCGGTCAGCGCCAGCTGCGGCAGGCGGCGGTAGGGCTTGTTCTGGTCCGGCAGCAAAGGGTCGATGGTCTGCCAGCCCTGCACGCGGGTCAGGAAGGTCCAGGTGCGGCCCCGGTAGCGGGCCTCGCCCAGACGCGGCAGGTTGGTCTGCGAGCGCACGTCGAGGCCGGTTTCCAGGTCCTTGAAATAGAAGTCGTCGGAGACGTAGTTGACGTCGGCGCGCAGGAACCAGTTGCGCACCTGGCCGTCATGGGTCCAGCGGCCCAGCTCACGGTCCTCGTTGTCGAACTGCCGGTCGCTGGCCAGCCAGCCGTAGCTGAGGGTGCCCTGGCCGAAGTGGGTCAGGTAGCGGAATTCGCTGTCCAGGCCACTGCCGCGGTTCTGGATATGGCGTGGCGCCAGGGTGGCATCCATCTGTGGGTGCAGGTTCAGGTAGACCGGCTGGCTGATGTCCAGGCCACCGTCGTCGCCGGTGCTCAGGCTCGGGAACAGCAGGCCGGTCTTGCGCCGGTCGTCGATCGGAAAGGTCATCCACGGCAGGTACAGGACCGGCACGTCGCGCACGCGCAGCACCATGTCGCGCGCGGTGCCCCAGCCCTTGTCGCGGTCCAGGGTGATCTCGCGGGCGCCGATTTCCCAGCCGCGCTTTGTCGGCGGGCAGGTGGTGTAGCTGCCGGCATCGATATAGACGGTCTGGTCGGACTGCTCGATGCGCTTGGCGCTGCCACGGGCGCTGATGTCGAACAGCGCGTATTCCACCTCGGTGAACAGGCCCGCCTGGGTGCGGGTATTGCCGCGCATGCTGCTGGCGCGGGCGCTGAACAGGGTGGAATCGGCGCGCACATCGCCTTCCAGCAGGAAGTCGCCGGTGTCCTGGTCCAGTTGCGCCCGGTCGGCGCGGATAAAACGGCCCGGCTGGCGGATTTCCACATCACCGATCAGTTCGGCCAGGCCGCCGGGCACCAGACGTGAGCGGTCCATGGTGACTTCGGTGTCGGCGGTGGGGTCGGGTTCGCCCAGGCTCGGGTTGTAGTAGGTGCCGCTGCACCAGGCCGGGATCGGGCGTTGCTGTTCGATCGGCAGGGCGGCCATTTCCTCGCGCGTGGTCCAGCCCAGCTCGGCGGCAAACACCGGCAGGGGGGCTGCCACGGCCAGCAGCATCAGGCGGCAGGTCAGGCGGTTACGGGCTGAGCGCAGTGGCATTCGTCGTCCGGAACAGGTAAAAAGCGCTGCATGTGGCACCGCCATTCAAACAATGGTGTGCGGGGTTAAAGGCCGGGAGTGTAAAGGAACAGTGCAAGCAATGCAGCCGCAGAAGGGTAACGAGGATGTCCGGCTGGCGGCGCTGACCCGCTGGATTGCCGAGCAGACCGGTCATGCCGTGACACCAGTGCCGGCCTCTGCCGATGCCAGTTTTCGCCGCTATTTCCGCGTCGTGCTGCCGGAAGGCTCCCGAGTGGTCATGGATGCACCGCCGGAGCGTGAGGACAGCCGCCCGTTCGTGGACGTGGCCGGGCGCCTGGCCCGCGCCGGGGTGGCGGTGCCGTCGATTCTCAACGCCGACCTTGCGCAGGGCTTTCTGCTGCTGTCCGACATGGGCCGGCAGACCTGGCTGGAGACGCTTACCGCCGACAACGCCGACGCCAGCTTCCGCCGCGCCATCGATACCCTGATCCGCATTCAGCAGGCCGACACCGCCGGCCTGCCCGAGTACGACGATGCCCTGCTGCGCCGCGAACTGGCGCTGTTCCCCGACTGGTTCCTGCAGCGTCATCTGGTCGAACACCTGGGCCTGCCGCTGGATGCCGACCGTGCGCCGGCGCTGCACCGGGACCTGGCGGCGCTTAACGACCTGCTGGTGGCCCGGGCCCTGGCCCAGCCCCAGGTATTCGTGCACCGCGATTACATGCCCCGCAACCTGATGCAGGGCGAAACGGCCGACCCCGGCGTGCTGGATTTTCAGGATGCGGTACGGGGGCCGATCAGTTACGACGCGGTGTCGCTGTTCAAGGACGCTTTCCTCAGTTGGCCGGAGGAGCGCGTGCTCGGTTGGCTGCGGCACTATTGGGAACAGGCGCGCGCCGCCGGCCTGCCGGTGCCGGCGCAGGTGGAGGATTTCCTGCTGGATTGCGACCTGATGGGCGCCCAGCGGCATTTGAAAGTGATCGGTATCTTCGCCCGCATCTGCCACCGCGACGGCAAGCCGAAATACCTGGCCGATGTGCCGCGCTTTTTCAGTTATCTGCGCACGGTGGCCGAACGCCGCGACCAGCTCGCGCCCCTGGCCCGGTTGCTGGACCGGCTGCGCGATGCCGGCGTGCCGGGAGTGGCCTGATGCGGGCCATGATCCTGGCGGCCGGCCTCGGCACCCGCATGCGGCCGCTGACGGATCACACCCCCAAACCGCTGCTGCGCGCCGGCGGCGACAGCCTGATCGGCCATCATATCCGCCACCTGCGCGAGGCGGGCATCACTGAACTGGTGATCAACACCGCCTGGCTCGGTGAGCAACTGGAACATGCCCTCGGTGACGGCCGCGCGCTGGGTGTCAGCATCCAGTGGTCGCACGAGGGCACGCCGCTGGAAACGGCCGGCGGCATTCGCCGTGCGCTGCCGCTGCTGGGTGACGAGCCGTTCCTGGTCGTCAACGGTGACATCTGGACCGATTACGATTTCCGCCGCCTGCCGCGCGCGCCGCAGGGCGATGCCCATCTGGTACTGGTGGACAACCCCGCGCACCATCCCGAAGGCGACTTTTTGTTATTTTGTAACAGCGCAGCCTTGGCCCGTGACGGGAAAGTGCTGGACAATACCGCCGGGTCGCGTGCCCTGATGCCGGCCGGCCTGCCGCTCACGTTTTCCGGTATCGGCCTGTATCGCCCGGCCCTGTTTGCCGGGCTGGCGGACGGCGAGGCGAAGCTGGCGCCGCTGCTGCGCCGGGCCATGGACGAAGGGCGTGTCAGCGGTGAACATCACACCGGCCTCTGGTTCGACATCGGCACGCCGCAGCGGCTGGCCGATCTGGATCAGTTGCTCACCCGATAAACTCAGCGCAAAACGCCTGCGGGCGTTACGAGGAACAGGCATGGCCAAGCAGGACTACTGGATTGCCCCGTCGATTCTGGCGGCGGATTTCGCACGCCTGGGTGAAGAAGCGGCAGCGGTGCTCGACGCCGGTGCTGATGTGATTCACTTCGACGTGATGGACAACCACTATGTCCCCAACCTGACCATCGGCCCGATGGTCTGCCAGGCGCTGCGCAATTACGGCATCACCGCACCGATCGACGTGCACCTGATGGTGAGCCCGGTGGATGCGCTGATCGACAGCTTCGCCAAAGCCGGCGCCAGCATGATTACCTTCCACCCGGATGCCAGCATCCACGTGGACCGCTCGCTGCAACTGATCCGTGATGCGGGTTGCCAGGCCGGCCTGGTGCTTAACCCGGCCACCTCGCCGGACGTGCTCGAGTACGTGATGGACAAGCTCGACATGATCCTGCTGATGTCGGTGAACCCCGGCTTCGGCGGCCAGAAATTCATCCCCGGCACGCTGAAGAAAGTGGAACAGGTGCGCCGCCTGATCGACGCCAGTGGCCGTGCTATCCGCCTGGAAGTGGACGGTGGCATCAGCGAGCAGAATATTGCCGACGTCGCCGCCGCCGGGGCCGACACCTTCGTCGCCGGATCGGCCATTTACGGCAAGCCCGACTACCGTGCGGTGATCGACCAGATGCGCGCCGCGCTGGCCTCGGTCCCTGCTTCCCCAGACCCTCGCCTGAAGCGAGCCTGACCTGACCGAGAGGCCCCCGCAGCATGATCCGGAAAAATCCCAGTGGTGACCTGCCCGTGGTGGCCCAGTCCGCCTTCGTCGATCCGACGGCGATCCTGTGCGGCAAGGTGTTTGTCGGCGAGAACGTGTTTATCGGCCCCTATGCAGTGATTCGTGCCGACGAAGTGGATGCCAGCGGTGGCATGGAGCCGATCATCATTGGCGACAATTCCAATATCCAGGACGGCGTGGTGATCCACTCCAAATCCGGCGCGCGCGTGGAGATCGGCGAAAACACCTCGATAGCACACCGCTCCATCGTGCACGGTCCGTGCAAGGTGGGCCGCAACGTGTTCATCGGTTTCAACACCGTGCTGTTCAACTGCGAAGTGGGTGATGGCTCTGTCGTGCGCCACAACTCGGTGGTGGAAGCCTGCAAGGTGCCGGCCAACTTCTACGTGCCGTCCACCAGCCATGTGAACAGTGACGAGGACCTGGCGCGGATCGAGCCGGTCACGGCGGATGCGTCCAGCTTCTCCGAAGACGTGGCGCAGACCAACGTGCGGCTGGTGCAGGGTTACAAGAAGATCCAGAACGAGCTGTAAACGCCCACGTGAGGACGTGATTTCCTGAGAGCTGGTTCACATTTCTGGCACGCCGTGCCGGGCAAGCCCGACACGGTCGCCAGCCATCCTTTTTTCCGTTTTTGCCCTTTATTCGTTATTGCACGGACGCCAGCCCCCTGTGCTGGCACATCTGTGCCATCACCTTGCCACCATTTACAGCGCGACCGCTTTGCATAACCGTTGCACCCCTGTGAAGGGTTGCCCCGCCGACCGTCTTGCGTCGCGTCGGTGTCCGGGCTTTTTCGCATCCTGATTTGGATGCCAGACGCGATCCACACGCCGGTCACTTGACTGGCCAGCACATCTTTCGTGGGGGAAGTTGTGAGCACCGATGTTTTAACCCGTTACCGGGCGGCGGATGCCGAAGCCGGTATTGCTGCGCATTTCGATGCCGAGCGTCAGGCCGCCGAGGCCGCCGTCAGCGACTACGATGAACACGCCTTGCGCAAGGCGCTGCGCGGTCCCTTGCTGACCCGGCGCATGCCCGGCCGTCTTGAAGACGCTTTCCGTGACCATGCCCGCGCGCGCGCAGCCAATCTGTTGCGTGTCTCCATCTACGGCATGCTGATGGTCTATACCGTCGTGTCCGGTGCTGCGGCCCTGTTCAGCCATTCTCCCGGGCTGAACACCTGGCTGCTGGTGGCCGTGTTGCCGGTGGGGCTGGTGCTGGCATCCCTGTGGCTCGGTACGCGCCGGCGCGATCTGGAGCGCTTCGTCGAACCGCTGCTGATCGGCGGCGTGTTCTTTTCGCTGCTGGGATGTGTGCAGGCGGCGCTGTTGCTGGGCGAGGATTTTTTTGCGCAGGTGGCGGCCTACGAAACCATTTACGTCCTGATCATTGTCTTTTCCATTCTGCGTCTGCCGCTGGTGGCGGTGTCGCTGTCGACGTTGCTGGCGTTTGTGCTTGCCGTTGCCATCGCGCTGGCGGTGAACGGTCACTTCCTGTGGCTCGACAGCCTGCTGTATTTCTTCATGCCCTGGACGCTGTGCGTCGTCATCGGCGCCATGCTGGAAAATTCCGAACGGCGTGATTATCTGCAGAACGAACTGCTGAACCTGGAATCGCAGCGGCTGAAGGAACTCAACCAGCAGGCAGAAGATGATCTGCTGCGGCAGAAATTGCAGGCGGACTATCTTGCCCTGATCGCCGGCAACCCGAGCCTGGCGGTGCTGTTTGAGCGCACGCTGGGCTTTCTGGTGGAACAGACCGGCGCACTGATTGGCATGGCGTACCGCGTTGACGGCCAGCGCCTGCGCGTGATGGCCGCCTGGGGCGGGCAGCCGGGGCGCTGCGGCCAGATCAGTGATGCCGCCGACACCCTGATCGGCCCGGTGCTGCAACACCGCCGGCCGACACAGTTTCGTGATTTGCCGGCGAATTACCTGCCGATCCGCACTGCCTTCGAAACCGTCACGCCCGGTTGTGTGCTGATCGTGCCGGTATGTCGTGGTGACAGCGTGGTGGCGGTGATCGAACTGGGCAAGCTGTCTCACTTCACCGATCAGGAAACCGATTGTGTGACCGGCGTGGCGACCAGCTTCGCCTTTGCCGTACAGGCCGCCGCCGGACAGGCGGACGCGCCATTCTCCATGCCCGCCGCCGGCGTGCCGGCCTGATCGCCGGGCGGGCGCTGAGACGCAGCGCCCGCCCGGGGCTCCTTAACTTTCTTTTTCATTCCCCACCGGCTGATCCGTGCAAGACTGAATCCGGGCTGGCGTGGTGCGCTGCGCGCCGTCTTTGATGGGTGAAATTTTCCTTGCGGGAGTGCCTGCATGCTCTGGTTGCTGGGCCTGCACATTGTGGCGTTGCTGTGCTGGTGTGCAGCGATTCTCTGTGTGCCGATGCTGTGGCAGGAAGGGGTTCACTTCGACACGGGTGATGCCACGGCGGGCGCTGTGCGCGAAAGCCGGCACGACAGCGGCGCCACAGTGATACCGCGACGGGTCTTTACCTGGCTGGCGACGCCGGCAGCATTGCTGGCCATTGCATCCGGCACGGCGCTGTTTCTGCTGATGGGTACGGTGCAGGGCTGGTTGCTGCTGAAACTGGTGCTGGTGGTGATGCTGGTCGGTGCGCACATCGCCGCAGGGCTGCTGATGCTGCGCGCCGAACGATCCGACAAGGCGCCGCCACGGTATGCAGCGGCGGGGTTGAGCCTGCTGATGCTGGGGATCATGACGCTGATTTTTTGCCTGGTGCTTGCCAAGCCAGGCACCTGACAACGCACAGACTGACGGACGGTGATACAGGACAGACATGGCCATCACGGTGACGGGACAGCAAAACAAGCCGGGCGCGCAGACACTGTCAGCGCGTATCGACCGGCACGTCCACACCGACAGCGTGTTCGTATACCAGTCGCCCGCCCAGCAGGCCCGCTGCCGCCGTGAGCGCGGCACTGAGCAGTGTCAGCACCAGACCTGCGGGCATGATCACCGCGCCATGATCGTCCGTGCTGATGCGCAGCAACCAGTTGAAGCTGGCCAGCGACAACAGCATGACCGCCACCAGTGCATGGCACCAGGCGGTGACCAGCCGCCGGATCGGCCGCACACTGACCAGGTCGATCAGCCCGACGATGCCGGAAAACCAGCCCCCCGCCGCCCCGACGCCCGCCAGCCACACGCCGGCACGACTCCAGAACGGATCTTCCGTAAGCAGATACCCGGTATCAGTGCCGACCAGCGCCAGCAGTGCCGCCACCGGAAAATGAATCAGCATCGGATGCAGCGGGTGGCCGCCAATGGCCATGCGGCTGGGGATCGGGCGGTGGGGAGTATCGGGGGTGGACATGGCAACAGGCTCCCTGCAAGGACAATCCGTACGCAGTCTGCATTGAGACTACCGGTCGCTGCCGGCGGGCGCACAATATTTGATGTTTTTTTCAGATTGCTGCTGCCGGCCGGGCTGTTTTGTCTGAGCGGCTGCGACGGACCGCAGTCCACGTTGCAGCCGGCGGGTGATGCTGCGCGCGTTACCGCCGCGCTCTGGTGGGGCATGTTCGGTGTGTCGGTGCTGGTGACGGCGGCCTTCACCGCATTGTGGCTGTATGCCCTGCGTACCCGGCGCGAGACGCCTGACATGGCGCAACAGCGACGGACTCAGCGCCGGCTGATGATCGGCGGCGGTGTGCTGCTGCCGGTGACTGCGATCGTGGTATTGCTGGGGTTTGGCATTCCTGCCGGTCACGGCATGTTGCCCTGGCCGGATGACGGCACAGCGCCGTTGCGGATTGAAATAACCGGCCACCAGTGGTGGTGGCAGGTGCATTATCCGGACGCTGGCGTGACCACCGCCAACAGGTTGCACCTGCCCGTCGCCAGACCGGTGGACCTGCACGTGCGCAGTGCCGATGTGATCCATGCCTTCTGGGTGCCGCGTCTGGGCGGCAAGATCGATGCGATTCCCGGCCGCAGCAATGTGTTGCGGCTGCGTGCCACAGAAACCGGCGTCATGCGTGCACAGTGCGCAGAGTTCTGCGGCCTGGGCCACGCGCATATGGCGATGGATGTCGAGGTGATGGCGGCGCCGGCGTTCGAGCAGTGGTTGTCGCAACAGCAGCAACCGGTCGCACGCGACAGCGCACACACAGAGGGGCGTGCAGCGTTCCGGGCACATTGCGCTGCGTGTCATGGTGTGCGCGGTGTGGCGCCGCAGGGCAGCGGGCCGGACCTGACCACCGTGGCCCTGCGCAAAGAGGGCCTGCTGGGCTGGCTGCAGGGCCATGATGCAGGTTTCTCGGCACCGGGTGTGCCTGCGCATCGTGCGCTGGTGCCGGCCCGGCAGCCGGCCATTGTCGCCTGGCTGGAGAGCCTGCCATGAGCGGCTTCGGCACGATGGCGCCCCCGGCGCTCGACCCGGCACGCGGCGACGCCGGCCGGCGGCACGATGAATTCAATCGCGTCTGGGGCAATCCGCGCGGGCTGCGCACGCTGACCATCGTCAATCACACCACCGTTGGCCGTAATTTCATGCTGGCTGGCGGCGTGTTCTTCCTGCTTGGCGGGCTGATGGCCATGCTGATGCGCACGCAACTCGCCTTGCCTGGCCAGGACTGGTTGCCACCGGACATCTACAACCAGCTGTTTACCATGCACGGCACGGTGATGATGTTTTTGTTCGCGGTGCCGGTGCTGGAAGGGCTGGCCATGTACCTGATCCCGAAAATGATCGGCGCCCGCGATCTGGTGTTTCCGCGCCTGAGTGCGTTCGGGTTCTGGTGTTACATTTTTGGCGGCGCCATTCTGCTGTCCAGCCTTGCACTGGGTATTGCACCGGACACCGGCTGGTTCATGTATACACCGCTTTCCGGGGCCGAGCACACGCCCGGACTGAACGCGGATTTCTGGCTGATCGGTATCACGTTCGTGGAAATTTCCGCCGTTTCCGCCGGGGTCGAACTGGTGGTGTCGATCATGCGCACGCGCACCCGGGGCATGACGCTGCAGACCATGCCGCTGTTCGCCTGGTACATCCTCGCCATGGCCCTGATGATCGTATTCGGTTTCCCGCCGTTGATTCTGGGCAGCATCCTGCTGGAGCTGGAACGGGCCGCCGGCCTGCCGTTCTTTGATGTGGCGCGTGGCGGCGACCCGGTGCTCTGGCAGCATCTGTTCTGGCTGTTCGGGCACCCTGAGGTATACATCATTTTCCTGCCGGCGGCGGGCATCGTTTCGACCATCCTGCCGGTGTTCGCGCGGCGTCCCATTGTCGGCTATCGCTGGGTGGTGCTGTCGGTGATCACCACCGCGTTCATCAGTTTCGGGCTGTGGGTGCACCACATGTTCACCATCGGCATTCCGCAACTGGCGCAGGCGTTTTTTTCCATGGCCAGCATGCTGGTGGCGATACCGACCGGCGTGCAGATCTTCGCCTGGCTGGCGACGCTGTGGACCGGGCGGCCGGTGTTTCATGTGCCGATGCTGTGGATCACCGGGTTTCTGGTGATCTTCATCACCGGCGGCCTGACCGGTGTCATGCTGGCGCTGGTGCCGTTCAACTGGCAGGTGCATGACACCCATTTTGTCGTTGCACACATGCACTATGTGCTGGTCGGCGGCATGCTGTTTCCGCTGGTGGCCGGGCTGTATTACTGGCTGCCGCATTTCACCGGCCGCATGCCGTCGCGCACACTGTCGCGCTGGGGCTTCTGGCTGACCTTCGGCGGTTTCAATCTCACCTTCCTGGTGATGCATCTCACCGGCCTGCTCGGCATGCCGCGCCGCGTTTATACCTACGAAGCAGGGCTCGGCTGGGACTGGCCGAACCTGATCTCCTCCGTGGGCAGTTTCGTGATGGCCGCTGGTGTGGCAGTGGTGCTGCTTGATCTGCTGATACACGGGCTCTACGGCCGCCGCGCCGGCATCAATCCATGGCAGGCGGACACCCTCGAATGGGCCACTGCCACACCACCCAGCCCGTACAACTTCATGAGCCTGCCGCCGGTGACATCGCGGCATCCGCTTTGGGATGACCCGTCGCTGCCGGAAGCGATTGCCGAAGGGCGCTACGCGCTCTCAGTGGCTGACCATGGCCGGCGCGAAACCTGGGGCAGTGATCCGGTCAGTGGTCGCGTGCGCGAAATAGTGCATCTGCCTGGCAATTCCTGGTGGCCTTTTGTGGCGGCACTGGTGCTGGCGGTGATGTGCATCGGGTTGCTGGCCAAACAGTATCTGCTGGCGGCGCTGGCGGCCGGGGTTGTGTTGGCATTGCTGCTGCGCTGGTCGTGGGAAAACGGTGCGCACCCGAACGCGGCGCCGGATGCACGCACGGCCGAAGGCGATCCGCCGCTGCATTCGCGCACCTTCGACGGGCCGGGTTTGTGGGGCATGGTGGTCACGCTGCTGGCCAACGGCGCGCTGTACATGGCGCTGCTGTTCGGCTGGTTTTATCTGTGGACGGTGGCACCGCAGTGGCAGTTGCCGGTGGACAGCCGTGTTGACTGGCCCATGTGGCTGCTGGCCAGCGTGCTGATGGTCGGTGGCTGGTGGCTGTTCCGGCGTCGGGTGCAGTGCCTGCGTGACGGCAAGGACGAGGGGCTGGAGCGGGCGCTCTGGCTGATTGCCGCGATCGGGCTGGCGCAATGCATGACGCTGGTCGCCACCTGGCACGGCTCCGTGCTCGCGCCGCGCGCTACCTCGCATGACGCAGTGATCACGGTGTTTCTGTTGTATCTGTTGTTGCATTGCATGCTGGCGACGCTGATGACGGCGTTGCAGGCGCTGCGTGTGCGTTATGGATATGTGGGCCGGCTCGCGCCTTACGAGCCGGCGGTGGTGGAATACTGGTGGGCATACTGCGCACTGGTCTGCGGCGTGACCTTTGCCGCCGTGGTGTTGTGGCCGTTGGGCTGGGGAGGTGTGTGATGCAGGATGACAGCCTTCGTTCGCCGTACCATCCGGTTCAGCTTGTGGTGGGGCTGAGCATCTGGGCGGTATGGTTTGTGATCATCTACGCGGGGCTGTCCGTGGCCTGTGAACAGCAGCCGGGCGGGTTGCAACAGGGCTCGCTGACGTCCGTGAACCTGGTGCTGATGGCCTTCACCATGCTGACCTGCGGGCTGCTGCTGTTTCTGGCCCATCACAACTGGCGCAGCGCACGACGTATGTGGCGTGCGCTGTCCTCTTCGCAGCGTTTTATTGTGCGTCTTTCTGTTGCGCTGGACCTGGTGGCGGCGCTGGTCACGCTGGCCGTGGGGCTGCCGGCCGTGGTCCTGCCGCCTTGCCTGTGAGCCGGGGGCTGCCACTGCTGCTGCTCTGGAGCAGCCCGGCCTGGGCGCACTCTCCGCTGTCCGGGGAAGCGGGCCTGCCGGTGTGGCTGGCTGCGCTGCTGCTAGGGATGCTGTGGGCGCTGTACCTGGCAGGTTGTCGCCGCGTGGCGCCGGGCGGAGCCTCTCTCGCGTTGTTTCATGTCACGTTGCTGATTACTGCGTTGACCCTGTTTGGCCCGCTGGACGAGCTGGCGGAAACCAGCGCATCGGCACACATGGTGCAGCACATGCTGATGATGGTGGTGATTGCGCCGCTGTTGGTGCTGGTGCGGCCGCTGCCGCAATATCAGGCGGCGTTTGGTGGCAGCCGCCATCTGTTGCGGCCGCTGTTACGCGGCGCGCGCTTCCCGATGGCGATGGCGCTGCTGCATGCGCTGGTGGTGTGGGGCTGGCATGTGCCCGTGCTGTACCGCTGGGCGCTGCACAACGAATGGGTGCATGTGCTCGAACATGCCTGCTTCCTGATCAGCGCCGGGCTGCTGTGGTGGGCGGTGCTGCGCAGCAGCCTGCGTGGCACGCCGGCGGCACTGGTGGCGTTATTGTTCACACTGATGCAGACCGGTTTTCTCGGCGCGTTGCTGACGTTTTCGGATCGCAGTTTTTATGGCGACGCGCGCAGCGTGGCGGACCAGCAACTGGCGGGCCTGCTGATGTGGGTCATGGGCGGATTGCCGTATCTGGTCGCCTCCGCCTGGTGTGGCTGGCGCTGGTGGCGGCGCATGCAGCCCGCCTGATTGGTCAGCGCGCGTCGTCGACGGTGACCTCATGCAGGCCCAGAGGCGTGCCGTCGGCATCCAGCACCTGCACCGGCCGTACCGGGCGGCCGCTGTGGCGGTCGCGCAATGTCAGCGGCGGCCGGTCGGTGAGAATCCACTTGTCACCCCACTGGCGCAGCGCGGTCAGCGCCACGAACAGGTCGCGGCCTTTTTCGGTCAGGCGGTACTCCGGGCGCCGGCCAGCCTCGTCGGTTTCCACGCGGTTGAGCACGCCGGCTTCCACCAGCCGGTTCAGGCGATTGCAGAGGATGTTGCGGGCAATACCCAGCGCCTGCTGGAAGTCGCTGAAACGGCGCGTGCCGAGCATCGCCTCGCGCACGATCATCAGCGACCACCAGTCGCCGATCTGGGTGAGGGCGCGGGTGATGGCGCAGCATTCTTCGTGCAGGGCAGCGGGGTCTTTTCGGTTCATGCGTGCCAGTGTAGAGAGAGTGGTTGCAAAATGAAACCGTACTGCTTATCGTCCGTGGTTTCAAATTGAAACCATCTGCTGGCGACCCGGGTCGCCGGTTGCAGGAGCCCTCTCATGTCCGATCCCGCTCTGGCCCCTCTGCTGCGGCCCTTCCAGTGCAAATCCCTGACCCTGCGCAACCGGGTCGCCATGGCGCCGATGACGCGCACTTTCTCGCCCGGCTTTGTCGCCAATGAGCAGGTGGCCGGCTATTACCGTCGCCGCGCGGAAGGGGGCGTCGGCCTGATCATCACCGAGGGCACCACCGTCGGCCATGCGGCGGCCACGGGGTATGACCGGGTGCCGGCGATCCACGGCGAAGCGGCGCTGGCTGGCTGGAAGCAGGTGGTGGACGACGTGCATGCGGCCGGTGGGCAGATCATTCCGCAGTTGTGGCATGTGGGGGCGGTGCGCAAAGAAGGCGTGGGCCCGGATCCGTCCGTGCCGGGCTACAGCCCGTCCGGGCTGTTCAAGCCGGGCAAGGCGAATGGCCGTGCCATGACGCAGCAGGACATTGACGAGGTCGTGGCGGCCTTTGCCCAGGCGGCGCGCGACGCCAGGGCGGTGGGCTTCGACGGCGTCGAGATCCACGGCGCACACGGCTATCTGATCGACCAGTTCCTGTGGGAAGGCACCAATGTGCGCGAGGACGCCTACGGCGGCTCGCTGCTCAAGCGCACCCGTTTCGCGACCGAAGTGGTGGCGGCAGTGCGCGCGGCGGTGGGTGAGGATTTTGCCATCGTGTTCCGCTTTTCGCAGTGGAAACAGCAGGACTACGACGCCCGCCTGGCGCAGACGCCCGAGGAGCTTGCCCAGTTGCTGGCGCCGCTGGTCGAGGCCGGCGTCGACATCTTCCACGCCAGCACGCGCCGTTTCTGGGTGCCGGAATTCGACGGCTCGGACCTGAACCTGGCCGGCTGGACCCGCAAGCTGACCGGCAAGCCGACCATGAGCGTCGGCAGCGTTGGCCTGGATGATGACTTTATCGGTGGCAAGAACATGGGAATGGGCGGTGACGCCAATCCGGTCGGGCTGGATGAATTGCTGCGCCGCATGGCCGCCGACGAATTCGATCTGGTCGCCGTCGGCCGGGCGTTGCTGGTGGACCCGCAATGGCTGCAGAAGCTGGTCGAGCAACGTGCCGATGAGATCCGCCCGTTCACGAAAGAGGCACTGATGTCCCTGAGCTGATCGCTGCAAAGGTGGCCAGCCGGTCATCGCGTCGTTGCGCGCGGTCGTCCGGCTGGCTTCGTGGACAGCCGTCCACCATCCCGCCTGACGATAATCTTCTCCCTTCCTTTGCATTAACTTTTTTACTGTTCATACGTGCATGCAGTGCGTAGTAAAAATAAATGAACGGTAAAATTATGTTTCCCGGTTTGCGTAGTGATGCTGTTGCATTTTGATGCGCGCACTTTATCTGGAAACACTGCTGCGTGAGCGGTTTGCCTGCGAAAAAATAGACGTCCGATGCGGCATTGTGCATCGCGGTGGCCTGTTTGCATCCGTTCTGTTTCTGCTGCATCGGATTCCTGAACAAAAAAGTGAACATGACCCAAAAAAAGCGCCAACTCTGTTGCGTTTTTTAAGATGATGTCAGATGGCCACAATATACAGGGCCTGCGACAGCCATCACACTTCACGCCATGCAAACTCTGCAGGTTCTGCCCGATGCGTCGAGCCTCTGCCGGAGTACGCATTCAGGTCATGCAAGTCACGGATGAAACAGGAGTGTCAGGTGTTTCGGAGTCATGAAGTTGGTGCAGGTGTCGTTCATACCCGTCTGGGCGTGTTGTTCGCAGTGGTGGCGTTACCCTTGTGGGCGATTGCGCTCGGTGGTGCGTCCCGGAACGATACGACGGTAACGATGCACTACGTCAGCGAGCAGGGCGTGGGCAAGGAAGCGGGGCGTATTGCCATTACCGAAACTGGGCACGGCGTGGTGTTTACGCCAAATCTTTCCGGCCTGCCGGAAAGCAGTGCCGGGTTGCACGGGTTTCATATCCATGTGCACGGCGACTGTGGCCCTACCGGGCCGGACGGTGAGACCGGACCGGCGCTGGCCGCCGGCGGGCATTATGATCCGGACGACGCCGGCCGGCACGGCAGCCCCTGGGGCAACGGCCATCTGGGTGACCTGCCGCCGTTGTTTGTCGACGCCACCGGGCGCGCGACCCAGCCGGTGCTGGCACCACGCCTGACCCAGGTGGCGACACTGCGCGGCCGCGCGCTGGTGGTGCATGCCGGCGGTGACAACCATGCCGACCAGCCGCAAGCGCTGGGGGGCGGTGGCACGCGCATGCTGTGTGGCGTGATCCGCTGAACATCTCCCGCTCATACCCGTGAACTGATTTGCCCGCTCCCCTGGCGGGCCTGGCCGTCCGGGCCGTACAGGCCGCTTTCCGGATTGGCCTCGCGCGCGCAATCCCGCAGAAAATTCAGCATCCGCTGATTGTGGTGCAGCCGCATGTCGATCAGCAGGCCATTCAGACGATTCTGCCGCGCCACCTCCGCGGCCAGTGCCTGCACAGCGTGCCAGCCGGGCAGGCAACCCTGCCGGGTGGCTGCTTCGGTATCGCCGTCGGCGCTGTCCTCGAAGCCGAGCTGTTGCTGGACCGCCCGCCGGCGCTGTTCGCGCAGATTCAGATCTTCCAGCAATTGCTGTTTGCCCGCAGCCAGATCGGCCAGCAGATGGCTGTCCGGTTCGCCCTGTTGCAGCACCGTGCGTTCGCGCTGTAGCAGCGCTGACAGCGTCTCCAGTTGTCCCTGTTGCTGCGCGATGTGGCGCTGCAGCGGTGTCTGGGCAGCGGCGTTCATGAACGGCCCAGCAGGTCGCGCACGCTGGCGATCAGCGCGTCGGCGATCTGGTCGGTGCGGATTTCCAGCCGCCCCTCGCTGATGGCCTGGCGGATTTCCTCCACCCGGGCGGTATTGATGTCCTGATCACTGCTGCCCTGATGGCGCAGGTGAGTGACCGCCGCGCTGCTGCCGGCGGAGGCATCGCCCGCGCCGGCGCTGCGGTCAGTCTGCTTGCCCGGCGCCAGGCTGCCCGGCGACGTCAACGGAGTGAGCTTGTCGATTTTCAATGGACGATCTCCATTCTGGCCCTGCCGGTTCTATCGGCCCGGGCCGGGATAACTTTAGGTTCAAAAACAGCCGGGCTGGCCGGGCTCCCGGCAGGATCAGCCGCGTCAGCGGGCGGCGTGCACCCGGCCGGGGCCGATCACCTCGGCGTTGAGCTGGGTGCGGGGGTCAAGCTGTACCCGCACCAGATCACCGCGCGCACCATCGTCCAGTGCCACCACGTCACGGGTGATCTTGAACCCGGCGCCGTCGGCTTCCATCACCACCTGCTGGCGCCGTGTCACCAGCGGGACAGCGCGCAGGTGCTGTGCCTGGAGTACGGTGCCGGCACTCAGCGGCCGGGTGCTCTGCCGGCCCACCGCCGCGTCTGCCTCGCGCAGGGCCTGGTGCGGCAAGCGGCTGAGGTCGCCGCGTTCCTCGCGCAACAGGGCATGCGTCACGGTGGTGCCGGCGTCGATATCCGAGGCCGCCACCCAGTACGGGCCGATCACGCTGACCTGCGCCTGCAGATACCGTACCTGCTCTGCGCAACGCACACCGACAGTCACACGTCCACCGCGCGCCAGCTGTGACGCGTCCTGCGCGGCGCCGGGCAGAAAGGCCATGGGCGCCGGGCAGTCACCGGCCGTCACCGTCGCGGGTTGCACGGTGATGCGGACCTCTTCCGCCAGGCCTTGTGTGTGCGCCTGCAGCAGTGCCAGCGCGGCGTCGGTCAGCGGGTCAGCCGGGGCGTGCACGGCCAGTGCAGAAAAACTCAGGCCGCACAGCCAGCGCAGCAGGGTGGGGCGCAATGGTTGCATAACTTGTCCCTCGCGGTGGATGGGTGTCTGTCCCGCATTCTAGGGGTGGCGGGAAACCGCGAATAACCGAAATAGCGACCAAATAACGGCCTGTTTCCGCGTTTGCCCTGGCCGTGCCCCGTTTAGGCTGTTGCTCAAATGGAGACCCGACCCAGGGGCAAGCAGATGATCGACAAACTCGCCGGCGCGCTGAATTTTCATCAGGAAGCACTGAACCTGCGCCACGAACGACAGCGTGTGCTGGCCAGCAATATTGCCAACGCCGACACGCCCCATTTCAAAGCGCGCGACTTCGATTTTTCCCGGGAACTGTCCAGTGCCCTGCAATCGGGCCGCGCGGCATCGCAGGGGTTGTCCCTGCGCACCACCTCGGCGCGCCACCTTGATGCTGCCGGCCAGTCGTCGCCGCTGCATGAGCTTTTGTACCGCGTACCGGAACAACCGAGCCTGGACGGCAACACGGTGGACATGGATCGCGAACGGGTTGCCTTCGCCGAGAACGCGATGCGCTACCAGGCGGCACTGACGATGCTCAACAGCCGCATCCAGGGCCTGAAATCCGCGATGCAGCCTGAATAAAGGGAGAAGCACCGATGTCGCTGTTTTCCGTGTTTGATATCTCCGGCTCCGCGCTGAGCGCGCAGTCGCAACGCATGAATGTCTCGGCCAGCAACCTGGCCAATGCCGACAGTGTCGCCGGCCCGGATGGCGAGCCGTACCGCGCACGGCAGGTGATGTTTGAAAGCCAGGCCGATGCGCAGTCCACCGGTGGCGTGCGGGTGACCGGGGTGCTGGAGAGTGACGCGCCACTGAAGCGCGAATACCAGCCGCACCATCCACTGGCGGATGCGCAGGGGTATGTGTCGATGCCGAACGTGGAGCCGGTGGATGAGATGGTCAACATGATCGCGGCCTCGCGTTCGTACCAGGCCAATGTGGAAGTGCTCAACACCAGCAAGCAACTGCTGAACAAGACATTGACCCTGGGAGAAAGCTGATGGCGGTGGCGACGCAGAACACGGTTGACAGCAATGTGCTGGGCGCGATCAACGGGGGTGGCAAGAACAGCCGTGGCACCGCGCAGGATTTGCAGGACAGTTTCATGACGCTGCTGGTCACGCAGCTCAAGAACCAGGATCCGATGAACCCGATGGACAATGCGGAGATGACCTCGCAGCTTGCCCAGATCAACACTGTCAGCGGCGTCCAGGAACTCAACGCGACACTGGAAAATATCACCGGCCAGCTCGATGCCAGCCGCGTCCTGCAGGCGGCCGGCCTGATCGGCAAGGGCGTGCTGGTGCCGGGTGAACGGGTGCTGGTCGGCGATGAAGGTGCCACCACGCCTTTCGGCATTGAACTGAAGACGCCGGCGGACAATGTGGTGGTCACTATCCGCGACGCCAGTGGCCAGGTCGTGAGCCGCTATGAACTGGGCGAAATGAAAGCCGGTGTCGAATCGTTTGTCTGGGATGCCCAGCTGGAAGACGGCACGACCGCACCGAAGGGCGCCTACAGCGTCAGCGTGGAAGCCAGCCTGAACGACGAGACGCTGCCGGTGACCACGCTCAGCTATGCCCTGGTCAGTGGTATCAGCACCGGCAGCGATGGTGCGCCACGGCTTGATCTCGGCGGTGTCGCCGAACCCGTTTCCCTGGAGGACATCCGGCAGATTCTCTGAATCCGTCGCCGTTAACCAATCTGTTTCAAGGAGCACAACGATGGGCTTTTCACAGGCACTGAGCGGTCTCAACGCCGCGGCGATGAATCTGGATGTGGTGGGCAACAATATCGCCAACTCGCAAACCGTCGGTTTCAAGGGCAGCAGCGTGCAGTTCGCCGATGTCTATGCCGGCGCCCAGGTGGGCCTGGGGACAAGAGTGGCGGCGGTGTTGCAGGATTTCTCCGACGGCACACTGGAAACCACCGGCCGCAACCTTGACCTGGCGGTGGCAGGCACCGGCTTTTTCCGTTTCATGCAGGGCGAGCAGGTAGTCTATTCGCGGAATGGCCAGCTCATCATGACGCCGGAGGGCTACCTGGAAAATGCACAGGGCGCGCGCCTGACCGGCTTTCCGGCGGGCGTCGGCACCGGTGGCCAGCCGGTGCCACTGCAGGTGCCCTCCGGCGCCATGAACGCCACCGCGACCACGGGCGTGGAGGCGAGTTTCAATCTGGATGCCCGCGCCGACCTGATCGACCGCGCCACCGTGCCGTTCGACCCGGCCGATGGCAACAGCTATTCCTACGCCAACACCGGCACGGCATTTGATTCCCTCGGTGTCGAACACACCATGACCATGTACTTCAGCAAAACGGCCGACAATACCTGGGAAGTGCGCGTGGCGGTGGACGGCAATGCCGATGCGGCGAACGTGGGCGAGCTGGTGTTCGACAGCAATGGCCTGCTCAACGAAGCCGCCAGCACTTTCCCGACCTATGGTTTCACGCCGGGCGGCGGTGCCGACGCGCTGAACTTTGCGCTGGCGTTCGACGGCACGACCCAGTTTGGCCAGGACTTCAACCTGGATAACCTGAACCAGAACGGCTACACCGCCGGCACCCTGGTGGGCATCACTTTCGATGACGCCGGCAACGTGGTGGGCAACTACTCCAACGAACGCTCGCAAGTGCTTGGCACCATCGCGCTGGCCGACTTCCGCAACCCGGAAGGCCTGCAGGCCGCCGGTGACAACGTCTGGGTGGAAACCGCGACATCCGGGCAGCCACTGCTGGGCCTGCCGGGCAGTGGCATGTTCGGTTCACTGGAAAGCGGCGTGGTGGAAACCTCCAACGTCGACCTCACCCGCGCACTGGTCGACCTGATCATTGCGCAGCGCAATTACCAGGCCAACACCCAGACCATCAAGGTGCAGGACGAAGTGCTGCAAAGCGCCGTCAACCTGCGCTGACGGAGTTGAACCATGGACCGCATTCTCTACACCGCCATGAGCGGTGCCCGGCAGAGCATGGAACAGCAGTCGGTGATCAGCCACAACCTGGCCAACGCCACCACCAGCGGTTTTCGCGCGCAACTGCATGCCCTGCGCGCGGTGCCGGTGCAGGGCGATGGTCTGTTGCCGACGCGCGTCTCGGTGATGGCCACCACGCCCGGCTCCGATTTTTCCACCGGAGCGGTGAACGCCACCGGCCGTGATCTCGACGTGGCGTTGCAGGGCGACGCCTGGCTGGCGGTGCAGGGCGCCGACGGCGCGGAAGCCTACACCCGGCGCGGTGACCTGCAGATCGATGGCGACGGCCTGCTGCGCAGCGCAGGCCGGCCGGTGATCGGTGATGCCGGGCCAGTGGTGATTCCGCCGGGCGCGCAGGTGTTCATGGGCGCCGACGGGACGCTCAGCGTGCTCGGTCCCGGTGAGGACCCGGGCGCGGTGGTGGAAGCCGGCCGCATGAAACTGGTGAATGCCGGCGCCGTGACGCTGGTGCGCGGTGACGACGGTCTGTTTCGTCCGGCGGCGGATGCCGACGGCAACGTCGCCGTCCTGCCGGCGGATGACAACGCGCGGCTGCTTTCCGGTGCACTGGAAGGCAGCAACGTCAGTACCGTGGCCACCATGGTCGACATGATCGGCAGCGCGCGCCGCTACGAAATGCAGATGAAGGTGCTGCAAAGCGCCGATGACAACGCCCAACGCGCCAACAGCCTGCTGTCGCTGCAGGGCTGAGCCGGTACACAGGAGCACGTGACATGATCAAATCCCTCTGGACGGCCAAGACCGGGCTGGAATCGCAACAGGTGAAAATGGACGTGATTGCCAACAACCTGGCCAACGTCAGCACCAACGGTTTCAAGAAATCCCGCGCCGTGTTCGAAGACCTGCTGTACCAGAACCTGCGCCAGCCGGGCAGCGCGAACGATGTGCAGAACCGCCTGCCGTCGGGTTTGCAGATCGGTTCCGGTGTGCGTCCGGTGGCGACCGAACGGCTGCACAGCCAGGGCGGCCTGGAGAACACGGGCAACTCGCGCGATCTGGCGATCAATGGCCAGGGTTTTTTCCAGGTACTGATGCCCGACGGCAATATCGCCTACACCCGCGACGGCAGTTTCCAGCTGGATGAAAACGGCCAGATGGTGACGTCCTCCGGCTACCCGCTGGAACCGGCTGTGATCATCCCGCAGAACGCGCTGTCGGTGTCCATCGGCCAGGACGGTATCGTGTCGGTGACCGAGCCGGGCTCAAACCAGTCCCGCGATGTCGGCCAGCTCACGTTGTCCACGTTCGTCAATCCGGCCGGCCTGGAAAGCGTTGGCGAAAACCTCTACCGGGAAACCAGTGCCTCCGGCATGCGCGTGGAAAGCACACCGGGCCTCAACGGTGCCGGCCGGCTGTACCAGAACTATGTCGAGACCTCCAACGTCAACGTGGTGGAGGAAATGGTCAGCATGATCCAGACCCAGCGTGCCTATGAAATCAACAGCAAGGCCGTGCAGACCTCGGATGAAATGCTGGCCCGGCTGAGCCAGCTGTAACGGACGGGAGCGCGGCATGGACCTGATGCGGAGTGTGCTTCTCGGCGTGGTGTTGCTGGGCGGGTGCGCGCAATTGCCGCGCCCGTCCGTGGTCGGCGAACAGGAACAGGTGGATATTCCCGAGCCACCGCCGCCGCTGGCCAACGGCAGCATTTACCAGGCCAGCCGTGGTTACTATCCGCTGTTCGAGGACCGTCGCCCGCGCCTGATCGGCGACGTGCTCACTATCGTGCTGGATGAACAGGTTAGCGCCAGCAAGAACGCCCGCAGCAACGCCAGCCGTTCCGGCGGCGCCAGCTTTGAAATGGAACAGGTGCCCGAGGCGCTGGAAACGCTGGCCGAGTACGGCTTCGTGATGACCGGCAAGAACGATTTCGAGGGCGGTGGTGGCGCACAGGCGAACAACAGCTTCACCGGCACCATCACCGTGACCGTGCTGGGTGTGATGGGCAACGGCAACCTGCGCGTGCGTGGCGAAAAGCAGATCGGCATCAACCAGGGGGTGGAATTCATCCGCTTCTCCGGTGTGGTGGACCCCAGTGCCATCCGTGGCGACAACAGCGTGCTGTCCACCCGTGTGGCGGACGCGCGGATCGAATATGTCGGCGATGGCTATATCAATGAGGCGCAGCACATGGGCTGGTTGCAGCGTCTTTTCCTGAACATTTCCCCCTTCTGATACAGCGACGGAGCTCGGGCATGAAACGGATCGGACTGTCGCTGGTGCTGCTGCTGATCAGCGCGAACGCGCTGGCAGCACCGCTGCGCGAGCTGGCGGATTTCGCCGGCGTGCGCGCCAACGTGCTGGTGGGCTATGGGCTGGTGGTGGGGCTGGACGGCTCCGGTGACCAGACCATGCAGACGCCGTTCACCACCCAGTCACTGGTGAACATGTTTTCGCAACTGGGCATCACCGTGCCGGCCGGTACCAATATGCAGCTGCGCAATATCGCGGCGGTGATGGTGACCGCAGAACTGCCGCCGTTTTCGCGCCCGGGACAACGCCTGGATGTGGTGGTGTCGTCGATCGGCAATGCACGCAGCCTGCGTGGCGGCACGCTGTTGCTGACCCCGCTGAAAGGCGTGGACGGCACCACCTATGCCATTGCCCAGGGCAACCTGCTGGTGGGCGGTGCGGGCGCCGAGGCCGGTGGCAGCAGTGTGCAGATCAACCAGCAGGCGGGTGGCCGCATCAGCCGCGGCGCCATGGTGGAACGGGAAGTGCCGCTGGAACTGGGGCGCAATGGCGGCCTGCTGGAGTTGCAATTGCACCAGGCGGATTTCAGCACGGCGCAGCGCGTGGTGGAGGCCGTCAATGGCGAGTTCGGCTACCCGGTCGCGGCGGCACAGAATGGCCGCGTGATCCGCCTGCAAGGCCCGACCGACAGCAACGAGCGGGTCAATTTCATGGCCCGCGTGCAGCAGGTCCAGGTGGAGCCGATGGCCGCGCCGGCGCGGGTGGTGATCAATGCGCGGACCGGCTCCGTCGTGCTTAACCAGCGCGTCACGCTGGCCCCCGCCGCCGTGGCCCACGGCAACCTGTCGGTGGTGATCGATACGCGCTTCGGCGTCAGTCAGCCGGCGCCGCTCGGCGACGGCGACACGGTGGTGGTGCCTGACAGCGAGATCACCATCAGCCAGCAGGCCGGCGCGCTGCAGACGGTACAGGGTGCGGACCTGATGGCCGTGGTGGATGCGCTGAATGCACTGGGTGCGACACCGCAGGACCTGATGTCGATTCTGGAAGCACTCAAGGCGGCCGGCGCGTTGCGTGCCG
This sequence comes from Isoalcanivorax pacificus W11-5, assembly GCF_000299335.2. Classification (NCBI taxonomy): domain Bacteria; kingdom Pseudomonadati; phylum Pseudomonadota; class Gammaproteobacteria; order Oceanospirillales; family Alcanivoracaceae; genus Isoalcanivorax; species Isoalcanivorax pacificus. The sequence continues at coordinate 3,321,045 of NZ_CP004387.1, read as the reverse complement.
AACTGGAGATTCTCTGATGAGCATCGGCAACCTGAACCAGCAGCTGGCGCTGGATGTACAGGGCCTGGCCCGGGTACGCCGCAGTGCCGCCGAAGATCCACAGCGCGAACTGCAGAACGCGGCAGCGCAATTCGAGGCGCTGTTTCTGCACCAGATGCTGAAAAGTATGCGCGATGCCACGCCGCGCGCGGACCTGATGGACAGCGCGTCAGTGCGTTTTCATGAATCGCTGCTGGACCAGCAACTGTCGGTGCATCTGGCCGGCCGTGGCACCGGACTGGCCGAGCAACTGGTGCGGCAGCTCAGCGGCGACGCTCCTTTGGCACCACCGAAACCATTGTGGGGCGCTGCGCCAGCGCCCCGCGCTGAAGCCACCTCCGGCCGGGTCGGGTTTATTGAGCGGTTGGCGCCCGCCGCGCAGGCGGCTGCCGGCCGCACCGGGGTGCCGGCGAAACTGATTATCGCCCAGGCGGCGCTGGAAACCGGCTGGGGCCGGCATGACATCCGTACCGCCGACGGGCGTGACAGCCACAACCTGTTCGGCATCAAGGCCGGCGCGGACTGGCGCGGAGAAACCACCGAGGTCGTCACCCACGAGTACATCAACGGCGAGCGCGTGCGCGTCACTGATCACTTCCGGGTGTACGACTCGCTGGACGCTGCGCTGACGGATCACGGCCGCCTGCTCACGCAACACGAGCGCTATGCCGGTGTGCTGTCGGCCACCAGTGACGAAGCCGCTGCCCAGGCGTTGCAGGCCGGTGGTTATGCCACCGATCCCGATTATGCAGACAAACTGATCGCAGTCATGCGCGGCATCGACCTGCCAGGCACGGAAAATCAATCGCTTGCCGCGCTTGATTCGACGGATGGCCCGATCAGGCCGTCAGCACCGGCTTTTTTTTAACAGCGCGCTAAAGTGAACCGCGACAGCGCCGATAACACAGGTATCGGTTCGAGGACATATCATGAGCATCTTCTCTGTCGGCCTCAGTGGTCTCAGCGCGGCACAGACCGCACTGCATACCACCAGCAACAACATCAGCAACGTCTACACGCCGGGCTACAACCGCGAGCTGACCTTGCTGGGTGAGACCCGCACGGGGAGCGGTGTGCGTGTCAATGATGTGCAGCGGCAGTTCGACCAGTACGTGGCCGGCCAGCTCAACGCGGCCAACAGTGCTTTCCAGGCGCTGCGCAGCTACCAGACCCAGGTCAGCCAGATCGATAACCTGCTCGCGGATGACAAGGCCGGGCTGGCGCCGCTGATGCAGAATTTCTTTTCGTCGCTGGAAGACCTGGCCGGCAGCCCGTCCGATCCGGCCGCGCGACAGGGCGTGATCGGCGCGGCCGATACCCTCACGGCACAGTTCCGCGCGTTCGACGATTACCTGCAGGACATGCAGGTCGGTGTCGATGGCCAGATCCGCGACGAGATTACCCAGGTCAACAACGACGCCGAACAGATCGCGCTGCTCAACCGCGAAATTGCCCTGGCCAAGGCCAGGCACGGTGAAGCGCCGAACAGCCTGCTGAACCAGCGCGACCAACTGGTGGCGCAGCTCAGCGAACGTATCAACGTCAAGCTGACGGTACAGGACAGTGGCACCTACAACCTGACCATCGGCAACGGACAGCCGCTGGTGGCCGGCAGCAACAGCTTTTCCCTGGAAGCGATGACGTCGCCGGAAGACCCGACCCGCACCGTAGTCGGCTACCGCGATTCCGCCGGCAATCTGTCAGCGCTGGACCCGCGCAACATCAATGGCGGCTCACTGGGTGGCCTGATCAGTTTCCGCGATGAAACACTCGACCAGACGCGCAACCAGATCGGCCAGCTTGCCGTGACCCTGGCGGTGGCCTTCAACACCCAACACGCCCAGGGCGTGGACATGGAAGGCAATCCCGGCGAGGCATTCTTTGCCATCGGCGTACCACGGGTCTACGGCAACAGCCAGAACACCGGCAGCGCCAGCCTCTCCGGTGTCTTCGGTGACCTGGATGCGCTGACCGCGAGCGATTACGACCTGCGTGTCAGCGATGCGGCTGCCGGTGAGTTCACCGTCACCCGCCGTGACAGCGGCGAATCCTTCACTGCCACCCTCAACGGCGCAGGCGAACTCGAATTCGGCGGCGTAGTGCTGACCGTGGATGACCCTGCCGCGCTGGCCGATGGCGACCGCTTTCTGTTGCAGCCGGTGCGCGCCGCCGCCGGCGACATGGAAACCCTGATCCGCGAAACCGGCGCGATTGCCGCCGGTTTCAGTGGTGACAGCGGCGATAACGAAAACGCCCTGGCACTTCAGAACCTGCAGGAAAAAGCGCTGGTCGGTGGCGCCGCCACCTTCAGCCAGGCGTACGCGACGCTGGTGGGTGACGTCGGCAGCCGGACCAATATCGTGCAGGCCAACCTGGCGGCCCAGCAGGGCCTGACCGAACAACTGAGCGCCGTACAGCAATCCGAATCGGGTGTGAACCTGGATGAAGAAGCGGCCAACCTGATCCGTTACCAGCAGTATTACCAGGCCAACGCGCGGGTGATCGAGGCCGGCGTGGCGGTGATCGACACGCTGCTTGGCCTGCGCGCCTGAAGGGAGCATTGACGGTTATGCGTATCAGCACCGTGACCATGTTTGAACAGAGCGTCTCCTCCCTGAACCGCCAGCAGGCGGACTTCATGAAGGTGGGCCAGCAGATCGCCTCCGGCCGGCGGGTGGTGAACCCGTCCGACGATCCGCAGGCGGCCTCGCGTGCCGTGCGTGTGGCGCAATCGCAGGCACTGACGCAGCAATTCACCGATGCCCGGGTCACGGCACGCAATGCACTGTCACAGGAAGAAAGCGTACTCAACAGCGTCGGTGACGCCATCGCCAGCGCCCGTACCCTGGTGCTGCAGGCTGTCAACGGCACGCTGTCCGACGCTGACCGCGATTCTGTCGCCAGTGAACTGCGCGGCATCTATGAAACCGTGCTCGGCCAGGCCAACGCCACCGATGGCAACGGCCGTTACCTGTTCGGTGGTTACCGGGACAGCAGCCCGCCGTTTGTGCGCGACCCGGCCGGCGACGTGCAGTATGTCGGCGACACGAACACCCGCGAGCAGCGCATTGATGCCTCACGCCTGATGCCGGTGGGAGACAACGGCGACGCCATTTTCCGTTCGGTCCACAGCAGCGCCGGCTATCTGGCCGAGGCCGATGCCGGCAACACCGGCTCATTGACCTTTGCCGGCCCGGACACAGTGAATGCCGCCGACCCGGATTACGGCAGCCGCCTGGACATCACGTTCGCTGTGGCTGGCGATGTCACCACCTACAGTATCAACGGCGGGCCGGCCCAGCCGTACACACCGGCGCAGCCGATCCAGCACGCCGGCCTGTCGTTCACCTTCGAGGGACAGCCGGCGGATGGCGACAGCGTGGTGATGGACCGCGCCGAAAACCTGAACACCGATCTGTTTGCCACCTTCGAAAAGGTGCTGTCGGTACTGGAGAATCCGGCCACTTCCGCCAGTGACAAGGCGGCCCTGAACAACACCCTGAACAGCGCGCTGCGGGAAATGGATAACAGCCTGGACAACGTGCTGACGGTGCGCGCCTCGGTGGGGGCAAGGCTGAACGAGCTGGAGGTGGTCGATTCCGTGGCCAGCAACCGTCAGCTCAATTACGCCGAAGCCATGTCGGATCTGGTGGAACTGGATTACGTCAGCGCCATCTCTGAATACACACTGCGGCAGGTCGGCCTGCAGGCAGCACAGAAGGCCTTTGTGGATATCAAGGGCATGACATTATTTGACCGCTTGTAACGCGGGAAGAGGGTCTCGCGTACGGCACACCACCACCAAAAGCGTGGCAACTCTGGCAGTGGTGGTGTGTTCGTACGCGGATTGGTTGACGGGAGAGTGTGTGCTACACGTGCGCTTTTTTCCTCGAGAGCGAGGCGGGCGAAAGCCCGCCCTTTTTTTGAATCGCTCTTGTGAATATTTCTCCCGATACCTCCTGAATGCATCTGAACCGGGCGAATCCTGTCTGTCAGTGCTCCCAGGGATTGATCAGATGTACTCCCGTCGGTTCGAAATCAGCGATATTGCGTGTTACCACGGTCATGCCGTGTACCATCGCAGTGGCTGCAATCAGGGCATCTGCTTCACTGCGCTGGTCCGGCACGTGCAACCGGGCGCATTGCAACGCTACAGCGGTATCAATCGGGAGAATTCGGCCACGGAATTCCGGCATGACATGACGATCCATCCATTCACGCAGCAAACGCCCCTGGCTGCCGTCCCGGCGCATGACTTGCAGAATCCCTTTTTCCAGCTCGAACACGGTGATAGTGGAAATAAACATGCTGCTGGCGTCCACGCTGCCTGCCCAGGCGACCACGTTGGCATTGGCCCTGTTCGTGCGGGCCTTGCGCAGTTCAGAAACGACGTTTGTGTCCAGGATAAACATCAGGACAGGTCAACCGGCCGTTCGGTGATTTGCATGCGCTCCGGTTCGAAATCAATATCCGCAGCCTCGGGCATGGCCAGGGCTTCGGCGATATTGCGTCGCTGTCCGGTGAGCCGTTGGTATTCCTCGATGCTGAGCAACACATGTGCAGGCTTGCCCCGGTCTGTAATAAAGACAGGCCCCAACCGGGCAGCTTTTTTGGCCCGCCCGACATCCTGGTTCAACTCGCGGCTGGAGAGAGTGGTGATCGTCATCAGGGTGCTCCCTGGTGGTCGGACTCGATAATGTAGTGATGTTGCTACATTGGGGCTGGGAATGTCAAGCCTCACCCCAACGGCGCCAGCGCCTGGATGACTGTCTCCATCATCGTCAGCCCTTGCTCGAACAACCCTTGCAGAAAGCGGCCCAGATCCGTCATCAGCACCGTCAGCAGGAAAATGCCTACGGTCAGTGAGGTGGGAAAGCCCACCGAGAACACGGTGAGCTGCGGCGCCGAGCGATTCAGGATGCCCAGTGTCAGGTTGATGATCAGGAGGGAAGCCACCAGCGGCAGGGCCAGCAACAGGCCGGAGACAAACAGGGTGCCGCCGAAGCGCACCAGCAGGATGAAGCCGTCCGGGTTCAGGCCAAGCAGGCCGATCGGCAGGGTGTGGAAACTGCTGGCAAGAATATCGATTACGATCAGGTGTCCGTTCACCGCCAGGAACATCAGCAGTGTGATCATGTACAGCAACCGCGCCAGGATCATGGTGTTGGCGCCGGTGTCCGGCGACACGAAGGTGGCAAATGCCAGCCCCATCTGCAAACCGATAAAGTCACCGGCGGCCTGCACGGTGCTGAGCATGACCCGTATCACCAGCCCCATGGCGATACCGACCAGCAGTTGTTCCACCAGAACGCCGAAGCCGGCCCAGGACATCAGCGGTACATCCGGCAGTGGTGGCAGGCCTGGCGCCAGCAGCATGCTGATCAGGGCGGCCAGCGCCAGCTTGACCTCCTTGGGCACGCTGGGATGGCCCCACAGGGGAGACACCAGCAGAAAGCCGGTCAGACGGGTGAACGGCCAGAGAAAACTCACCAGCCACAGATGCAGTTGTTCAAACGTCACCTGCAACATGGCGGTTTACAACAGGTGCAGCGGAATGTTCTGGAACAGTTCGCGGGTGAAACGGGTGATCAGCTCCAGCAGCCAGGGGCCGGCGATCACCAGCACGGTGAATACGCCGAGTATTTTCGGAATGAAGGAAAGGGTCATTTCGTTGATCTGGGTGGCGGCCTGGAACAGGCTCACCAGCAGGCCGATCAGCAGCGCGGTGATCAGCAGGGGGGCTGCCAGCAGCAGCGTTACCATCATGCCCTGGTAGGCGAGGTTCATGACGGCTTCGGGGGTCATGGGGAAACCTGGGGAAAAGGTCGGACGTCGGACGTCGGACGTCTGACGCTGAAGATAAAAACCTGTGTGATACGGCAAGGCCACCGGGGGGCGGGATACGTGGGTGCGAAAGCTGCTGGTACAGAAGCCGTTTTTTTTTGCGTCCGACGTCCGACGTCAGACGTCCGACCCGCCCGCCGCCAGGCGGGCTCTCTGATATAAAAAGCCGCGACCTGGCTGATGAATGGGGGTTCATCAGCCAGGCCACGGTTCAGGAAAAGCGGTGGCCGGCTCATGTCGGGAAAAAACTCTGCGCCAGCGAGCCGATGATCAGTTGCCAGCCGTCCACCAGGACGAACAGCATCAGTTTGAACGGCAGCGAAATGGTGGCGGGCGGCACCATCATCATGCCCAGGGCCATCAGCACACTGGCCACCACCAGGTCGATGATCAGAAACGGGATGAAAATGGTGAAGCCGATCTGGAAGGCGGTCTTCAGTTCGCTGGTGACAAAGGCCGGCACCAGAATGCGCAGCGGAATATCGTCCGGGCCGTGCAGGTCGCCCACTTCGCCGAGGCGGGCAAACAGTGCCAGATCCGGTTCGCGGGTCTGCGCCAGCATGAATTCGCGAAACGGCTCGCTGCCGGTGCGGAAAAATTCTTCCAGCGTGATCTCGTCGTTGCTCAGCGGCACCCAGGCGGTCTCGTGCACCCGGTTCAGCACCGGCGACATGATGAACAGCGTCAGAAACAGCGTCAGGCCAATCAGCACCTGATTCGGTGGCGCCGACGGTGTACCCAGCGCGGTGCGTAGCAACCCCAGCACGATGATGATGCGGGTGAAGCAGGTCATCATCAGCAGCAGTGCCGGTAAAAACGCCAGGCTGCTGAGCAGCAGCAGGGCCTGCAGCTGGATCGACCATTGCTGGCCGCCGTCGGCTGTCGGTGCACTGACCAGCCCCGGTATGGCCGCCTGTGCAAGCACCTGCACGGGCGCGCTGCACAGCAGCAGTGCCAGCGGCACACGACGCCATGTCATGCATCCCTCCCCGGGGCGAAAGTCTGCCGGGTCTGTGCGCGCAGGGCGCGGGCAAAACGACTGGCGAAACCCTGTTCAGTGGTGTCCGGTGAAGGAGTCCCGGCAGGCGCCGGCAACTCGTGCAGCTTGCTGACCTGCCCGGCGGCGACACCGAGCACCAGCCAGGTGTCCTGTACTGCCACCACCACCACACGCTCCTTCGGGCCGACGGCGCGGCTGGCGACGACGCGCAGCCACTGCCCGTCACCGTGCAGCGCCGGGCTGACGCGCCGCGCCAGCCACGCGCACAGCAGAATAACGCCGAGCACCAGCGCCAGCGCGAACACCGTCTTGCCGATCACGGCAAGACCGACCACGGCTTCGTTGCCGAAAGTGCTGGTGGTGGCCTGTGCGGTCTGCGTGGCAGTCATGGCTGGGCTCGCAAAAAAAATCAGCGGTTGAGTTTCTGGACGCGTTCGGAACGGGTGATGATCTCGGTGATACGGATGCCGTACTTGTCGTCCACCACCACGACTTCACCCTGGGCAATCAGGTAGCCGTTGATCAGGATGTCCATCGGCTCGCCGGCCAGGCCGTCGAGCTCCACCACCGAACCCTGGGTCAGCTCCAGCAATTGCTTGATGGTGATGCGGGTGCGGCCAAGCTCCACTGACAGCCGCACCGGGATATCCATGATCATGTCCAGGTCGCGGACATCACCGCTGGTGTCGCCGTCGTCCAGCGGACGGAATACGTCATCGCCCGCCGTGCGCGCCTGCTTCGGTTCTGCTTCCGTGGCGGCCTGCTCGGCAAGGGCCTCGGCCCACGGGTCGTCCTGACTGGCGTCTTCCGCAGGCAGGGCGGTGTCGTCGTGCTGATCCGGCTTCTTCTTGTCAGTCATGGTCGTTGTCTCGGCTTGTCGTCGTCGCGGCCTTGCGGAAGCTGTGCGCCGGCGTCGGGCTGGTGTGGTCGATCATGCGCAGTACGCGCAGCGCGCGCTGTTCATGCCGGCTGCCATACTCGCATTCCATCACCGGCACCCCGTCGACGCTGGCGGTGATCATCTCGGGCAATTCGATCGGCAGTACATCGCCGGGCTTGAGCGTGCGCACCTGGCCCAGGCGGCTGGCGATCGCCGTGAACTCGGCTACCAGCTCTACCCGCGACTGGCGGATCTCGCCGGCCATGCGCTGGCTCCAGGACTGGTCGCCACCGTCACCGCTGTCGGCAACCGGGTTGCTGAGCAGGTCGCGCAGCGGCTCGATCATCGAATAGGGAATGCAGACCTGGAAATCGCTGGCCAGATTGCCGACCTCCAGATGGAAGGTGGTGTTGACGACGATTTCGTTGGGCGAGTTGGTGATGTTGGCAAACTTGGCCTGGATTTCGGAACGCAGATAACTGATGTCCAGCGCGAACACCGATTTCCAGGCGTCCTGGTAGGCGTCCAGGGCCAGCGACAGCATGCGGCGGATGATGCGCTGCTCGGTGTTGGTGAATTCGCGGCCTTCGGATTTGGTCACGAAGCGGCCGTCACCGCCAAACAGGTTGTCCACCACCATGAACACCAGGCTCGGTGGAAATACCAGCAGCGCAGTGCCTCGCAGCGGTTTCATCGAGATCAGGTTCAGGTTGGTGGGCACCGGCAGGTTGCGGGCAAAATCCTTGAAGCTCTGGTAGCGCACCGAATCGACGGTAATGTCGGCACCACGGCGGATCAGATTGAACAGTGCAAAGCGGAACTGCCGGGCGAAACGCTCGTTGATGATGTCCAGGCTGTGCAGGCGCTCACGCACCACCCGGTGCAGGGATGCCGGGTCGTACGGGCGCACGCGCGGCGGCTGGGGCTCGGCCGGCTCGTCGTCATTGGCCGGGCCGTTCAGCAGCGCGTCGATCTCTTCCTGGGACAGCAGGTCGTCCTGGGCCATGGCGGGCTTATCCGGTCACTGAACAATGAATTCGCTGAACAGCACCTTGCTGACCGACAGCACCGCCGGTGGCGTGGTCAGTGAGGTCTGCAGCATGTCTCGGATTTTCGCTGCCAGGATGTTCTTGCCGTCTGGCGCGGTGGCAAGCTTTACATCCTGTGCGGACAGCAGGGACAGCAACTGGCTGCGTACCTGCGGCATGTGTGTTGTCAGGTAGTCGCGCGTGCGGATGTCATCCACCTGCAGCCATAGCGCCGTGTACAACAGGTTGCGGCTGTAGGCATCGCCCTGCAGGTTGACGGTGAAAGGATCGATGCGCACAAAAATCGGCGAACCGGCGTCCGGCACCGTGTTCTCGACCACGGGCTCCGCCGGTGCCGCAGCCTGTTGCTGATTGAACAGCAGATAGATATTGGTGGCCGCCAGGCCCGCCATCATCACCAGCACCAGGACCAGCAGCCATTGTGTTTTTCGTGAGCCTGTTTCGGAAAGCGCCATCGTGTTGCCTTAACGGTGTCAGCAGATTCTGTGAATCAGTATGCCGCTGGCGTGCCGGTGCCGATGGCGAGAAAAGGATGGAATATTGGCGCCAGATTTGGCTTTTGGCAGGCGATCCCGCCCGCCGCAAGCCTCAGGCGTACAGGTCGACCCCGTGCACCGTTATCGGCTGTGTCGCCGGGGCGGTGTCGACAGGCATGTCACTGGCGGGTGCCATGCCGCTGGCGCGGCCCTGGCCGCCGTGGGAGGCGTGCTGCTCACCCGGTGGCTGGCGGTGCTCGCCGACCATCGCGTCGCCCAGTGTGATGCCCTGCTCGGCCAGTGCTTCGCGCAATTGCGGAATGGCCTGTTCCACTGCGGTGCGTACGGGGGCATGGGCAGAGAAGAACTGCGCCTGGGCGCCCTGCTCATCCAGCGTCAGGCTGACCGACAGCGGGCCGAGATGCGCCGGGTTCAGGTGCATCTCCACGCGCTGCTCACCACCGCGCAGGCCCCGGCTGAACTGCACCAGTTGCTGGCTGAACTCCTGTGGCCACTGCGGGCTGTTGAGCGGCGCAGGCAAGCTGCTCGACGTGGCCGGCGGCGGTGCGCTGGCCGGTGTCGGCGTGGCGCTGTTTATCGGTGTCGCCATTTCCCTCGGTGCACTGATCATCGGTGCCTCGACCTGTTCAGCCTGATGCTGCACGGCGTCGGTCAATGTCGGGGTGGCGGGCAACCCGGCGGTGGTGTGTGGTGTGGCCGGCACCGGTGCCGGGGCCGGCGGCGGCATCTCTGTGGCGGGCAGGGCGGGCATGGCTGGCGCACGCTGTTCGCCGGCCCGGGCCACGTTGTGTTGCGGCGCTGGTGGTGCCATGCCGGGCAGGCTGGCCATCAGTGCAAGGGTATCCGGCGACAGCGTCACCTGTTCGTCCACCGGCGTGGGATCGGGCCTCTGTGTGTCGCTGTCCGGTGTCGTCAGCGTGGGCGGTAATGCTGGCGCCGGGTGCGGCACAGCGGTGGTGGCCGGCGCCTGTTCGCCGGGCACGGCCAGGCGCGCCTGTGTCATCAGTGCGGCGAAATCGGTGGGCCACTCAATGGCCGGGGTGGCCAGCGTCGTCGGTGCCAGTGTCGGGGTGGGCACGCTGGTCAGCGGCAGTAAGGTGGAGATAGAGATATCCATGGTCGCTCCCGGTCAGTCCGTGGTCGCATTGTCTTGCCGCCGGCGGGCGAGCAGGCCGGCGCTGAGTTCATCATCCTGGCGGCGTGCCTGCCGTTCGGCCTGCTGGTGTGCGTGACGGGTGCGGCGGCTGATCAGTGTGTCGTAGGACGACAGCGTGCGTTGCTGATGCTGCCACTGTTGCTGGCTGGCGCTGACGCGCCCTTGCTGCGTGGCCAGCGCCTGGCGTGCCTGCTCGATGGCGGTATCCAGCGACTGGATAAAACGCCGGTAGTTGTCCAGCGCCACTGTGTCAGTGCCACGGTGCAGCGCGTCTTGCAGGCGTGTGGCGTATTCGGCGCGGTACTGCAGCAGCACATCGAGCTGGCTGGCGGTTTGTGCTGCGCTGCGGCGATCGCCGGCCAGTGTCTGGCCGGCGTGGTCGCGGGCCTTGCGGGCCTTGTCGAGCAGGTACTGCAGTGGTGAAAACGGTGTCATGACGGGGCTCCCTGGCCGAGCAGCGACTGCATCGCCGCGTGCGCCCCGGCGATGTCGGCCTGCTCGTGGATGGACTGTTGCAGGAACGCTTCCACTTTCGGATACAGCATCACGGCCTGGTCCAGTTGCGGGTCATGGCCGGGCGTGTAGGCACCCACGCTGATCAGGTCGCGGTTGCGCTGGTAGCGCGAGAACAATTGCTTGAACTGCTGCGCCTGCTGCCATTGCGCCGGTGTCACCAGTGCGTGCATGGCGCGGCTGATGGAGGCTTCGATATCGATCGCCGGATAGTGCCCGGCTTCGGCCAGTTGACGCGACAGCACGATATGGCCGTCGAGAATGGCGCGCGCGGCATCGGCGATCGGGTCCTGCTGGTCGTCGCCTTCGGTGAGTACGGTATAAAACGCAGTGATGGAACCGCCGCCACGTTCGCCGTTGCCGGCCCGTTCCACCAGCGACGGCAGTTTGGCGAACACGGATGGCGGGTAACCCTTGGTGGCCGGTGGCTCGCCGATGGCCAGCGCGATTTCCCGCTGTGCCATGGCGTAGCGGGTGAGTGAATCCATGATCAGCAGTACGTTGCGGCCGGCGTCGCGGAAATCTTCTGCCAGCCGTGTGGCATAGGCGGCGCCCTGCAGCCGCTGCAGTGGCGAGGTGTCGGCCGGTGCCGCCACCACCACGGCGCGGCGGCGTCCGTCTTCGCCGAGAATATTGTCGATGAAATCCTGTACTTCGCGGCCACGTTCGCCGATCAGCCCGACCACGATCACATCGGCGCTGGTGTAGCGCGCCATCATGCCAAGCAACACCGATTTGCCGACACCCGAGCCGGCGAACAGCCCCATGCGCTGGCCACGGCCGACACTCAGCAGGCCGTTGATGGCGCGGATGCCGACATCAATGCGGTCGTGGATCGGTGTGCGTCGCAACGGGTTCACGCTCGGTGTCAGCAGGGTGTCGTGCGGGCTGTCGTGCAGTGCGGGGCCGCCGTCCAGCGGTGCGCCGCTGCCGTCCACCACGCGCCCGAGCAACGATGGCCCGAGCGGAAACCGACGTGCCCCGGCACGGCTGCCACTGCCCATGGGAAACACCCGCGCGCCCGGTGCCAGGCCACTGAGCTCTGCCAGCGGCATCAGAAACAATTTATCCCCGGAAAAGCCCACCACCTCGGCTTCGGCGAACCGCTCGCTGTCGCGTCCGCGCGTGGCGACTTCGATACGGCAACCACTGCCCAGCGGGATCTTCAGGCCGACAGCTTCCAGCACCAGCCCGGTGGCGCGGGTAATGCGTCCGCTGAGCTGATAGTCGCTACTGTCGGCGACGCGCTGGCCGACCCGTTGCAGTGTGCGTTGCCAATGCTGGCTGTGCGTCTGCATCAGCGCGGCTCCGTGTCGACGGGGCGGTCGCGGCGGCGCAGGGTGCCAAGCAGTTGCTGCCAGCGTGTGCCCACCGAGGCGTCGATCTCGCCGGCGTTGCTGCTCAGGCGACAGCCGCCGCGTTGCAGTTGCTCGTCGGCGAGCATTTGCCAGCCGGCGGTGTCCAGCTCGGCGCTGAGTTGCTCGCGGGCCAGCAGCAGATCATCCGGGTGCAGCCACAGGGTCGGTGTGCCGCTCGCCAGTGGTGCGTCGCGCAGCAGCTGGCGTACCAGGGCCAGTACCTGCTCCGGTGTGTCGCGCAGCGCGTCGCCGGCGAGTTTGCGGCCGACGATCAGTGCCAGGTCCACCAGCTCGCTGGCGATGTCGTCATCCAGCTTTTGCAGCGCCTGGTGAAAATTGCGTGCCATGGTGGTCAGGGGGTGCAGCAGGTCGCGCTGTTGCTGACGCATTTCCTGCTCGCCCGCCTGGCGGCCGGCTTCCAATCCATGCTGGTAACCGGCCTCGCGGCCGGACTGGAAGCCGGCATCGTAGCCTTCCTTGCGGGCTGTTTCGCGGGTGCGGCGGCGCAGCGCATCCAGCTCCGACTGCCAGGTGTCGATATCCGGTGCTATGGGCTCCGGCGGAGTATCCGCCATGGCATCGGCCGGAGCATGGTGCAGCCCGTCCAGGTCGCCCATGCGCCAACGGCGCCAGCGCCGCAGGGGGCCTGTCTTGCCAAGCGCGTCAGACATAGGTGTCGTTGCCTCCGCTGAGCACGATGTCGCCGTTGTCGGCCAGGCGACGTACCACCTGGAGAATGGCCTTCTGTTCGTTTTCCACCTGCGACAGGCGGATCGGGCCGCTGTTTTCCATGTCCTCGCGCAGCAGTTCGGCCGCGCGCTGCGACATGTTGCGCAGGAACTTCTCGCGCAGTTCCGTCTGTGACCCTTTCAGCGCGATGGTCAGCGAGTTGCTGTTGGTCTCCTTGAGCAGCAACTGGATGCTGCGGTCGTCCAGCTCGAGCAGGTTCTCGAACAGGAACATCTCGTCGATGATTTTCTGGGCCAGGTCTTCGCTGTGCGCGCGCACCGTTTCGATGGCGGTTTCTTCCTGGCTCGCGTTCATCAGGTTGAGAATCTCGGCGGCGGTGCGCGCACCACCCATCTTGCTGCGCTTGAGGTGCTGGCCGGAGAGCATGCCGCCGAGCACTTCGGTGAGTTCCTGCAACGCGGCCGGCTGCACGCCATTGAAGGTGGCGATGCGCAGCACCACGTCGTTGCGCAGTTTGTCCTCGAACAGTTCCAGCACATCGGCGGCCTGGCGCCGTTCCAGATGAATCAGGATGGTGGCGATGATCTGCGGATGCTCGTCGCGGATCATTTCCACCACGCTGGTGGCGTCCATCAGGTTCAGGGCATCAATGCCGGAGTTGGTGCTGCTGTGTTCGAGAATATCCTCCAGCAGCGTGGTGGCGCGTTCGTTGCCGAGGGCCTTGGTCAGCACGGCGCGAATATGGTCGCTGGAGTTCAGGTTGAGCGCGGCGAACTGTTCCGACTCCTCATGGAAATCGTCCAGCACCTGACGCATTTCATCGTGCGAGACCTGGCCCAGCCGGGCCATTTCCTGGCTGATATCCTGCACTTCAAGGGGTGTCAGGTGACGCAGCACTTCGGCGGCGCTGTCTTCGTCCAGCACCAGCAACAGGATGGCGCTGCGACGGGCGGGGCTGAGCTTGAGCGTATCGGTCATGTCGGGTCGTCTCAGTCCGGTTGCGTCATCCAGCTGCGGATGATCATGGCGACCATCAGCGGGTCTTCGCTGGCCATGTCCTGAAGATCGCGCAGGTTCTGTTCATAGGTGTGCGCATGGCGGCGGCGCTTGCGCCGGCGTGCCAGGCGGTTCTGTTCGTCCGCGTCTTCGCCGTCTTCCTCGCCGCTTTCCTCGCCACTTGCCTCGACCCGCCGTGTGCTGGCCTGCGCCTGGACACTGGCGGCGCGCTGGCGGGCGCTGGCGTCTGCGGCGGCACGCTCGGCCTGACGTGCAAGCATCGGACGCAGCAGCAGGCGGTACAGCAGCAGCGCGATGATCAATACGATCAGATAGCGGCCCAGTGTGAGGGCCACATGTTGCCACTGTGGCGATGTCCACCAGGCAGGTGCCTCGTCCTCTCCGGGATCAGTGAACGGGCTGTTGACGATTTCCAGACCGTCGCCGCGCGCCGGTGAGAACCCCATGGCCTGACGCACCAGTTGATCGATGCGTGCCAGCGCTTGCTCGTCGAGCGGCTCACGGGTGGCGGCGCCAGCCTCGTCCAGAGCGTCGCGGTAGTTCACCACCACCGCCACCGACAGGCGCTCGATGCGGCCAAGGCTGTGGCGGGTGTGGGTGACATTGCGGTCAACTTCGTAATTGACGATGTCCTCGCGGCGCAGTTGCCGGGTGTTGTCTTCCTCGGTGCCGGCATCGTCAGTGTTGCCACGGTTGATCGGCGAAGGAGCCGCGCCCGGTGGCGTATTCGACAGCGCGCCGGGAACACCACGGGCCAGGGTGTCATCGCCGCTGTAGGTGGCATTGATGCGTGTACTGCGCACGGCGGCGTCGTTGCCGTCCTGGTTCGGCCGGTAGGTTTCCGCCGTTTCCTCGCGCTGGGTGAAATCGATGTCGGCGGTCACCTGGGCGCGCACATTGCGACGGCCAAGGATCGGCGTGAGGATATCCTCGATACGCTGGCGATAGTCGCGTTCCACTTCGCGGATGTAATCCAGCCGCGTGCCGTCCAGCCCGGTGCCGCTGCCATCCTGGCGCGACAGCAGGCGGCCGGTATGGTCCACCACGGTCACTTCACTGGTGGCCAGTTCCGGCACGCTGCTGGACACCATGTGGGCAATCGCCTGCACCTGGCCGTCACCGAGCGCGCGGCCAGGGTGCAGGGTGAGCACCACCGACGCCTTGGCGGGTTCGCGTTCGCGAATGAACACCGACGGTTTGGCCAGCGCAAGATGCACGCGGGCATGTGCCACCGGGCTCAGCGATTCGATCGAACTGGCCAGCTCGCCTTCCAGGCCGCGCTGGTAATTGACCTGCTCGGCAAACTGGCTGATGCCGAATGCCTGGTTGTCCATGATGCTCAGGCCGACATTGCCCGCCTGCGGCAGGCCCTGCTCCGCCAGTTGCAGACGCAGGCGATGGACCTGACCGGACGGCACCATGACGGCCTGGCCGCCTTCACTGAAACGGTACGGCACGCCGCGCTGTTCCAGCTCGCTGATGATGCGACCGCCGTCGGCCTCACCAAGATTGGCGTAGAGCACGCGATAATCCGGCGCACTGGCCCACAGCAACAGCACCACGATCACGGCCACGGCGGCAGCGCCGGCCAGCAGCAGCGGCACCAGCGGCTGGCCGGCGCCGGCCTCGTTGCCACCGCGCAGGCGTTGCAGCCACTGGCTCAGGCTGGCGCCTGCTCCGTTCGGCGGCGCGCTTGCGCCCTCGCTCGCTGTAGTGCCACCCATGGTGCCACTCATCGGGGGGCTCCGGCGCGGGAATCAGCTTCTCTGGCTTGCAGCATCACAGTCCGTTCTCTCTGTCTCTGCCTGACGTGGCCGTGGGCACGGGAGCGCGCCGGACGGCAGTCCGATGCATGCCATTATGCGGAGCGCTGTCTGCGGCAAAGGAAAGAAAAGCCCGCGCTTTTGTCGCCAATTGCGCGCATGGCCGTGCCGATGGCGCTGCTAGTCTGTGGGGCCTGATGACACTGCCACCGAGGTCACGCCCGATGTCGACACCGGAAATCCAGTCCGCCCTGCAACAGATCCAGCAGATGGCCACCCAGGCGGCCGGTGGTCGTGGCCAACAGTTGTCCACGGTGGTCGGCGGCGGCGGTTTTGCCGGCGAGCTGCACGCCAGCCTGCAGCGCATCAATCAGCTGCAGGCGCGTTCCAGCCGGCAGGCCGAGGCTTTCCAGGCCGGCGCGCCGGACGTGGCGCTGCATGATGTGATGGTGGACATGCAGAAGGCGAGCGTGGCATTCCAGATGGGGGTGCAGGTGCGCAACCGGCTGGTGTCGGCCTACAAGGATGTGATGAATATGCAGGTGTAAGGGGAGCTCACGCCGTCAGGCGTATCAACAGGCCTCGAATCTGCTCCAGCCGTTCGGAAAGCGTGATCAACTCCTCCGGCGGTATTTCGCGAATCACTTCACCGCTCTCCCGGTCCACCAGACGAATGATGGTGCGGCCGGAATGTTCCGACAGTTCGAACTCGACGCCGTAGGCGCGCAGAACACCGTTGACCTGTTGCACGGGGGGGAGCAGGTCTTCCGGCACGGCCGTTTGCCGTTCTTCGGTCAGTACTTCATTGAGCACACGTTCCACGCGCTGGCGCGGCGTCAACGCGCTGTGCGCCACACTGCTCAATGCCTGGCTGACCGCATCGGCGGAAATTTTCATGCTGGGCGTCCTGTATGGGCGGTTCAGGAAACTGTATCGGCCATACAGGGCGCGACTTTAACAGGGTGTTGAAAAAGCCTCTTCGTGACTTAAACCACCTTTGCGATGCAGGTCTGCAAAGGTGCAAAGGGAAATCAATCGCTTGCCGCGCTTGATGTGCTGACAGCTTACTCAAGCCATCAGCACAGGCTGTTTTTCAACAGCCTGTTAGGGGATCAATTGTCGATGGGCGGAATGAATTGCTGATCTTCAAGTACTTTGATCAGGCTGCGCATCAGGTAGTTATTCATGAAGTTGACGTAATAGATGCGTCCGCCGGGGGTGAGGGTGTTGATAAAACCGGCCTCCCTCATTTTGGCAATCCGGTGGGTGCGGGCACGGGCATCCAGCCCGTCGATGGCTTTGCTCAGGTCTCCTGCCTTGAAACTCTGCAGGTGCACCCCGGTTTGCAGGATGCGGGACTCCGGGCGAGTCAGGTATCCGCGTGCTTCGCTCAGTGCAATTGTCGGATAAAGGATGCGTTCACGAAGAAAGCCGGCATCGAGCAGTTTGTTCAGTTTGGTTATTTCACCAAGGATGCCGGTGAGTACGTAATCACACCATTCCAGCAACGCTTGATCAGTGCCGGCGTCTGCTCGTGAGAGGCATGTATAGTATCGGTCCCTGTCGTTGCAGAACACGGCTGTAGGGTTCAGAAGTTTCCCTTGCTTGACGTTAAAGCCGTATTTGATCAGCAAGGCATACGTGAGCAGGCGGACCACCCGTCCATTGCCGTTGCCGAAAGGATGGATCCATACAAAGCGATGATGAGCCAGGGCGGTCTTGAGCAGATCATACTTGGGAGGATGATCCTGGTTGATGAAACCCAGCAGTTCATCCATGTAGGGTTGGACCGCATGCGCCTCAGGGGGGAGGTGCTCCGCATTGTGAATCTCGACATTCCAGGTACGGTATGCTCCAGGCGTCCGGTCGCCCTCGGCACCGAGATCATCGACAACAAGCTGATGAAGTTCTCGGATGAAATGATGTGTGAGTGGCGCGCCTTCGTCGATATTGTCCTCAATGAAGTTCATTGCGTTTTCGACATTGGCGATCTCCGAGAAACGTTCCTTCGAATGCTCCGTGTGTTCGATTTTTTGTTCTATGTACTCGGAAATGGTGGTGCGGTTGCCTTCGATACGGGCCGAGCCGATGCTTTCCAGAATATGAAAGATGTTCTTGAGCTGGAAAAACATCCATGGCGCGGTACTGCCGCCGAGCTTGAGCCGGCGAAGATGATCCAGTTCAAGCAGGGTATCGGTCAGTGGTGAGTCGAACTCCGGGCTGACGAGCCTGAGCGGGAATTCCTTTCCTTTCTTTGTCATAACTACACCGTCATATCTTAACTGTTTGATAGTTATGTTTTTTTGTGATCTTTCGTGGTTTGGTTATCTACAATGTTGCCTGTAGCGTAACTACAACAGGTGATGTTGGCCAGCCTTGAGTGGAGGGCTTGAGAAAAAAGAAAGGGCTCCTTGCGGAGCCCTTGGTATCGCCAGGGAGGCGGTCTGGGGGGACTGGACCTCCCGGCGGCGATATTAGCCCAGCAGGGACAGAACGCTCTGCGGAACCTGGTTGGCCTGTGCCAGAACCGAGGTGCCAGCCTGTTGCAGGATCTGCGCGCGGGTCATGTTGGAGACTTCGACGGCGTAGTCGGCGTCTTCAATCCGCGAGCGGGCAGCAGACAGGTTGGTTTCGGTGGTGCTCAGGTTGGTGATGGCGGAGTCGAAACGGTTCTGCATGGCACCCAGTTCCGAGCGCAGGCTGTCGACGGTGCTCAGTGCGGAGTCCAGTGCATCCAGCGGATCGGCGGTGAGCTGGTCGCCCAGGGTCACGGCGCCGGTGGCGGTATCCACTTCGGCGGCGTAGTACACGGTGTTGCCGTCGGCATCGCTGCCTTTGACAGCGTAGCCGCTGCCGTCGGAGAAGGCATACACCTCAGCGTTGTTGCCGACCAGTGCAGTGTCCAGGCCGCTGGTGTCGATGGAAACGGCGGCGTCCGGGTTGCTCAGCTGGCTGAGTGCCGAGCCGACCGTGGCGTCTGCGGCAGCGGAGGCGGCAGCGGAGGAGTCGTAGCTGACGGTGCCGTTGGCGAAGTCGACGGTGGCGGCGACGTAGTCATCGGCGCCGCGCTTCATGTGGTAGGTGCCGTCGGCCATCAGGTGCATGGTCGGCTGTGCGGCGACGTTGCTGTCACTGCGGCCGGTGATGTCGTCGGCTTCCACCACGACACCGCCACCAACGTGGATTTCGTTACCGGTCGCGGCAGTGGCGCCCGTGGCAGGGGTGACGGCGGTGCTGGAGTCGAACTCCAGGGCGTTGGTGTCTGCGTTGTAGGTGGCGGCGTAGAAGGTGGTGCCGGCATCGTCGGACACGTACAGCGTATCCGGGTTGTCGTCGTCCACGTACACCGCCCAGGTGGCAGCGCCGGCCGTGTCAGTGAAGCTGAAGTCTTCCAGGTTGCGGGAGGCCGGCACGGTTTCGGTAACGGCCGTGGCACCCAGGGAAGCGGTTTCGAAGGTGTTGCTCACGTCGAACGCGCTCAGGTTCAGCGTGCTGGCAGTGATTTCCTTCAGGTTCAGGGTGATTTTCTCACCATCGTTGGCGCCGACCTGGATGGTCAGGTTCTGGTCATCGGCCAGTACTTTTACGCCGTTGAAGCTGGTTTCGCGGGAGATGCGGTCGATCTCTTCCAGGCGCTGGTTGATTTCGTCCTGGATGGAGGAGAGGTCGGAACCGCTGTTGGTGCCGTTCTGCGATTGCACCGTCAGTTCACGAATGCGCTGCAGGTTGTCGTTGATCTGGTTCAGCGCGCCTTCCGCGGTCTGCGCCACGGAAATGCCGTCGTTGGCGTTACGCTGTGCCTGCGACAGACCGGTGATCTGTGCGCTCATGCGGTTGGCAATGGCCTGGCCGGCAGCATCGTCAGCAGCGCTGTTGATACGCAGGCCGGAAGACAGGCGCTCCATCGACGTTTGCAGTGCGCTTTGCGAGCGACCCAGGTTCTGCTGGCCGATCAGCGCGGTGATGTTGGTATTGATGACTGACATAGACTGTGTCCTTTCCTGTTCACCAAGAGGTCGGGCGCTGCGGTGGGCCGCGCCCCTGCCGGTCCGGTTTCTCGCGGGCCGTTATCCACTCTTTCGGCGGTCGGAGTGTGCGCTTTAGGGTTGCCGTGAAAAGTTTTTGCGGCGTCTGCGCGGTCGCTAAAGTCTGCAGACGGCCTGCCGATAGCCACCATAAGGAAGTAACAAGCGTAATAAGGCCGGCGGCGTCGGGCCTGTACCGTGCCGTCTGAAAGGCTATCCGGGGGGCATATGACGACAGACGGGCAGGCGCAGTACCGTCGCATTGATCAGCCGGCGCAGATGCAGCCGCTGCTGGATACGTTGCTGCAGGCCGGGGGCGCGCGGCTGGTATGGGCGGATCAGCCGGGCGAGGCGGTTCCGGTACTGGTGCAGGCGGTGTCTGCGGAAGAGGGCGTGTTGCTGGACCTGTCTGCCGTACCGGAACTGCTGGCGCCGCTCGCGGGCGGTGAAGCCTGCATGCTGCTGGGGCAGTACAACGGCGGGCAGCTGCGCACCGCGCCACTGAGTGCGGCCGGGCCGGTGGATGCCGGGCACGGCAGCCTGCTCTGGCGCGGCCCCTATCCGCAATGGGTGGACTGGCTGCAGCGGCGCGACACGTTTCGCGCCACGCTTGGCCTGGGCATGCGAGTGCCGGTGCTGGCGCGGCGTGAGGCGGTCCGGGCCGAAGGCTGGTTGCGTGATCTGTCGGTGCAGGGCTGTCTGGTGGAATTTGCCGCCGGCAACCTGTCCATACTGGGCGAGGGGACGCCGCTGGAACTGACCCTCAGTTTTCCGAACGGCTCGCGGCTGGTGCTGGACGCCCTGGCGCGCTATCAGCGTGCCGATGTGTCGCGTGGACTGGTCAGCCAGGGGTTTTCCTTTGTCGCCTGCAGTACGGAGCAGGAACGTCAGCTCTGGTACTACGTGCGCGAAATCGAACGCGAAGCTGCGCGCGGCAGCGGCGGCAACCAGACATTGCTGGTGGCGTCACCGCTGTTCCGGCAGGACGCACCGGAACCGGCCGCCGGCACAGAGGTGCGTGCGGCAGCGCGGGTGCCACAGTATTCCAGGCTGGCGCGGATCGCCGCGTATCTCGACAGTCAGATCCTGCTGCTGCGCGAAGGGGGTGTGATTGAACCCGGCCCGTTGTCGCGGCAGGCGGAGATCCTGCTGACGCTGCACGACGAAGATCGGGAAGCATTGCTGTTCGCCAGCCATTGCCTGCATCGTGAACCGGCGCTGGTGCGGCACTGCATCAGCGTGGCGGTGATGTTGCTGGATATCTGCCTGGCCAGGGACATCCCGCGCCGGCTGTGCAAGGCCGTGGCGGCCGCTGCGCTGGTGCACGATCTTGGCAAGGCATTGCTGCCGGATGCGGTGCGCGAGGCGGACGTCATCACCCCGGCACAGTTCAGTACCCTGGCCACGCACGTCGCCGCACTGGACGTGCCGCTGGCCGGCTGCGGCTGGCTCACTGCGCCGGTGATCGACGCGGTGGTGCGGCGTATCAACGAGCGGCTCGACGGCAGTGGCTACCCGGCCGGGTTGTCCGGGGAGGCATTGCCGGCGCTGGCCCGGCTGGCGGCGGTGGTGGATGTGGTGGATGCCATGAGCCATCCGCGTGCAGATCGTCCGGCGCGCGGCATCGACACGGTTTACCGGCACTTGCTGGACGCGCCACAGCAGTTTGATGGCCGCTGCGTCCAGGATTACATCCGGCATTTCGGCACGCTGCCGGTGGGGACACTGGTGCGCTACGCAGAGGGCCAGCTGGCCCGGGTGCTGCGGCTGGACATCACTGGCCGGCCGATGGCGGTCCAGCTCACGGCCGGGAACGAAGCGCCGGACGCCGGCACGGGGGAGGTATTGCGCGGCCGTACGCTGGCCCGTCTCGGCGAACCCCGCGCGGTACCGGAATACGCGATGCCAGCCCAGGACAGTCATCCGGGGACGGCGTGACCGGCGGCGCAAGCCGCCAACGGCACACAGAAATTCCATCGCTGGCCGCGCCTGCCGGCACAGGCTGTTTTTCAACGGCCCGCTAAAGTTCCTGCCTGCCCCTGCCGATAGCCCGAAATAGCGGTGTGTGGTGTGCCTTATCGACAGCTCGCCCGGTGCCGCCTCACGTCACAATACAACTGCGATGGATGAAGGACAGGACATGGCCTCAATATCTGCACTGGGCATCGGCTCCGGGCTGGAACTGAACGGGTTGCTGGATCAACTCGCCACGGCGGAACGGCAGAAGTTGAACCCGATTGCCCAGCAACGCCAGAGCTACGAAGCGAAGATTTCCGCGTTCGGCAAACTCGAGAGTGCGCTCTCGCAGTTCCAGGAGGCGGCTGCCAAGCTGAAGGAGCCGGAACAGTTCCGTACCGTGACACAACGCCTGACCGGTGACGCGTTGACCGCGTCCAGCCAGGACGGTGCCGCGCTGGGCACCTACCAGATCGAAGTCCATCATCTGGCGCAGGGTTACAGCATCGCCACCGCAGGCATCACTGATGAAGAAGCCTGGCTCGGTGGCGGCAGTGTCAGCTTTACGCTCGGCAACGGTGACACGTTCAGTGTCGATATCGACGCTGATGACAGCTCGCTGGAAGATATTCGTGACGCCATCAATGACGCCGGCAAGGGCGTGCAGGCGTCGCTGGTGAATGACGGCGGCGACACGCCCTGGCGGCTGGTGCTGGCATCGGAGCAGAGCGGCGAACAGGCGGCGGTGACCGATATCCAGTTCAATGGCGATCTCGGTAGCGCCCTGTCGCTGGATGCGGCCACGGAAGTACAGGCCCGTAACGCCTCGATGACCATCAACGGCATCAGTATCCAGAGCCAGGGCAATGTGGTCGAGGACGCCATCGAGGGTGTCGCGCTGACGCTGTCGGAAGCGGGCAGCGCCACGCTGGAGATTTCCCGCAACACCCCGGCGGTGGAAAAGGCGGTGAAGGATTTCGTCAACGCCTATAACGCGTTGCAGAAGAGCATGACCAGCCTGACGCGTTTCGATGCCAGCACCGGCGATGCCGGCGAACTGCTCGGCAACAGCACCCTGCGCACCGTGCAGTCGCAATTGCGCGGCGTGCTCAGCGCCGGTGTCGAGGGCGGTGACCTGACGTTGCTGTCGGATGCCGGCATCTCGCTGCAACTCGATGGCACGCTGAAAATCGACGAAGACGATCTCAAGGAAGTGGTCAGCGACAATCTGTCCGGCCTGTCCCGGCTGTTCGCCGGTGCCGGCAAGCAGGACGGGCTGGCCGATACCCTGCATGACACGATCGAGGACATGCTGCGCGACAACGGTCTGATCGATACGGCCACCAACGGGCTGGATACCAGCATTGCCGGCCTGGAGCGCCAGTATCAGCGCACGGAAGAACGCATCGATGCCACCATCGCGCGGTATCGCACGCAATTCGCGCGGCTGGACAGCATGGTGGCGCAGATGAACTCGGTCAGCAGTTACCTGACCCAGCAGTTCGACATGATGAACTCTCAGCTTGGGCGTAAATAACGCGCCGGTCAGCACCGGCAACACAGGGGAGAAACCGGACCATGAATGCCACCAGAGGCACCTCGTCACGCGGCAGGGGCGCTGGCGCCTACGCCCGGGTCGGTGTGGAAAGCGGTGTGATGTCCGCCAGCCCGCACCAGTTGATCACCATGCTGTTTGATGGCGTGGCCGCCGCACTCGGCACCGCGCGCCTGCATATGCGACAGGGCAATGCCAGTGGCAAGGGCGAGTCGATCTCGAAGGCGCTGGACATCATCAACAACGGTCTGCTGGCGGCGCTGGATCGTGAACGTGGCGGAGAACTCTCCGAGCGGCTGGGCTGGCTGTATCAGTACATCAGCCGCCAGTTGCTGGTCGCCAACCTGCATAACGACGAAGCACGGCTGGACGAAGCGGCACGGTTGCTCGATGACATCGGCTCTGCCTGGCGGCAGATCGACCCGCGCAGCCAAGGAGCCGTGCATGACTGATGCCACCGACGCCAGGGACGGCAAAGCGGTTTCACCAGAACGCGTTCTGGTGGCGTATGAACTGTTGCTGACACGCAGCCTGCGGATGCTCGCCAGCGCGCGCGCGCAGGACTGGGACGCACTGGTGGACGAACAGACACGCTACGTGATGGAAGTGGAATGGCTGGCCCGGCACGAGCAAAGCGTGGCCTTGCCGCTGGATGCCGTGGAGCGCAAGGCGGTACTGTTGGCGCGCATGCTGGAGAACGAAAGAGAAGTGCGCGCCTGCCTGACGGCGCGCCGTGACG
The DNA here is from genome assembly GCF_000299335.2 of Isoalcanivorax pacificus W11-5. Taxonomy (NCBI): domain Bacteria; kingdom Pseudomonadati; phylum Pseudomonadota; class Gammaproteobacteria; order Oceanospirillales; family Alcanivoracaceae; genus Isoalcanivorax; species Isoalcanivorax pacificus. The sequence continues at coordinate 3,296,964 of NZ_CP004387.1, read as the reverse complement.
AACTGGGCCAGTTGCTGGGCACCAGCATGCGCCAGCGTGAACTGGGCCGCGCCTACCGCCCGCGCCGCCCGCTGCCGGTTGATATACATCCGCTGTTTGATCCGGACAAACCATGAGTGGCATCACGCCGATCCTCGACACCCTGTTGCATCAGGTGCTGGGCCGGCGTGTCGAAGTGCCACTGAACCAGGCGCTCAATGAACCGGTGCGTCCGCTGCATCCCGGTGATGCGCTGCCGGCGCTGCGCAGTGATTCGCGGCTGGACCCGCGTGCGCCGCCGCTGATAGATCTGGCGCGTGGCCCTGCACAGAATGCGCCGGCGCCCGCGCCATCGCCGCCAACGGTGGCGGCAACGTCAGCGCGCACGCATTTCAGCGTGGCAGCGAAAGCCATCGCCGATGTGCTGTCACGATTTCCTGCACCGCCGTCGGCGATCCGGCCGGCGGCGCCGTTGTCGAGTGTGTCACCCCTGAATGCATCACTGGCGCAGGACGAACTGGTCACAGCACTGACGCAACAGCTGCGCGCGAGCATCGAACACAGTGGCCTGTTCTATCAGGCGCACCTGGCGCGCTGGCACCGTGGTGAGCTGCCGCTCGCGGCGCTGGCGCGCGAACCGCAAATGCAACTCACGCGTCCGGTGCTGTCACAGCGGCTGTTGCAGGACGAGGGCCTGCAGACGTTTCAGCGTACAGACACACAGGCGATATCGCTGTCGGCGCCAGACAAAAAAAATCAGTTCACTGATTTCGCCATGCGCATGCCCGCACACGACAGGATGGCAGAACCCGCACCGCAGAACGCAGCAGCCAGCGCCGCAACCATCAATGACACCCTGCAGGCACTGGTGCGACATCAACTGGAAGTGCTGACCACGCCGGTGGTGCACTGGCAAGGCGATGTGTGGACCGGCCTGTTCATGTCGTTGTCGCTGACATGGCTGCCGGTGTTGCCGGATGAGATGCCGGCGCAGGAACAGGACCCGGACGTGCCGAAGCACGAGCCGGAGGATCCCGATGCTTGTCGCTGGCAGGTGTCCCTGACGTTGTCCCACGCGCAACTGGGGCACCTGCACGGCAGCCTGCAACTGGCGCGCGGGCATCTGCTGATGACATTGCTGTGCGAGCGTGACGAGGTGACGGCGCTGCTTTCAGCGAACAGGGAATCACTGTGCCAGCGTCTTGCAGCAGCAGGTTTTGACACCGTGCAGGTGCGGGTAAAAAACGCTGAGCGGGAGCCGACCGGCGATGAGCGGTGATTCATCGTCGCTGCCACCCCGTCGCAGTGCGGTTGCACTCGGTTATGGTGAGCAGGACAAGGCACCGCGCGTGCTCGCCAGCGGCTACGGACCGTTGGCAGAACGCATCATCGAGGAGGCGCGGCGGCACGACATCTATGTGCAGTCAACGCCGGAACTGGTGGGCCTGTTAATGCAGGTCGACATCGACGAACAGATCCCGCCGCCGCTTTATCACGCGGTGGCAGAATTGCTGAGCTGGGTGGAAACGGTCGCGCAGGCGGAAGATTTTTCTCGCTAAGATGCAGAAAACTAAGGAAATAGAATTAGAAACATAAATAACCCGAAAACATCACTTGAAAAATCGATAAAATCTCGACAACATAACTGCGAACTGATTCACAAAAACCGTCTCTTCCAGGCTTCCCGCCATTCGTGCGGCGAACAGAAAGGAAAACTGTTTTTGGCACAGTTGGTTACAGGACGACGTGTCAGCCACGCTGACGTGACCTTTAGCGAACCCCGGGGGGGGATAGGTAATGGGTACGCGTCCATGGGCTAAGAACAAGGCATGAGTACGACTATGTCGGGTTCAAACAGGTTTTATCAGCTTATGGTGAATGGGAAACGCCAGTCTGCATCAGAACTGATGGCAGTTTTTCACTCTTAAGAAAGCCATTTCGGCGTCAGCAATGCAATGTGCCCGGGGGTGCGCCTCAGGGCCAGGGCGCTCGCTTGCCTGCCGAAGGAGAAAACGCGAAATGATCACGGATACCCTGCTCAGTGAAATCCAGGACATTAACCTGACCTACCTGCTGCTGGCGCAGCGCCTGCTGAAAGAAGATTACGCCACGGCGCTGTTCCGCCTGAAGATCAATGCGGCCATGGGCGATTTGCTGCTGTCGCTGTCGGCGAAACAGCTCGGCCGGCTGGCGCGCATCAATCAACTGCTGTGCCGCCTGTCGCTGGACGATGCCGACCAGCTTCGGCAATTGACGCACAACCAGCGGGAGCAGGGAATGTCGCAGACCCATGCGGCGCTATTAATGGCGTCAGCCAGTTATCAGCACGCATAGGGGGCGCAGGGCGATGTCTGATAAAAGCCTCGTGCTGGAAATGCGGCAAGTGCAACTGGCCATCGAGCTGATCGAACTGGGCGCCCGCTTGCAGGTGCTGGAATCGGAAACCGAACTCAGCCGTGGCCGGCTGATCAAGCTCTACAAAGAGCTGCGTGGCATGTCGCCGCCCAAGGGCATGCTGCCGTTTTCCACCGACTGGTTCATTACCTGGCTGCCGAATATCCACTCGTCGCTGTTCTACAGCTTTTACCGCGAACTGGTGGAAGAGCAGGACTGCGAGCGCATGGAAGGCTTCGTCAAGGCGTATCGCCTGTACCTGGAGCAGATGGCGCTGGACGATGCCGAGCCGGTGCTGGGGCTGACCCGCGCCTGGACACTGGTGCGTTTCTTTGAAAGTGGCATGTTCGAACTGTCGCAGTGCACCTGTTGCAGTGGCCGGTTCGTCAACCATGCCCGCACCCCGAGCCATGATTTTGTCTGCGGCATCTGCCAGCCGCCCTCGCGCGCCGGCAAGACCCGAAAGCGCCAGGCGATGCGTGCCGAAGCGGCTGCCCTGGCGGCACCGGGATCGACGCTGGAGCGGGCGTCTGCCGGACGCAGCTGGCAAAACTGATCCACTGCATCGCATGACCTGATCGGGAGGGCGCAGGATGGCGCCCTGCTGCCCGTCAGGCTGCTCCGTCCTGCCTCCTGCGCACCGCGCTTCTCCGCGTTTTTCTCCTGCTGACCCTCAAGCCCCGCCACGGCGTGCCGATAGATACGGTAACGACACCCACGCTGCCGTAAAGGATACCGCTCGTGCTGATACCCCTGGGCTTCATCATCGTCGCACTTTCCGTGTTCGGTGGATTTTCGCTGGCGGGCGGCCACCTCGGCCCGCTGTACCAGCCGACCGAAATACTGATGATCTGCGGTGCGGCGGTCGGGGCATTTATCGCCGCCAACAACGGCAAGGCGATCAAGGCGACATTGCGTACCGCGTCCACGCTCAAGCGCACCACCGGCTATGACCGCGATACCTACATGGAACTGATGGCGCTGCTGTACAAGCTGCTGTCGAAAATGCGCCGCGAAGGCGTGCTGGGTATCGAGCGTGATATTGAGCAGCCGCAGGACAGCCTGCTGTTTTCCGAGCACCCGAAAATCCTGTCTGACCCGATGATCATGGGCTTCATTACCGATTACCTGCGTCTGATGGTCAGCGGCGGCATGGACCCGATCGAAATCGACGAACTGATGACGCACGAGATCGAGGCGTTTGAACACGAGGCGCATATTCCCTCCGACGCACTGGCCAAGGTGGGCGATGCACTGCCGGCGTTCGGCATCGTCGCGGCGGTGCTCGGGGTGGTGAAGGCGCTGTCGGCCGCCGATGCCGGCGTCGAGGAAATGGGCTACATGATCGCGCACGCCCTGGTCGGCACGTTTCTCGGCATCCTGCTGGCCTATGGCTTCGTCAATCCGGTGGCCAGCCGTATCGACCGGCAGGTGAACGAGGCGGTGAAGATGCTGCAGTGCGTGCGCGTCACACTGCTCGCCAGCCTGAACGGCTATGCGCCGCAACTGGCGGTGGAATTCGGACGCAAGGCACTGCACCGCGCCGAGCGGCCATCCTTTACCGAACTTGAAGAGCATGTACGCGCCACCCGTATTGGCGGTACCACCGAAGCATGAGCAGCAACGCCGGCCCGCATCGTCCGATCATCATCCGCCGCAAGCGCTACACGCGACCGGCGCATCACGGCGGCAGCTGGAAGATCGCCCTGGCGGACTTCATGACCGCGCTGATGGCGCTGTTCCTGGTGCTGTGGATTCTGTCCACCGCGTCGCCTCAGCAGTTGCAGGGGCTGGCGGAATATTTCCGCACACCCCTGTCGGTCGCGATGACCGGCGGTGACCGGCCGTCTGCCAGCACCAGCGCCATCCCCGGCGGTGGCGACGACCCGGCACATGTCAAAGGGGAGCAGGCGCGGGTGGACCTGCGCCAGCAAACCCGCCCGGCGGATGTGCAGCGCCGTTTTTCCGAGTTGCAGGCGCGTATCGAACGGGTGGTCAGCGCAGACCCGTCACTGCGGGAACTGCTCGGGCAGATGCGCTTTGACACGATTCCCGATGGCCTGCTGATACAGCTGGTGGATACCGACCAGCGGCCGATGTTCGAGCTGGGCAGTGATCAGGTGGCGCCGTACATGCGCGACCTGTTGCGCACCCTGGCGCCACTGGTCAACGAACTGCCGAACCGTATCAGCCTCAGCGGGCATACCGACAGCCTGCGTTACGCCGCCGGTGAAAGCGGCTACAGCAACTGGGAACTGTCCGCCGACCGGGCCAATGCCTCACGCCGGGAACTGGTGGCCGGCGGGCTGGATTCAGCGCGCCTGCTGCGGGTCACCGGCATGGGCGACCGCGTCCCGGTGCCGGGCACTGATCCTGGCGACGCAGTGAACCGGCGCATTGCGTTGCTGGTGCTGTCCGACCTGGCCGCAGAACGTATCCAGGCACAGCATGACACCTCGACCCTGCAAGACCTGCCGGGCATGCCGTCGCCGTTACGGAGTGAGTGACGATGGATATCAGCGAATTTCACGACAGTTTCTTCGAAGAGGCGGAAGAACTGCTGCGCGAAATGGAAGCCTGCCTGCTGGCGCTGGACGTCACAGCGCCGGATACGGAACTGCTCAATGCCATCTTCCGGGCCGCCCATTCCATCAAGGGGGGCGCCGGTGCATTCGGCTTCCAGGCGTTGCAGCAGACCACGCACCTGCTGGAAAACCTGCTCGATCACGCGCGGCGCGGCGAGCTGACACTGCGGCGGGATATCGTCGATTTATTTCTGGATACCAAAGACATGCTCAACGATCAGATGGCCGCCTATCGGCAGGGCAATGAACCGGATCCCGAGGCGTTGCAACGCATCTGCGAAACGCTGCTGCAACTGGCGCTGGAAGAAGTGCATGACGGTGGCCAGGCGCCACCACCACCGCCGGCACCGGTAGCCGCCGCAGCGGTGGCGGCCGATGAGCCGGCCGCCGTCCATGACGCACTGCGCATCACCTTCCTGGGGGTCGGGGAGGCAGACCGCACGCTGCTGGTCGCAGAGCTGGGCCAGCTTGGCAACGTGCTCGCCAGCGACGGCGATGACGTGCGCTACAGCGTGACGCTGGCCACCAGTGTGGCGCCCGCCGATATCGAGGCAGTGCTGTGCTTTATCGTCGAGCCGGAGCAACTGGAGATCGAGCTGTCGGCGGCGCCCTCTGAAGAGGAGGCTGCGCCACCGGCAGACTCCCGGGAGGCGACGCCTGTGCCGGACCCGGTGCAGACGCCGGCGCCGCACCGCGCAGAGGGGCCTGCGCAAAGTGCAGTACAAAACACCGCACAAGGCGCTGCAGCACCCGGCACCCAGAACAGCGAGTCGTCCTCGATTCGCGTACCGGTAACCAAGGTGGACCAGATCATCAACCTGGTCGGCGAACTGATCATCACCCAGTCGATGCTCAATCAGGTGTCCGGGCAACTGGACGGCTTCGCGCACGGCGCGCTGGTGAATGGCCTGAACCAGCTGCAGCGCAACGCACGGGCCTTGCAGGAATCAGTGATGTCGGTGCGCATGGTGCCGATGGATTATGTCTTCAGCCGCTTCCCGCGTCTGGTGCGTGACCTGGCCGGCAAGCTGGACAAGGATGTGGTTCTGGTGACCGAGGGCAAATCCACCGAACTGGACAAAAGCCTCACCGAACGCATCGTCGATCCGCTCACGCATCTGGTGCGCAACAGCCTGGACCATGGCATCGAGTCGCCGGACGTGCGTGAAGCGGCCGGCAAGCCGCGCCAGGGCACCTTGTCGCTGTCCGCCCGCCACCAGGGCGGCAACATCCTGATCGAAGTGGCCGATGACGGCGGCGGCCTGAACCGGGAAAAAATTCTCGCCCGTGCCCGTGACAATGGCCTGTCGGTGTCCGACGCCATGAGCGATGCGGATGTCTGGCAGCTGATTTTTGCGCCGGGCTTCTCCACCGCCGAGCAGGTCAGTGACGTGTCCGGCCGGGGTGTGGGCATGGATGTGGTAAAGCGCAATATCCAGGGCATGGGTGGGCACGTGGAAATCCTGTCACAACCGGGGCAGGGCACCACCACCCGCATTGTGCTGCCGCTGACGCTGGCGATCCTGGACGGCATGTCGGTCCGGGTCGGAGAGGAAACCTTCATCCTGCCGGTCAGTGTGGTCACCGAATCAATGCAGCCGCGCGCCGAGCAGCTCTACCGCATGGCCGGCGACGATCTGTTGTTGAAAGTGCGTGAAGATTATCTGCCGGTGGTCGCGCTGCGCGACGTCATGGACGTACCCGGCGCCCGGGTCCAGGCGACCGGATGCATTGCCGTGATCGTGCACGGCGAAGGCCGCCGCTATGCGCTGCTGGTGGACGATCTGATCGGCCAGCAGCAGGTGGTGGTGAAAAACCTGGAAACCAACTATCGCAAAGTGCCCGGCATTTCTGCCGCCACCATTCTCGGTGACGGCCGTGTGGCGCTGATCCTGGATATCGCCGACCTGTACCGTCTTAACCAGAGCAAGGGCGAACGCCGCGCGCCAACCACGCCGCTGACGCCACCATCCCGTGAGCCTGTCGAGGAGCTGGAATCATCATGAATGCATTGAACTTGGCCCACGCCGGCACCGCCGGCGAGGCGGGCAGCCGCGAGTACCTGGTGTTTTCCCTCGGCGGGGAAGAGTACGCCATCGACATCCTGAAAGTGCAGGAGATCCGCGGCTACGAAAACGTCACCCGCATCGCCAATGCGCCGCCGTTCATCAAGGGCGTGGCCAACCTGCGCGGCGTGATCGTGCCGATCATCGACCTGCGCATCAAGTTTCGCCTGGCCAGCGCCGAGTACGACAGCCAGACCGTGGTCATCGTGGTGAACATCGGCGCGCGCGTGATGGGGGCGGTGGTCGACCGCGTCTCTGATGTGATGACGCTGACACCGGAGCAGATCAAGCCGGCGCCGGAGTTCGGCGTCAACCTGCCGCTGGATTACATCAACGGCCTCGGCAATCTGAAAGACCGCATGCTGGTGCTGGTGGATATCGAGAAGGTGCTGACCAGTGAAGAAATGGCCCTGGTGGATGAAGTCAGCGAATAACCTGGTGTGTTGACGGGGTGCCAGAATCATCCCGTTAAAGGAGAGAGACAGCATGCGCAACAATCAGCCGGTCAGCGGTCGCGAATACCCTTTGCGCGATGACCATTTCCTGATTTCCCGGACCGACCTGAAAGGCCGTATCACCTACGCCAATCCGGCGTTCGTGGAAGTCAGTGGTTTCAGCCGGGAAGAACTGCTCGGTGCCCCGCACAATATTGTCCGCCATCCGGACATGCCGGTGCAGGCGTTCGGCAACCTCTGGTCGACCATTGCCGCCGGGCATACCTGGATGGGCGTGATCCGCAACCGGCGCAGGAATGGCGATCATTACTGGGTGCGCTCGCACGTCACGCCGGTGGTCGAAGGCGGCCGTACCACCGGCTATGTCTCCGTGCGGCTGAAAGCCTCGGCGGCGGAAATCCGCGACGCCGAACGCGACTACGCACTGCTGCGCGAAGGCCGCGGCCGGCATCTGGTGCTGCATCGTGGTGAAGTGCGCCAGCGCGGGCTCACCGGCATGCTGCGCCGCTTTAACCGGCGCGCGCTGGAAGTGCGTCTGGCGGGGCTCGCGCTGGTGTCCTGCACGCTGCTCGGTGTATCCACCGGCATTGGCCTGTACGGCCTGTGGCAATCGGGCGAGGCACTGAGCCGCCCGCTGCTGGTGGCGCACGGCGCGGTCATGGTAGTGGGCCTGCTGCTGATGATCGGCCTGTGCGTGCGGCTGACCCGGCAACTGTTGCGGCCGGTCAGCGACGCGGTGCAATTCACGCTGCAGATCGCCGCCGGCAACCTCGGCGCCCGCCTGGCCGGTGAGGCACATCACGGCAACAACCGCTTGCGCCGGGCACTGGACGTCATGCGTCGCAGCCTGGCCAGCATCGTCGGTGATGTGAACGAAGGGCTGGATGTGGTGGCGCCGGCGGCGCGCAGTATTGCCGAGGGCAACGAAGACCTGTCGTCGCGTTCCGAGCAGCAGGCGGCGTCGCTGCAACAGACCGCCGCCAGTATGGAGCAGATCACCACCACCGTGCGGCAGAACGCCGACAATGCCCGCCAGGCCAGTTTGCTGGCGTCCGAGGCGGCGACCACGGTGGCTGGCAGTCGTGAGGTGATGGGGCAGGTGGTGGACACCATGGGCCGCATCACCACCAGTTCGGAAAAAATGTCGGTGATCATCGATGCCATCGACAACATCGCTTTCCAGACCAACATCCTGGCGCTGAATGCGTCGGTGGAGGCCGCCCGCGCCGGCGAACAGGGGCGCGGCTTTGCCGTGGTGGCCGGGGAAGTGCGCAGCCTCGCCGGGCGCTCGGCGGAAGCCGCGCGGGAGATCCGCGAGCTGATCGCCCGCTCCGGGGAGGAAATCGATGCCGGTGCACAACTGGTGCGCCGTGCCGAGGGCACCATGGAAGGGGTGGTCAGTTCGGTCACACGGGTGAACGACATCATCGGCGAGATCAGCGCCGCGTCGGAGGAACAGAGCACCGGCATCAGCCAGGTCAACCGCGCCATTACACAGATGGATGAAGTGACACGGCAGAACGCCGAACGGGTCGGCGCCTCGGCCCGGGCAGCCAGCGCCCTGCAGGAACGCGTCGGTATTCTCGGCGGCGCCATGGGGGTGTTCCGGCTGGAGAGTGAACCGGCGCCGCCCCCGGCACGACGCACCCCCACGCTGACAGTGATCAACGCGACGGCGGAGAAAGCCTCTTGAGCAACGCCCCGCCGGATGCATCGACAGGTGCCTTTGCCGGCCTGCTGGAACGCGATCTGCTGCTGACCGACGCGGACTTTACCCGCGTCAGCCAGCTGATCTATCAGCGCGCCGGCATCGTGCTGGCGCCGCACAAGCGCGACATGGTCTACAGCCGGCTTGGGCGGCGCGTGCGCAGCCTGGGGCTGACCCGTTTCAGCGACTACCTGACGCGGCTGGAGCTGCACGGCAATGCCACCGAATGGACTGCGTTCACCAATGCACTGACCACCAACCTGACGTCGTTTTTTCGCGAGGCGTATCACTTCCCGCTGCTGGCGCAGCACGTCACCGGGCGACGTGGTCCGGTGCGGGTCTGGAGCGCGGCGGCGAGCACCGGCGAGGAAGTCTGGTCGATCGCCATCACGCTGCTGGAAACCCTCGGGCCGCAGGCGGACATCGAAGTCGTGGGCACCGATATCGACACCGAGGCCCTGCGCCGCGCGCGGGCAGGCATCTATCCGCAGGAATTGCTGCGCGACATGGACAAGGGCCGGCTGAAGCGGTTCTTCCTCAAGGGCGCCGGGCAGCACAGCGGCTTTGTCAGGGTCAGGCCGGAACTGACGGCGCGGGTACGCTTCGGCGAACTGAATCTGGTGGCGCCGGCGTGGCAGGACATCGAGCCGTTTGATGCCATCTTCTGTCGCAACGTGATGATCTATTTCGACCGCACCACCCAGGCTCGCGTGCTGGACCGGCTGGCCGCCTGCCTGAAACCGGACGGGCTGTTGTTTGCTGGCCATTCGGAGAATTTTTCCCAGATCAGCACGCGCTTCCGGCTGCGCGGGCAGACCGTTTACACCCTGAGCTAAAGCAGGCGTGACGATGGCCGATAAACCTGTCAACAGGGATCGCAGGCGTGTGCTGCGGCATAACGGGAGAGCGTCTTGAGCGGCAACAGAATCCGGGTGCTGTGCGTGGATGATTCAGCGCTGATCCGCGACCTGCTGAGCCAGATCATCAACAGTCATCCGGACATGGAAGTGGTGGCCGTGGCGCCGGACCCGCTGGTGGCGCGTGACCTGATCAAGCGACACAACCCGGATGTGCTGACGCTGGATGTGGAAATGCCGCGCATGGGCGGGCTGGATTTTCTCGAACGCCTGATGCGGCTGCGGCCGATGCCGGTACTGATGCTGTCGTCGCTGACCAGCGCCGGTTCCGACGTGACGCTCAAGGCGCTGGAGCTGGGCGCGCTGGATTTCATTGAAAAGCCGACACTCGGTGTACGCGACGGCATGTTCGAGTACAGCGCACTGATTGCCGCCAAGATCCGCATGGCAGCGCGCGCGCAGCCGCGCCGCATCGAACCGGCGAAACAGGCCCCCGGCGCGCTGGCGGCGCTGGCGGTGTCGAGTGAAAAACTGGTGGTGCTTGGCGCTTCCACCGGCGGCACCGAGGCGATTCGCGAAGTGTTGCAGCCGCTGCCGGCGAATGCGCCCGGCATCCTGATTGCGCAACACATGCCCGGTGGCTTTACGCGCTCGTTCGCGCAACGGCTGGATGGGCTGTGCCGCATCCGGGTGAAGGAGGGCGAGCATGGTGAACGGGTGCTGCCGGGCCATGCCTATATTGCGCCGGGCGATGCGCACATGACACTCGGGCGCAGTGGCACCCACTACGTGGTGCAGCTGGATGACGGCCCACCGGTGAACCGGCATCGCCCGTCGGTGGACGTGCTGTTTGAATCCGCTGCGCGATTGTCGCGGGACAACACCATCGGCGTGCTGCTCACCGGCATGGGCAAGGACGGTGCGCGCGGCTTGCTGGCGCTGCGCGAGACCGGGGCCAGCACGCTGGCACAGGATCAGCAGACATCGCTGGTGTTCGGCATGCCGCGCGAGGCCATCGCACTCGGCGCTGCCAGCGAAGTGGTGGCGCTGGGAGACGTCGCCGAACGCCTGCTGGCACTGGCGACACGCACCACACGCGGCACGCGAGCGCATGCTGTAACGGGGCCTGCTGACAGGCCAACGCATAACCGGAACCAGGGAAACCCGCATGATGACTTTACTGCGTAACCTGAACATACGCACCGCCATGGCCGGAGTGTTGATCTGCTGCGCGCTGCTGATCGGCGCACTGGCGGTACTGAGATCGGTGAACAACGCCTCCACCGAGCAATCGATGGACGTGCTGGACAGCGTCAACGTGCAACAGCTCAACGAGATCAACCGCGCCCAACTGCTGCTGGCGCGGGCGCGGCTGAGCATGGACATGGCGGCCAGTTACCTTGAGCGCGAGATGAACAGCCAGGCGCACGATCTGCTGCGCCGGGTGGAAGGGCTGGTCGGTCAGTCGCGCGCGCATTTCGAAACCTTCCTCGCGGTGCCGAAAGAAGCGGAAGGCAAGGCGCTCGCTGATGACCTGGCGATGAATTACAGCGAACTGGTGACGCTGCTGCTGGAGCGGCGTGCATCACTGGAAAAGGAAGACCTCTACGGCTTCTTTGAACTGGGTATCAGCATGGCCGCCATGGACGAGATTCTGGAAGACAGCAATCAGCGCTTTGTCGACCACGCCTCCCAGGTGGTGGACATGGAGCTGGCTCGCTTTGACCAGCAGATGGCGCTGTTCCAGCGCATCGGTATCGCCGTGCTGGTGGTGACTGCTCTGGTGCTGGTGCTGATCTACCTGATGCTGCGCAAAGTGGTGATCCTGCCATTGGGGGATGCGGTGGAGCATCTCAACCGGCTGGCCGATGCCGACATGTCCCAGGATATCCGCGTGCCCGGGCGCAACGAGATCGGCACGCTGTTTGCCGCCATGCGCAAGTTGCAGGACAGCCTGTCCGGCATCGTCTACGACGTGCGCACCGGCAGCGGCGCGGTGTTCACCGGCGCGGCGGAAATCGCCAAGGGCAATGCGGACCTGTCCTCGCGCACGGAAGAACAGGCGGCCTCGCTGGAAGAAACCGCTGCCAGCATGGAGCAGTTGACCGCCACCGTACGGCAGAACGCGGAAAACGCCAGCCAGGCCAGCAACCTGGCCAGCGAAGCCTCCGGCACCGCCGTGCGTGGCGGCGAGGCGATGCAGAAAGTGATCAGCACCATGTCCGGGATTTCCGAGTCCTCGAAAAAGGTGGCCGAGATCACGCGCATGATCGATTCGATTGCGTTCCAGACCAACATCCTGGCGCTGAACGCGTCGGTGGAAGCCGCGCGGGCCGGCGAGCAGGGCCGTGGCTTTGCTGTGGTGGCCGGTGAAGTGCGCAACCTGGCCGGCAGCAGTGCGGACGCGGCGCGCGAGATCAAGCAACTGATCGAACAGTCGGTCGTGCAGGTGGATCAGGGCTCGGTGCTGGTGCAACAGGCCGGCAAGACCATGGACGAGGTGGTGGCGGCGGTGAAGCGCGTCACCGACATCATGGACGAAATTTCCTCTGCTTCCCGCGAGCAGAGCGGTGGCATCGAGCAGGTCAGTCAGGCGGTCAGCCAGATGGACGAAGTCACCCAGCAGAACGCAGCGCTGGTGCAGCAGGCCATGGCCGCCGCCGCGTCGCTGGAGGAACAGGCACGGCATCTTGAACAGGCGGTGTCGGTGTTCCGGCTGCGCCAGGGCGAGGAGCAATACAGGCCGGCGCTGAATGCTGTCGAGAGCGGGCAGGACGATGAGCCGGCACCGCCACTGCTGACACTGGAGACGCCGGCCTACGATGACAGTGTGGCGCCGGCGCCGCCTGCCGGCCGGCGCACCTCACGCCGTGAACCGGTCACCACCGAAGACGACTGGGAAGAATTCTGATGGCGCCTGTTGCGCCACCGGCAACCGCGCGCCCTGCGCACAGTGATTGAGAGACCGCGATGATAGACAAGGACATGAGCATTCTGGTGGTGGACGATTTCCCCACCATGCGCCGCATTGTACGCAGCCTGCTGAAAGAGCTGGGTTTCAATAATGTCGATGAAGCTGAAGACGGCCAGGAAGCGTTGAGCCGGCTGCGCAGCGGCAGCTTCGAGTTCGTGTTGTCGGACTGGAACATGCCGAACCTGGATGGCCTGGAGATGCTCAAGCAGATGCGCGCCGATGCCGCGCTGAAAGACCTGCCGGTGCTGATGATCACTGCCGAGGCGAAGAAGGAAAACATCATTGCCGCCGCCCAGGCCGGCGCCAATGGTTATATCGTCAAACCCTTCACGGCGGTGACGCTGGAAGAAAAGCTCAACAAGATTTTCCAGAAGTTGGGCAAGTAGGCCATCGGTGCCGGCAGGAGAGACCGTTATGAGTGGTGAAGCGCATTCCATGACCGCAGCGGAACAGGGCGGTTCCGATGAACTGATGCAGCGTATCGGCGCGCTTACCCGCATGTTGCGGCAGAGCATGCGTGAGCTGGGCCTGAACAAGGAAGTGGAAAAAGCAGCGGCGGCGATTCCTGATGCGCGCGCGCGGCTGGACTATGTTGCCTCGATGACCCGCCAGGCCGCTGAGCGTTCGCTCAATGCCATCGACCGGGCCCGGCCGCTGCAGGACGAGATGGAAACCACCGCCGCTGCATTGGAAGTGCGCTGGGCCGAGTGGTTTGCGGCACCGGACGCGCTGGATGATGCCAGAGAGCTGGTGCAGCAGACGCGCGCCTTTCTCGGTGCCGTGCCGGCCTCCACCCGCGCCACCAGCCAGGAACTGCTGGAGATCATGATGGCGCAGGATTTTCAGGATCTGACCGGGCAGGTGATCCAGAAAATGATGGAGGTGATCCAGGAAGTGGAGCACCAGCTCATGCAGGTGCTGCTGGAAGCCATACCCGAGGGCGAGGAACGCGAAGACATGCAGCGCCGCCTGCGCCAGCAGTGGGCCTCCGATGCGTCGCGCAACCAGGACTCACTGAAGAACGGTCCGGCCATCCAGCCTGGCGGCGACGACATCGTCAGCAGCCAGGACCAGGTGGATGATCTGCTCGACGAACTCGGCTTCTGAATCCTCGGCTTCTGAATTTGAGGCGCCTTCGTTTAAAGCGGCAATAAGCCCCTTTCCGAGCCGCCTTATCCGGCAATTGGCCCCCGGCGCGCTGCACCACAATGGTCCCATGCCATTGTGTGCCACGACCGGGTTGCCATGTCTGACGAAACCAGCGATCAGGAAAAGACCGAACAGGCCACCCCGCGACGCCTGGACAAGGCGCGTGAGGAAGGCCAGGTGGTGCGTTCGCGTGAACTGACCACGTTTCTGTTGCTCGCCGGCGGGGTGGGCGGCCTGTGGGCCATGAGTGGCGTGTTGTATGGCCAGCTTGGCCGGGTGATGGAACAGGCCTTCCTGTTCGGACGCCCGCAGGCGCTGGAACCGCGCGTGATGCTGGTGCGGGCTGGTGAGCTGGGCGAGTTGACACTGTGGTCGCTGCTGCCGTTCCTGCTGCTGATGGCGGTGCTGGCGCTGGTGGCGCCGATGCTGCTCGGTGGCTGGATGATTTCCGCCAAGGCGCTCGCGCCGCAGGCATCAAAACTCAATCCCCTGAAAGGCCTGAAACGGCTTTTTTCCTCGCAGTCGCTGGCCGAACTGGGCAAGGCAATTGCCAAGTCCGCGCTGGTCGGGGGCGTGGCGGTGTGGTTCCTGATGACACACCGTGGCGAATTCATGGCGCTGATGGACCAGCCGGTGCAACAGGCACTGGCCAGTGCCCTGCGGCTGGCGGCGACGGCCTGCGCACTGATGGTGCTGACGCTGGTGGTGGTGGTGCTGATTGATGTGCCCTACCAGCTCTGGAGCCACGCGAAAAAACTGCGCATGAGCCGCGAGGAAATCCGTCGCGAGCACAAGGAATCCGAAGGCGATCCGCACGTCAAGGCACGTATCCGCTCGCAACAGCAGGCGATGGCGCGCAACCGCATGATGAGCCGCATCCCCGAGGCGGATGTGATCGTCACCAACCCGACCCACTATGCCGTGGCGCTGCGTTACGAAGAACAGCGCATGGGCGCGCCGCGCGTGGTCGCCAAAGGTGCGGACGCCATTGCCGCCCGTATCCGGGAGCTGGGCAGCGAGCACGGTGTGCCGTTGCTGGAGGCGCCGCCGCTGGCGCGCGCCCTGTACCGGCACGTGGATCTGGAGCAGGAAATTCCCGGCGCGCTGTACACCGCCGTGGCGGAAGTGCTGGTCTGGGCCATGCGGCTGCGGCGTGGTGAACAGCCGGCGCGGCCAGCGCAGCTGCCGGTGCCGGTGGAACTCGATCCGCAGGGAGCCGGCGCATGAAGGGGCTGGGTGTCGCCACCGCCGGCCAGTGGTTCGCCGATGGCCGTGCGAAACTGCTCGCCGGACCGGTGCTCATTCTGCTGGTCCTGAGCATGATGATCCTGCCATTGCCACCGCTGGCACTGGATCTGTTTTTCACCTTCAACATCGCGCTCGCGGTGATGGTGCTGCTGGTGGCGATGTTCACCCGCGACACGCTGGAATTCGCATCATTTCCTACCGTATTGCTGTTCACGACCCTGCTGCGCCTGTCGCTGAACGTGGCCTCGACCCGCGTGGTGCTGATGGAAGGCCACCAGGGCGGCGATGCGGCCGGCAAGGTGATCGAGGCGTTCGGGCATTTCCTGGTGGGTGGCAATTTCGCCGTCGGCCTGGCGGTGTTTCTGATTCTGGTGGTGATCAACTTCATGGTGATCACCAAGGGCGCCGGCCGCATCGCCGAAGTGGGCGCGCGTTTCATGCTCGACGCCATGCCCGGCAAACAGATGGCGATCGATGCCGACCTCAATGCCGGCCTGATCGGTGAGGAAGACGCCCGCACACGGCGCGCCAACGTGGCCCGCGAAGCGGATTTCTACGGCTCGATGGACGGTGCCAGCAAGTTTGTGCGCGGCGATGCCGTGGCCGGGCTGGTGATCATGGTGGTGAACATTATTGGCGGCCTGCTGATCGGCATGCTGCAACACGATATGTCGTTCGGTGACGCCGGCCGGACCTATGTGATCCTCACCATCGGCGATGGTCTGGTGGCGCAGATTCCGGCGCTGGTGATTTCCACCGCCGCCGGCGTCACGGTGTCGCGGGTGAATACCGACCAGGACGTTGGCCAGCAGATGATCGACCAGTTGCTGGTCAATCCGCGCGTGCTGGCGCTGGCCGCCGGCGTCATGGGCCTGCTCGGCATGGTGCCGGGCATGCCGAATCTGGTGTTCCTGTTTTTCACGGCGGTGCTGGGCGCGCTGGCCTGGTGGTTGTCACGGCGTGCACTGGAAGCACAGATCGCCGGGCAGATGACGGCACCGGAGCCGGCCACACAGGAAGCACCGGAAGCCAGCTGGGACGACGTGCAACTGGTGGACACGCTGGGCCTGGAAGTGGGCCACCGGCTGATCCCGCTGGTGGACTATCGCCAGCACGGTGAACTGCTCGGGCGTATCAAGAGTGTGCGCAAGAAATTCGCGCAGGAAGTCGGCTTCCTGCCGCCGGTGGTGCATATCCGCGACAACCTGGAACTCGGCCCGAACAGTTATGTGATCACGCTCAAGGGCGCGGAAATCGGGCGCGGCGATGCCTACCCGGGCAAATGGCTGGCGATTGATCCCGGCCAGCTTGCCGGCGAAGTGCCGGGCACGCCCACGCAGGACCCGGCCTTCGGCCTGCCGGCGGTGTGGATCGAGGCGGCACTGCGCGAACAGGCGCAGGTGTACGGCTACACGGTGGTCGATGCCAGCACCGTGGTGGCGACCCATCTCAATCATCTGCTGCACCGCTACGCCAGCGACATGCTCGGCCGCCAGGAAGTGCAGCAGTTGCTGGACAAGCTCGGCGAACAGAACAAGGCACTGGTCGAGGATGTGGTGCCGAAAGCCCTGTCGTTGCCGTTACTGCAACGGTTGCTGCAGCAACTGCTCGACGAGGATGTGCCGATCCGCGACATGCGCAGCATTCTCGACACGCTGGCCGCCCAGGCCGGCACCCCGGAGCTGGAAACGCTGGTGGCGCAGGTGCGCGTGGCGCTCGGCCGGGCGATCACGCATCAATGGTTCCCGGGCCGCGAGGCGCTGCATGTGATCGGGCTGGATGCCGGCCTGGAACAGGTGCTCAGCCAGGCGCTGCACGGCAACGGCGCGCTGGAACCGGGGCTGGCAGACACCTTGCTGGAACAGGTGGGCGCAGCGTTGTCGCGCCAGGAAGCCGCCGGCGAACCGCCGGTCCTGGTGGTGCAGCACGAACTGCGACCGCTGCTGGCGCATTTCCTGCGCCGGCGGCTGCGTCATCTGGTGGTGATGTCGCAGCACGAAATTCCCGATGACCGTGTGCTGCGTGTGACACAGCTTGCCGGGATGGCGGCGTGAGGCACCTGCTGTGCGGTGCGTTGCTGTGGAGTGTCGCCCTCGCGCCGGCGGCCGGCACGCTGCCGCCGGGCAGCTGGGTGGCGAGTGCCCCGGCGCTCACGGTGGCGGTGGGCGGGCGCGGTTATCACAGCGCGGCGTTGCGGCCGCGCAATATCGCGCTGGTGCGCGGCGGCGAGATTGTCAGCGTGCGCTGGCGCTACGACGCCGCGCCCAGGGTGCGTGGCTGGGTCTGCCATGGTGCGCAGGCCGAGCGCTGCGTGGCGCTCGACGGGCCACGTGGTCATACGCGCGCGTTTGCCGGCGCCGCTGCCAGCGGGCCGTTCTTCTTTCGCTTTGAAGTGCCGCGGGGCACCGCCCGTGCCGAACCGGTGCAGGCGCTGCAACTGATCGTGAATTTTCGCTGACGCAGGCTGCGGCGGCGGAACGGCATCGCGGCCCGCATGGCCGCGACAACAATAAAAGGGGGGACATTCCCCGGGGTAACACGCTGCCCCGTGGTGGCCGCACACCGTGGCGCCGGGGCGCATGCCGCTGAGGAACGAGGATGTATACGGCACAGGGCAAGATAGACCAGGACCTGCTGCTTGAGCAGCATTTCCCGGCAGTGAGACGACAGGCACTGGCGCTGCAGGTGAAACTGCCGGCGAGCATTGAACTGGATGACCTGATCCAGGCCGGCATGGTCGGCCTGCTGGACGCGTTGCGGCGTTTTGATCCCCAGGCGGGCGCCAGTTTCGCCACGTTTGCCAGCCAGCGCATTCGTGGCGCCATGATCGACGAACTGCGCAGCCGCGACTGGCTGCCACGCAGTGTGCGACGCAACGCGCGGCAACTGGACCAGTGCATCCACGCGCTGGAACAACGCCTGGGACGTGCACCGCAGGAGCGGGAAATCGCCAGCGCCATGGGCATGTCGCTGGCGGATTACCGGCAATTGCTCAACGACACCAACAACGGCCAGCTGCTGCCGTTCGAGGACATCGTGGCCGAATGGGGAGAGCCGGAAGCCGGCAGCGATGGCCCGCCGTCGCCGTTCAATGCACTACAGGATGACGAACAGCGGCAGCGCCTGAAACGCGCCATCGACGCCCTGCCGGAGCGGGAAAAACTGCTGATCGCGTTGTATTACCAGGAAGAGCTCAACCTGAAGGAAATCGGGGCGGTGCTGGGCGTGACGGAATCGCGCGTGTGCCAGTTGCACGGTCAGGCAGTGAGCCGGTTGCGGGCGCGGCTGTCGGAGTAGGCGGGTGGGGCAGTGCATCCCGCCAGCCCCTGCAATGCTGCACGTCCACACACCATCACGGTACCAGTCCCCGCGCATGCCACTGCCGCCGCATCGCATCGCCACGGTGATATTCAAACAGCCAGCGCTGATGCGGCGATGTGCTCAGGTTCAGGTAGTCCACCCGCACCGGTTGCAGCGTCAGTAATGCAAAACAGTCCGGCAAGTGTGCCGGCGGTGTGCTGTCGGGCCCGTGGTAACCGGGCGGCAGCGGTGTGCCGGGCGCCGGGCCGGTGAACAGCACTTTGCCGGTGTCCGGCAACGCCTCCCATATCTCTTCGCGCAATGATGATCCCTGCTCGGCACCGGTCAGGGTCACGGTCCCGCGCAGGCGAAACTGTTCGCTGCGGGCCGGCAGGTACCAGCAGGCCTCGGCCTGTTCATGGCGGCGCAGGCCGCGCACTTTGTGGCTGCGCAGGTCGGTGGTGGCGACCAGGGTGCCGGTGTCCGGCAGCCAGCGCCGGCAGACCAGTGTGCGGCAGGTGACGTCGCCGCTGTCACTGAGGGTAGCCAGCTGGATATAACGGGCGCTGTGGTGCGGATTGTGCGCCAGCGCATCGCTGAGCAGCGCTGGCCAGTCGGGTGTGGACGGCATCGGATGCTCCATGCGGGCCAGAGAGGTGTGTTGCCAGCCTAGCCGTTGGCGGGTATTCGTCGCAATGAGGCACCGAGCATGTCCAGCGTGTAGCGCACCAGATCGGCCGGCGATTGTCCGCTGGGCAGGCTCGGGTTCGGCGGCTGGCGGGTGAGCATGATCACGCCGTGCAGGGCGCCGCGCAGGTACATGGCGGTCTGTTCCGGGTCGTTGATGCGCTGCGGATCGAGGCTGCCGTCGGCCAGCCCGCGCTGGATGGTGGCGGTCATGATATCCATGATTTCGCCCGAGCAGACTTCCAGCGGGGTGTCGTCATTGCCGTGGGTGAGGCTGGGCCATTCGCTGGCGGCGCGGGTGAGCAGATCGAAATAGTCCGGCTGTTCCAGCGAGAAGGCATAGTAGGCGCGGCCCATGGCGTTGATCTGCTCGCCGCCGGTGAGCCCGCTGGCGGCCAGTTCGCGGAAGCGGCAACGCAGGTTTTCTGCGGCACGCAACATGATCGCTTCGAGCATCGCCACTTTGTCGCGGAAGTAGACATACAGCAGGCCACGGCTGAGCTGCGCCTCGCGGGCGATGTCGTCCATGGTCGAGCGCTCGATGCCCTTGTCGAAGAACACCCGTTCGGCGGCATCAAGGATGCTGTCGCGACGCTCCTGTTTTTCCTGTTCCCGGCGTGCCCGCACGCTCATCTTGTGATCTCGCAGGTAGTAGTACTTGTGTTCAGGTTTGCGTATAACGCAGCCTGCCCCGGGGTGAAAGTGCACCAGTAAAGCGGGCATGCTAGCGTTTTGATAGCTCATTGACAAAATGTCAATAAATGACAATATGTCACGGAAGTGCCGGAGGTGCCACTGTTTCGCCTGGCCATGACCTCCGGCCGGCTTGTTTCAGGTTCCGCTGATCGATCACGGTTCATAACAGTACGCGCTCTCTCAGGGGCGCCCCGCAGGGGGTTGGAAGTATGCGCAGGATTCAGGCAAGGCACTGGGGCTGGCTGGTCCCGGTGGCGGCAGTAGTGGCCATCATGGTGGCCTGCAGTGGCCGCGAGGCGCAGGTCGAGGTGCGTCCGGTAACGGTGCGCACGGCGCCAGTGCTGGCGGGTGAGGACCTGGCGCCGTTGCGGTTTGCCGGGGTGGTCCGGGCGCGGCAGCGTGCCGAGCTCACCTTTCAGGTCAGCGGCACCCTGCACGAGCGGCCGGCGGAGATCGGCCAGCCGGTGGTGGCCGGTGACCTGATGGCCCGTTTGCGTAATCCGCAATTGATCCCGGCACGGGATTCTGCCCGTGCCCGCATTCGCGAAACCGATGCCCAGCTGCGCCAGGCCGAGCAGGAATACCAGCGCGCGGTGACGCTGCGTGAGCGCGGCGTGCTGTCGGAACAGGACCTGGAGCAGTTGCTGGCCCGGCGCGATGCGCTGGAGGCAGGGCGGGCCACCGCCCAGGCGGCACTGGCCGAGGCGGATCAGCTGCTACGCGAGAGTGAACTGCGTGCGCCGTTCGCGGGCACGGTGGAAGCGGTGCTGGCGGAGCCGGGTGAATTTGTGGCCGCCGGGCAACCGGTGCTGCGGCTGTCCTCGGCGCTGGGCCTGGAAGTGGAAGTGCGTATCCCGGAAATCCTGCGCACAAGCCTGAAGCCGGGCGACAGGCTGACGGTGTGGCGGGTGATGGAACGTGGCAGTGAACCGCTTACCGGTGTGGTGACAGAAATCGGTCGCGGCTCGCGTCGCGGTGAATTGTATCCGCTGGTGGTGTCGCTGGATGATCCGTCGCTGGCACCGGGGGTGTCGGTAGAAGTGGGCGTGCCGCGCGGCCGCCGCGAGGCGCTGGCGTTGCCGGTGCTGGCGGTGTTCCGTTCGTCCGAAGGCCCGGCGGTGTTCCGCGTGCGTGACAACATTGCCGAGCGTGTGCCGGTGACAGTGCTGCAACTGGCCGGCGAGCAGGTGCTGGTCAGTGGCGAGGCGCTGTCCGCTGACGATCAGGTGGTGTATGCCGGCCTGACACGGCTGGTATCCGGTGACCGGGTGACCGTGATTGGGCAGGTGGCCGCGAGTGATCAGGTGGGCACGATGGATCAGCTGGAGAGCTCGCAGTGATTGATTTCCTGCTGCGCCGCCAGCGTCTGCTCGGTCTGGTGGTGGTGATGATGTCGCTGGTGGGGCTGGCGGCCTATTTCAATATGGCGCGCCAGGAAGACCCGAGCTTCCCGCACCGCGCCGGACTGCTTACGGTGCAATACCCCGGCGCCACCGCCGAGGCGGTGGAGAGGCTGGTGTTGCGCCCGCTGGAAGAAGAGCTGTTGCAGGTGGAGGAGATCAACCACATCAACAGCAACGCGCGCGAAGGCTTTGCCGTGGTGCGCATCATGCAGCTCGACAAGATCTACGACACCACGGCGGCCTGGGACCGGGTGCGCCAGGCGATGGAGCGGGCGCGCCTGCAATTCCCCGATGGCGTCGGCCAGATGGTGCTGGATGACCGCATCATCGACACCCCGGCGGTGGTGCTGGCGCTCGGTGGCTCGGCCTCGGTGGCGGAACTGTCGCGCCAGGCAGAGCGCCTGAAAGACCGGCTGCTGGATATTCCGTTCCTGTCCCGCATTGAAATAGAAGGCCAGGCTGACGAGCAGATCACCATCGCTGTGGACGACGCAGAGCTGCATCGTATCGGCCTGACGCCGCAGCAGCTTGGCAACCTGATCGCGCAGCGTAACCAGGTGGTGCCTGGCGGCTTTGTCGTCGCCGGGGGCAAGCGGCTGTCGGTGCTGGCCAACAGCGAATTCCTGAACATCGATGAACTGCGCATGACGCAAGTGCCGCTGGCCGATGGCAGCACCGTGCCGCTGGCTGCCATTGCCGAGGTCTGGCGCGGGCCGCGAGAGCCGCTGCAGGCGGAAACCTGGTACGACGGCGAACGTGTGGTGCTGCTGAGCCTTTATGCCCAGCGCGGCCAGGTGGATGCGCTGCGTTTTGGCGAGGAATTGCGGGCGCGGCTGGCGGAGGTCTCGCCGCAGTTTGCGCCGCTGGCGATCCATGAAATGTTCTTCCAGCCTGACAAGGTTGGCGAGCGCCTGACCGAGCTGGAAGGCAGCCTGCTGATGAGCGTGCTGATCATCGTTGTGGTGGTGTTTGTCGGCATGGGGTTGCGCATGGGCATCCTGGTGGCGTCGATCCTGCCGGCGGTGGCGCTGATCAGCCTGGGGCTGTACAACCTTGGCGGCGGCATCCTGCACCAGATCGCGGTGATCGCCATGGTCATCTCGCTGGGTATTCTGATCGACAACGCCATCGTCATGGTGGAAAACGTGCAGACCCGCCTGAGCGACGGCGCCACCCGGCTGGAAGCGGCCGGCGGGGCGATCCGTGAACTGGCCGGGCCGCTCGGCGCCTCGACCGCCACCACGCTGGCGGCCTTTACGCCGATGCTGCTGTCCAAGGGCGGCACGGCGGATTTTACCCGGGGCATTCCGGTGATGATCATGCTGACGCTGTCGGTCAGCTATCTGCTGGCGATCAGCGTGGCGCCGTTGCTGGCGGCGCGCTTCCTGCGCCGGGAATCCTCCGAACGGACGCGCTGGGTGCTGACCCTGGGCGACCGGCTGGCTCACCTGAGCACCGGCCGGCCACGGCTGGTGCTGGCCATCAGCGCGGCGATGGTGCTGGTCAGCTTTGCGCTGGTGCCGGCCATGAACCTGCAGTTCTTCCCCAACGCCGACCGGCCCAAGGTGATCCTGGACCTGCACTTGCCGGAAGGCACCGACCAGGCCTATACCGCCGGTGTGGCCGAGGAACTGGAACGGGTGGTACGCCAGCGCAGTGACGTGCAGGTGGTGCACCGTTTCGTTGGCCACAGCGGCCCGACGTTCTATTACAACCTGGTGCGCACGCCGCAGGCGCCGAACCGCGCCCGGCTGGTGGTCAATGCCGTGGACCTGGCGGCGACGCGCCATGTGATCCGCGATATCCGCGAGTATGTGCGCGACCGTATGCCGGAAGTGAACCTGGCGGCCAGCCAGCTCGGCCAGGGGCCACCGCGCGAGGCGCCGGTGGAAGTGCGCATCTATCACGCGGATGACACCCAGCGCATGCGCGCGGCCGAGGAAATTTTTGCCATGCTGCGTGGTATTCCCGGTGCGGTGGACGTGCGCCACAACATTGATTTCGGCGTGCCGGCGTTGCGCGTGGACGTGGACGACGCGGTCGCGCAGCGCTTCGGCCTGACCCGTGCCGAGGTGGCCCGCACACTGTTCGGCCAGAGCTACGGCCTCACCGCCGAGCAGTATCGCCAGGAGCGCGACCCGATGCCGATGGTGGTGCGTTCCGTGGAAGGCACCGCGCTGCCGCTGTCACGGCTGCTGTCGGTGAATATCTATCCGCAGCAGGGCGACCCGGTGCCCCTGATGCAGGTGGCACGCATTTATGCCGACTGGGAGCCGGCGGGCATTTCCCACCGGGACGGGGTGCGCGTCTATAACGTGGTGGCCAATCTGTCCGACGGGTACAGCTTCAGCCAGGTGCTCGATAACCTGCGCGCGCAACTGGCCGAGCGGCCGCTGCCGGAAGGCGTGCGGCTGGAATACGGGGGCGACAGCGAAGGCAGCGGCGATGCCAACCGGGCGCTGGCCAGCTCGGCGCCGATCGGTGTGCTGTTGCTGCTGTTCTTCCTGCTGTGGCAGTTCAATTCTTTCCGTCGCGTGGGGCTGGTGCTGCTGACCGTGCCGATGGCCGCGGTGGGCATCATTCCGGGGCTGGCGCTGTCCGGTTCGCCATTCGGCTTTATGTCGATGCTGGGGGTGGTGGCGCTGGTGGGGATCGTGGTCAACAACGCCATCGTGCTGATCGATGTGGTCGACCAGCGTCTGGCCGCCGGTGACAGTGCGCAGGATGCGGTCTTCTACGCCGTGGCGCGCCGCACCCGGCCGATTCTGCTGACCACCGCCACTACCGTGGCCGGCCTGCTGCCGCTGGCGTTTACCCAGTCGACGCTGTGGCCACCGATGGCCTGGGCGATCATTTCCGGGTTGATGGCCTCGACGGTGCTGACGTTGCTGGTGGTGCCGGCGTTGTGTCTGGTGATGTTCCGTCACGAGCAACGCACGGCCTGAGATCGCAAAGAAAACGGACATCGCCGCCACAGCGATGTCCGTTGCCCGGCTCAGAAGGCCAGGCCAAACCCCACCGTGGTCACCCACGGATCAATATTGGCGGTGCCGATACGGGTGCTGTTCAGGTTCACCTCGGTATCAATGTCGGCGTAACGCACGTCGGCATTGATGAACCAGCCCTCATTGAAGGGCACATGCACTCCCACCTGACCGGCCAGCCCAAAGGAATCCTCCAGCACCAATCGGCTGCCGCTGAGTGCCCCCTTTGTGTCGGTGTCGAAGAAGCGGGTGTAGTTCACGCCCACGCCTACATAGGGCTGCACGGTGGCCGTGGGCAGGAAGTGCCACTGCAGGCTCAACGTCGGCGGAAGCTGTTTGGTGGTGGCGATCTTGCCGCCCAGCGCATGGCTCCGGATGTCGTGCTCGAAGGGCAGGGCGCCGAGCAGCTCGATGCCGACATGGCGGGTGGCCATCCAGGTCAGGCTGATGCTGGGCTCGACGTTGTCGCTGGCGTCCAGATCGACGGTGCCGCCCAGCACGCTGCCATTGTCGGAATCCGGTTTCACCTGGGTCACGCCGAACTTCAGCAGCCAGTCGCCGGCCTGGTGGGCGGCGGCGCTCTGGGCCAGGAACGGGCTGGCAGCCAGCAGGCAGCCGGCCAGTGCAGTGCGGTAGCGGGGGAATTCCAGGGTCATGATGCGGCTCCAGCGTCTCGGGATCGTTGATGGCACCAGTATCCCGGCTGGCCGGCGGGGGCGGACTGACCTGGATCAAGCCGGGCGGCTGCCGCCATTGATGCAGATCAAGCACCGCCAAGGCTCGCCGCGGGCGGCAATGCCCGCTACAATCCAGCCTCAGTTATCCGCGTCATTGCCACGGATCAAAGGAACCTTCGGTGTACCGGGACCACACGACACAACAGTCTGCCCGCTTGTTCGCGCCCGCCTGCTGGCGATGGTGAAGCTCGGCCGTGCCCTGCACACAGGGCGACCCCGGTTGTGTTTTCACCCCGTATTGCATCGCTATCGCTGAACAAGGACAGATCATGTCACCGGAACATCTTGAGCAATTCGCCCGCGCGGGCTTCAACCGCGTCCCCGTGGTCCGCGAAGTCCTCGCCGACCTGGACACCCCGCTTTCTGCCTACCGCAAGCTGGCCGCCGCGCCCTACAGCTTCCTGTTCGAGTCCGTGCAGGGTGGCGAGCGCTGGGGCCGGTATTCAATCATCGGGCTGCCGGCACGCGAAGTGATTCGCGTCTACGGCAACGAGATCCGCGTGACCGGCGAGGCCGGTGAGCACAGCGAGACGGTCAGCGACCCGATTGCCTGGATCGAAGCCTACCGGCTGCGCTATCGCGCCCCGGAGATCGAGGGCCTGCCGCGTTTCAACGGCGGCCTGGTGGGTTATTTCGGCTACGACAGCGTGCGTTATTTCGAACCGCGCCTGGGCCAGCCGAAGGGCCGCGATACGCTCGGCAACCCGGATATCCTGCTGATGCGCAGCGAAGAAGTGGTGGTGTTCGATAACCTGCGCGGCAGCCTGTTCCTGGTGGTGCTGGTTGATCCTGCCGCCGCTGGCGCATTGCCCGCTGCCAATGCACGGCTGGATGCATTGCAGGCGAAACTGCGCGCGCCGCTGCCGGCACCGGAAGATCGCCCCTATGGCGACGCCATCAACGAGACGGATTTTGCCTCCGATACCCCGCAGCAGGATTTCGAGGCCGGGGTCGAGCGGATCCGCGAATACATTCTGGCCGGCGACGTGATGCAGGTGGTGCCGTCGCAACGCATGTCGGTGCCGTTCGCTGCGCCGGCGCTGGATCTGTACCGGGCGCTGCGCTATCTGAACCCGTCGCCGTACATGTTCTATCTCGACCTGGATGATTTTCACATCGCCGGGTCGTCGCCGGAAATTCTCACCCGCATCGAGCACGGCGCGGTGACCGTCCGCCCCCTGGCCGGCACCCGCAAGCGTGGCCGGACCGACGCTGAGGACCGGGCGCTGGAAGAGGAACTGCTGGCGGACCCGAAAGAAATTGCCGAGCACCTGATGCTGATCGACCTGGGCCGTAATGACATCGGCCGCATTGCCGAGGCCGGCTCGGTGCGCCTGACCGACAAGATGGTGGTAGAGCGTTATTCCCACGTCATGCATATCGTTTCCAACGTCGAAGGCCGGTTGAAAGACGGTTTCGGCCCGCTGGATGTGCTGCGCGCCACCTTCCCGGCCGGCACGCTCAGCGGCGCGCCGAAAATCCGCGCGATGGAAATCATCGATGAACTGGAGCCGGTCAAGCGCGGCGTCTACGGTGGCGCGGTGGGCTATATCGGCTTCAACGGCGAAATGGACACCGCCATTGCGATCCGCACGGCGGTGATCCGTGATGGCCGGCTGTATATCCAGGTGGGCGCCGGCGTGGTGGCGGATTCCGTGCCACGGCTGGAGTGGAAGGAAACCATGAACAAGGGCCGGGCGGTGTTCACTGCCGTCAACATGGCCCTGCGTGGACTCACCCTGCCTGCCCGTGGTGCACAGCAAGGAGGTGCCCAATGATGCGGGTGCTGATGATCGATAACTACGATTAGCGTCTACTGAAGGCCATTGACTTCCAAGGTGTAAACGTAAGTTGTTGATTATGAACTGTTGATCGTCTGCTGCTGTCTGCTCCCTGCTAGACCGATCCACTGCAAAAGTGTATAATGGTGTGTATAACGACTCGACGGGAGGGCGTTATACACATGGCACTCAACCTTCTTACAGTACGCAAGATCGAAGCGGCGCAACCTGGCCCCCGTGCCTATCTGCTCAGGGACGGCGGTAGCCTGTACGTGCGCGTCCAGGTCAATGGAAGCAAGCTCTGGTGGTATCGATACCGCCTTGGGAAGACTCCCCACAACTACTCGATCGGTCCCTTCCCCAAGGTGTCCTTGGAGGCTGCGCGCAAGGAACGCGATTGGGCGCGTGCGCTGGTCCGCGAAGGTCGTGATCCGATCCTGGAGAAGCGGGTAAAGATCGCCAATCAGGTCGAGCAGAACGAGTACACGTTTGAAGAGGTCGCCCGCAGATGGATGGCGAGCAATGTGCAGTGGGGCGAAGGGTACGCGGATCAAGTCAAGACCGTTCTCGAAAAGGACGTGTTTCCCGAGATTGGCAAGCTGCCGTTCGGTGCCATCAGGGCTTCTCACCTGCGTCCCATCATTCAACGTGTGGTTGAGCGCGGCGCCCCAACCGTTGCGATCTTGATCCGGCAGTGGTTCGGTCAGATCTTCGGATATGCGTCGGGTGAAGGGCTCTGTGACAACGACCCATCCGCCTTGCTGAAGCGATCGGTCAAGCGCCCGAGAGTTCGGCATCATCCACCGCTGACGTGGCAGGAGATTCCCGCCTTCTTGAACGGTGTGGACGATGCGGGCTATCGGGCCACCGTTATTGCGTTGCGGTTGATGGCTTTGACCTACGTCCGCACGGCCGAACTGCGCAAGGCGCACTGGTCCGAGTTCGATCTGGACAGTGCGTTGTGGACGGTTCCTGCGGGGCGCATGAAGATGCGCGATCCTCACATCGTGCCACTCTCGAAACAGGCGATTGCGCTCTTGAAGGAGCTGCACACGCTGACGGGTGGTGGCAAGGTTCTGTTTCCCAGCTATCGGAAGCCAGGGGAGACGATCTCAGCCACAACGCTCAACAAGGTGTTGGAGCGCATGGGTTATGGCGGACGGTTTTCCTCGCACGGCTTCCGCTCAACTGCCACTACGCTGCTTGGTCTGTTGAGCTATCCCGAGAACCGAGTCGATCTGCAACTGGCCCACTCGAAGCGGAAGAAAGATTCGTCGCGCGCACCCTACGACCACACCAAGTACATCTCATCGCGGAAGATCATCATGCAGGATTGGGCGGACATCCTCGATGCGCTGGCCCGTGGCGATTCGATGAGCGAGGTCATGGAAACCTTCGGGCCGCTGTCGAAGCGGCGCAGGGCCTTGCTGCGGGTCATCGAGCGGGAGTGAGGTGAGTGCCGGGCGGAGGCTGCTCAGGACATTGAGCGGGCGCGTCGAAGAAAGCCCTCTTGAGGCGCTGTCAGGGAAGCATCGGGTCGAATCAGGTAGGCGGTCACGATCATCGGTGCGCTCGCCAACGGCCGCAGAGCGATGCCCTGGCATTGATACCCGGCAAGCCTCTTGGATGGGGCCACAGCAATTCCGTACCCCGCTGCGACCATTGTCATGGCGACCTCGAACGTACTGACGGCTTCTTCGCGGTTCCACAGTTCGTTCTCGAACGCGCTCTGTGCGACCGTGCGCCACGATGCTTCGGCGGTTGATTGCGCATAGATCAGCGGCTGTTTGAGCGCTTCCTGGCAGGGTACTTCGCGGTAGGCCAGCAAGTGGGATCGCTTTGCCACAGCGACGGCCAGGGTGTCGTGCCACAGCGGTTCGCAAACCCAGCCCGGCCACTCCCGATGGGTGGTGGACAACGCGAAGTCGAAGCCATTGTCAGGTCGTTCCTGTTGTTGTCCGGTGGCCGCTGTACCGATCAGAACGGCCATGGTTTCCGGTTCTTCGGCGCGCTGTATGGCGAGCACGTCGGCGAGTTGGGGAGGAACCCAATCGCCGAGGACTGCCAGACGGATTTCAGTGGAGACGTCGATCGATCTCACGTGCAACTTCCGAAGGCGCTAAAGCATGGAAACTTAATCGAATGAGTTAAGTTTAACGTGGTTTATATCGTGGCGCTGATCGACGCTTTTGGCAATGCAAAAGCGATCGATTCAACGCGGCCGACCAGCCGGGACAACTACATACGAAGCGGAACCAGCGATCGCGTTTGGGGCGGTGGTGCGGGAGGAAAGAACGAACCAGGGGATCGCACAGGAAACGCTGGCCCACCTGGCCGGGATCGAGCGGTCGCACATGGGCAAGATCGAACGGGGCGAGCACGTACCCACGCTTCCCCTGATCCTCAAGATCGCCCGCGCCCTGAAATGCAGCTCTGCCCACCTGATGGCTGCGATGGAAACCAAGCTGGCCGAACTCGACCCACCCAAGCGCGGCAACTGAGGGCGCGGTCATCGCATCCTATTCCTGTTCGCCGTCGTTCTTGGCCCGAAGCGCCGAGTCGTCGCGCTTTGCCTCGGTGTTGGCGAGGCGCAGATAGGGGTTGTCCGGGGGTGTTTCATGGAACAGCGAATCGGCGCTGGTCAGTAGGTATCCGTGCAGCCGTCTGGACTTGCGCGGTCCCGTCACCTCGCAGTTCCAGATGTTCAGCCCGCTGGCCTGCTTGCGGTGCAAGCCCAGCTTCTCGAACTTTTTCTGCATCCACTGCCATTCCGGCAACTTGTCCTGCTTGGCCAGCGGGCTGATCTGCGGGTGTTCCTGCGCATAGCGCTGGAACACGCCGGGACTGACGAGATACGCCGTGCCAGCCACGGTATGCACCAGTGCCTTGGCGTCGTTGATGATGAGCTTGCGGGTCTGGATGCTCTGACGCAGCCACGCGAGGAAATGAGCACCGGATGGATCGGAGCCGCTTTGGTGTACCGCTTGGACCGGCGTGGCGTCGGCAGGTCTGTCGTCCAGCAACGATGCGGGTTCGGGTTTCACGAGAGGTTGAAGCGGCGTAGCCGGGATGGTGGACGCGGGGGAGTCAAGCAGTTCCAGCAGTTCCGCGACGCTGCTGTCCGCAGTCACTGGTGCGGCGGATTCGGTGGGCGCCAGGACGGATTCCCCTCTTTCCACGTCGATAGCCTCGGATGCTGTTGCCTGCGCCGCCGGTTCCTCCGACTCCACCTGCACGGTGCCCACGAAGGCCGCCGGGCGGTCGGCTGCTTCCCAAATCATCGCCGGGGACAGTTTCAGGAAGGTGAAGCTGTGCGACCAGCCGGCATCGCTCGTGACTGTGGCTTTCCAGATCGCCTTGCCGTCCGGCGTGGCCAAGGCGATGCCATGGTCCTGAAGCACGTTGAACACCGCCGTGTTACTGGCCGGGATGCCATCGATGCCCTGCGATAGCAGATGCGCCCGCAGCCTGTCGGAGACGGTCTTGCTCACCAGCCAGAGCGCGTCCTGGGTCAGCCAGCCGTCCGAAGCCTGGGGCTGGTTCAGCTTGAATTCCTCCTTGAGCAGATAGCGCAGGCCGTCGAGCAGCTTGCGTTGCAGCGCGTGCTTGGGTGCGGCCAGCGCTTTGTTCGGGTCGCCGCCGAGTTCGTGGGCGACCGAAGCCTGGTCGGCCTGCACGACTAACTCGCCAAGCGTGCCGGCATGCTCATACTGGCCGGCCAGGACGTACAACAGTGAGGTCCACAGATCGGTGAAGCTGCTGAGCCAGTCGAGGATCTCGCGGTCCAGCAGTCGGGTGTACAGCAGTCCGGTGGCGGCACCGTGCAGCCGATACTCGCGGTCCTTGCGGTAGCGGAAGCGATACGGCCGCTGCAACGGGCCATGCCAGGGATGCCAGAGAGTGCCATCGGCATATTCGACATGCAGATCGACAGCGATCTTGCCGATGTCGTGCAGCAGCGCCGCATAGGCGGTGCCAGCGGTCCAGGCTTCGGCCTGGGCCGCCTGCGCTTCCGGCGTGACGCCGGCGGGCAGCAGATGCGACTGTCGCAGCTTCAATGCGTAAGCCACGATCTCCAGGCCGTGATCCAGCATGCCGCCCGGATAGGCGTGATGGTGACTCTCGGAGGCGGGGAACTGCTGCACCAGCTCGGCGTAGCGCTCCAGGGGCGTCAGATACAGCGCGGCGAACTGTTTGCGCGACAGCGAGGTCCGTTGCCAGATGTGTTCCAGCAGCTTCCGCCGGCGCGGCGTCGCCAGCAGCGAGGCAGCCGACTCCGGCCGGGTCAGCCCTTGGGGCATCGCTATGGAGGCGGTGGGCGGAGTGCCGGCGGTTGGTACCCTTTTGCGTTGGAACAGCGAGAACATGACGACACCGGAGTAACGGGCTGGTGGGGGAGCCTTTTGGCCTTTTCGGGTAGGGCCTTTCCCCTTGACCCCGTTCCCTTGCCCCTTCCCAGCCCTTTTGGCCTTTATGGAAGCCTTTGGGTATAGGGCAACCCGTGGGTATCCAGCCACAGACAAACGGGTTCTGGCCCATGCCGCTTTGAAAGCGGAAGGCAGCCTGTGTCCTGCTTACGATGTGCCTTTCCGCAGTGGGATGGAGCACAGCTTATGCAGCAGCACGACGCACCAAAGGGTTCCTGGATTGACAAGGTAAGGAAATTTCCTTACTATCAAAGCATGAGGATCAAAGACAGGAGCCCGAC
Organism: Isoalcanivorax pacificus W11-5; assembly: GCF_000299335.2. Taxonomy (NCBI): domain Bacteria; kingdom Pseudomonadati; phylum Pseudomonadota; class Gammaproteobacteria; order Oceanospirillales; family Alcanivoracaceae; genus Isoalcanivorax; species Isoalcanivorax pacificus. The sequence continues at coordinate 3,265,253 of NZ_CP004387.1, read as the reverse complement.
CATGCCCGGCATCCACGAACTCGCCACACTCACGTCCAAGGGACAGATCACGTTGCCCAAGTCCATCCGGCAGGCGCTGGGTGTGACCACCGGCGGCAAGGTGGCCTTCGAGCTACGCGGCGGCGAAGTCGTCGTCACCCGCGCCGAGGCCGAGCACGAAGACCCGGCGATCAGCGCCTTCCTGGGCCTGCTGGAAGCGGACATCCGCAGCGGCAGGAACGTCGGAGCGCTGCCGGTGGAACTCGCCCAGGCCATGCTCGCCAACATGGGCCACGCCTCAGACCTCGATGAAGACATCGAGGGAGAAGTGGCACTTTGATGCAGCGCCACGGATGGGTGCTGCTGTTCCATGAGTGCATCGTGGAGCAGCTTCAGAAGCTGCACGCGGCGGCCGGACGCGCCGAGCGCAACGATCCGAAGGGCTTTGAGCGCAACGCCAACGTCAAGCTGTTTCGTGCGTTGAGCCAGTTGATCCTGGAGACGGTGCCGAGCGATCCGGCACGGGACGAATACCGCCAGGGTAATACCCTTGGGCCAGCCTATCGGCACTGGCGGCGCGCGAAGGTCGGACGGCGGTTTCGCTTGTTCTTTCGCTACGACTCCAAGGCGAAGACCATCGTGTTCGCCTGGGTCAACGATGAGCAGACGCTGCGGTCGGCGGGCAGCAAGTCCGACCCCTACGCCATGTTCGAGAAGATGCTCGAACGAGGGAATCCGCCGGACGATTGGGACAGCCTGGTTGCCGCGAGCAGGTCTGATTGGTCCACACAGGAGAAGCGATAAATCCTCCGCATGAGGTAACAGTGATGAACGCGACGCCCCGTACCACAAAAGCAGAACGCGCCGGCAGATGGCTCGGCCGTGCGTGGCGTGGCCTTGCACGGCAAGAGGCCCGTGCCATCCAATGGCTGGGGGGCAAGGGACTGCCGGCCGGCGTAGCACGGCTGCTGTTCTGGATCGTGAAACTCGTCGTGTTCGGCGTGCTGCTGTACGCAGCGTTCTGGCTGGCCCTGCTGATCGCGTTCGCGCTGATCGCAGCCTGGCTTGTGCGCAATGCCGACCTGGATGAAGAAAAGCAGCCTGAACTCAGGGATGGCCACTCGGGCATTGGCTGGTACAACAAAGATGACTTGCGGATCGACATGGGTGATCCAGACGATCCGTAGCGCTCCCGTACTTCGCACCAGCACGTTCCTTCTACTTCGCGGCTCCCTTAGTTGCAGCCGCCATCGCGATACGTGAGCCGCTACCACCGGCCGACTTCGCATCCATGGAGCCGGTGGCCAGTCCGCCAACAATACCGCCCGTTTTGATTCCTGCCCAAGTCAAGGCGATTACCCAAAATCCGGGCAGGATGATGAACATCATCGCCATCGCGAAGTTCAGCAACATATCGCCGAATGCGTTGTTCAACCCCATCAGCGGATTGAAATTGCTGTGCGGGGAATGCCAGCCGTAGAGCGCGTTGAGGATCGTGCTGTCGATCCAGCGGGCGAGCTGGAACCAGAAATCGACGAAGAACAGCGCGAACTGCACGGCGGTCACCGTGACCACCGTCCGCAAATCGTAGGTGCCGAAGATCAGCACCAGAGGAATGCAGATGACCATCGCCATCTTCAGGAACGACAGGATCATGGGCAGCGCCTGGCGCACCACGTCCATGGCCGGAAACATCCCGATCGATCCCACCGTCAGCCCCAGGTCCGACACGGCGCGGGTCGCGACATTGGGCAGCGTCATGCCGATCTGCCCACCGTAGTCGGTGTAGACATGCCCCTGGTTCATGACCTGGTGCCGTGGTGAGGCAATGGCGCGAATCACGGAATCATCGGCCTGGGCCTGGCTCAGAAAGCCGGCCCACTGGCCGAGCCGGGACAGCAGGCTCGGATCGACCTGGGCCAGCAGCCGGTCACGCAGTCCGTCGCCGCTGTCCAGCCACCATTGCCGACAACTCGGATAACCGCCACCGCTGGATACTTCGGCGAGGCCGGCGTCGCGCGCATCGTCATAGGGCCAGGCGTCGCGTGGTCCGCGCGAGCGATACGTATCGTAGAAGCCGGCCGTGTCCAGGAAGAAGCGCGAACCGATCCAGGTCACGTCGTTCATCTGCTCCTCGCTGAGTGTCGGCCGGCTCATGAACAGCCTGGCGCGGGCCGGCCCGTAGCAGTCGTGCGTGAAGTCGGCGACTTCCTGGGCCAGCACCGGGTCGGCGATGCGCGTGCTGTCGATCTCCATGCGCATCTGCCGCAGGTCCGTGCCGCAGGGGATCGCCGCCACGGCGGCGCCGGTGACGGCCTTGGACAGCGAGTGCATGAAGAACCACCAGACTGGCACATGGGCACTCTGGTTGTTGATCGTCGTGAACGAAGCGGACCAGTTCGTTTCCGAGGGCAGCGGCACATTGACCTGGCATTGGGTCGAGCGCGTGCGATCGAACTGGATGGTGCTCAGGTCAAGGGGAATGAAGGGAATGCCGGCGAACATGATGACCACGATCGCCACCCACACGCGGTTCTCGATGCGCATGGACGAGAGCACGCCCTTGTTGCCTTCGTCCGCGCCTTCCGCACGGGCCTTGAGCCATTCCTGCACGACGATGGCGAGGAACGGCAGCGCGAAGATGCCGCTGGCCACCAGCACATTCCAGATGCCGTTGTTGATGATCCAGGCAACCAGTGTCAGGTAACTCAAGATAGTCCGTGGTGTAGAGGGTCATGGTCGTCGTCCCGCATTGCTACGGTTGTCGCAGCAGCGCGCTGATTTCGAGCAGCACGATGGCGGCGACGGCGCCGACCTCCGCGCGCAGCAGGCGCTGATGCGCTTCGCGGGATGCGTCGCGCTCCCGGAGTCGGCGACGCATCCATATCCACCCGTAGGCCGTCGCGCCATACAGGCACAGCCGCCAAACGAGGAAGTAGCCGGCATGCTCGTCCAGCCACCGACTCCAGGTGTCCGCATCACCGACGAGGCGAATGCCGACGAGGTTGACGGCCACGGCGACGAACACGATCAGCGCAATCCATCCCAGTGTGCGTCCGAGTTGCCGGTTGAACAGCCACTTCCGCAGCCCGATCCTCATGGCGGATTGCCGGGGTTCTGCGGCCGCTGGATGGCGTCGAGGCGATCGCGCTCGGTGTCGCCCTGGTAGATGCCGCGCGAGCCGGCGCTGCGCGTACCGTGCCGCTGGATGATCGCCATCGGCGAATTCGCCGCCAGTTCGCGCCGCAGGTCCAGTTCGGTCTTGAGGTTGTTGATCTCCTGTTCCAGCAGACCGCTTTCGTGGGCGATGGCACCCTGCGCGAGCTGGTTGGCCGCGACGTTGGGCTCCTTGCGGCCGGCGAGCAGCGTCCGCTGCAACAGCAGGGCCTTCTCCAGCACGCTGGCCAACGCGACTTCGGAAGCCAGACGCCGCGCGAGCACATCCTGGTCCGGTTCGTCGCGCAGCGCCTCGATGACGCCGCGCGTAATCGGCAGTGAAGTGCTGCCGGCCGCTTCCAGGTTCTCGAACGTGGTCGCGCTGGCACCCGTCACCAGATCCCGCAGCGCCTCCAGCCTGGTCTCGTACTCTTCCTGAATCAGGGGCGTCAGGCCGACGCCGGCGGTGGCCTGGGTCTTGAGGCAGCCATCGCAGGTCCGGTGCTCTTGCTCGCCCAGCACGCGGGTTGCCCAATCGGTGGCGGCTTCGGGAGAAGGCCAGGTCTGGCAGCTCAGGCGATTGCCGCAGGTGATGCTGTCGATCGGCGCGGTATCGGTCGCGCCGCGGCCGTTGAGCAGGTTGTAGCCGGCGCGGGTCACGTCGCTGACCACGCGGATGGGATTCTGTCCGGCGCCGCCGGCATTGCTGCCGCCGACCCAGGGCACACCGTCGTTGCCGCGACTGGTTTCGGCCTGTTCGATGGCCGATACGGCATCGGTGCTGGCCACGGCCTGTTTGAGCGCCATGCCTTCGGCCAACTGATCCCAACCGAGCTGACCGCCCGCCGCGTCGGCCATGCGGTTGGCGATCGCGCGGCAGGTGAGCTTGCTGCGGTCGAAATCGAGCCGTGCCTGCAAGATGCCGTTGGTCAGCAGGTTGTACAAACCGGGATCGGCGCGCTGGATGATGAGTGCCGGCAGCGACGCCACGGCCGCCGTGGCGTTCTGGATCACCTGGCTCATGATCGTCTGGAAGCCATTGGTGATGCCGTTGAGCTGGTTCTGCAGCGTGGTGGTGATGCTCATGTCGCCGCAGATCAGGTTGCTGTTCCAGCCGATGCCGACACCGAGGTGCTGCATCTGGCCGACCGGCCCCATCGACACCGCCCGGCCGCCACCGATGCTGTACAGCACGTCATCGCCGATGACGCTGCCGCGATGATGCACGCCGTAATCATTGACGCTGGTCTGCGCCCACAGCGGGTTGCTCATCGCGGCCAGGATGCCGGCAAACAGGATGCTGCGCGCCAGCCGCGTCATGGTGAAAGGATGTGAATGCGAGGACATGCTCATGGGCCGCACCTCAGTTGAAATCCGTGCTGCCCAGGAACACCTGTCCGCGCCGCTGGCAGCAGGAGTACGGGCGCCACAGTGCCCAAGCGTAGTCGCCTTGTTGCGCCTGGATGCGGGCGTTGTTGTGCGGGAAGACCGCGCAGGAAGATGACAACCGAGGCGTCAATTCCTGCCACTTTCCCGTGGAGGCATCGCTTTCCACCAAGGCACCTGCGGGCCAGTAGCCCGCGCTCGCATTGGCAAGCAGCGGCTGATAGACATGGACCTGGCCGCGCCGGGTCACGATGTCGCCGGCACGCTGGGCGACGACGGCGGCCGCCTTGTAGTCGTCCACGTGATGCAGGAAACCACCGCGCGGATAGACGTTGCCCCAGAGATTCAGGCCGGTGCGCGTGCCGATTTCGCGCATCCCAGGGATCAGTGCCTCGGGGTACACGGACTCGGGGATGTTGTAGCGCCAGGCCACGGTATCGAGCGTGCTCAGCAGGTACGGCATGAACGCCGTGCCCGCACCGGCGCAGGAGTAACCCAACTGGCTGACGAACTCGCTGAAGATGGTGGCGCCTGGATGCCCGATCACGTCGGCGTTCTTGAACTTCGCCAGGTTGTTCTCGTGTTCTTCGTTCGTCGTGCCGTCGCCGCCACCTTGAGCGGTGGGATTCGGCATGCTCATCGCCCGCACTTCCACCCAGGGGTTCTCGCCGGTGTTCGAGTAGCTCGACACGACGGCATCGGGAATGTAGTGCTGCACCTTGACCGAGGTGCGCACCGTACAGCCGGTGAGTGTGCAGTACAGCCAATAGCAAATGCCCTGCACGCGATAGGACAGGCAATCGGGCGACAGCACCGAGCCGGTGATGGTGGCGGTGTTGAGTGCGAAGGCGGAAGCGGCGGTGCCCAGCAGGACGGACGCCATGCCGGTGCGCCATGCGCGGCGGGATAGCTTCATGGCTGCGCCCTCCGGTATTCCTCGATGCGCGCCAGCGCGCGCGACACGTCGGTTTCGCCGTAGACGACGTAGCGCCGATCGACGACCACGGCGGGAATCCTGGTGACGCCTAGGCTCCAGGCATCGGTCACGCCCTGGTAGGCGTCGGCCAGGCGTCGCTGGAGCGGTGCGCCGCCATCGTGCAGCCGCTGCCGGACGATCGCGGCCGCCTGTGCCGGGTCGGCGGGAAGGTTTGCGGCCAGCTCCGCCTCGATGCGGGCCGGCGCGTCCAGCTCGACGACGTGGATACCGGCGGGCACCTCTACGGCGTGGTGCCGGTCGGTGAATACCCGGACGTCCGCCGCTGCGGCGTGGGCCATCGCGGCTGCGGCCATTGCCAGCATGCACGAAGCCAGCGTTGGGCGGCAGCGCAGCCGGTGTCGTTGTGTCTCGACGTGTTCAGAGTGTGGGTACATGGGGTGGCTCCCATTGGGTCGATACTCGCGCTAGTCGATCCCATCGGGCAGATGGACACCATCAAGAAAGGGAACTGTCCCGCGACCGCTTTCATCCGACCCGAACACGAAAAAAGAGGCGCCTGGTGGGGCGCCTCAAGGACTACAGCAAGCCGGCTTCCGCGAAGGAAAAAGGCGTTCCTTCACCGACGATGAAATGGTCCAGAACACGAACGTCCACCAATTCGAGAACCGATTTCAATCGGGTCGTGATTGCCTTGTCGGCATGGCTCGGCTCGGTCACGCCCGAAGGGTGATTGTGGGCAAAGATGACCGCGCTGCAATTGTGCTCGATCGCCCGCTTGAGGACCGCGCGGGGATACACACTGGCGCCATCGATGGTGCCGTGGAACATCGGCTCGAAAGCGATCACGCGGTGCTGCGAGTCGAGAAACACGACGGCAAAGACTTCCAGTGCTTCGCTGGCGAGTTTCAGCCATAGATATTCTCGCACGCTGGCCGGGCTGGTTAGCTCGGTACCGTGTTTGAATAGACGTTCCTCCAGCACACCGATGGCTTGCCGGATCAACGGATCTTCGTGGATGCTCGCGTACCGGACGAGCGCTGATGATGCACCGTCGGCGACGGTATCGGACGGATTCATGGGAACCTCCTTGATAGATGAAACGGGGGTTCCCGTCCCCGTGTGGGGGTGAGACCCCCGTGGGACGTGATGATGAAAGCCCGGAATCGGGCCTGGATGATTGGCATCCTCCATCGAAGACGACGGACGTTCGCGCGTGGGATGCGGTGCGAACTGGAACGATCAACGCGGTCGGAACCGCGCCGCAGCCTTGAAGATCGCGGCTACCTGGGCATGTCGCTGACGTTGTCAGCAGGCATCTCGGGTATCTCGGGCAAGGTTTCGGTCATCGCCGGCTCATCGCCCGATGACGTCAGCAGATCAATGGCCGACAGCAAGGCATCGCCTTCGACGGCACCCGGCAGCAGCAATGCCTGGCCGGTGCGGTTGTCGATTACGCGCAGCATCGGGGTCGCGGTGATGCCGGCCAGCGCGGCTTCCTTGGCCTGTGCCCGGATCACGGCGTCGGGCCGTGCGCTGGCCAGGCACTCGTGCAGCTCGGGCGTCGCGCCGGACGGCTGGATGCCGGGCGGCAGGCCCCGACCGCTGCCGTGGGTATGCTGGTAAATCCAGGCGACGGTGTTCCAGAACGCTTCCCGCCCGCCGGTTTCCCCCGCGCATTCCGCCAGGCGTGCCGATTGCGTGGCGGCTGGTTCGTGCATCGGCAGCGGCAGATGGTGCCATTGCCAGTTCACGTCGGGATTGGCGTCGATCCAGCGCTTCAGCACAGGAAAGTAGGCTTGGCAGTACGGGCATTCCAGATCGGCGTACTCGATCAGCGTGAACCGCGCGTCGATGCGACCGTAGCGCCACGGCGGGCCTGCCGACGCGGCAGCCTCGGCGGATGCCGGATCTCCAGTGTGTGGGCTGCGTCCAAGCGACCAGGCCAGCAGCACGAGCAGCACCGCGATCCCGGCCAGCATCGGTCCCAGGTAACGTCGTGGCGTGTGGGTAAGAAGGCTTGGCGCGCGCATGATCTTTCCGCCTCAACCGAGGGCGTCGAGCGGCAATGGCTCGATGCCGCGAGCCCGGTCGATTTTCTCCGCGACCTTGAAGGCGGCCTCAAGCTCCCCGATGCCGTATTGCCGCATCAACTGATAGCGCTCGGCCTTCTCCTCGGGCTCAGTCATCGCCATGGCCAGGTAGAGACTCGGCGGCACGGCGCGGAACAGGACTTCCATCGACTTCGACAGGATCACGCCTTCGCTGAATTTGCCGGACTCCTTGCGCGCCGACAGCATCAGCGCCTTCTGCGCCGGATTGAGTTCGCGGAAGCGCGCGACCTTCTCCACTTCGTCGGGCGGCATCGACAGGCAGATCCACCACTCGATCATCGACAGCATCGGTTCAGCGGCCTTGGGCAGATCGTCCAGGTTCTGCGTTGCCAGCCAGAACCAGGCGCCGAGCTTGCGCCACATCTTGGTGATCTTGACGACGTAAGGGGCGAGCAATGGATTGCGGGTGATGATGTGACCCTCGTCGGTGACGTTGACGATGGGGCGCCCCAGGAATTGATCCCGCTCGGCGATGTTGTTGACAGTGTTGATGAGCGAGATGTAGGCGATGGAAAGCTGCGCGTTGTAGCCCTCGCGTGCGAAGGTCGCCAGATCGACGATGGTGATGTCGGCCTCCGGCCATGGCGTGCCGGGTCGGTTGAACATTTCGCCATCCAGTCCCTGGCAAAACATATCCATCGCGTCCGCCATTTCCAGCAGGCGAGCGCGCCGGGCTTCGGGCAGCGCGGAATCGCTGGCGCGCTCGCGCAGGGCGTCGCGCACGTCCTCGGTCAGCACCGTGCGCTTCTCCGGCGCACAGCGATGCGCCGCGTCGAGAATGCACTGGCGGATCAGGCTGCGATCGGCGCGGGTCATGCGCGCTTCTTCCTTGTCCTCGCCGCCGGTAATCATCAGGCGGGCGGTGATCTCCAACTCGCCGAGCACGTCGCGCTGTTCATCGCTTTCGCTCGATGCGTCTTCGGGTTCCTGTTCCTCGTCCAGGGCATCGGCGTCCAGCGTCCGCACCTGGCTGGGCGTATCGACCAGACGCCACGCATCGGCGAAAGGCGCGAGGCTCACCCCGGCGCCGGGCGCGAGCTTCACCCGATGCACCGTCAGGCCAAGGCGCTGGGCGAATTCGCCAAACAGACCGAAGCTGTTCCCCGCCTCGACGATGAACAGCCGGGGCCGGTAGATCGCGACGAGCTGGTTGAGGATGTTGTTGAGCGTGGCCGATTTGCCCGAGCCGGTCGGGCCGAACAGAAACAGGTGGGCATTCATCTGCCGGTCGCGCCGGTTGAGCGGGTCGAAGGCGACGGTGCCGCCACCGCGATTGAAGAAGGTGATGCCGGGGTTCCCGGTGCCCTGATTGCGCCCCCACACGGGCGCGAGATTCGCCGCGTGCTGCGCGAACATGAGCTGGGTGTACCACTGGCGTCGATCCCTGGCCGGGTCATAGAAGCAGGGAAGCCAGCGCAGGTAACTGTTGAGCGGCGCGACCTCATCCTCCTCGCGCACGGGCAGGAGGCCGGCGTTGAGCATGACATTGGCGAGTTGCAGGCCGCGCGCATCGAGTTCGGCCATGTCGCGCCCGCGCAGGTAGAAGGCCAGCGCGCCACGGTAGAGCTTGTGCGAACTGCCGATCAGCGAACGTGCCTGCTGCACGTCCTGCCGGGCCTGCTCGGACGCCAGCGTTTCGCCGACCGCTTTCTTGCCCAGGTAGTTCAGATGCGCTTCCAGTGCGTCCTGCGGCGTGGCGACGAGGGTGAGACACATCACAGTGTCCTCGGGCATCTGGTCGAACAGCGCGTTGCAGGCATCGCCGCCTTTGCGCGTTTCCCCGGTCAGATGTCCGGTTGCCGGCGGCGTGCGCAGCCGGTCGAGCACCATGACCCGATGCGGCATGTTGTCGAAGAACCAGATGCCGTTCGCCACGTCGGAGCGTGGCTGGCCGAAGAACAGCCGTTGCGAGAAGTCCGTGCCGCTGGCGAGTTCGACGTCGCCTTCGTTCGTTTCTTCGGGGTAGGCGGCCAACTGGTAGAAGCGCTCACGATCGGCAGCCGTCGCGCCCAGCAAGCTCGGATTCGGGTTGAACCAGCGCAGCAACCAGGCGTGGATGTCCGCCGCGCCCAGGCGCCGCGCCTTGACGCCGGCATTGGCGAGACCGCCGACCAGCCGGTCGCACACTGTTGCCAGGGCCTGTTCGGGCGATTGGCCACGACGGTGTGAAGCGCCCGGCGCGCGACGATAGACCACCATGCGCACGCGCCGCGTCTGGCCGCGCCACGGCAGGCGGGTCACGGTGGTGTCGTCGAACAGGCCGCCCGGCTTGGTGATGGCCCGCAGGTGATGCGCGAAGAACCGCAGGTAGAAGTCGCTGAACGCGCTGCCCTGTGCGCGCGGTTGGATGTAGTCCCGCAAGACGTTCAAATAGTTCGTCCAGTCGGCTTCGTCCTGGGCGTAGAGCTGCACCACCCACGGCTGTTCGTCGAGTTCGTCGAAGCTGTCCTGCAGGGCATTCTCCAGCGCGTCTCGGGCCTGCCACAGCCAATCGCTTTCGCGTCCTTCGGTGCCGATCGGTGTCAACTCGAAGAACGCCGCCACCGATTCACCGTCCTCCAGCAACAGGCTCTTGGCGTCGGCCAGATATTCCACCCACGGCAACAGGTCCACGAAGGACGGCGCCACGTCGTAGAGGGCCTGTTCGTCCGCCTGAGTGGCGGGCCGGTGTTTCGGATCGAGGCGGGTGCCGGGCTCGGGAATGCCATGCGCTTTCAGGTCGGCCACATGGCGTTCCCAGGCGTCGGCCTGCTGTGCCTCGGATTCCTCGGATGCCGGCACAGGTTTGCGCGGCCACGGCAGCGACCACGCCATTCAATAGTCCTCCACGCGCTCGCCCGGCAGGGCGTACTGCACGCGCTGATAGAGCGGGAACACCGTGCTGTAGCCGGGCACCGGCACCGGATCGGAGCCTGCGAGGTGGGGAAACACATACATGACGAGATCGGGGTTCGGCAGGCGGTGGAACTGCCGGTAAATCTCGTTCTGTGCCGTGCGGGTATAGCGGGCCTGCACGCCGGGCGCGGCCTGCACGTCCGTGTCGGTGAGCGGCCGCCGCAGGGTTTGCCGGGCGTCCAGCAGCTCGCGCGATGCGCGGCCGCCGCCCGCTGGTCCGCCCGTTTCCTGATTCCAGATGTCGAGCATGGTCTGGTCGCCGTGGGTCAGCAGCTTCTCCTTGCTGGTCGCGCAGCCGGCCAGTGTGATGACCATGAGCACGACGGCGAGCCGTTCAATCCAGATCCGGGACATAGGAACCTCCGAGACGGTGATCGACCCGGCGCCCCTTGGCGTCGTAGTCGATGGTGAGTGGCTGCTCGATATGCACGGCGACCTTGGCGCCCGGCTCGACGTAGACGGCGGCGAAGGCCTGGCCGTAGAGCTTGTTCACCCACTGCGACATCTCCTGCACCCCGCCAGCCAGGATGCGGCCCATCGCCTCGTTGGCGGTGATCCCGACCGTCCCGATCGAGCCGTCGCTGCCGACGTAGGACACCCGGCCGCTGTCCGAGTCGATCAGCGAGGCTGCGCCCGCGCCGGCGGCCGTGATCAGGGCCTGGGTGCCGAGATACTGCTGGGCGTTGCTGCGCCGTTCACCGCTGACACAAGGGATGCCGTGGGGATCGCTGATCCAGCCGAGGCCTCCTTGGGTACCGGTGTCGCTCCGGTTGCTGTTGTTGCGACCGGACTCTTCCGGCAGCGTGCGGATGGTGCCGTCCTCGAACACAAAGGTGATGGAGCGGATTTGCCCGCGCACGCAGGAAAGCGTCCAGTCCCCCGAGGCCGTGCCGCTGACCACGGCGCCGGCCACATCCGGGATGTCGATGCCGTTGGCCGTGAGGTTGTCGGGGCCGATGACGACCTTGAACGGATAGGGATCGTTCACCGTGCCGTCGATGGGCACGCGCCCGATAAGGGCCGTCATCGCGATCGATCCCATCAGGGTCGAGTTCGACGGCACGGTGTAGACCGCCTCAAGCGACGACGTGCCGACGGCGCCGCCGGTGGCGCGGCCGAGGGTTTCGGATGCGGCGTCCAGGGTTTCCCCGGCCGGGCTGAAATCGTTGGGGAAGCTGAAGCCGCCGCGACTGCCGCTTCGGCCTTCGGCGGGCCTGGCGTCGTCCGGCTCGATCCAGCGCACGCCGTCACGGCCGAAGTGCTGGCCGTCGCCGTCCTCCAGCCCGAGACCGATCGGCAGGTCGGTGTGGCCGGCCCTGCCCCCCAGGCCTTCAAACTGGCGTTGCAAGTCCTGCAACAACCCCTGGGCCTGTTGCCGTTCGCTGACCGCCTGTTCGCGATCCTGACGCAGTTGGGCGCGTTCGGTGTCCAGGACATTCTGGATACGTTGCTCGATCGACCGCTCGCGCTGACGCAGGCGGTCGTTCTCCGCCCGCTGGTTGCGGTTGTCGGACAGCGCGGTATGCAATTCGGTGCGCAACTGCCGCACCTGGGCCACCAGCGTGGCGACCGTATCGTGCGGCGTGTCGCCTTCGATGCCGAGCGCCCGCATCTCGTCCGCCGTCAGTTGACCGCCGGCATCGCCGGGGAGCGGCGATGCGCCACGGTCGCCGGAAAACAGCTTGATGCCGATGAACACCAGCAACAGCGCCATCGGCAGCATCAACCACTTGAGCAAGCCGTTACTGCGCATCGCCGGCTCCTTCCGCGCTGCCGGCCGCTGCGGAGGCCGGCAAGTTGTGCGCAGCGTCGATGGGACTGATGGCCGGCAGCAGCGATTGCGCCAGGCCGCGGCCGCGCGTCACCAGGTACACCACGCTGGTGTCGCGCGAATCGCCCGCCGGCCCCAGGTCGGGGTGCTGGAACGTCGCGGTGACGAAATCGCCCTGCAAGGCGCGCGGGTCCAGGTCGATCCACCGGGCGGACGTGTTGGTCAGCCGGATCGCCGTCACCCACTGATCTTCCAGCCGCCATGCGGCCAGCGCCCTGGCGCGCACCGGCAGCGTCGGCAGCAATGTGTCGAGCGTCAGGTCGCGGCGCAGGTTCACGCGCACCACGCCGTTCACCGGCTCCACCGTGCGCAGCGGCGCGTACAGGCTCTGCGCGGCGTAGCGCGTCAGCACCACGGGAACCGGCGTCTCCCGCGCGGGGAGCCGCGCCGTGTCGGCGGCTGGTGGCTTGCCGGTGTCGCCGTAGCGCTTGGCGTGCGATTCGCCTTCGACGATGCGCACGGGTTCCAGCGGCGCCTCGCCAGGTTCGGCGGCAATGTCGAGCAGGATCAGGATGCCCGTGTCGGCATCCTGCAATTGCAGGCGGGTCGGCTCAATCGGTTCGCTGGCAAGCAGGTAGAGGGCGCCACCGGCGCTTTGCACGCGCAGGCGGTCGCCCAGCGAGGCGGGCACGCCGACACGCACATTGCGGTCGATGAAGATCACACGCTCGTGGCCGACCACGAGAGGCACGGCCAGCGGCAACCGCTCCCAGCGCAGAATTTCCAGCGCCAGAGCGCTCGGGATCAGGGCCAGGGTCAAGGTGGCGGTTGCCAGGATGTTAAGAACAAGACGTTTCATCGCGGGACTCCCTACGGACCTCCGGGACCATCGACGGCGGAGGCGGCTGCCCCCTGCGGCGCGATGCGTTGCGGGGTGCTGCTGTAACAGTCCAGCGCCAGGCCGAAGGGATTGCGCTCCGGGTCGATGTCCAGACGCACCACCTTCAGTGGGTAGCGCACCAGCGCGCGCTTGACCTGTTCGGCGCCGTGATACTCGTCGGCCGTCACGTCCAGTGTGACGATCCAGTCGCGGTCGGACACCACGCGGACGCGCGCCGTCGGGTCGTCGCCGAAGCCGCGACCCGGAATCTCGTAGATGCCCCGCACGCGCTGACGCAGTTCGCCCGTGCTGCGGCGCTGCTCGTAGTCGCGCCGCAGGAATATCTGACAGCCGGGTGTCAGGTAGGCCGACAGCGCGTGGATGTTGCGCGCGTAGTCGTCCTCGCCGTTCGTCGGCCAGCGGTTGAGCTGCTGGAAGACATAGAAGGTGAAGGCGTAGACCGACTCCGGCGGCACTTCCCACCACTTGCGCACGCTGCCCGAACGCAGGTCCGGTGGCACGTGGATGGTCAGATCGCGAGGCGCACTCCACCAGCCGAAGCCCAGCACCAGGGCGACGACGAACAGCGCGCCGGCTCCCAGGCGCAAGGTCTTGATGTGCGCCTGCAGGTGCGTGATCTCGTTCTTGAAGCGGCTCATGGCGCACTCCTGCGCGCCGTCCAGTAGCCCGACCGCGTGACCAGCGACCTGCCGCCCGTATAGGGCGCGAGGGCGGGATGGCGCAGCGCGATCCACCACTGAAGGTGCCGGTACAGCCAGGTGTCGGGACGCCCCCGCTTGTGGCGTCGCAACGCGCCGCCGCCAACGAACACGCCCATGCCGATGGCCGCCACGATCAGGGTCGGCACCATCGCGAGCGTGGATGCCAGCCACGCCAGCGGAATGCCCAGCATCAGGCCGACCGTGGCGGAGAGCCCTACGCAGACCCACAGTTCGTCGGCCGTCAGCCCGCGCACCACCACGGGCTGACGGTTCAGGCGATGCGGCAGGAAAGTCACCGTGCCGTCGTGCAGGCTGTCCTGGCTCCCCGACATTGCTCCGGTCTCCCTACAGGACGCCGGTGGCTTCAGTGAGCAGCCAGATGCCCACGACCAGCAGGATCGCGCCGATCGCGACCGTCAAACCGAACTGGCCCCAGGTCTTGCGCCCGGTGTGAATCTCCGAATAGGTGCTGTAGGCGTGGTAGCAGACGCCGACGAACATCGAGGCGACCACGAGCAGCGCGACCAGCATCACGATGTCGTAACCGTAATTGCGCAGCGTCTCCATGATGCCGCTGCCGGTGCCCCGCGACGGGTCTTCGATGGTCGGCAGGCCCTGGGCCTGCACGATCGGCGACAGGCTCGCGGAGATCACGGCGACGGCGGGCAGGCCGGCCAGGCGGGCGAAGCGAGTGGAGATGAAACGGAAAGTCATGGCGGAATCCTCTTTGCGTCAAGAGAGAAGGAAAAACGTCAGCACGACGTACATCGCGACGAATCGCACCGCGACGCCGAGGAACTGGCGCTGGGAGATGCTGTTTTCGGCCCAGCCGACATAGGCGGTGCGCAGTGCCCAGACGCCCCACAGCAACAGCACGACGAACACGCCGCCGACCAGGACGACGGAAACATCCGAAGGGCCGAAGCCGCTGTTGGCCTGAAAGGCGGCGACCTGATCGCTCGTCATGGCGCGTCCTCCGCGTCTTGGCGGTAATCGCCGATCAGCGTTGTGGGGTCGCGCGGTTGTGCGCGCTGCGGGGTCAGGTAGTCGCGGATGCCGCTGCGGACACGCTCGATGTCCTCGCGCAGCCGCGCGTAGTCGAAGTGGTAGCGGGAGGCGTCCTGCTTCGGCAGGCGCTCGCTGTGCTCGGCCAGCCGGTCGAGCATGTCGAGCTGACGCATGAGGACGGCCAGTCGCTCTGGTTCCGTAGCATCACCGGCGAACACCGAGGCTTGGAACGCCAATAGAGGGATAGCCAATAGCGCGGCGATCGGAAGACGCCGGGCAAGTTCGTGGCTGTTGGTATGTCCCATCGTGCCTTTCCCCATGGACGCGGATGGCACGATGCTGCGGCACACGGACTAGCCGCGCCGCAGTAAATAGGAACAACGCTGCTACCGGATTGATCTAGCCCGAGCTGAGTCTACGAAAAAGCGACAGCACGGATGCTCTCTGGCAAGAACCACCTTTCAAGTGTTGCGATGGCATCTGGCGAAAGCTGCTGTGTGAACAGCAGGGCAAGGCGGCGTTTCGGTCTTGAGCAGGCAACATAGAACAAGTTTCGATTTCGCTCGAAGGCCGCCTGCTTCCCGGGTGGGATGGCTGCGCTTCCTGCCAGTTCGAGCATCTCTCCAAAGTTGTACTGGTTCCACCCGCGACCGATGACAACAAGAACATTCTCGAACTCCGCGCCCTTTACTCCGTGTTTGGTTTCAAAGGGAGAGTGACCATCCAGATAGCTCCGTAGCGTTTTGATTTCTGCGTATCTGACCGCGCGTAGCTTCTCTATCTCCGCCAGTGCGGCCGGCATCTCTTCGCCGCTTGCTCGATCGAACTCGCGTAGTTCCCGCTCACGCTTCTCGATGGCTTCCGGGAGTCTTGGCTTCCGCCGGTTGAGCAGGTGGTCGATGACTTCTCCGACCGTGCCATTTTCGCGAATCGCCAGTAGCTGGCTCATCGCATCGTGCCAGGCTGCCTTATCGGCCTGACTCCGCAATAGCGGCGTGTTACCGCCCAGCGCATCGAACATGGCGCCGAACCTATTCGCGGAGAAGGCATCGCACGCAGGCTCCAACTGGTCTACGAAGAAGGCAATATACGGATGTTCCTTCTTGGCAAAGGAATCGTTGTAACGAAAGACTGATGGCAAGCTGGCATAGCCCTGCTCACTGGCAAGAAGCCTATGCGTCAGCATGAGTACCTTTGTACTTTCCGGGGAAAAATCCCATCCCTCTTGTGTCAACGAGGCCTTCACTCCCTCAAGTGTGTCGTGGCCGACTTCCGAAGGTAAATCTCCTCCCCAATGGGCACCGGTTTGTCGTCCTCCAGTCCAGGCATTTGTATGAAATACGCTGACCTGTCCAATAGCGTCAGGGTCTTCGACAAATTGTTGTAGCTCCGGGCGCATCCGGTTGAGGCAGTCAACAATGGCTTTGACTGATCGGAAGTTGGCTTCCTTGCCAATCTCTTTGACTTGCGGATGCTCAAGTCTTCCGCATCCATTGCCATATATCTTCTGCCAATGGTCGCCGAAGAAGCCGAATAGGGGTGAAGGCGGATTCCCCAAAAACAGCCGCTGAATCGCCTCGACCCAATCCTTATCGGTATCTTGATATTCATCCACAAGAATGATTGGAAACCGATCTGTCACTATATGCCTAAATTTGGCATGCTCCATCAATGAAACAGTGAGGGGCAACACATCATCGTGATGGAGAGACACGCGATCTTCACGAATGGAGCGGTGCCCAAAGTTGTACTCGATTACACGGTTACCCAGGCCGCCTCCAGCTTCCGCAATTCTCTCTTGCCATGCCGGCATCGCCTCAACCAAACCACGGAGTTGTTTCTGGAAGCCACTGATCAATGACCAACAGAAGGCATGATTGGTGTCGCAGTACACCATTGGGCTTCTGTCAGTACGGGCGGCAATTTCATCGCGGGCCACATTGGTAAATGTAATGCACGCAATCTGCTTGTTTTTCCTTGGAAATGTGCTTTTGTGGCGCTCGATCAAATAGTGGAGCGCTTTGATGAGGGAGTAGGTCTTCCCAGCGCCTGCTCCAGCTTCTAGCCGGAAGTGCTCTCCGGCATCCAGGCTGCGAAACATGGCATCAAGAGCGCGCTGGCTGGCAACCTCGGCCGGTGACTGCGGATCAGGCATCAGCGGCATCCTCCTCGTTGGCGATCATCGCCTCGGCCGCCAGGGCAAGCGCCGGGTCAGGGATGGCTGGCTCGATGCCAGCCGCTAGCCAGCGTATTCCATCGAGAATGTACTTGGGGGTCGTCCAGGCTTTTTCTTCTATTGCGTACTTCAGCGCAAACTCGGACTTCTTGATCTTACTGGCTTGGCTTCTGGCTCCCGCTTCAAGCTCTTCCCGTGTGGCTCCATTCAAGCCGAATAATGCTCGGTTCGCGAGAATGAAAGCATCTTCAAAGGTGCGACCGCATGGCCCGTTCTCTTCCTCCGCGCACTGATAGGCGATGCAGTTGCCATGCTTTGCCTTTTCGGATTCATCCTTGGTCAAGAGGCCATTGAGGGTGAATGGATTATCATCGGAGAACCAGGCTTTCAGGCAGGCGTTGCTGGAGTAGGTTCCCTTGTGGACCTCGCACGCGCTTCCGCCCGGTTTTTCTACCGAATCTAGATCGGTAAGGATTAGGGTTGGCAATTCAAGAAAGCGCAGGAGCCCGAAGAAAAGATGAGCATATGCTCCGCCGACTTCCATAGTGGTTACGTACTGGCTTGATAGCTTTGGCCGATCTGGCTCTGCGGTTTCCAGTTTTTCGATGATCGCGGGGAGCAAGAGCCGCTCGCTCAAACCTTCTACTAGGATCGCTTTGTCGGAAAAAAACAGGTCGCAGCGGGTCAACGTCATATACTGATGCAGAAACTTCTTGTCCGGTTCGGAAACGCCGTCCAGCCCCTCGCGTAGATCCTTGACCCTCGTTTGCCGAACGCCAGCGGCTGCGCCTTGTACTTCGCCACTGAGGAAATAGCGGATACTTTCAAATCCGGCCTCGTTGGCTATATGCGATGAGTGCGTGGAAACGACGAACTGGACCGGCCAAGCCGTCTTACTTTCCGTGCCTTCAACCAGCAGTTGAGCAGTCTTCGCGAGCTGACGTATGAAAACCTCCTGCATCTGAGGGTGCAAATGAGCCTCGGGTTCCTCAATGAAGACCAGGTGCACCCCTGGAGAATTTGGTTCGGCCAGAAACGATTTATAGAATCCCGCAAGCTGCAAAAGGATGAAAATGAGGTTTCTGGCTCCAAGCCCGTTGTAGGACTCCGGCAGAGTCACACCGCTGTAGCCGGCATAGCGCACCTTGGTGAAATTGGAGAGCAGCTTGCGAACATCAAGCAATGTCTCGGTATGCAGTTCCTGATTTCCCAATCCTGGGTATCCAAAGTTCTTCAATGCCGGTATCAGATTGTTCAGTTGGCCGCCGAAGCTGCTGTCTATCTGAGATTGAATGTCCTGAACGGCCTCTTTCAGCGCTTGGGCAATCTGTTTGTCAGCCTCATCTGCCGAAGATGAAGAAGCTGTGGCAAAGAGGAGTTCAACAGTCTTGGCGAGTACATCGGACTCGCGGGATGTTATGTCGTCCAGGCCTCTTTGAGCGTTGATGAAGCCGGTTTTGATCAGAGCCTTCAGTGCACTCGGCTGCAACTGACGATTGTTCTCCGCATCATTCGGATCTTCCGCCCATACCCTGACGGCAAAGCTGGTTGGAATACGTTCTCGAAGCGAGCGAAAGAAAGCTATCCTCGTTTCATCGGTCAGGGGGGTATCCGGCTGACCCGAGAAAAATTGGGCGAGCTGTCCATCCTTCAACTCGTAGCGGACTACAGCGAGTACCTCATTACAGTCGGGGTCGAGGTCGATAACGAATGGACTGAGAGGCCCCAACTGTGGCTGAGCAGGGTCATATTCAAACGTCAAACGCAACTCGATGAACGGAATCAGAGCCCTGACTACATCGTCATCTTGGCCATTATTATGAGCTTCCAGTGCCGTGCAGAACCTGTCGTAGCAGGCACTGGAGAAATCTTCGAGTTGAAATGCTGCGCTGCCTTCGGCTAGTAGTCGCCGTATGATCTCGGACAGTGAAGTTTTGCCACTGTTGTTTCGCCCCACGACAACAGTAGTCAAATCCTCCAGAGCAAGCTGCACGTCTGCGAGTAACCGGAAGTTCTTGATCTTTGCATGACGCAGCTTCATCTGTATTCCCCTAGGCTATTGGCGTGTCGGGTTACGTCAGGCTTCTCTGGCTCTAGCTGGCAACCCTTTGTTTTAACCCCCAAGTTTAGTAGCTAGTGTACGTAACTACAGGTATTTCTTGAAGCTTCCGGCCGCGATGTCCACGACCACGCCCAGCAGCACGGCACTCGGCAAGAGAATCAGGATCGGGCTCACGCTGATCGGCAACGCGAGGTAGACCGCCCACGGCAGTACCACCAGGGGCATCAAGGCCGCCTTGGCGCGGTGATAGACGAAGCCGGATTCGCGCCCCGCGCCGAAGCGGCGGATGTCACGGCGCACCAGGCCGTCCACGAGGCCCGTGAAAGCCGCCATGAGGAACAGCGGCAGCATCAGGCACAGCACCAGCAGGCGCACGAGGAACACCAGCACCGTGTACGCCGCCGCGATCAGATAGCTTTCCAGGTGGACATAGACCTGGCTCAGGTAGTACCGGAAATCCCTGGTCTGACCGTGGCTGCCGGCGCTGGCCTGCGCGGAGGCGTTCTGCACCCACTCCAGCAGCCCGGTCTTGAGGAAGACCCATTCATACGCCCACTCGACAACCCGATGGGCGGTGCGCCCCGGTTCCTGCACCACCACGCTGCGCGTGAAGTAGGTCGATAGCTGGTCCAGCTCGTAGGCCACCATGTCCTGCGCGTGGCGCCATCCCTGTTCCGGCCAGAACAGGTGCATGCCGATCCATTCGATCAGGATGCACAGCAACAGCGACCCGCACAGCACGCCGAAGAAGCGAAACGGCAAGGTGACAAGGCTGGCGAGAAAACCTCTCTGGCGTACCTGTTGGCGTTGCGCCGCGACGGCCGGATCGCTCATGCCCTTCCATCCTCGGCAGTATCGGCGAAGGCCATTTGCTTGAAGTCGTCGAGCAGGTCTGCCGGCAGCGCCTCGTGCTGCAACGCCGGCAGGCCCTGGCTTTCCCACCAGTCGCCGGCATCGACGTAGTGCTGGCGCATGTAGTCGGCCAGCTCCTGCAAGTCCTTGGGCATGGCCTCGTCGGCGTCGGGCGCGGGCAGCGGCATGCGGATCTTCCACAGGTTGCCGCCTTCGAGCAGCGCGAAGGCCTGCCCCTTCGGCAGATTGACCACGTGCGCCGGTTCGATCAGTGGGACGCTGGTGGTGGTGATGCGATCCTGCGTGTTGGACGTGAACGCGGTGTGCCCCTGGGGATCGGAGGTATCCGTGGCGCCGCTGACGATTGAGGTGGTGTACACCTCGACCTTGGGCAACTGCTGGGTCAGCAACTCGGCGGTGATCGTCTCCCGCACGCGCAACATGAACAGGTTGTTGAAGTTGCCGATGACCTGACCGGCCTTGGCGCGGTTGCCGATGCGCGCCTCGATGTCGCTGAGTGTTTGCGTGTACGCCGTGACCTGCATACCGGCGCCGCCGCCCTTGTTCACCATGGGGATGAATTCATCGCCCATCAATTCGTTGAACTCGTCGGCATGCACATTGATCGGCACCTTGGCGCCGGTCGAGGCGCCGGGCAGGCCGTCGTCGATGCCGAACTTGTAGATGTGCCCGGCGACCGATACCAGGTCGGAGAACATCGAGTTGCCCACGGCCGCCGCGACCTCAGCGTCCGAGAGTGCATCCAGGCCCACGTACACCACCGCGCGTTTGCGGATGATCTGCAACCAATCGAAGATCGGTCGCGGATCATCGAGATCGGCATAGTTCGGCGCCAGGAGTTGCGCGATCTTGCCCGTGGTGAGCTTTTCCAGCAGCGGCAGCAGCGAGGCGACGATCTTGTCGAAGTAGGTGCGGTCGTAGCGCACCGCCGAACGCAGGCCGTCGAGCACCGGGTCGTAGATGCGCACCTGCGACAGATACTGCTCGATCGCCACCACGCGCTTTTCCCGCCCGATCATGTGACGGGGAATGTTCTTGTCGTTCAGCCTGCCTTCGAGCTGGACGATGACCTCCCAGGCCTTCGGTTCGGCCTTGGCGAAAAAGTGCTGCGCGTATTCGATGAACAACGCATCGATGTTGACGACGTGGCGCTGGATCAGCAGGTAGTCCGGGCGTCGTCCCAATTCCACCAGGGCACGCGCGATGATGTTCACGAAACGCCAGGCGAACTCGCGAAACGCTGCGCTGTTGCCTTCGCCGGAGAGCTGGCCGGCGATGCGCGTGGCGACCTCCGAAATTCGTCCGAAGCGGCCCACCGCGTTGTAGCGCGCGGAGATGTCCGGCCAGCCGAGATGAAAGCAATAGAACTCCCCTGCGCGTCCTGCGCGCTGGGCCTCCACGTACATTCTTTTCAACAGGTCCGCGTCGCCCTTGGGGTCAAAGACGATCACGACCTCGTGTTCGCCATTGACCCTGCGGCGGATGTCCTGGGTGATGAACAACTCCGCGAGTCTCGTCTTGCCGACACGGGTGGTGCCGAGCACCAGCGTGTGGCCGACACGCTCGCCCAGCGGCAGCGACACATCGACCTCGTGCGGTTCAATGCCGTGTAACCGTGGCAGGCCGCCGACCGGCGGCAGCGGCCGCGCCGGGTTCAACGGGTTGTCCCACGCAGTCACGCGGGCCAGCAGAGGCAGCGGGCGAGGCGCGAACTCCAAACGCTCCTCCAGCCGGCGCACGGATCGGTAGAGCGGTGTCAGCTCGACGTAGCGGCGAAACTCCGGCCGGTATGTCTGCATCAGCCTGTGGGTGTGGCGCTGATCCCAGCGAAAACCCCGGCCCACGAACAGGCGATGCTGGCTCACCGGCACGTCGCGACTGGCCATCACGTAGCGCGGCATGCGGCGGATGTTGCGGCGATAGCGCAGGATCGCCCAGGCTTCGTAGAAGCGGATGGTGCCGAAGGTCAGAAAGGCCAGCGCACCGGCCAGGCCCACCAGCGGGCTCAGTGCCAGCGACCAGGGCGCGGCGAGGCAGAGAACGGCGGCGCCGAGGCAGACCGCGACGGTGTAAAGCTCGACCGCCGGACGCAGCAGGACTTCCACCGAATGCGGCTGGGCCATGTCACTGCTCGATCCCCGTGGCGGTGATGAGCACGGGGTAGTGGCGGATGCCAAGCCGTCGGGCCAGGTCGTCGGCGGAGATCGGGGACAGGATCAGTTCCGGCGTCAGGCGTCGCAGGGCATCCAGCGCGACCTGGGACTCGACGTTGACCACGAGGCCGACCGCGCCGAGTTCGTGCAAGACTTCCACGCGCTGACGCAGCCAGGCGCGTGAGCGTTCGTCATCACCGACGAGGAACAGCGGGCGCAACCCCTGCGCCTCGATCACCCGACGCTCCACCGTGCCCGGCGTCAACAGCGTCGAGCGCACTGGCAGCATGTCGGCCTCGCCGTGACGTTCCCCCGGCAGCGGCGGCACCTCGATATGCGGTGGCGGTAGTGCCTGGCGAGGGTTTCGGGGCTGGAGGTTCAGCGCCTGGTAGTAGGGCAAGGCGGACGCGCCGCCCCGATCCTCGACGACAACAAGGGTCTGGTCGGCGGCATGGGCGGTGAGGGCCAGCAGACCCAGCAGCGGCAGTACGCACAGGCGGATGTTCATGGTCGATGACTCCTCGATGCGATGGACGGAACCGGGCTGCCCTGCACACGCGCCAGATGTTTTTGAACGCTGCGGCGGTAGCGGGCTGCCGGTGCGCCACCGGCGGGGCGGTGATAGCGGCCGATGGCGAGCAGCCAGTCATCGCCGGGCCTGTGGTGTTCGCGCAGGATCGCGGCGGCGACCGCGAGATTCCGGTACGGGTCCAGCAGTTCGCAGGGGTGATCGAAACGGTGCGCCTGGTAGCCGAGGTTGATCTGCCCCAGACCAACGTCGATGCGCGTCGCCGGCACCTCCCGCAGCGCGCGCCGCAGGTTTGCGCAGGCGGCCTCGCGGGTCTGGAACCGCCGTGCCTGGCCGGCGACATTCAAGGTCCAGGGCCACGGAGTTCGCTGCCCGCGCAGCGCGATGCCGCTTTCCTGCAAGGCCACGGCGTACAACACCGCCGAGGGAATGCCGGCGTCGTGCGCGGCCAGTTGATAGGCCGGCGGCGGAATCTCCCGCGCCAGGACGGGCGCGGTCCAGACAGCGAGGCAGAGCAGGCACAGGACGCCTGCCCGGCAAAGGCTCACTGACGCAGCCATTGCCCGTTGACCTCGCGCACGACGGCCGGCAGCTCGCCCGGCACACCGATCGATAGCCACCGGCCGGCGTCGTGATTCAGGGTGATGGTCCGTGCGCGCACCTTGGCCGGCTCGATGCCCGCCTTGGCCGCCCATTGCCGGATGCGCGCATCGTCCTGGCGGCTGCCGACCATGTAGAGATCAAAGGCCGTGCCTGCTGTCTGCAATTGCCGCACGCGCTGTTCGCAGGGCGGGCAGTCGTCCTTGACGAAGACCGCCAGCCGGCCCAGGGCGCCGGACGTGGCGGGAGTGGCACCGGCATCGGTCAGGACGACGGGCTGAAGCGTGGGATGGAGCCGCTTCCAGGCATCGTCATAGGCGTGCTGGTACGCCAGCAGCTTCTCGACGCGGCGGGCCTCGGCCTGCACCTGAAGCTCTGCGTAGCGGCGGCGTTCCTCGTCCGTGCGCGCTTCGATGCCCAGGGCCGTGAAGGGGTCGAGGCCGGGCGAGTACACGCCCAGCGGCCCCTGCATCAACTGGCGGTAGCGTGCCCACTCCTCGTTTTGCAGCCCCCAATCCCGTGCCAGGCGTTCGTCGAGATCGGCGTCGATGGCGGTCCGGTCGCGGCTCTGGACGATGCGAGAGTCGGCGGCGGGCGCGTTCTGCGCGACGGCGATCGCCGAAGCCATCGACGCCACGGCGAAGGCGAGAACGAAACGAACGAACCACGGCTTCACGAAGACCTCCTACGGCACGCTCAAACGCCGCGCCTGCCCGTTGAACAGAAAGGTCGCGGTCCGCCCTTCGAGGGATTCGAGCCGCCAACCGCTCTCGGTCTCGCCGAGACGCAGCACGCGGACCGCCGCGAGCGAGCGGGAATCGGTGGGTGCGATGGACAGGAAGCGCTCGCCCGCACGCAGTTCGATGTCCAGCAGCCGGAATGGCGGTTCGACGGTCGCGGGCCGTGCGGCCTCGGCCGGAGGCGGGCGACGTGCCGGCGCGGCAGCGGGTGGCGGTGGCTGGCGGACTTCCTTCAAGCGCGCTTCGAGCTGATCGAGGCGGCTTTCCAGGTGTGCGATGTCGGTCGTGGCAGGCGGTTCGGCGTCCGTCTGTTCGAGCCGGGCGAGCCGTTCCTCCAGCGCCTGGCGAACCGCGTCGAGGCTGGCCTGGGTCAGCGGTTCTGGCTGGTGCCCGGTGCTGTCCGTCAGCAGTTCCAGTTCGGTGAGGCGGCTATCGAGCAGCGCGACCTCAATGGCCGGCGCGCTGGTGCGCACATCCCCGGCCAGACGGGACAGGGCCACGTGATTGACGACGACGGCCGCGCTGACCAGCAGCAGCCAGGTTGCTGCGGCGACTTGCAGGAGACGGGTACGGGATGCCGGATGGAAGTCAGGAGGCAGGGTCATGGCAGAGGCTCCTGTTCCTGGGTGAAGCACACCCGCCGCCCCACATCATCGACGTGAAGCTCCCAGGCCGGCCCCGCCAACGTCAGCAGGGCGTCGCGCAGAAACAGCGGCCCAAGCCGCAGGTGCGCTGCCGGCAACGGAAGGTCATGGAACACTGCGGCGTCGGAACCGGCTTCGCAAAGGGTGTAGCCGGAGCGCAGCAGCACGTAGCGCAGGGCCTCGCCGACCGTCGCGGGCAGGGTTGCGGGCATCGATACGTCGATGACTTGCAGCAGCAGGTCTTGCTGGGCGGCCTCCGGGACCAGTTCCACCAGCGTGTAGCGGCCATAGCGGACGATGGGAATCCAGCCGTCCGGCACGGGTTGCGCGCGTGCTTCAGGCTCCGGCTCGATGACGGGTGGCGCGACGGATGACGTGGCGCATCCGGCGGTCAGAGCGGCGGCGATCAGGCCGGCGGCAAGCGCGGCGTGTCCGACCGGGTGTTGGCGGTGAATGGATAGCATGCGGCGGCTCCCAGGGGCTTCGTGATGCCACCTTCGCAGGGGAAGGCCGTCGCATCAGCGAACAAAGGGAACTGCGGGCCGCCCGATTTTTCGACTGCCAGGTATCGCGGGGCCGATTACGCACCGGCCCGACAGAAAAGAAAACGGCCCCCGAAGGGGCCGCCAAAAATCGAGCGATGCTCAATGTACCAACTGCCGTGCCAGTGCCACTTCCACCGAGTCGCCGTCCTGATTGAGAACGTCCAACCCTGATTCCGGCACGTCTCCCGACGTGCTCTGCGACACCGTGATCTTCTTGGCCATCAGCCCCAGGCAAGTCATCTGCGAGGTGGCCGCGTAGCCGAGGTAGATCACCCGGACCGGCTGCTTCTGCCCGATACGCCAGGAACGGCGCGCGGCCTGCTGCAGCGAGTACACGTTGTAGCCCGACTGCATGAACACGATGGTCGGAAACTCCAACAGGTCCAGGCCGGTTTTCACCAGTTCGGGGTTGGTGATGAGCACGTCGATGCCGCGATCCAACTGCTCGGCGATCCAGTCTTCCCGGCGGGAGGCATCCACGCTCGCGCGCAGTACCGCCACCTTGAAGCCTTCCTGCTCCAGCAGCACCTTCAAGCGCGATGTGGTGTCGCGCGTGCCGGTATAGACGCTGTAGACCAGCACCTTGCGTCCCGCCGCTTTTTCCTCGCGGCAGATATCGATCAGCTCCCGCTCCTTCGGCATGACCTCCAGATCGGTGAACAGCGACGGCGTGAACGCCAGCAGGTTGCGGGTGCGCGGATGCTTGACCGTCTCGGACCGAAAGCACGTGTCCGGCCAGGCCAGCAGCACGTTGAGGACCACACCCAGCAGCGTCGTGTCGCGGCGCGCCAGCGCCTGCTTCAGCTCGGCGGTCAGTTGCCCCGCCAGGCGTCCATAGGCCTGCGCCTGCTCCGCGTCCATCGCCACTTCGCGGAACTCCTCGTCGTAGGGCGGCAGCACGTTGCCACCGATGTCCTTCAACTTGAGGAAGACCGTGAACGGCAATACGCAGCGCAGCACGCCCTTGGGACCGAAGCCGGGGGCCTTCACGGTTCGCACCGTGATCTTGCTGCCCTTGGCGGTCTTGTGGGCCGAGCCGTTGCTCTCGGAGTAGATGTCCTTGAGCACGCCGTGATCGCGCATGAACGCCATCGCGGCCGGCGTCAGACTGCCTTGCTTGCTCGGCCGGTAGCCGTCTTCGATCATTCGCCCAGGCAGGGCGCGGAACAGCAGGTAGAACAGGTCGTCGCCGTAGCCGCCCATCAAGGTGCCGGTCAGCAGCAGCGTCTTGCGTGACTTGGAGGCCAAGACCCCCATCGCCTGCCCCTGGGCGGAACCCGCGTTCTTGTACTCGTGCGCCTCGTCAGCGATGAGCAGGTCGAACGTGCCTTGCGGCAGGTAGCGTTTGACGTATTCCGAAGGCTGATAACCCCCTTCACCGAAGCCGAACTCCATCGAGGCCATCGCACGTTCCATGCGCTGGGCCTGCCGGTCGGAAAACACCAGCTCGCCGTTGTCGTCCATGAGATTGATGAACTCGTACAGGTTGTCGCCCAGCATCGAAGCCAGGAACGACTCGCCGAACTTCTTCATCAGCTTCTGCGCCGTGACTTCGCCGATCGTGGGAATACGCTTGAGCGCCTTGAGCACGGCGTGGGACTGGTCGTTGACCGACAGGCGCCGGGGACGGATCAGCGTCCACAGCGTCGAGGCGCAGTGTCCGCACTTGCGGCGGGTTTCCTCCGCTTCGAGTTCCACCGGGTTGATCGGCTCGCCGTCCAGATCGGTGATGACCTGGCCGCAATGCGGGCATGCCCCCACGTCGCCGTGACGGGTACGCCAACGCACGAACACCGGCTTCCAGTGAAAGCCCATGCGCATGCGCACACGGCCGAGGACGAAGAACTCCTGCCCCTGGGGCGGTACGCCCAACTGCTCGCGCAGTTTCAGCAGCTTGACCAGTGTGTCCGGGCCGTTGAGCACCCAGACCTTGGCGCCGGCCACCGTCTCCTGAATTTCGCGCCGCCACTTGTAGACCAGGTGGGGTGGCGAGAGCACCAGGGTGCGGCGGTAGCCTTCGGCGTTGAGCACGGCGGCCGTGGCGATGCCGACGGTCGTCTTGCCGCAGCCCATCTCGCCATTGACGATCGCGGCACGTTCGCCACGATCGACCAGCAGCTCGGTGACGGCATGGACGACCTCGGCCTGGGCGGGAAACAACTTCCGCTTCAGGCCGGCCAGGATGCCCTGGCGATGCGCCCGTGCCTGCCCGGCGTAGACAGGCGGGTTGGCGCGGTTGAGAGAATCGAGCAGCTCGTCGCCGAACTCGGTGACGAAATCCTGCAAGCTGATCGTGAGTGGGGAATTAGCCGCTTCCAGCAGGTCGCCCTGCGCGGCATCGGGAATGGTTTCGAGATCGAGGGACATGGTGATGCTCCAAGAAAAATGGGGCATGCACCTCCCCCTTGGGGCAGTGACATGCCCCAGGGTTGGGAAGAAACGCGACGCTCACACGTCGCGGAGAAAGCGGATCAATATTCTTCAGGCAACAGCAACGTGGTCACGCTGCGATCCCATTCGGTGATGATCCAGAGTTTCAGGTCGGAAGTGACTTGGTAGGACGAGAACAATCGATCCTCGCCGGACTTCAAAGCGACATCGTTCTGCCGCCTGTCGTCGTCGCAGAGATCGCCCCAATCGCCGTTGAGATGGCGCTGGAGATAGGGTCCGGGGTTGAACACACCCCGTTGAACAAGGTCATTCACGCCTGCGGTCATGAGCAATTTTCCGGCCCGAAAGCGTGGTTGAGACAGAACTGCGAGTGCCATGGTGACTACCTCTCAAGAAAAAGGGGCCACGGCACCCCACAGGGGCGACATGACCCCGGTGGGTGGATGAAAACGACGGCGAACCGTCAAGGAACAACGATCAGCGAATGGTCAGTACCTGGCCCCATGTGGGAGAGCCAAGGGTCATGTCCCACGCCCTGATAACAGGCACGAACCTGTCGGTGAGGATGCGCGTCTCGGCCACGGAGCCATCGTCACGCTCGGTGTATTCCGTCTGGTGAGACTTCTCCTTGTGGGTATCACCTTTGACGACGAGCGTGCGGCCGTTCTTCGATTGCACGACGCCTGAAACCGCGCCTGCTGCCAGAGCCAGGGCGAGATGCCAGTGCGACAGGGCGCGCGCCGGGGGCCGTGGCAAATGCTGCGCGGCGCCCAGGTGCGTGTCGATTGACGGCCACAGCCCTTGCAGGCGTTGTACCTCGTCGGCGAACTGCTCGGGTTCGAGCGTGACGCGATAGAAGTGCTCCGGTTCGGCGGGAGACGCCGGAACCGTGTAAGGCTGGAACGGCCATTCGCAGGGCAATTCCTCGGCTTCGATGTCGCCTTGCCCGACTTGCAGCAACAGGCTGCGCGCCGTCTTGGCGTCCTCCGGCACCTGCTCGCGCTGACGCACGCGCCGGCCGAAGATCACCACCTGCTTGAACTGCACGTCTACCGCACGGTAGATGCGCAGGTCGGCGAAGTGGCGGGTCAGCCAGCCGACGAACTCGGCATCGAGTACATAGGCCGGGATGATGAGCACCAGCACGCCGTCGTACTGCAACAGCGGCAGGCTGCGTTGATAGAACAGCTTTTCCAGCCGTGCGCGGCCCTGACCCTGGTAGCCGATGTTGCCATCGACGCCCCGCGTCAGATCGCCATAGGGCGGGTTGAACCACAGCAGTCCGAAGGACTGGCGGGAAATCAGCGAGTCCATCAGGTCGCCGTGCAGACAACGATCGACGAGTCCGCGCGCATGGGTGGCGCGTTCCGTGTCGTACTCGACGGCAAATGCCTTCACCTGTTCGCGCCCGAGGGCGTGAGCGGCTTCGGCGATCGCCACGCCTTCGCCGGCGCAGGGATCGAGAATGCACATGGCGCCGGATGAGGGTGCCAGCGCGGTCAGGGCTCTTTCCAACGTGGGTTCGTCCGTCGGGAAGTAGCCGTTCTTGATGAAGTTGCGCGCAAGGCGCGGAAACATGAGAGCCATGGGAATCTCCTGTGAGTGGGATGAAAGCGGGGCACGCGCGACGCACATGCCCGTGTGGTGAGCGTCAGGCCACCCGCCGCAGCGGTTTGCCCGAGGCCAGCTCGACCTGCGAAACACCAAGGGTGCCGTTGCGGATCAGTTCGCCCAGCGCTGTGGTCAGCGCCGGAACGTCCAGGGCCAGCCGATGGCCTTCCAGCGGCCCGAGGGCGAACGGAAGGCGGGTCAGCATGTCCCGTGATTGCAGCAGCTCCAGCACGGCATCGCGCCAGTGATCGAGTAGAGGCAGGGGGCAGGTCTCCCGCACCAGCGCCCATAGGCGTTCGGTGTGGTCGGTCACTGTCCTGGGCAGTAGCGCCAATGCGCTGGCGTTGGCCTTGTCGGGCTTCACGCAGCGCTTGTCGAACAGCCACAGATGAGACATCGAGCCGAACAGCGTGCGCCGGAAGACGCGCGTGGTGCGCTTCTCCAGGTTGTCCGCATTGCCGACGAAGACCGGGATCGATGCCTGATCGGTGACGAGATGGAACTGATCCAGCCCCTGCTCGGACCGACCGAGGGTCAGACGGGCAAGGAACTCCTGGAC
The DNA here is from genome assembly GCF_000299335.2 of Isoalcanivorax pacificus W11-5. Classification (NCBI taxonomy): domain Bacteria; kingdom Pseudomonadati; phylum Pseudomonadota; class Gammaproteobacteria; order Oceanospirillales; family Alcanivoracaceae; genus Isoalcanivorax; species Isoalcanivorax pacificus. Next base: position 3,235,525 of record NZ_CP004387.1, on the reverse strand, counting down.
GGCGGTATCGCGCGCCCAGACGGACAGGAAGACCAAGTTGCCGTGCTCGTCACCGATGCAGCCGTCGGCCATGAGGTCGGGGCATTCGTCGATGCGGTAGAGCACATTGGGTGATGTAGATGCAGGCATGGTGATGTCCTCGAAGAAAACAGAGGCAGCACCACCCGCGAGGGCAGTCACTGCCCCAGGGGGATGGAAGGGAACGCCCGGTGAGCGTCTTGGCAAAGAGAACAACCAGTGCGTCGCAACGCACCGTAGCCTTGAAGGTCTCGGCTACCTGGGCATGTTGTCGGCAACGCCGACGGACATGGGAAGTAGCCTGCTTCAACAGGCCGATGAGCGGGAGCGAAAAACCGCCACGCGACGCCACCCTGTTTGCAAAGAGGGCTCCGAAGGGGTGTCTGCCGAACAAAAAAAGCGGACCATGCCGTCATGGGCATGATCCGCTTGAGGGTCAGGCTTTCAGCTGACGCAGACCTTCCGCCAGCAGCCAGAGCGCCCGGTTCAGCCGGACGTTCTGGTCGATGCCTTGAACGGGCCGCGTGCGTTGCTGGCGCCCGTTCGCAGTACGACCGGTCAGGCCGCCTTTGATGAGGTTCTCTTGGACTCGATTGAAGGTGGACCAGAGGTCCAAACGGTTGTCGTCGAAACGACGTGGCCGCAGAACCTGACTTTCCGTGATCGGCAAGGTCTTGCCGGAATCGTCGTATTTGAGGGTCAGCGCCGATCTGGCGAAGACCTTGGCCTCACCGTCATCGAGTGTGATAGCACCCATGGCGTCGCGCGAGTGTTGCACTTGCTCGAAACCCTGCAAGACCTCGTAGGCGCCTTCGATGACGTGATCGGTGACGTTGCCCTTGTGAGGAACACGGACGTCGGCGAAGGTGTCTCCGCACACCAGGCCGTTCTGGCAGACGAAGCGGAACATGCCCGCCAGCATCTGATAGCTGCTGGTGCCGTCGTGCGAGTTGAGCAAGATGATCTCGCTTGCCTCGGTGCCATTGATCTGGCTCGCATGACGAAGCCGCAGCATGTGCTTGGTGTAGTCACGCCGATCTTCGTGGCGCACACGTGTCTGGCACACCATGAACGGTTGGAAGCCCTCTTTGCGCAACTCCGTCAACACGGCTGCGGTCGGTATGTAGCTGTAGCGCTGGGAACGGCTTTCGTGCGGGGTTTTCGCGAAGATGGATGGGGCGACGGTGCGGATTTGATCATCCGACAACGGGTGATCCGAACGCAGCACCGGAGAACGATAAGAAAAGCGGGATGCGAGTTTCATAACTATCTCCTTTTGAGGATTGGAGCAATCGGCATCGAGAGGTCAAAAGCCGGATGCGTGCGATTGCATGGGACAAAGAAAGCCCTGCGGAGCAGGGCCTGTATGGATCAGGTAAAGAGGAATGCAGCCCCGTGAAGCACAGACCTGCGGTTCAGTCCGGCTCGAATTGCCGGCTGTAGGGGTTGAGGCGAAGCGCTTCGCTCCCTTTTGAGGGTCGGTGTGAAACCGTCCAGGTAGAGGTTGGCGAGGTACTGGTCGCGGTAGGTCAACGCCTGCCGTGCCTGTTCCTCGGTGAGACCGTCGCTGATGAAGTGATCGAGCAGTTCCTCGTCGGAGGAAACTTCGTTGTTGGACAACTGATCTTCGACGAGGCGCAGCAACGACGCCGGGAGAGAGGCCAGGATCGGGTCCATGACGTACCTCTCGTGCTCAGGCCACTGACGCCGGCATGCGTCGACGTGCGTGATGAGCGAGCACGCCTTCCCGCCACTCGGGGGATTGCACCGGCGCCATGTCGAGATAGCGCAACGGGCACGAGTAGTAGTAGGGGTGCATGGATTCATCCAGGGGCTTGTGGCCCCATTCGCCGCCCGAGCCTTGCAGCAGGTCGCAACGGATGACGTTGATGGAATCGCCGGCAGCGAGCTTCATGAATCCCGCCTGCTTGGCGGTGATGCGCGTCACGGACCACAGCACGTTGCCGCGCATGGTGTGGGCGATGACCTCCGAGCGAGCGTTTTCGCCCTCCTGCGGTTCGATCAATTCGCGAATCAGTTGGTCGCGGGTTTGCCGCGAGAAATACCAGCCCATGGGAGTTCTCCTGTGAAAAAAAGCCGGAGCACTCCCCCGACGGGGGAAATACCCCGGCGGGTGGTTGGAACGTCGCGGGAAGCGACGGAGGGATCAGGCGGAGGCGATATGCCAGTCCTGGGACAGCGGCGCGAACTCGTAGCCCAAGGCACCGAGACGGTCGCGTTGCTGACGCAACAGGCGGCGATCGACGGTGGCATCGAGCTTGACGATCTCGCCCAGCGGCCAGAGAGCGCCGAACAGCGTGGCGTCGTCGTCCTGTGTCACCGGCTTGGAAGCCGGCTTGGCGGGAACGTCGGCGCCGAACGGCGTGGTATCGACCAGGGGATCGCTGGACGTTGCCGCCTTCGCTTCGGCAGGTGCCGAAGTGGAAGGGACAGGTGCCTGCGCTTCCTCGTCGATCGGATCGACTTCCTGCGGACTCAGCCGGTTGGCTTCATCGCGGCTCAGGTGGTCGATGTTCGATAAGGTCATTCCGCCCAGGTGTGCGCGGATCTCGATGACCATGCGACCGCTGGTGTTGTACGTCGAAGGGCGAATCTCGGTGATGACGAAATCGCCCTCGTACTTGCCTTCGCGGTACTGGTCCAGCTCGGCGTTCTTGATGACGAACTCGCCGATGGAGGTGGCGAGGCGGCCGACGTTGAAGTCGCCGTTCCTGCCGTGGATGGTCTTGATGGCCAATTGGCCGGGAAGAGTGATCATGGGTCAGCTCCTTACGATGAGGTTACGAGACGCCGATCGGAAAGACCGGCGGCCCGTTGGATGGAAAGGAAGCAAGGCCCCGGCGAGGGGGCCTTGTGGGTTTAGAACGACTCGGCCAACGCCGGTACTTCGGCTGCTTCGTCGTCGGAAACCGCCTCGGATGCGGGTGCATCCTGGGCAGTGAGTTCGCTCGAAACGCTGGGCGCTTCGTCGCGAGCCGCTTCCTCGGAGGCCTTGGGTTCGGCCTTGTAGACGAGCTGGCCATCGACCTTGATCCAGCTTACGAAGAGCAGGCGGGCCTTCAGGCTGACGCCCTGTTCGCCGACACGCTTCCCCTTGCTGTAGGTGAAGATGTCGGTCCACAGATCGCCCAGGCGAAAGCCGATCAGCACTTTGCGTTCGGCCTCGACGGCGGGGACGCAACGGCGGATCAGGTGCTGCGCTTCGCTGCCGGATACGCGCACGTCGAAACGGCGGTACTCCGGCTTATCGCTGGGACCATTGAGCGCCGCGATGTCGCAGGCCAGGAAGGCATCGCCTTTCTTGGGCTTCACTTCGCGGATGCGATTGAGATACCCGAGGCCGGTGATGTGCAGATCGAAGAAGTTGGACTTTTCGGATGAAGTGGTCATGGTGAATCTCCAGACTTGAGGGACAAGAAGGCGGAGACACACCCACCCCGGCGGGGAGGCATAACCCCCGCGCGGGTTGATGGATCGAACGATCCAGGTACTGCTTGTGCATCCTTCGCCCTGGGAGGGGCGAACGTTCGCGCATGGGATGCTGGTGCGAACTGGATCGGTCACGCGGTCGGAACCGCGTCGTAGCCTCGAAGACCGTGACTACCTGGGCATGTTGCTGACGGATCAGCGGAACATGGCCGCAGCGTGGCATGGCGGCGGCGAACCGGCGACCGTCAATCGGCTTCCGCAGCCATCCCTATTTCTGTGGGGCACAAAGAGAAAGAGCCCCGTGAAGGGGCTCAAGGTGGAGGGGGTCATTCTTCGTAGACGGGGAGGCCGTCCAGTATCGCGGCGTTCGGATCGAAGATCAGTACGCGCACGTCCGCCATGGCGGCCAGGTGCAGCACGTTCAGCAGCGATGAAGGAACGCGCGCATTCGCCTGCTCGTTATACAGGGCCTGGACATCGCGGCCATCGACGATTTCGAGGTTGGCGTCGGTCCAGGGCGTAGCGATCAACTTCACGCCCACGGCATCGCTGTCGGGAATCCTGAAGGCTTCAAACAACAGGCCGGTGAGCGTGGACGTGTCCGCGAGGTCTTCGAGATACTGCATCGTTTCCTCGGGAAGATGCCCGGAACTGATCTCCCAGCATCGGCTGTAGTGGCCGGTGTCGAAGGTCAGACGCCGCACCACGTCGCGGGCGGCTTCTTCGGAATAGGTATCGCCGACATGCACCGGCGTTCCGAAGTCGTCCGCCATGACGGCATAGATCACCGTGCGCGCGAAGCCATGGTTCCGGCATTGAGCGTCCAGTTCATCCGGCACGGCTTGGCCTTGAGTGATCAAGGTGAAGTCGTCGCAGAAGACGCATTCAAAACGCAGGATCTGGTCGTCCCGCAGATGGGACTGCGAGGCGTGCAGCGGAAGATAGGTCAGCGGGCAGTCGTCATCGTAGGCGATGGCGATCATTCGCTGAATGGAAAGGCCGTTGTAGCCACGGACGAAGGGATTGGAAACAGGATTGGCATTGGGGTTCATGATGGTTCTCCAGTAGAGGAAAGGCGGAGCCGATCCCCTGCCGGGGATCGACCCCAGAGGGATGAAAGAAACGGTGCCCGTCACGAATGATGGGCCGCCGGTGCTGTTACCAGCCGGTGTAGTTGAGGATCAGCGTGGCGATGATCTTGCGTCGCTCCAGGTCCAGGCCGCCCAGGTCGGCCAGACCGTGGACGCCAACGCGCTTGAGCAGCGCACCGCCGTCCTTGGCGTTGTAGAAGCTCACCATCGCGGCGAGAAAGACCCTTTCGCCGGAACTCATGGCGCCGATGGTCTTCCTGATGACGGCGACGTTCGGGCACAAGTCCCACTTGTCTACGGCCAGGTTCAGACATTCCTGCGTGCCGTTGCCGAACAGGCCGGGGCCGACCAGTTCGACGCCGCGCTTCCAGGCGTGGAAAAAGGCGTCGGGGGCTTTCGAGAAGTGCAGATCGTTGCGCGCGATCTCGTCAAAGATCGCCTGCTCGCTCATCGGATTCATGACGAGGTTCTCCTGATGACAGATGGATGGGGATCACGGGTACTGGCGCTGCGTCCATGCGCCGGTTTCCAGGGCATGGCGAGCGGCCTCGTGGCTCGGGAAATACTCGACGGACTCGCGGGAGACGGGGCCGTCGTCGTCGAAGGTGCCGATGTAGTGCCCGGCGGCACTGCGCAGCACCTGCAAGGGCAGGCTTTTGCCCACATACGCCAGCGCCAGCAGACCCGAAGGGCCTGTGGGCTTGAGTGCGACAGGATCGAAGGACATGGTGCTCTCCTATGAAGGGATGGGAAGCGCCACATCCCGACGGGATGAAGCGGATTCCCGTGGGGTGGAACGAAGCATCGTCGCCAGGACATGGCGATCGTCCGCACGAGCGATGCGAAGCGGACTGGATCGGTCAACGCGGAAGAACCGCGTCGCAGCTTTGAAGACCGAAGCTGCCTGGGCATGGTGCTGACGGAGGTCAGCGCGCATGGGCTGTAGGTTCGGAGGCTTGGCGTGCATTGGCGAGCCGAAATCCGCTCGCGGTGATCGCCCGATTGCTTGCCGAGCGTGGTGCGTCGGCGCAGCGAAAGCTGGCGTGAAGGGAAAAGCAGCCGAAGGCGCGAGCCTTCGGCGGGGAGGAATCACCACCCGTGGGCTGTTGCAGGGCGTGGCCGTCGTCAAAGCCTGCCGCTGGTCCAGCAATCTCACCCGACCCGTTTCGTGGCTGGGGCCGGAAACCTCTGGCACACATCCGCGCACAAAGGGAACCCGTTGTTTCGCCGGCGGGCACCGGCACCGAGTACCGTGGACCCGAGGGGTCTCCTGACGATTCGCGCAGCGCCGGCGGGCCGGCAAGTCGTCAGGAGACCCCTCGCGATCAACGGAAGGAACACCGATCAATGGAATGGCGGCGAGCGCCATTCGTGGAGAAACGACCTTCTCGTCCCGTGGCCCTGTATCGGCCAGGCGGAACGCGCACACCGTTGCAGAAGGAGACGCGCGCTGGGGAGTCCCACGGGGCGCGGGACGGTTTGCCTCGCCGTCAGTGAAATCCCGGCGCGGCAGAGGTGTTCGTTGGCATCAGGACGCCTTAGGCGCAGCGCGCCGCTGGCGCGAAGCCCTGCGCCTGCCCGTCGAGGATTCGGCCGGCAGCGTGCCCTTGCAGTCGGGATAGCGGCTGCACGACCAGAAGGCACCGTTCTTGCCGTTGCGCTGGCGCGTCGCCGCACCGCATACCGGGCAGGCCGGCCCTTCGGGCAGCTTGATCGACAGGACGGTGCCTCGATATTGCTGAACCAACTGCGCGACCCAGGCCGATTGCTTGTCGATGAAGGTGTCCAGCGTCATCTGGCCGGCCTCGATCATGTCCAGCGCCTGTTCCCAGATCGCCGTCGTGCCGGGATCGGTGATCGCCGCCGGCACCGCGTCGATGAGTGTGAAAGCCGCATCCGACGCGCGGATGGCGCGACCCTTCTTCACCAGATAGCCGCGAGCCAACAGGCCGTTGATGATGCCGGCGCGCGTGGCTTCGGTGCCGATGCCCGTCGTCTCCTTCAGCTTCTGCTTCAGCCGTGGATCGGTGACCAGCTTGGCGACACCCTTCATCGCCTTGATCAATTCGCCCTGGGTGTAAGGCTTGGGGGGCAGCGTCTTCAGTGCCTTCAGTTCGACCTGCTGGACACCGCAGCGCGCTCCGGTGTCCAGCGGCGGCAGGATCTGGCTGCGCTGGGCCGGCTCGTCGTCCGCCGCATCCTGCCCCTTGCCGGGGAGCGCCAGGTGCCAGCCAGGCACGATCACCCGCTTGCCGACGGCCTGCAACGATTGCCCTGCACAGTCGAGCATCACCAGTGTGCGGTCGAATTCGTGATGCGGCAGGAACTGCGCCAGGTAGTGCGCCCGGATCAGCGCGTAGACCGCCAGCTCCTTCTCCGGCATGGCCGAGAGGTTCGCAGGCTCCAGCGTGGGAATGATGCCGTGGTGCGCCGTTATCTTGCTGTCGTTCCAGACGCGCGAGCGCTGTGTCCTGTCGAGCCGGTCGATCAACGGGCGCAGGCCGGGATCGGTGGCGAGCAGCGCGTCGAGCACGGTCGGCACTTCGGCCAGCATGCTCTCGGGCAGGTAGCCGGAGTCACTGCGCGGATAAGTCGTCGCCTTGTGCGTTTCGTACAAGGACTGCGCGATGTCCAGCGTCTCCTGTACGTCCAGCCCGAGTTGCCGCGAACACACTTCCTGCAAGGTGCCGAGGTCGAACGGCAGCGGCGCGGCTTCGCGCACACGCTCGGTTTCCACCGACAGCACCTTCGATTCACGACCCGCACGGATGCGGTCGGCAGCCTGCTGCGCCACTGGCTGCTGCAGGCAGCGACCGGCTGCGTCCGTTGTGCCGTCGGGCGGCATCCAGCTTGCCGCGAAGGACTGGCCCGCGTGGGACAGCGTGACGTCGATGGTCCAATACGGTACGGAGACGAAGCGTGCGATCTCGCGGTCGCGGTCCACCACCAGTTTCAGTGTCGGTGTCTGTACGCGACCGACCGACAGCACGCCCTGATACCCGGACCGCCGACCCAGCACCGTGAACAGGCGGCTCAGGTTCATGCCGATCAGCCAATCCGCGCGCGAACGGGCCAGTGCGGAAAAATACAGTGGCAGCGTTTCGCCACCCGGCTTGAGTTGAGTCAGCGCCTTGCGGATCGACGCATCGTTGAGCGCCGACAGCCACAGCCTCTGGATCGGGCCACGGTAGCCGCACAGATCGATGATCTCGCGCGCGATCATTTCGCCTTCGCGGTCGGCGTCGGTGGCGATCACCAGCTCGCCGGCCTGGGCGACGAACTGCTTCACGATCTTGAACTGCGCGGCGGTCTTGGCCTTGACCTCGATGCGCCAGCGCTCGGGAAGAATAGGCAACTGCTCGATGGACCAGTGCTTGTACTGCTCGCCGTAGGTTTCCGGCGGTGCCGCCTCGACAAGATGGCCGATGCACCATGTCACCGTGATACCCGAACCGCTGTAGCAGCCGTTGCCGCGCTGCCGGGCGCCCAACACCCTGGCGATGTCCTTGCCTTGCGAGGGTTTCTCGCACAGATACACCCGCACGCTTGGCCTCCTTCGTCATGGCATGGCGCTTTCTGAGTCAGGCTCCAGCATGGCGGTCCAAGGGCGGCGCGACAGCAAACAAGCCGGATCGGCATGAGACCGGCTTTCGGTCGGTGCTCGAAGGCCGGGTGAGTGGATGTCGGCGGAACAGGATGGCGCTATACCACTGGTATAACGGGTGCATGAGCTGGCGCACGGTGAGCGGCTGACGGCTGGTCCAGCCGCTCACACGATCCTGCGCAGCGGCTACTCGTCGTGGGGTTGCTCCATGGCCTGTCCCTTGACACCCAGCGTTACATCCTCGACGCGATACGGCAGGATGCCAACCCGGCGCGCTTCGATCTTGAAGGTCACGCGCTCGTTCTCGTCGGCGTCTTCCCACTCGTCGCGCACAGTGCGGCCTTCGACCAGCACGCGCATGCCCTTCTGGTATAGCGTGCTCCAGTGTTCGGCGTCGCGGTGCCACAGTTCCACCGGCGCCCAGAAACCTCCACGGTCCTCGAAAGTGCCATCCTTCATCGGCACCGGGTTGTCGAAGTAGACGTTCAGGCGCAGCAGCCGGCGCGGCTCGTCGTTGCCGTTGGCAAACTCGCGATAATCTGGCGCAGAGCCGATGTTGCCCTCGCCGAAGAAATGCGTGCTCATGGTGACTCCTTGGAAGTGGTGGGGTTGATCGAGGCGGCGTGCCCCTGGATACGCCGCAGGTAAGCCGCTTCGGCCTGGGCCATCTTTCCGGCGCAGTCCAGGGTTTGGCGGGCAATGCTGTGCGTGAGGCTGATCTGCATGTTCAGCGCGATGCGCTGCAGCTCCATCGCGTAGAGGTCGTCGATCAGCGATGCCGGTGTCGCGGGATCGGCCAGCAGCGCCTCCCACAAGGCGACGCCCATGCTAGAACGGTCGAGATTGCGCCAGCGCAGAAAGGTCGTGCCTGCGCCAGTGGTCTGCTGGGCCAGTTGCACACCGAGCAGGCTGAAGGGATAGCCGCGCGCCTGGGGCAGTACCCGCCGCTGCGCCAGCACGATCAGGTCGTCGCGCAGCGCCGCACACTGGTTGGCCCAGGACTCCAAACGTCCCTTACCCTTAAAAGGCTGTAAAAGGCCCTTTAGGTAGGCTGCGTGTTCCAGGCGCTGGAAGTCCGCCTGTTCCAGTGGCGTGAAGCGTGTCGGTTTGTCGGTGAGAGCAGATTCCGTCATGCTGGCTCATCCTCATCGGATGCGGCGCCGTCGTCGTTCGCGTCGTCTTCCGTGGCTTCGTCGGCTGGCGCAGCGCTCGGGATATCCGTCCTTTCCTGCCTGCCATCCTGCGATGACCGGCGGTTGATCGGCGGCGCGAAGCGCGAGCGGCGCGTGCCTTCGAGCACGTCGGTCGGCAGCTCGCCGAACTTCTCCAATGCCGCGCGCGCCGCTGCGTTCTTCGCCGCGAAGTCATCGCGCGTGGTGCCGGAATAGCGGTACTGCTGGGCCAGGGAGAACAGGCTGCGCAGCGCATGCGCACCGTCGTTGAGCCAGCGCTCCAGGGTGCTGCGATCGATCAACGCCGTGTGATGCGCCAGGATCAGGCGCCGCGCCAGGTCGTCGTAGTCGGCCAGCAGGTAGACCGCCATGAACCCCAACTGAGAATTGACGAACAGGGGCAGCTTGACCGGCTGCACGTTGAGGTTCTCGCCCAGGCTGAGAGCTGGCGGTACGTCGGCCAGGGCCTGGTCAACCTGTTCGCGCAGCGTTTGCAGGCGCGTCTTGGTGTCGGCGATCTTTTCCTCGATGCGCAGCATCCACCAGTCCGAGTAGGGGTCGTCCTGCTCGGCGCCGCGCTTGAGCTTGTTCATGATGGAGATGAAGCCGTTCAGGCCGATGATGCCGGGCCGGCCTTCGGCGGGCGCGCGGCCGTGCCAGATGCGTGAGGCGTGATGCGTGTGCAGCGTCAGCGCCATCGCGCTGCGCAGCGACCCGAGATTCAGTTGCAGGGGTTCGTTTGCCATAAGAGCGACTCGCTGTGAATGAACGAGTCGCCAGCATCGACAAGCAGTGGAAGGCTGTCAGTCAACAAACCGCATTGCGCCGCTGCCTTGTTTACAGGAACGGGAAGGCAGGCTGTTGCGCTATACCACTGGTATAGCCCGCTGGCTTCAAGACTCCTTGAACAGATCGTGCAGGCGGGTCAGATGCTGCTGCGCGGCTTCGTGATCGATCGCTGGCGGAGACCAGTCGCGCTCGGGTGCGCGCAGCGATTCCAGAGACGACGGTGAAATAGCGGTCGGTGCGTGTTCCGGTTGGCCGGCCCAGGCATGGAACTCGCCCTTGATCGCTTTCTGGATGACCCCGAAGAGATAACCGGCGGGATTGCGGATGCCGCCGGCCTGGCAGCGGGCCGCCCATTCGTCGAGCACCGCCTGTTGCAGGGTGTCGTCCACCCGCTGAATTGCGACCAGTGCGCCGGACTGCTGTTCCTCTTTCAAGGCGAGGAAGCGCTGAGGCAGACGAAGGTTTTCGCGCGCGCGCGGTACTGTACGTACTTTATTATTTTTAATACTTTCTTTACGTACTGTACGGTCCTGCTTCGGATTCGGAAGAAGGGCGTCTGACGGGGCTTTGCGACCCGCTTCGGATTCCGAAGACTGCTGTTCTCCGTGCCGAAGAAGGGCTTTCGGGCCTTCTTCGGCTTCGTGAATGGTCTCGTCCTGTGGATAACTTTCGAGAGCGTTCCACCCCTGGCTTGCCAACCGCTGCGCCAGCACCTGCAGGCGCGTGGGCAGAGCGCGGCCGTTGAGCAGTGGGTCTTCGGCGATCTCCTGGAGTGTGTGGACGCCGACGTGCTGCACCGCCTTGCTCGCATGCGTCAGCGCCTGGCTTACCAGGTCCAGGTAATCGGGATCGAGCTGCATGGCCTCGAAGGGCGTCAGCGGTTCATCGTGCAGCACGTACAGGTTGCCCTGGATGCGCCCGGTGCGCGGATCGCGCCGACGCCGCACCAGACTGAGCCAGCGCGTCAGGCGCAGCAGCGTGAGTGCGCGCGCCACCGTCTCGTGGGAGGCCTTCGGCGCGCACGGTGTCGAGGCCAGGTAGGGGCGGAGTTGTTCGTAGGTGGGAAAGGCGGTGATGCCGTCGTCGTCGAGCAGCAGCCGGAACACCTGCCAGGCGTTGCGTTCCAGTGGCGTGAGGCGATGATCGAAGAACAGCGCGCGCGGCACGCTCTCATGGCGGTTGCCACTGAACAGGAATCCATCGCTGGCCGCCGGCACGGTCTGTCGTGGCGGCAGGCGTTGAGCGGCCTCGTCCAGCAGGGCGGAGAGCGAGACTGGACCGCCTCCCCGATGAGGCTTGTCGATCGCCATGGCCTACACCAATCCCTGATCGATCCAGCTCCGAATCGTCGCCCAGATGACGGAGGCCGGCAGGGCGAGTTGTTCGGCAAGATCGAGGGTGAGGTCGAGCATCGCCATGTCGTCGTCCAGCGCGATGCCGCGTTGCTCGACGGCGGGCTTCCAGCGCCCCCACAAGCCGGTGTCCTGTTCCTCGCTCAATACCGGATGGCGGCCCTTGCGTTTGGGCAGGCCGAGAACGTCCCGGCGCAACGCCACTTCCTGATGGGTCAGGCCGTAGAACTTGCTGACCATCTCCGTGCTCGCGCCCAGGCGGAGCATGCGATCGACGGTGGCGATCTCCTTCTCGACGTCCTCCACCTGGTTCAACAGGCGTTGCAGCACCTCGCGGTTCACCTTGACCGAGCACCAGGACACCGTGGCGTTGACCAGCATGCTGACCAGCTCCGGGTGTTTGAGTGCGTCCAGCTCCCGGTCGCCGAAGCCCATCGCCTTGCAGCGGCGCAACTGGCCGTTGCGCAGATTGTGCAGCGCCTGGGCGATCACGGCCTGGTTGAGTGGATGCGGTGCCGACATCGCGTCTCCCTCGGCCTTACGGTTCGGTGGCGGTGCGCGCGCCCGATGCCGTGCCGGATTCCAGTTCCAGCAGCCGGCGCGCGAGTCGCAGCAGACGAAAGAGTTTGACCAGGCCGCTGTCGCTGAGACGCGAGGCCTGCGCCTTGTCGCCATTCTTCCGACCCTGCAGCAGCGGCCCCAGGGCATCGGTCAGGCGCAGGTTGTCGAGTGCGGTGGGTGCTGCGGCCGCCGGCCGGTATCCCGCACTGAGGGCGTGCAGCAGGGTGAGCGTCGCGCGGGCGATGAGCGGCATCGCCTGCGGGTCCGTCGATAGGGCGCCTATGTCGCAAAGGAAGCCGATGCCGTCGTCGATGGCCTCGATGCGCTCGGCCTGTCCGGCTTCCTCGGCGATCTCGCGCGCGAACTGCGTGATATGCACGCGCAGCCGATCCGGCGCGTCCAGGCCCGGTTCGATGTACCAGACATCGGAAATCGGATAGAGACCGCCGGCCTGCACCGGAATCGCCTGCAAGGCGTTTGCCTCGAAGTCGGGCAATGCCTCGCCGGTCTGGTCGGCCACCAGGCGTTGGATCGCCTGCAAGCGTTCGGTGGTCGGCGCCGGCGACACGATATGGCCTCGCAGGCGTTCGTCGTGATCGTCGTCCGAAGGCTGCACACTGCCGGGCGTTTCCGAGGGAGGGGGCGATGCCGGCGGTTCCGGCATCCGTGGTGGCTTCGGCGATGTGGCTGGGGGCTGCGCCATGGGAACTGGCGGCGCCGGGTCGGGCGAGTGCGGTGGCTGTGGCGTCACGGGCGCGGCCGCGGCATTGCCGGACTGCGGTGCGGGGGGCACCGGATCGCTGGTCAGCGCACGCTGCCGGTTCTCGGTCTCGCCGATCTCCAGCGTCAGGCTATCGTAGTCGGCTTCCAGCAACTCGGCCATCTGCCCGATGAGTTCATCCTGCACCCGCTTGATCGAGAAGCCGTCGGTGTCGCCGTCGAACAGGGCGAGCACGTCGTTGAACAGCGACGGGAAATCGACGGCCAGCCGTTTGTTCGCGCCGCGCGCTTCCCATATCCGTGTGCTCGCCCTGCGCAGGGCCGTCAGCCGTTCCACCTGGGGCCGGCCGAGACCGCCGTAGAGCACGGCTGGGATCGCCGGCAGCAGGTAGCGCACGGCGTCCTGCATACGGCTGATGTGTGGCTGGGCGATCGGGTAGCCGTCGGCACTGAGGCGACGCGCCAGCTCGCTCTGCGTCAGCGTCTGGCCGGACTCCTGTTCGTAGAGTTCGCGGGCCTTCTCCACGCCCAGGGCGCGTTCGATGAACGACAGGCCGCCGTGCAGTTCATTCTCGGCCAGGTGGCCGGTGAGCGCGATGATCTCGCCGCGTTCGGGCCAGGGCCGGAACAGGCAGGGGATGCGGAAGAAGCGCTCGTCCTTCGTTTCGCTCCACAACTCGCGCAGGATGGCGAGTCGCGTGTTGCCGCCATTGCGAATGATGTAGTGCGTCCCGCCGGGCCGGCGGGTGATGGCCGGCGGCGCGTCGAGGCCACGCTCCCGAATCGATGCCTTGATTTCGTCGTAACGCGGATTGCGCGTGACGCGCGGATTGAGGTCATAGGGCTGGAGCTGGTCCAGCGTCACCGTCATGGGAGTATCGGCGATGGGATCGCTCAGTGCCTCAGCGACCGGGCCGCTGCGCTCGAAGCGCTCGGCCAGCAACTTGGCCGCCATGTCCTGGGGGGTCGGTTCAGCCATCGGCGTCGGCCTCCCTTGTCGTCGCTTTCAGGTCGGTGGCGCGATCGGTGCGGCGCAGTCGAGCGCGCGCGTTGAGGCCGGCGCGGCGATCGCCGGGCGTCGAGCCGGTGTAGATCGGAGGCAGGCCCGGCTTGGTGAACTTCAGGTGTCCGCCCGCTGTGCGAGCGACCTCCCAGCCTTCCTTCAGTGCGAAGTCGATGAGCGGTTTCAGTCGCTTGTTGCCACGCTGTAGTGAGCGCGCGATGGTCATGTGCTGCTCCTCCGGTGCGCTCCCGCTTTCAGTCGAGTGAACGAGGGTTCCCAACTCGGCAACAGTTCGCAGGCGAGTGCGCGCATCGTGTCGAAAGCGGCCGGCGTCGTCCGCCCCGTAGGGCGTCGGTGTTCTACGCGATGCACCGGCAAGGCCTGGGTCGATGCGCGCGGATAGGCTTCGATGGCGGGGATGCTGGTATCGAGCACGGCGATGCCAGACTCGGATCGGAACAGGTCGCGCAGTGCCTGCTGTATGAGCCGCGCGTTGCTGGAAACCGGATGCACGCGGTTGATGAGCAGGTGTAGCGGCGGCGGCTCGATGCCGAGGCGCCGGTATGGCGCGATGTCCCGCATCAGTTGCAAGGTGCCACGTCGGAATTCGCGTGCAGCCAGTATCTCGGGGGTGACTGGCGAGAGTGCCAGGTCAGAGGCCAGCACGGCCATTTCAAGCAGGACACTGCGTGCGCCCTGCGTGTCGATCAGCAGCAAGTCGTAGTGTGCGTGGAATATGGGCAGCAGATTGCGCAACCGAAGTCGCCCATCCGGCGCGTGCAGCAACAGGGTATTCAACTGCCCCTTGTCGTCGTTGGAAAGCACCAGGTCCAGGCCCGCAATCGCGGTGCGCGACACCAAGCGCCCCATGTCCTGCTCGTTGAAAGCCAACAGCTCGTAGATGCCGGCCGAGGCGCGCGTTTGCAACTCGAAATAGCTCGACAAAGTGGGTTGCACGTCCAGGTCCAGCAGCAGCACACGCAACCCTGCGTCGGCCGCGAAGCCGCCCAGGTTGGCCGCCGTGGTTGTCTTGCCCACGCCGCCCTTGGTCGAAATGATGGATACCACCTGCATGGGCTTCTCCTCACGGAATGGGATGAACCGGAAAAGGAGAAGCGTCAGGCGCGTTCTTTGAGGCGATCAGCGATCCACTGGTCGATCTCGGTCGAGTCCCAGCCCACTGCGCGCACGCCCAAACGCAGTGCCTTCGGGAACCTGCCTTCTTTCATCAGGCTGTAGATGTGTGCGCGCTTGAAGCCGGTCTTGGCTTCGACTTCGGCGCGGCGCAGGATGCGACGTTCAACCGGCGTCGCCGGGGCGGTGGTCTGCGAAGACATGGTGGGCACTCCTTGACGCTCATCGGCGCTGTTCGGAAAGTGCCTCGTATTCAATAGCGCATCGGAACGGATTGCACTGCAACTGCAGACGGTTCGACTGCAATTACAGTCGGCGATCGCTGGCGTCCAGATGCCGCCTTGCCGCAGAGAATTTTGCCCATAAAGTGCGCTCGCTGATTCTTAGGTGACTCTCGCAATGCACGAGCAGCACGTTGATGAGGGGGTTGAGTCTCAGTCGAATACACCCTCGACGTAGCCAACCGGAATAAGGCCCGGTAAGGTCTTGAAGCGCGTGACACGCACGCCGGCAGCTTCTAGTGCGTTGCACAGCGAGCGGGTGGAGAAGCGATGCTTGATGGGAAAGCCCGTAAGTGAAAGTAATCTCGACAGGACGGTAGCCAATCTGGTTTCGTCGTGACAGAACGTTGGCACAACGAGTTTTCCGTCTGGTCGTAGCACCCGTCTCAGCGCCGCAAGCGTTGCGGCAAGGTCAGGCATTAGGTGCAGCACGTTCGCAGCGACAACACAGTCGAATGAGGCACGATCAAAGTGCAGTGCTTTGATGTCGGCTTGCTCGCAACGGACGTTCTGGAACCCTGCCTCCTGTACTCGTTTCGCTAGTATGGCCACCATTGCGGTGGCGTAATCCGTGGCAACGACCTCGCGTGCCGCACCTGCGATAGCAGTGGTGAACAAGCCGGTGCCGGCGGCAACCTCAAGAACCCGGTTCTCGCCGCGGACGGCATCCGCCGCAAGGATAGCGGCGCTTTTCATAGGACGCGCCAACGGGGCGGTGATTCGATCGTAGATGCGCGCTTTACTTTCCCAATAGTGTTGATCTGACATTCTTTTCTCTCCTGGCGAATCAGTGGCGCAGCAAACGCAATCCGTTGAGCACCACAATCAGGCTTGCGCCCATGTCGGCGAACACCGCCATCCACATCGTGGCGTGTCCCGAGAAAGTGAGCGCAAGAAAGACCGCCTTGATGCCAAGCGCCAGCACGATGTTCTGCGTCAGCACGCGCGCGGTTGCACGTGACAGGCGAATGAACGTCGGAATCTTGCGCAGGTCGTCATCCATCAGCGCTACGTCAGCCGTTTCGATGGCCGTGTCGGTACCGGCGGCACCCATCGCGAAGCCGATGTCAGCGCGAGCCAAGGCGGGCGCATCGTTGATGCCGTCGCCCACCATGCCGACCTTCCCCGTCCGCGCCAGTTGTTCGATCTCGCGCAGTTTGTCGTCTGGCAATAGGTTGCCCTGCGCGCGGTCGATGCCGGCTTGCCTGGCAATGGCCTGTGCCGTATGTGGGTTGTCGCCGGTCAGCATCATGGTTTTGATGCCCAGGGCATGCAGATCCTCGATGGCGCTCGTGCTGCTGTCCTTGATGGTGTCCGCTACCGCGATAAGGGCTTGCGCGCCACTTGTACATACCAGCGTCACCACGGTCTTGCCTTCGACTTCCATCGCGGAGATGCGCTGTTCCAGTTCCGGCGTGCAGTGCCCCAGCTCTTCGAGCATCCGATGGTTGCCGAGGTGATAGGTCTCACCGTCGATGCGGCCACTCACCCCTCTGCCGGGCAATGCGGTGAAATCGGCAACTTCGAGCAAGGCGACCCCATCAGCCTTGGCGGCTTGCGCCACAGCCTTGGATACGGGATGGTCCGAGCGAGCCGCCAGACTCGCGGCAATTCTGCGGCTGTCGCTAGGCTGTGCATTGGCCCACGCCACGAAATCGGATTGCGCTGGCTTGCCATGCGTGATCGTGCCGGTCTTGTCCAGCGCCAGCCAGCGCAGCTTGCGGCCTTCTTCCAGATAGACACCACCCTTGATGAGAATGCCGCGGCGCGCAGCGGCGGCCAATCCGCTGACGATGGTGACAGGCGTGGAAATCACGAGAGCGCACGGACAGGCAACGACCAACAGAACCAGCGCGCGGTAAATCCAGTCCAGCCACGCTGCGCCCATGAACAGCGGTGGTACCAATGCGACGACGATGGCTACGACGAAGACGATTGGGGTGTACCAGCGGGCAAACTGATCCACAAAGCGCTGGGTCGGCGCACGGCTGCCTTGGGCGGCCTCTACGGCATGGATGATGCGGGCTAGCGTAGAGTTGGTGGCTATGGCTGTGACGCGGTATTCGAACGAACCGGATTCGTTGATCGTGCCGGCGAACACCGGATCGCCAAGCGTCTTTTCAACCGGGAGGCTTTCGCCGGTGATCGGCGCCTGATTGACCGTGGAATGTCCTACCAGTATTTCGCCGTCGAGGGCGATCCGTTCTCCCGGTTTGACTCGAACACGGGCGCCAATGGCGACCTGCTTGGCGTCCACATCGCGCCATGTGTCGTCGGGTTGTCGCACGGTGGCCTTTTCCGGGGCCAAGTCGAGTAGCCCGCGTATGGCGTTACGGGCGCGATCCAGCGATCTGGCTTCGATCACCTCGGCCAGCGTGAAAAGCGCCATCACCATCGCCGCTTCCGGCCAGTGACCGATCAGCATTGCGCCCGTGACGGCAATCGACATCAGGGCGTTCATGTTGAGATTGAGGTTCTTGAGCGCAAACCAGCCCTTCTTGTAGGTGGAGAGACCTCCCGTGAAAATGGCGACGAGCGCCAGAGCGATGACTGACCAGTGGTTGCCGTCATGAAGCCAGTAGACGACCTCCGCTGCCGATGCCGCCACTAGGGAGACGGCAAGCGGCCACCACTTGGTAGGTGCTGTCGCCGGGGCAGCCGATGTAGTGGTGTCCGCTGCCTCAAGCACCTGTGCCTCGAATCCAAGCGCTTGCAGTGCGGCGAGCACATTTGGCAGCGCGTGGTCGGCATGACGCACGGACAGGGTGCGTTGCACCAGATTGAAATCGAGATAGGAGACGCCGGCCACGGTTGCCAGCTTGTTACGGATCAGCGTTTCTTCGGTCGGGCAATCCATCTTGGCAATGGATAATCTGGTGGTCTGCCCGGCCACGGCTGCATCCATGCGTACAGCCTGCATGCCGATCGCCTTCAGGGCTTGTTCAACCGGCAACAGCGAAGGCAGTTCATGTCGCACCGCCAAGGTACGCTGCATCAGATTGAAGTCGAGTCCGATCACACCCGATAGGCCGCCTAGTTTGCTTCGGATCAGTGCCTCTTCAGTCGGGCAATCCATGTTCTCGATGCGGTAGACAGCCTCGGCCGATTCGGCGATAGGTCGGGCTTGCGTTGCGGCTGGAATGATCGGTGTGGCCGCACAGTCACACCCTTCTGGGCTGTGTTCGCTCATGAATAAGTTCCGTCACATGGGTCATCTATGTTGTTGCCCATTAGAATCTCTATAGTTACTATAGAGTCAAGTGATAGATGGGTAGATGAGCTATGGAAATCAAGATTGGAGAGCTTGCGAAGCGGACAGGATGCGAGGTCGTGACCATCCGCTACTACGAGAAGGAAGGGTTGTTGCCAGAGCCCGCGCGCAGCGACGGCAACTTCCGGTTGTACGGCGCCGCGCACGTCGAGCGTTTGCGTTTCATCCGCCACTGCCGTTCTCTCGACATGTCGCTGAGCGAGATCCGGACGCTATTGGGCCTGCGAGATAGCCCGACTCGGGATTGTGGCGAGGTCAATGCGCTGCTGGACGCTCATATCCAGCAGGTGGAAGTCCGCATGGAGGCGCTGTTGCAGTTGAAACGGCACTTGCTCGCACTGCGCGAGACGTGCTCGGGTGCTCGGCCGGTGGAAGCGTGCGGCATCTTGCAGGGGTTGTCAGATGGCGATTGCCACGACGCCGACCTTCGGAATCCCAATCCGCAGGCCGAACTGTTGGTTGCTGCAGTGGATGTGCCAAACGGCGCGCGCCCGACGCGCACTGGCGGTCGGACTCGCCAGTTGACTCCAAAGGAGGCCAAGAGTAGAACCTCGCGGGCGCAGACTCTGTGATACCACAGCATTTCGCGTTTGTTTCTTGACGAGCTGCCCCTCCGAGAGCGGTTCGACTACAACTACCGTCGGCGATCGCTGGCGTCCAGATGCCGCCTTGCCGCAGAGAATTTTGCCCATAAAGTGCGCTCGCTGATTCCGGGCCGGCCTTCGTAGTGGGCAAGCAATGCGCTGATGACGGAATCCGTCGTCTCGAACGACGAGTACGGCCTCCCGCCCGGTGACTTGCCGAGCAGCAAGGTCAGCAGCCCGCCAACGATGTTGAGATAGGTCGTTTCACTCCTGGGCGCCACCTCGCGAGATGGATCGCGCTTGTGTTCAAGTTCTTCGCATACCGATTCGTACTTGGCCTGCATCGTGGCCAGGGACTGCTCATGTTCCGCCAGTTGTACACTGAGCGCTTCGCGATCGGCCAGCAGGGTTTGCAGGGATCTGACACTGATGGCCGGCTGCAGTTGCCGCTCGACGACATCGAAAAGGAAGGCGGGTTTTTGGTCTGGGTAGAAGTGCGACATCCACAGCTTGAGATCAACGTGGCGCACGGTTAGGTCGGGATCATCGAACAGCATGGGATCGTTGGATGTGATGCCATTCTTTCCAAACGATAGATCTCCGTTTCTGATAGCATCGAAGATGCGTTCGGTATTGAGGCAGAGCATTGGCCATCGCGGAAAATCCTGGCGGTCAGGTATTGGCTTGTCTCCGATCACGTGGAGAATGCGCGACTCGAACCGCATTAGATCACTCCAGCGAATGGCCGCTTCAATCGGTCGGTAAGAGACCTTGGAGTAGTGATGGTGTCTGGCCTTGCGCATTTGCGTTTCCATCCGTCTATTCTTTACATTCGATTCATCTCCGATGCCGGTGTTGACTGCGATTCATGTTGCCGTCTGTATCAAGCGAGTATTAACTGCGCGCGGAAGGCGCCAGGGATGGAGCATAGGGAAATTGATGTAGACAGCACTTGCCACGAATTTCTATGAATACTGCGTTGCACCGGCATAAAGCCCCCGTTAAGTACAAAATTCTGGACCAGAGATAGCCGTTTCGACCGGCGTAATCCCGGAGCTTGGGAGTGTTGTTTCCTATTGCGTCTGAGTAAAGACGCATATGGTCAGAATCGATCTTGATGAGGACATAGGCCGGTGTTGAGACTTTTCCGGACATCGCAGTTGAACGTGGCGGACTGGCAGGGTGCCATCAGTAGGATGGCCGCTTAAAATCGCGTGATCTTGCGGAGTGACGTGACCCGATAGCGCCTGACGGGTGACCTGTTGGGCGACAGCTTGGTGAGTGGGGCGATACCTCTCGGGTCTGAGTCGAGACCAAAAAAGAAACCTGGCCTGACTGCGGATTGACAAGATTGTCTATTCTCTTACCTTGCCAGAGCGCCATCACCTGCGAGTGTGGCGCGTTGGATGAATCTGCCGAGCTGGACCGAAGGTTCGTTATCCGGCCGCAGAAGATAGGTGGTCAGCATGAGAGGCCCACCATCTATGGGGCGCGAAACGACGTCGGGGTTATGGTACGCACGAACCTGTGCTTCGCATGCCAAGCCCAGTCCGTAGCCTGCTGCGATCAGGGCGAACATCACGTCATGGCTCGACGCGTGCTCGGCGATGACCGGCTGAGTTTCAACGGCTCTCAACAGACGTTCGATCTGTTTGTAGTGGCCTTCGCAGTTTTCCGGATGGCAGAGGATCAACGGGTATTTGAGCACTTTCTCCAAAGGCAGTTGTTTGCACACTAGCAAAGGATGGCGTGCGGGCAGCGCCACGATCAAGGGATCGTGCCAGACAGCTTGCGAATACATCCCATCGCAGCCTTCGTCCGAGCGGGAAAAACCGGCGTCATACAAGTCGTTGCGCAATCCTTTTGCCTGGTGAGAGAGCGGCACTTCAAACAGGCGTATTTCCACCTCAGGCTCCTCTAGTCGACATTGAGCCAGCAGTGTTGCCAAGCGTTGTGCCACGATGCCATCGGATAGAGCAATTCTCAGCATGCCGCGATAGCCGGAGGCAGCGGCCTGAACGTTTGCCCGCGCTTGATCAAGGGTGGTGAAGACGCGACGGGCATCTTCCGTCAATACCTCCCCCGCCCAGGTCAGACGTGTTCCACGAGAGGTTCGTTCGAAGAGTTGTGTGCCCAACTCCGACTCAAGCTCCTTGATCGTCCGGGAGAGAGGAGACTGTTCGATGTTCAGGCGTTCGGCGGCGCGGGCGAAATGGAGTTCTTTCGCAACTGCAATAAAGCATCGTAAATGACGTAGCTCCATGAGGCCCCTTCATTACTCGTGCATGGCATGCACGAAGTCCCTGGTTGGTTGTTGTCCACCTGTTGGCCTCCAAGTGTTGTCATCCATGAGGGCTGAGGGTGCCGAGTACCGCTACGCTTACCAGAATCAGGAGCGCGATCGTCGCCTCGATGGTCACACTCAGTCGCAGGTGCTGTGCAGAGTGCGAGGGGGCGCCGGTATGGATGTCACGTTCGAGCCGGGGCACCAACCACCAGCGATGCAGGGCGGCGAGGCCCAGCATCGCAGCGAACAGCGCCAGCTTGAGCAGCATCAGGTTGCCGTGCCGGCTGTGAAACAGCGGTGCGATGGACCAGCCGACCAGATCCCCGTAGTGAAGGATGCCGGTCACCACCAGGACACCGACGAAGACGGTGCCTGGGCGCGAAAAGGTGTGCAGTGCCCGCCACAGCATGTGCAAGCCCTCACCCGCGGCGGGCTTTCCGTGTCGAACGAACAGAATCAGCAAGGCGAAGATGGCCCCGATCCAGCCGCCGGCAGCGAGCAGGTGCGCCATACCAGCCACCAGCCGCACCGTACCACTCACACCCTCGCCACTGGCAGCGTGTCCGTTCCACGCCAGGCTGACCAGCGCCACACCGGCCAGCAGGGTCACTCGCCGAATGGGGAATGGGCGCTCGGCGCGCTGCGACTGCCAGCCGAGTACAGCAAGCAGCAGAACCAGCAGGAATGCTCGCGTCAGCCCGGCGCGCCCAGCGGCGGTGTCGAACAGATACCAGGCCAAGTCGTCCCGCACCAGATCGGAAACCGCGACCCCCATGATGCCAGCCGTGCTGCGCACAATCTCAATGCCCACTAGCGCCAAGCCGAGCACTCCACAGACCAGGAGCCCCCGGGTCAAGGCCCATCTGGGCTGGGGGGAGCGCTTATCGCCGCCGATCGTTGAGGCGACCGGACCGTACCACGCGAATAGCGGCAATCCGAACAGCAGCATCAAGTCCAGGTACTGCATGAACCGAAGCGTATAGTCGGGAAGACTGGACATGATGTTGGCGCCCTCTCATCTGATGGTGAAGCTGTATTCGCCAGTCATCGGATGGTTGTCATCACCGACGGCGCGCCATTGCACGTGGTAGACGCCTACTCCGAGGGGATTATGCAACGTAGCGCGCAGCGTCTTGCCGTCGTTGATGAGTTCAACGTCGATGTGCTCGACTTTCTCTGCGGCCCCACCGTCCTTTATGACGCTCAGCTCCAAGCGCGAGGCGCGAAGTACAAGCTGTTCACTGAAGACGAGATCGATCTGCTGCGGTGTCGTGACAACAGCATCGGCCGTCGGTGTGGATTTGACGAGGGAGATATGGGCCTGAGCGACCGATGTGATCAGCAACCCGGTCGCAAGACAGGCACCAACAATCAGAGAGCGAAATTGAGTAGTACGGTTCATGTGTATTACACCTCTTCCTATGTTTTAAGAATTTCGGCTGCAGCAACTTCGGCCGCCGCCTTCTGTTGATTGGCCGGACAGGGTGTCGCCGCGTGCCAGACGCGCGGGATACCCGGCCCGTTGCAACGTCGACAGCAGCAGATCGTTGCCTTGATCGAAGTTGCCTCGAACTCGAACGCGACCGGTGGCCAAATGCACTTCCACGGCATCGACTCCCGACAGCTCTTTCAACGCATCGGTGACTTTCGCGATACATGAGCCGCAGCTCATACCCTGCACATCGAGATCCACTGTGTTCATGACTGCGTTCTCCTCTTGATCCCGAAGGTCACCGGGACATTGGCCGTTTCATCGCATCGATCAGCGATAGGCTTGATAGACGCTGGTGCTGCCATCGACATGGATCAGCAGAACGTCGTAGGGGTCTTTGCGGTCGCCATAGAGCGGGCCGTCCATGCCAGGTGACCCGATCGGCATTCCGGGCACGGCCAAGCCGATCGCCTCGGGCTTTTCGTTCAGGAGACGCTTGATATCGGCAGCCGGTACATGGCCTTCGATGGCATAGCCGCCGATTCTGGCGGTATGGCACGAGCCAAACTGCTTGGCAATGCCGAGCCGTTCACGTATGCCGGTGTTGCCGGTATTGGAAGTACGCACCTGGATGCCCACTTCTTCAAGATGCTGGACCCATTCGGTGCAGCAGCCACAGCTGGGGTCTTTCCAGACTTCTGCGCTCAGCTCCGATGCGGTTGCCACATTAGT
Organism: Isoalcanivorax pacificus W11-5; assembly: GCF_000299335.2. Classification (NCBI taxonomy): domain Bacteria; kingdom Pseudomonadati; phylum Pseudomonadota; class Gammaproteobacteria; order Oceanospirillales; family Alcanivoracaceae; genus Isoalcanivorax; species Isoalcanivorax pacificus. The sequence continues at coordinate 3,212,044 of NZ_CP004387.1, read as the reverse complement.
ACCGAGCATGGACGACAGAAACAGGCCCGCCAGCCAGATGCGGGATTTGATAGTGACATTCATCATGCTCGGCTCCGTGACTCTTTAACTGTCGGTACAGGGGGATTCATGATGCTCGGCTGTGATTCGAGGCCCGAAATGCACCATGCGTCTTCATACCGATGCTAGAGAGCAGGCGCTGTCAGACAAATGACCCGCGCGTTACATTTATGTCATTCACGTGTCATCTACGCGGGTTCCACACAGCAATCAGTCACTGCTTTGCGGTCGCCTGCTCGGGGCGCGGAGTCGCTGAACTGCAAGCGACACCAGATGGCAAAGGCCGCCGGCTGTGCCCAGCGGGGTCAGGGACATGCAGAACCACAGCCTGCCCACGACAGGCTTCATGATGCGTGCCGACATGTCGGCACCGACGTTCGACTTCCACAGCAGCGGCATCAATTCGAAGGTCGTAGTCACCATCGTCATCAGCATCGAGCGCAGGCATTTCAGGGTGCCGTCGATCATGGCCGCATCCACGTCCTGCCGGATCGCAGGCGACCTGTTCCAGCGCGTCACGATAGGTGCGGTCAACAATGGACCATCACCACGATACCGGTTTGTGCCGCGACTCCGCCGACAGCGATCAGGCCCACCAAGAGCCTATGGCCTCAAGCTCATCCGAAAATGACTATTGGATGACGGGAATGTAATGGACGAGTCATCTCGGCGACAGTGACCGTCGCCTATGTTGGATGCCTGAGTTCCACAGACTTGGGTTCTTATGGCGGTGCGCTATGTGATGTCTGTTCAGAACGGCCCCGGGGATTGCAGCCTCTGCGGGTTGCCACATCCGGCATGCTCTGAATCGAATCCTTCCGCCATAGCGACTTCAGGTGCAGCAGATACCCGATGGCATGTGCCGCAGTGATGCGTGCTCTGCCACCGAGATCAATCAATACCGATCACCGGAGATCATTCATGTCATCCAGACCTTTCGGCTCAGACGCCGAGGAAAAATTCGCACTCTCACGGCGGCATTTTGTCCACGGGCTGGCCGCTGGCGGCGCGCTGTTCGGTCTCGGGCTGTGGCCCAAACCTGTGTGGGCGCTGAAATCGCACGGGCAGAAGACGGTGCTGGCAGGCACCGAATTCGACCTCTCGATCGGCGAAACACCGCTGAACTTCACTGGCGCCACCCGTACCGGCATTACCGTGAATGGATCGGTGCCGGCACCACTGCTGCGCTGGCGCGAGGGCGACACGGTCAATCTGCGGGTATCCAACAAACTGCCGGCCGACTCGATCCACGGCCACCAGACCTCGATCCACTGGCACGGCATCCTGTTGCCGGCCAACATGGATGGCGTGCCCGGCCTGAGTTTCGACGGCATCAATCGCGGTGAAACGTATCCGTATCGTTTCGACGTGATCCAGAACGGTACTTACTGGTACCACAGCCATTCCGGGTTCCAGGAACAGGCCGGCGTTTACGGCGCGATCGTGATCGATCCGCTGGAGCCAGAGCCCTTCACCTACGACCGCGACTACGTCGTACTGCTGTCGGACTGGACCGATCTGGACCCCACGGATCTGTTCGCGCGGCTCAAAAAGGCATCGGACTACGACAACTTCGCCAAGCTCACGGTCGGCGACTGGATCAATGACGTGAAGGAACAAGGTCTGGCGGCCACTCTGCGGCACCGCAAGGCGTGGGGCGAGATGCGGATGACCCCGACCGACCTGTCGGACGTCAACGGCAACACCTACACCTACCTGTTGAACGGCACCACCGCGCTGGGCAACTGGACGGGGATTTTCCAGTCCGGTGAAAAGGTGCGGTTGCGCTTCATCAATGGCTCGGCCATGACCTATTTCGACGTGCGCATCCCGGGTCTGAAGATGACCGTTGTCGCCGCCGATGGCCAGTACGTGCGCCCGGTGTCGGTCGACGAGTTCCGCATCGCAACCTCCGAGACATTCGACGTGATCGTGGAGCCCACCGGCCAGGATGCCTTCACGATCTTCGCGCAGGATATGGGCCGCACGGGTTACGTCAGCGGCACCCTCGCGGTGCGCGAAGGCCTGCGCGCGCCGGTGCCCGCAGTCGATCCGAAACCGATCCTGACCATGGACGACATGGGTCATGGCGGCATGGGCGGTGGTGGTCACGACATGTCGTCGATGTCAGGCGGCTCGATGGAAAACAGTTCCATGGAAGGCATGGACCACAGCGGTCACGACATGTCCGCGATGGCCGGCGGCGCCATGGCCGGCATGGACCATGGCGCAGGCGGCATGCAGCAGCACCCCGCCAGCGAGAGCAACAACCCGCTGGTCGACATGCAGACCATGGCCCCGACCGCGAAGCTCGACGACCCCGGCATCGGCCTGCGCGACAACGGCCGCCGCGTGCTGACCTATGCCGATCTCAAGAGCACCTTCCCCGACCCCGACGGACGCGAGCCCGGCCGCACCATCGAGCTGCACCTGACCGGCCACATGGAACGCTTCGCCTGGTCGTTCGACGGCATCAAGTTCTCGTCGGCCGAACCGCTGGTGCTCAAGTACGGCGAGCGCATGCGCATCGTGCTGGTCAACGACACGATGATGACCCATCCGATCCACCTGCACGGCGTGTGGAGCGATCTGGAGGACGCTGACGGCAACTTCCAGGTGCGCAAGCACGTCATCGACATGCCGCCCGGCAGCCGCCGCAGCTTCCGCGTCCGCGCCGACGCGCTCGGACGGTGGGCGTTCCACTGCCACCTGCTGTACCACATGGAAGCCGGCATGTTCCGCGAAGTGCGGATAGAGGAATGAGCATCATGAAATCGACACCTCTCACCACACGCACGCGCGCACTCGGCGTTGCGATCGCAATCGCGCTGGGCGCTGTGTCCGCGCCAGTCCTCGCACAGGAAGTGGACCACTCGAAAATGCAGATGCCGGCGCCGAAACCCGCCCCAGCGGCCCGCAAGCCCGAACCGCAGCCGTCTACAGCCCCGACCGCCGCGCCAAAGCCAGCGATCGATCCGCATGCCGGCCATGTCATGCCGGCGCCAAATTCCAAGCCAAAACTCGCACTCGGGCCGGCCCCGGCCCAAGCCACGTCGGTCGACCATGCCGCAATGGGTCACGAGATGCCGCCCACGGAGGCGATGGACCACTCGGCAATGGGTCATGACATGCCGCCCGACGAGCCAACCGAGGAAATGGATCACTCCGCCATGGGCCACGACATGAAAAGCATGACGGCGGAAGAACATGCCGGCATGCAAGGACAAGACCTGCCGGCGAACGCCGCACCGCGCGAACCGATCCCGGCGGTGACCGATTCCGATCGCGCGGCGGCATTCCCCGACGTCGCCGGACACACTGTGCACGACGACGGCATAAACTGGTTCGCGCTGCTCAACCGGCTCGAAACCTGGGACGCGGACGAGGGCAACGCGATCGGATGGGAAGGCCGCGGCTGGGTCGGCACCGACCTTGACCGCGTATGGGTGCGCAGCGAGGGCGAGTCGATCGACGGCAGTATCGAGTCGGCCGACGTCGAAGTGCTTTATGGCCGCGCGATCGCACGGTGGTGGGACCTCGTCGCCGGTGTTCGCCACGACTTTGGGGAAGGGCCGTCGCAAACCTTTGCTGCCGTCGGTGTGATGGGCTTGGCGCCGTACATGTTCGAAGTTGAGGCGACCGCCTACCTCGGCGAATCGGGCCAGACCGGTCTCGGGCTTGAGGCCGAGTACGAGACGCTGTTCACCAACCGCCTAATCGGGACGTGGCTGGTCGAGGCCGAAGTATGGGGACAAGACGATCGGAAGCGCGGCATCGGTAGCGGCCTGAGCACGCTAGAGGCTGGCTTCCGTCTACGCTACGAGTTCCATCGTCAGTTCGCGCCCTACATCGGCGTGGTGTGGGAGCGCGCATACGGTGGCACCGCCGACTACCGGCGCGAACAGTCCCGCGACATCGAGGACACGCGCGTTGTCGCGGGCGTGCGCATCTGGTTCTAGGAGAGCCCACCGCTATGTCGCTCCTGAAACGTAAGGCCTCGATTATGTTGGTCGTCAGCACCCATCATGTCGAGGACGGCTCCGGCGGCCGCCAATGTTCCGGCTGAAGGCGGGCTACCGCTGATGGTCGTCTACAACCCGACCTGGGTACCATGGGCTGTGGGCCGAACACATCGGCCGGCGGCTCTGGTTCTAAGAGGAGGTTTACCATGACAAAGCAGACTGTCCCGGGCCGAAGCGGTGGTACGAGGGCATCGCTCTATCGCCTGGCAACGAGCGATCACTTATGTCCGTATGGTTTGAAGACGAAGTCGTTCCTGGAGCGACGAGGCTTCTCGGTCGAAGACCATCCATTGTCGACGCGAGAGGAAGCCGATCGCTTCATGCAGGAGCATGAGGTCAAGACCACACCGCAAGTTTTCATCGGAGGCGAGCGGATCGGCGGCTATGACGATACACGCAAGCACTTCGGCAAAAGACTGCGCGGCAAGGACGAGACGACCTATCAGCCGATTATTGCGCTATTCAGCGTTGCGCTCTTGATGGGGTTTGCAGTGAGCTGGTCCGTCGCCGGAACCTTGTTCAGCATCCATGCCGTCGAAGCGTCAATTGCCGTCGCCATGTGCTTCCTCGGTGTGCAGAAACTCCAGGACGTCGAAAGTTTCTCGACCATGTTCCTCAACTACGATCTTCTCGCGCGCCGCTATGTACCCTATGCGCATTTCTATGCCTTCGGCGAGACGCTGGCGGGAGTTCTGATGCTGGCCGGAGTCCTGATGTGGGTCGCATCGCCCCTGGCTCTGTTCATCGGTACAGTAGGCGCCGTCTCGGTATTCAAGGCGGTCTACATCGACAGGCGCAAGCTCAAATGCGCCTGCGTTGGCGGCAACAGCAATGTGCCACTAGGCTTCGTCTCCCTTACGGAGAATCTCATCATGATTGCAATGGCCATATGGATGCCGCTGCGCATGGGATGGATGTAATCAGAAAAGTGGTACGTTCACGAAGCTTTTCGACGGCTGTATCTTTAACCCGCATCAGCGAGAGCGACCCTACTACCTAGGTTTCTCCGGGTGCTTGATTGCCGCACGATGGTCTGTCATCGGAAGTACGAGCTCCAAGAATGTCTGTCAATGAATGCGGGGATCTGCAGACTAACTTGGCTGAATCCTACTGCGGCGAGTGTAACGCTCCGCCATCTAAGCGCGTTCTAATTTGCTCCATCTGATCGATTTCGGATCGCTGCGCTCTAATGATTTCAGTGCAAAGGTCAACAAGCTCAGCATCATTGAGATCGGCTTCGCGGCACATCAGGATCGCGCCGGAGTGATGCGGAATCATCGAATCGATGAACTGGCGATCGTTGATGAGAATTTGCGCACGCGTCGCGGTAAACGATCCAACCGTTAAAACGGCAAAAAGTACATAGAGCGCGACGTTAAGACCTCCCTTGGAAAACATGTGCGGCATCGTTGCGAGCATGAAAATTCCCATAGGCGCCCACATCGTCACCGCCATATAGAACATGTTGAGATTGTTCCGGAAGTCGTGGATGCCATCGATCATCGTAAACATGACGATATACATGACAATCAGGGCGAGGCCCATGTTGATCCAGAACATCAGGTAGGGTCGATGTGTTCTCTTCCCGTGACCATCGTCAGTCGTGTGTGAAGTGTGCTCCATATCGAATCCCTTTCTCCAGCTTCAGTAATGGTCATCCTGAGGAGCTGTCGCTGTCATTCTGATGATATTTCGATTACATTTTTGTAATCTCCGTGTCATCATTCTGGCAGGTCCAGCTAGATAAGCTGCTGGTTGAAGCCACCTGACCCGATTCCCCTGGAAGGCCCGGGCATCGCATGAGTAACACAACGATGAAACTGCTGGTTGTCGAAGACGAGAACAAGACGGCGGACTATGTTCGTCAGGGCCTTACGGAAGCAGGGTTTGTAGTTGACTTGGCGCGCAACGGGCTCGATGGTCACCACATGGCCATGACCGAAGCCTACGACCTGATCATGCTTGATGTCATGCTTCCTGATATAGACGGCTGGCGCATTCTGCAATCAATCAGAGCGGCGGGCAACCAGGTTCCGGTGTTGTTTTTGACCGCACGTGGCAATGTGGATGATCGCGTGCAGGGGCTGGAGCTGGGTGCCGATGATTACCTGATTAAGCCGTTCGTTTTTGCCGAGCTGCTTGCCCGTGTGCGCACTTTGCTGCGTCGCGGCGGCATGCCTATCCACCACGACCGCATGCAGATCGTGGATCTAGAACTGGACCTGGCTCGGCGGCGCGCGATCCGCGGCGGACGGCGTATTAATCTGACCAACAAGGAGTTCGCGCTGCTTGAGTTGTTAGCGCGTCGCCAGGGTGAAGTGTTGCCGCGCTCGCTGATCGCGTCCCAGGTCTGGGACATGAACTTCGACAGCGACACCAATGTGATCGATGTTGCGATTCGTCGGCTGCGGGCAAAGATCGATGATGACTTCGAGCCCAAGCTCATTCATACCGTCAGGGGCATGGGCTATACGCTGGATGTTCCGGATGACGAATAAGCCTGCTATCGCTCGCCGTCCAGCCTCACTCGCGCTGCGGATAACCTGGTTGGTCGGCCTGGCGATGCTGCTGGTATTTCTGATATTTAACTGGATCAGTGTCAAATCATTGGATCAGCACTTCGCCGAGATGGATGAAGAAGAGCTGAGGGTGATAGCCAGTTCGGTGATCCGAGCGCTAGGTGAGGTGCATGACAATAGCGATGCGCAGGCCTTGCAGCGTGCAGTCCGTGGGCATCATGGCGTCTACTACTATGTAGCCAATGCTGCTGGAGAAGCACTCTATGCTCCCAGAGGTGGTCCCGATCTGGCGCGCTTTGCCGCGAATGAGCATCCTGTCAATCTCGCAAGTGAGCAGGAAATGTCAATATGGGAAGAAAGCGGGACGCACTATCGCGGCGCTGTTTTACAGATCGGCGGCGATAACACCCTGAGTGAAAAGTACACGATAGCCGTTGCGATGGATATCGGTGTCCATCTCACATTCATCAGCAGTTTTAAACGCATCCAGTGGTGGACGGTCTGCGTCGTCATGTGCATCGTGATTCTGGTGGCCTGGAGTGCGGTTCGCTGGGGGCACAAACCGATTCGCAGGGCCAACGAAAAGATTCGAGCGATCACCTCTTCCAAGTTGTACATGCGATTGGACCCGAAGGAAGTACCGATCGAACTGGAAGAGACCATCGCCTCGTTCAACGCTATGCTCGGGCGCATCGAGGAGGGATACGCCCAACTCGCCAATGTCTCCGCCGACATCGCCCATGAACTGCGCACGCCAGTCACCAACCTGACCACTCAGACGGAAGTGGCGGTGGGTCAGCCCCGTTCCGCTGATGAGTACCGGGAAATTCTTTACTCGAACCTAGAGGAATTCGGGCGCCTGAATCGGATGATCAACGACATGCTGTTTCTGGCACAGACCGAGAACGCCCCGGACGATCTCTATCTGGAGACCGTGGACCTCACCGAAGCGACCCAGGGATTGTTCGAGTATTTCGAGGCATGGGTGGAAGATCGGGGTGTCTCGTTGCAGCTCAAGGGGCGCGCAGCACCGATACAGGCCGATCGAGAAATGCTTCGCCGCGCACTCAGCAATCTCCTTTCCAATGCGATCCGTTACACGCCGCGCGGCGCAAGCATTACTGTTCGACTGCATCAAGATGTGGGAGCTACCACGATCAGTGTCGAAAACCCCGGACCAAAGATTCCGCGACAAGCATTATCTCGAATCTTTGATCGCTTCTACCGCGTTGATCCTTCACGTCAGAGCAAAGGTGAAGGCGCGGGGTTGGGCCTGGTGATTGTCAAGACTATCGTCGAGGCGCACAAGGGTAGAATCCATGCGGAGTCGGATGACAGCCTTACGCGCTTTGTCGTCACGCTACCGCATACTTTTTGTAACCCTTTGTTTGCGACCAAAGCTAGGCTAAACGATGGGTAACCCGAAAAATATTGTATTCATCGCGACGCGCGGATGGGTTCGTGCTCGCACATTAAGTCGCGAAGTATCGCTTATTCCTGAAGAGGTCTTATAGTCATGGCGGAGAACAATGAACGGTCCCATAATCAGGCCGTAAAAAAACAGGACTTCGGGTCGCAGCTTACTGATCCTGTGTGCGGGATGAATGTAACAGAAGAGTCTCCCTATCACGTTGCACATGAAGAAAAGTCTTTTTATTTTTGCAGTGCAAAGTGTATGCACACGTTCGAAAGCGAGCCTGAGAAATTCACTGCACCACGAAATAAAGAAGAATCTGCCGGACAAGTAGAGCCTGGTACAATCTACACTTGCCCTATGCATCCTGAAATTCAACAGGACCATCCAGGAAGCTGTCCCAAGTGTGGCATGGCGCTCGAGCCGCTCATGCCCAGCCTAGATGACGATAATCCAGAACTAAAAGATTTTTCCCGACGATTTTGGTGGACGCTGCCTTTCACCATCGTGGTCACCGTGCTGGCGATGTTCGGTCCCCAGCTTGGCTGGTTCAACATGGGCATGCAGGCGTGGATAGAGCTCGTACTGTCATTACCGGTAGTGCTATGGGCAGGGCAGCCATTTTTTGTGCGCGGCTGGCAATCTGTTATCAACCGCAGTCCCAACATGTGGACGCTCATTGGTTTGGGTACGGGGGCGGCATTCATGTACAGCACGGTCGCAACAGTGGCCCCGGGCATTTTCCCCGAAACCTTCCAGTCGATGGGGCGCGTTGGCGTTTACTTTGAAGCTGCGGTGGTCATCATCTCACTCACTCTTTTTGGCCAGGTTCTCGAACTCCGCGCCCGATCCCAGACCTCCGCTGCTATCAGGTCATTACTCGGTTTAGCACCCAAAACTGCCCGTCGTATCAATGCAGACGGAACTGAAGAGGATGTACCGCTGACGCATGTTCACGAAGGTGATCGCCTTCGAGTGCGACCCGGAGAAAAAGTACCCGTTGATGGGGTCGTCGAAGAAGGCAACAGTTCACTCGATGAATCCATGCTTACAGGGGAGCCTATTCCCGTCAGCAAGCGCCCAGGTGACAAAGTCATTGGCGCGACCATGAATACATCCGGCGCGCTAGTGATACGAGCAGAAAAAGTAGGTTCAGCCACGGTGCTGTCGCAAATTGTCCAACTTGTTGCGCAAGCCCAGCGCTCTCGCGCGCCAATGCAGCGGATGGCTGACCTCGTGGCCGGCTACTTTGTGATGGCTGTGGTCGTGATCGCAATCACGACATTCTTTGTCTGGGGAGTTTTCGGCCCGCAGCCAAGTTGGGTCTATGGTCTGATTAACGCAGTGGCTGTATTGATCATCGCCTGCCCTTGTGCGCTGGGGCTCGCTACGCCGATGTCCGTCATGGTGGCAACGGGTCGCGGTGCCACCCAGGGCGTGCTGTTCCGCGATGCTGCAGCAATAGAGAATCTGCGGAAAGTCGATACGCTCATCGTTGATAAGACGGGCACTTTGACCGAAGGCCGCCCGGCCTTCGATCAAGCCGTTCCCGCTGGCGACTTTGCCGCTGATGAAGTCCTGCAAATTGCGGCCAGCTTGGATCAAGGTAGCGAACATCCCCTTGCTGACGCGATCGTCACTGCCGCTCGCGAGCGCGGGCTGAATCTAAGCCCGGTGGAAGAATTTGAATCCGGCAGCGGTATCGGCGTGAGCGGTCGGGTGGATGGCAAACCGCTCACGCTGGGTAACACCGCGCTCATGGAGCAGGAGAACGTCGACGTGGCCGAGCTGAGCGATACTGCCGAAAGTTTCCGAACCAGGGGTGCGAGCGTTATGTATCTGGCAGTGGACGGCAAACTCGCTGGCTTGTTGGCGGTTTCTGACCCCATCAAAGAAACCACCCCTGAGGCCGTGGACGCCCTGAAGGCAGCGGGGATCCGCATCATCATGGCCACTGGAGATGGCGTCTCTACAGCGAGGGCTGTTGCTGAACGGTTGGGCATCGACGAGATTTTTGGTGAAGTGACCCCTAGCGACAAGCTCGATTTGGTAAATAAGCTTCAATCCGAAGGACGGATCGTTGCGATGGCGGGCGACGGCATCAATGATGCGCCGGCTCTTGCCAAGGCCAATGTCGGCATTGCCATGGGGACCGGAACTGATGTGGCCATGAACAGCGCGCAAGTCACATTGGTTAGGGGGGACCTGCGCGGTATTTCCACGGCTCGCTTCCTGTCGGAGAAGACCGTCCGCAATATGAAGCAGAACCTCGGCTTCGCATTTGTTTACAACGCGCTGGGTGTACCGCTTGCAGCAGGCGTCTTGTACCCGTTTGCGGGCCTTCTTCTTTCGCCGATGTTTGCCGCATTGGCTATGAGCTTGAGTTCGGCGTCAGTGGTGTTCAATGCCCTCCGGCTTCGCAGATCAACCTAAATAAAGCGACACCTTGAAACTAGCTAAGGCACATCAGGAATTCCCACTAGCGCCAGATTGGTAGTTGGCAAGGACGCCAGCGCCGGCCAGAGTTGATAACGGTTGGCATGACTTCGTCTTCAAGCCATTGCCAGGCGATAGAGCTATGCCGTTGTACCACCGCTTTGGCATGGTGAGCTTCCTCTTAGCGCTAGAGCCGCAGACCGCTGCCCGGCACCACGTGGGCCAAGGTATGAGAAAACGATAGACCGAGGGTATCTCGCACGCTTTCCCCTCTACGAATTTGTGTTGTGGTCTGCGCAGATCGGGTTGGGCGGCTAACGGACCAAGGAGCAAGTAAATGACTAACGACGCGCCGAGCCCGGCAGAAACTTATGAGCACTACCTCAGCCCCGCTATGGCTGATCCATTCACACGAATATTGCTTGAGATTGTTGGCCCGCAGCGCGGCGAGCGCGTGCTGGATCTGGCCTGTGGCACAGGGAGCGTGGCAAGAGGGGTCGCTCCGATGATTGGTACCGACGGCAAAGTGCTTGCGCTCGACATCAATCCCGACATGCTAGCTGTTGGGCAAGCCCAGGCGGCGCCGACCGGAGCACTGATTGAATGGCGGGAAGGCTCGGCAGTGACTCTGGGACTGCAGGACGAGTCGTTTGACCTGGTGCTCTGTCAGCAAGGGCTACAATTTTTTTCCGACCGTACTGCATCCTTGAGGGAGATGCATCGGGTGCTGACAGCGGAAGGTCGTGCTGGAATCAGCGTCTGGCAGTCGCTGGATCAGCACCCGCTATACAGGGAAGTATTCGAATCGACAGCGCGTCATCTGGGGGTGGCTATAGCTGATGTTAGCCTGTCCTTCTCGCTCGGCGATGCCGATGAGTTGCGTATGCTGCTGAACGACGCCGGCTTTCGGCGCGTCGAAATCCACCCACGATCACTTGAGGTATTCCTGCCTATGCCTGAGCGTTTTGTACAGCTCATGGTGATGGGCGCAGCGACCACAGTGCCGTTATTTGCAAAGCTGGATTCCACAGCCCGGTCTGAACTGGTCGAAGCTGTCAAGGAGGATACACGAGAAGTCGTCCACTATTACGGTGACGGGGATGAGCTGCGTTTCATGATGTTTACTCACATCGTCGTGGCGCACGGGTGACATTGCTAGCGTCGTAAGCGCGAAGTGAATACCTGAAGGAATGGGGGCGTCCTCTAAGGCGTCTTGATCCGCTGTCGTGGACCCTTCATCTTCACAAAAAGGGAGGAGTGTTCTCATGGCGAGGAGACAGCAGCGGATATACATGCCGCAGTTCCGCCAGCAGATGGTCGAGTTGGTCCGGCTCGGACGCAAGTATGAGGATCTGGGCCCGGAATTCGGCTGTACCCTCGTGGTCGATCCGGCAGCGGTCAAACGGGCGGAGCGTGATGAGCTAGCTGGCCAGGCTACGCCGCGAGAATCGCAAGCCCAAGCTGGAGCGGGATCTGGTGCGCCACGCAAGGGCGACTCTCTGCAGATTCAACTAATAGACGGAGAAGAGCCTGCATGTTATTATTGCTTGGATATGAGGCTGCCGTGGAGATTGGCTTCCGCTCGCATCTTCCCTGTTAACTGAACCTCGGTCTGCCATGACCCGTACCGCTTCAATCAACATTGCTCAGTGGTGGCGCTTCCAATAGGAAGCGGCACGTCGTTGCGGCCTCGACCCGCACCTTGCCGCCGTATCGGTGGGCAAGATTCAGCAGATGGCTCTCCGGCACGGCAGCTCCAAGACTCAGGAGATTTGCCCGATGCCATTAAAAACCTCCCTTGTCGACACCTTGCGGGCTGCTCCGTGGAGTGTGATCGTGCGCGCCGTTAACAGGTGGCCGGCTCGGTCGACTTCGTGCAGGTTCTTGCCGGAAGCTTTGTTGCAGCCAAGCATAGACACGGTAGTGCCGATTTTTCCTCGCCAAGACCGCTTTCTAGCGTTCGTTCTGCTGAAATCCACTGCTGATGTGTATAATAAAGTGTATAACAGCCATGGTTCTAAGATAAGAAATTCAAATAAAACAAGAGGTTGTCATGGCTAAACTGTTGATGATCGACAATTACGACAGCTTCACCTACAACATCGTGCAGTACCTGCAGGAGCTGGGCGCCGAGGTGCTGGTGCATCGCAACGACGCTATCACGCTGGCGCAGATCGAGGCGCTGGCGCCGGACCGGCTGATGATTTCCCCCGGCCCCTGCACGCCCAATGAAGCCGGTATTTCGATGGAAGCCATCGCTCACTTTGCCGGCAAGCTGCCGATCCTGGGTGTCTGTCTGGGGCACCAGAGCATCGGCCAGGTGTTCGGCGGCAAAGTGGTGCGGGCGCGTCAGGTGATGCATGGCAAGACTTCGCCGATTTACCACCGGGGTGTCGGGGTGTTCCGTGGCCTGCCTTCGCCGTACACCGCCACGCGTTACCATTCACTGGTGGTGGAAAAAGACAGCCTGCCGGAGTGCCTGGAAATGACCGCCTGGACGCAGCACGCGGACGGCAGCGTGGACGAGATCATGGGCATGCGGCACCGCACGCTGGACATCGAGGGGGTGCAGTATCACCCGGAATCCATTCTCACGGAGCATGGCCATGCTCTGCTGAAAAACTTCCTGGAGCGTTGAGCCATGGATATTCGTGATGCCCTGGCGCGGGTGGTGGAGCATATCGACCTGAGCCGCGAAGACATGCAGCAGGTGATGCGGCAGATCATGACCGGCGGCGCGACCGATGCGCAGATTGGTGCCTTCCTGATGGGCCTGCGCATGAAAAGCGAATCGCTGGATGAAATCACCGGGGCTGTGGAAGTGATGCGCGAGCTGGTCACGCCGGTGGATGTCAGCGGCCTGAATTACCTGGTCGATATCGTCGGCACGGGCGGCGACGGTGCCAACCTGTTCAACGTGTCTTCCGGTGCCTCGTTCATTGCGGCGGCGGCGGGCTGCCGCGTGGCCAAGCATGGTAACCGCTCCGTCAGTTCAAAAAGTGGCGCCGCCGATCTGCTGGAGGCCGCCGGGATCAGGATTGACCTGTCGCCGGAAGAAATCGGCCGCTGCATCCGCGAAGTGGGCGTGGGTTTCATGTTTGCTCCAGCGCATCACAGCGCCATGAAATATGCTATCGGGCCGCGCAAGGAACTGGGCCTGCGCACGCTGTTCAATATCCTTGGCCCGATGACCAACCCGGCCGGCGTGCGGCGTCAGGTGGTGGGGGTGTTTTCCGACAAGCTCTGCCGCCCGATGGCGGAAGTGCTCGGACGCCTGGGCGCTGAACACGTCATGGTGGTGCACGGCCTGGACGGGCTGGATGAAATCAGCCTGGCGGGCCGCACGCATGTGGCGGAATTCCGTCACGGTGAACTGAACGAGTACATGCTCACTCCGGAAGACGTGGGCCTGGAATCGGCCTCGCTGGTCGGCCTGGATGTGGCCGGTGCCGATGAATCCCTGGCGTTGATCCGCGACGCATTCGGCAAGCGCAAGACGGCCGCCAGTGCCAAGGCCGCCGAGATGATGGCCCTCAACGCCGGCGCCGCCATTTATGTCGCCGGTGTCACCGCAACACTCAAGGATGGCGTGCGCATGGCCGAAGACCTGGTGCATAACGGCGAGGCCGGCGAGCGCATGCGCGAAGTGGCCCGTTTCACCGACCTGCTCAAGAGTGGCCAGGCATGAGTATTCAGCACACCGGCACGGTGCTCGACCGCATTCTGCTGCGCAAGCAGGAGGAAGTCGCGGCACTGCAGAAAGCGCACCCGCTGGCGCAGATTCGAGAGCAGGCGCAGGCCATGAACCAGCAATCCCCGGCGCGGGGTTTTATCCGCGCGCTGGCGCATCGCATCGGGCAGGGCAAGCCGGCGGTGATCGCCGAGATCAAGAAAGCGTCGCCGTCGAAAGGCGTGATCCGCGAGGATTTCCAGCCCACCGCGATTGCCGCCAGCTACGAGCGCGGTGGCGCGGCCTGCCTGTCGGTGCTGACGGATCGGGATTTCTTCCAGGGCAGCGATGACTACCTGCAAGCCGCCCGTGCCGCCTGCACCCTGCCGGTACTGCGCAAGGACTTCACCATCGATGCGTATCAGGTGTGGGAAGCCCGCGCCCTCGGCGCCGACTGTGTGCTGCTGATCGTGGCGGCGCTGTCGGACGCGCTGCTGGCCGAGCTGTACCAGAGCGCTGTTGACGCCGGCCTGGACGTGCTGGTGGAAGTCCACACTGCCGAAGAGCTCCAGCGTGCCCTGCGCCTGCCGGCGCGCCTGATCGGCATCAACAACCGCGACCTGCACAGCTTCGATGTGTCGCTGGATGTCACCCTGTCGCTGCTGGCCGATGTGCCGGCGGACCGGTTGCTGGTCACCGAAAGCGGCATCCTTGCCCCTGCTGACGTCGCACTGATGCGCGAGCAGGGTGTGCACGGCTTCCTGATCGGTGAAGCCTTCATGCGCGCCGAGGATCCCGGCGCTGAGCTGGCGCGCCTGTTTCGCTGACCCCACTCCACTCACCCGGCGCGGGACGCTTTCATCCAGGCGCGCATGACAAGGCGGCGCTGATCCGGTAGAAATGAAGCGTTTTCTGTCGCCGGGGCACCTTACCTGGCATAGCCCGACGCAGATCGGGCAGCAGCCTCCGGAGCAGGAAGCTCACTACTCACCATGGGAAGGGAAGGGTTATGTTTCATGACGCATTGCCGCCCGGCGAGCTGGATGAGGCGTTGTTCGCCGAAGCGGCCGGTAACTGGCACTACATTCGTTTTTTTCGTTTTCCCGATATTGAACTGACCGATGCCACCACTGGCGTCGTCAGGGCGCGGCTGACGCAGCGCTCTGCGGCGACAAGGGTGTTGTGGGATAACGGGCCCCAATGCTACACCGCTGTATACGGTCACAATGTCACCGCAGTTTCCGCCAGCACACCTCATTTCAGTTCCCGCCTGATCATGCAGAACCAGGGCGGAGGTACTGAATTCACGACGGACATAGCCGACCATATCAGTTGCCGTGACACGGATCGCCGCAACGTGTGGAGTTTCAGTATCACGGAGGAGCAGTCGAAATATATCGTGCGGGCCGCCGCCACCCTGTTCGGGCCGGTGCAATGGGAGGCGTGCTCATGAAAATATGGATGATACCGGCGCTGCTGATATTGGCGGGCTGTTGTGGCCGGCCGCTGGTGCCGGACGAAGTGATGGCTCTGCGCGATATTCAGGGTGCACAGGTGCGCTATGACGACGTGCGTGTGCACGATGGCCTGTTCCGGCGCACGGCGAAGGTGCGCAAGGCGCTGCGCCAGGAAGGCAGTACCCTGGCGGCGCTGCTGGAACAGGCGGCACTCACCGACGACAGCGGCGAACCACTGACGGAGCGGGAGGCTGTCCAGCGCTTTGCGGACAGGCCGGATGCACTGACGCTGGGGAATCACATCTATTACCAGCGTGATATGTATCGGGATAATTTTGCGCGTGGTCCAAATGGGGAGGTGCCGGTGTGGGACCTGGCTCTGCTGGCCCACGAAATCACCCATGTCTGGCAAAACCAGCATCGCGAGCGCACGGGCTACAGCCTGGCGGCGGTGATCCTTGAACACCTGCGCTATGACCAGCCGTACGCCTTCCGGCTGGCACCGGGCAAGGCGTTCCTGGAATACCGCTTTGAGCAGCAGGGCGCGATGATCCAGCGCTATGTGATCTGCAGCTATTACCCCAGCACTCCCTGGTTCGAACAGTTGCGCGCGGTGGTAGAGCCGGTATTTGGCACTGCACCAGCGGTACCGGCGGGTGTGCGCATGGTGCGGCCGGAAAACGTCTCCTGTGACGGGTAAGGGGAATCCAATGAAAGGTTATCTGATGGGGTTTGCCGTGCTGATGCTGTTGTCACTGGCCGGCTGTCTGAAGCAGACCCATTTTGTTGCACCGAAACAGGAAGACGTGGCGTTGATGCTGATACCGTTCGACGCCAACCCGCGCAGCGACGCGCTGCCACGGGACTGGTCGGCACAGGATGGCGTGAGCGGCGTTTTTCCCCAGCAGGAACAGCGCATCCGGCAATATTGTGGCAGCGAGTCCGAAAAGGGAGTGCCTGCTGTGGGCGTGAAGCTGCTGGTGGCGCTTGGCGGCGCCCTGGGCGACTACCTGACCGAGCGCATGAGCCGGTCGCTGGCGAAAAAGATCGAACAGTACACCGCACAGTATGAGGCAGAAGGCCAGTTCGACTTCTATCGCATGGATGACGCCGGCAAGCCGGTATCGCCCTGGCGTTGCCTGCGGCTGGTGCGCTTTCACGCGGACCAGCCGGCGTTCGAGGCGCTGGTGGAAATCCGTCCACAGGAGGAGAGCGCTGATGCCCTGCAAATGGTGCTGCGCCGGGTCTACTGTAACGTGCCGGCGGTCCCGGCGGATCGGCGCCGCATTGCCGTGCAATTGAGTCTGACCGCCGACGCCACCTGGCAGCAGGGCAACCGGGGCATGCAGGAGACGCTGTTCGAGCACCGCTTCCCGGTGGTGTACTGCCCGCGCCGGGGTGGGCCGACGGTACAGTATTTCCTGACCGGCGAGGGGGAGCCTCTGAAGCAAGACGTGGACGAACCGGTTAAATGGGGTCAGGTGCCTCGCCTGCCCAGGGTGCCGCTGTCGGTCGGGTTTGACGGCCAGTTGATGGGCTTGGGCACGGTCTCCCTGCTCGCCACGGTCACTGAATCCGGCCTGCCACCCAAGTGGCTGGAAAAGGCCTACGAGATCGTCAGCGACAACGAAGACGCCCTCAGCGACCTGCTCAAGAAGGAGGCAGAGAAGCTCGGCGAGGAAGAGGACGACGACGAGGACTGAGCCGCCCCGTCTTTTTTTCCGGCGGCTGTCGAATCCCGGCGCCGCCCGGCGACTACAGGCATCTACCCGACGGTTTGATGCCATGAAATACCTGTGCCTGGTCTACATCGACGAACAGCGGTTGGCGGCCCTGCCACGCCAGGCGCTGGACCGGCTGGCGGCGGACAGCGCCGCCTACGACAGCGCCTTGCAGCAGCGTCACTGTGTGCTGGATGCCCGTTGCCTGCGGTCGGCCCAGCTGGCCACCACGGTGCGGCCGGGCCACCCGGATGCAAATGTGCCGCTGATCACAGACGGGCCCTATGCTGACACGTCCGAGCAGTTGAGTGGGTATATGCTCATCGAGGCCGGCGATCTGGATCAGGCGATTCGCATCGCCGCGCAGATTCCCGCCGGTGCCCTGGGCTGTGTCGAAATCCGCCCGCTGGGGCCGTGACCGGGAGATGTCATGAGCAGCCAGCCGCGGAGTATCGCTATGCAACAACAGGTCGAAGCGCTTTACCGCAAGGAGTCGCGGCGGGTGCTGGCGACGCTGATCCGCCTGCTGGGGGACTTCGATCTGGCCGAGGAAGCATTGCAGGAAGCCTTCATGGCCGCGATGCAGCAATGGCCGCATGATGGTTTGCCGGACAATCCCCGCGCCTGGCTGGTGTCTGCCGGCCGCTTCAAGGCGATCGACAACCTGCGCCGCCGTGCGCGCTTTAATGCGTCGGTGGCGGAAATGGCGCTGTTGCACAATGAGGTGGATGACACCGACCTGCTCGACGACAGTGTCGAGGATGATCGCTTGCGGCTGATCTTCACCTGTTGTCACCCGGCGCTGGCGCCAGAAGCGCAAATTGCCCTGACGCTGCGTGAAATCTGCGACCTCACGACCGAAGAAATCGGCCGTGCCTTTCTGATCAGCACGCCCACCGTGGCGCAGCGCATCGTGCGCGCCAAGACCAAGATTCGTGACGCCGGCATTCCCTACGAGGTGCCCACGCTGGCGGAATTGCCGATGCGGCTGGACAGTGTGCTGCGGGTTATTTACCTGGTGTTCAATGAAGGCTACTACGCGTCCTCGGGTGGCTCGCTGACGCGCACGGATGTGTCCGCAGAGGCGATCCGGCTTGGCCGTCTGCTGCTGGAATTGCTGCCCGAGCCGGAGGTTGCAGGGCTGCTGGCCCTGATGCTGCTGATCGAGGCACGCCGCCCGGCGCGGCTGGATGTCTCCGGTGATCCGGTGCTGCTGGAAGAACAGGATCGCACGCTGTGGGACCGTGCCCTGATAGAAGAGGGCGACCGGCTGGTGCTGCGCGCCTTGCGTTCGCGTCGCTTTGGCGCCTACACGCTGCAGGCAGCGATTGCGGCGGTGCATGCAGAAGCCGTGAATGCGGCCGACACCGACTGGGCGCAGATCGTTGGCCTCTACGATGCCCTGATGAACCTGACGCCGTCGCCGGTGGTGGCGCTGAATCGCGCGGTGGCCGTGGCCATGCGCGACGGCTCGCGCGCCGGGCTGGCGCTGATCGATGCGTTGCATGCGCAGGGCGAGTTGCGTGGCTACGCGCTGTCCCACGCGGCCCGTGCCGACCTGTTGCGGCGGCAGGGTGACAACGAGGCCGCCCGGACGGCCTACAGCGTCGCGCTGTCGCTGTCACAGCAGGATGCCGAGCGGGCGTTTCTCTCCCGTCGCCTGCAGGAACTGAATGAATGAACCGAGCTTGTATACGACCTTACCGCGTTGGAGGACGCACCATGAAATATTTGTGCCTGGTCTACAGTGATGAACAGTTGCTCCACAGCCTGCCGGACAGCCCGAAGGATCCGGAATGCCATGCCTACGCCAGCAGCCTGTACGAGAGCGGTCGCATGATCGCCGGTGAAGCGCTGCAGCCGGTGGCGACCGCCAGCACGGTGCGTGTGCGCGACGGCAAGACCGTGGTCACCGATGGGCCGTTTGCGGAAACCAAGGAACAGCTGGCGGGTTTCTACCTGGTGGAAGCGCGCGACATGAATGAAGCCCTGCAGATCGCCGCGAAGATTCCCCCCGCGCGTGTCGGCAGTATCGAAGTACGTCCGATTCGTGATCTGGACGTATGACAGGGTGGTGTGGGTCGAACGACGGACGTCTGACGTCTGACGTCGGACGCTAAAAGCGGTTGATATCCGACGCGGACGGCGCTGCCTTTCCATTACCAGAGTCGTTTGCTTTCGGTTTGGCGTCAGACGTCCGACGTCAGACGTCCGACCCTCCCTTATCCGCTATTACGCGATGAACCGTTATAACTCCCACTGACACAGGAGGTGTGCCATGAGTGTTGCCCTGATTCCCCATCTGCAATGCCGAGAAGCCAGCAAGGCGGCGGAATTTTATCAGCGTGCCTTTGGCGCGGAAGTGAACATGATGATGCCGGCACCGGATGGCCGCCTGATGCACGGTGAACTGCAGATCGGCGATGCCCGCTTGATGTTGTGCGACGTGTTCGAGGAGTGCGGTGATGTACCGCAGGCCGGTGCCATCAGCCCGGTCACGCTGCACCTGCAGGTGGATGATTGCGATGCGCTGTTCCAACGCGCACTGGACGCCGGCTGCGAGACGGTGATACCGCTGGAGGATATGTTCTGGGGCGATCGCTACGGCGTGCTCAGCGACCCGTTCGGACACCGCTGGTCGATCGCTTCTCACGTGCGGGATGTGAGCCCGGAAGCATTGCAGGAAGCAATGCAGCAGTTCTCACAGAACAATGACAAACCCGGCTGTGCCTGACAGGAGAAACAGCATGAGTAACACGGTGGAAAACGAGATTCGCGCGCTGGTAGAAGCCTGGCACGCCACGGTGACCGGTGGCGATCTTGATCGCATCATGGCGTTCTACGACGATGACGTGGTGGCGTTTGACGCGATTGCGACACTGCAATTTGTCGGCGCAGCGGCATACCGCGAACACTGGGCGCAGTGCCTGCAGTTCATGGGCGAGGGCAGCATTGTGCTGCACAGCGTGACGGTGCAGGCAAGCGACGATCTGGCGGTGGCCTGGTTTATCGACCGCTGCAGCGGCCCCAACGAGCAGGGCGAAATGGAAAGCGGTTATACGCGCGGTACGGCCTGCTACCGTCGCCAGGGTGACGGCTGGCGGATTGTGCATGAACACTTCTCCATGCCCATCGACATGCAGACCGGCAAGGCAATATTCGACGCTGCACCGTAAGGCCATCCTCCCAAGGTCGGATGTTGTCTTCGGAGGCGGTGTTCTAGGCTGACGTTCTGTCCGTCTGCAAGAGCGTGGTCCATGAAACTGAAGATCGGCTACAAGGCGCTGCTGGCGGAAGCCGGGCGCGAGGCAGAACTGCTGTCCCAGCAGGATGCTGCTGCGCTGTTGCACGACAGCGACGTGGTCTTTGTGGACCTGCGTGATTTGCGTGAGCTGGAGCGCGACGGGCTGCTGCCCGGCGCCTTCCATGCACCGCGCGGCATGCTGGAATTCTGGGTCGATCCGGAAAGCCCTTACTTCAAGCCGGTATTCGGCAGCGGCAAGCGGCTGGTGCTGTACTGCGCCAGCGCCTGGCGCTCGGCGCTGGCCGCCGCGCAACTCACGCGCATGGGGGTGCCACGCGTCTGCCATCTGGAAGGCGGTTTCCGCGCCTGGCAACAGGCAGGCCGTCCGACCACCTCCCTGCGTCGACATAGTGAACAACGCAAGGCCCCGCCGGCCTGACCCCTCCCCCGGAGGCTGGCGGGGCAGCGCGTTGCCCCTGCAAAACATTGTCAAAAGGACGCCGTGCTGGGCGACAACCCGGCGCACGGAGGGCCAACATCATGCCAGCAGGAGCGGTTGCCCGAGGCAACGCTGCCGGTCGCCTCGGAGGGCGACGGGTCCGTTCTCCGGCCTGTGTGAAGACATGCAGGAGGTCAGTATGAAAAAGTCTATACGTCGAGTGTTGCCCCTGGCAGGGGTGCTGGCGATGGGCGCGCTGTCCATGCCGATGGCACAGGCCGACATCAGTGTGGAAGATCTGCACGGTGTGCTGGAACGGAGCGCGGAATACGGCTTTACCTACTACAAGGACATCGAGATCGACGACGATGGTTCGGCGGAGATCGAAGGCTGGCTGGCCGGCAATGCCATGGCCAAGGTGACCTTCTCCGCGCAGGGCGCGGTGGTCGAGGAAAGAACCCGTGGCGAGCGCGAGCGCAAGCACAGCATGCAGCAAAGCGATGTGCGCGCTGCCGTGCAGGCTGCGGCCGGCGAGGGCCTGACCCGTGTCGATGATGTGCAGATCAATCGCAAAAATGTGATTGAGGTGGAAGGGCAGACCGCCGATGGCAAGGATATCGATGTGCGTGTCCAGCTGGGCAGTTTCGATATCGTCAAAGTGGACAAGGATGACTGACAGGCATGATCAATACGCCAGGCCTGTGCGGGTTGAAGCGGTTCTGGAAACCGCTCGACGGGAGCGATTCTCCAGCCACCTGACAACGGCGTGAGGCGCACGAAAAATCCGGCCCGAAGGCCGGATTTTTTTGTGATACCCCGGGCAAAAGGCGATATCAGTCGCGATCGATATTGATCACCTTGTAGCTCTCCGCGTCGATATGAATTTCCATTTCGCCACCGTTCTGGCCATAGCCTTCCACTTCAATGGTATTGCCGCGACGGGTCTGGATTTCCTCGATCTGCGTCAGGCCCTCGTCCGTGGCGGCTTTCACGGCGTTGCGCACGTCATCGGCGCTCAGGCCGCGGGCACCACCGTCCCGGCGACGGCGTTCCTCTCGGACCGCTTCACCCTGCAGGGTGAAGTCGACATCGGCGGTCCAGTTGTCGTCCAGCCAGCCTTCGACTTCCACCTCGCCATCATCGAAGCTGATTTCTTCATAGTGGGTAAAGCCATATTCACCGGTCTGCTTCAGCAGTGCGTCGACTTGGTCAGGTGTCATCCGGGCCTGGGCGCTGACAGCGGCCAGGGACAGGGAACCGGCGATCAGGGGCAGCATCAGGGCATGTTTCGTTTGCATGGTGAATCTCCTTGTTCAGCGCTTGGTATCGTTGCGACGGGGGCGGTGTGCCCCGTCGTTGAAAGCCATACTCACACAAGGCGGTTTTCAGGAAGCTGAGTGGCTTGTTAATGTGCCGTTCATGTTCGAGCCGCGACAATGGGCGCCATGAAGACATCAATTAAAGTACTGTCATGCACCTTTGCCCTGCTGTTGGCGCTGTGGCCGGCCGCCCGTGCCGATGATGACTGGCGCTCGCTGCATGATGATGTGCGGGCCGGGCGGCTGGTCAGCCTCGGGTCGGTGCTCGACTGGCTTGAGCAGCATTATGTCGGCAACGTGATCGAGGTGGAGCTGGACCGCGACGACGGCAAGGTGTACTACGAAATCGAGATGGTCGGCCCCCAGGGGCAGGTGGTGGAGTTCGAATTTGATGCGGCGACCGGCGAGCTGGTCGGTATCGAGGGCGTCAATATCAACGGGATGAAACGCTGAATGAAAGTGTTGCTGGTGGAGGATGATCAGGCACTTTGCACGGCTCTGGCCCGGGCGCTCACTGACGCCGGCCTGCTGGTGGAAACCAGCGGCACCGGCAGCGATGCGGATTTCCTGGTGCGCACGGAACGGTACGACGTGGTGATCCTTGATCTCGGCCTGCCCGATGGCGATGGCACCCGCTGGCTGGCGCAGTGGCGTGCGGATGACATCGACCTGCCGGTGCTGGTGCTGACCGCACGCGAGCGCTGGTCGGACAAGGCCGCCGGCTTTTCCGCCGGGGCCGACGACTACGTCACCAAACCGTTTGAAACCGGCGAGGTGCTGTTCCGCCTGCATGCACTGGTGCGCCGCAGCCACGGCCATGCGCACCCGGTGCTGACGGTGGGCGACCTGCGGTATGACAGCCATGTCGGCAGCGTCACCCGCGCCGGCATGCCGGTCACCCTGACCGCGCAGGAACTGCGCCTGCTAGCCTGCCTGATGCGTGCGGCGCCGCGTATCGTCAGCCGCACGGAACTGTCCGAGCACGTTTACGACCGCGACAGTGAACCGGATTCCAATGTCATCGATGTGCAGGTGAGCCGGCTGCGCCGCAAGCTCGGGGGTGAGCGTATCGAAACAGTCCGGGGCCAGGGCTACCGGCTGGTGGCAATCGAATGATCCGGCGGCCACTGTCGGTGGGCCTGCGGCTGTGGATCGCCGCGCTGGTGCTGGTGCTGGTGATTCTGCCGCTGGCCGGGCTGGCACTGGCCTACAACTTCCGGCAGGCGGTCAACCATTCCTTTGATGAACGTCTTGGCTCGCTGCTCAACGTAGTGTTGGCCGGTGTGCGCTATGACCCGCTGGCGGACCAGCTTGTGGTCACCCGCTCGCTGGGCGATGCCCGTTTCGACCGGGTGTTTTCCGGCTGGTACTGGCAGGCCAGCGACGGCGAAATGCTGGCGGTCACCTCACGCTCGTTGTGGGACCAGCGGCTGGCGGTGCGGTTGTCTGCCACGCCGGGGCAGGTGGCCTTCGACACCACCGGCCCGCGCAACACGCCGCTGCGGGCCATGCAACGGCCGATCCTGCTCGCCTCGCTCGGCCGGCCGCTGTACGTCACCGTGGCGGCCTCGCGGGAAGAACCGGATGCCGAGGTGCGCAGCTTCGAGCGGTTGCTGGGGGTGTCGTTGCTGGCATTGGCGGTGCTGTTACTGACCGGGCTGGCGTTGCAGATTCGCTGGGGGCTGACACCGCTACGGCGCATGCGCGCGGCATTGCGCAGAGTGGAAGCCGGCGATGCCGCGCGCCTGGACGAACAGGGCCTGCCCGGTGAACTGGCGGACCTGGCCACAGCCATGAACGAAGTGATTGATAAAGACCAGCGGTTGATCGAACGCGGCCGCAGTGCCGCCGGCAATCTGGCGCACGCGCTGAAAACCCCGGTGGCGGTATTGCAGACGCAGGCCGATCGCCTGCCGCCGGAGCAGCGCGAACAGCTTCGTGCCGAACTCGCACGCATTGACGATGCCGTGCGCCATCACCTGGCCCGCGCCTCTGCCGCAGGCGGCGCGGCGCTGGCCGGGCGCACGCGCGTTATGCCGGTGATCAGGCCGGTGCTGGACGGCCTGGGCCGGCTCGCCTCGCGCCGCGGCCTGGCGATGGAAACGGCGGTGAACGAGCAACTGACATTACGCATTGACCCGCAGGATTTGCAGGAGCTGGTCGGCAATCTGCTGGAAAATGCACTCGGCTGGGCGCGCGCACGAGTGCGTGTGACGCTGGAGCGCGACGGTGAACAGGGATTACTGTGCATTGAAGACGACGGCCCCGGCATGACCGCTGAACAACGCGACGCCGCACTGGCACGCGGCGCACGTCTGGATGAACAACGCCCCGGCTCCGGCCTCGGCCTGGCCATCGTGGCCGAACTGGTCACACTCTACGGCGGCACACTCACTCTGGATGAATCGCCACTTGGCGGGTTAAGGGTGAGCGTTGCCTTGCGCCGATGACATCGGCGCAATGCAACGCAGTTGCGAGCTACGGGCTACGAGCCGCGAGCGAAAGAAAAGAGCTCTTCCGCTCGTAGCTCGTAGCTCGCGGCTCGCAGCTCGCCGCTTCCCCTATTGCTTTTTTGCAAACGCACTGGCTTCGATAGCTTCCAGCGTGATGCTGACCTCCATCTCGTCACTGACGGCCGGGGCGTAGGCGCCCATGCCGAAATCGGAGCGCTTGACGGTGGTTTCTGCGCTCAGGCCAATGGCGCGGGCGTTGTCCCACATCGGGTGTTCGCCGACTTTGTTTACTTCCGTGTCGAGCACGACTTCCTTGCTGATGCCGTTCACCGTCAGGATACCGACCAGATCAAATTCCTGTTCCTCGCGGTCCGCGTTGCGGATGCCGGTGCTGCGGAAGGTGATGGTCGGGTGATCATCGGCCTTGAAGAATTCCGGTTTGGTCAGCAGGTGCTCGTCCAGCAGCGGCACGTGGGTGTGTACGCTGCGCACGGGGATGGTGACGTCGACGCGGGATTGTTCCGGGTGTGCTTCGTTCACATACACCGTGCCGGTCACTTCATCGAAACTGGCGCCGGGGGTGGAAAAGCCGAAGTGGTCCCAACTGAAGCGCACCTGGGTATGCGTCGGATCAAGGGTGTATTCGGTGAGGGTGTCGGCCTGGGCCAGTGGCGCGGTGGCCAGCAGGGCCAGGGTCAGTGCAGGAGCGAACAGGCGCATGAAGATCCTCCATGAGTGAGCGATACGGAAGCCTTCGAGCATAGACGTGGCCGGGGTGGTGGCTCCACCCCGGCGAACTGAACGTATTGATCGGATTTCCTGAACGGTCGGGTGTTCAGCGCAAGGAAAACAGGACGTCGGTGACGCGGCCTTTGCGCAGCAACTGCTTGGCATCCTCGGCGCTGAAGCAGCCGCTCTGGCGGGTGCCCTGAAAGCCGCAGATGAAACTGTCCCAGTTCGGGCTGCCGGTGACATTGAAACCGGTATCGCCGGCTTTCGGCACGGTCGGATCAATCTTGACGTAACCGTAGGCCTGATCGTTTTGCACCTTCACCCAGGCGTTGAAGTTGTACGGCAGACAGTCCGCCGGCGTGTTGGTGCCGGCTCGCCAGCGGAAATTGCCATTCACGGTAGGTTCGCCAAAGAACACACCGAGCTGGTAGGCCACGGTGATCTCGCTGATCTGGCAACTGCCGACGGTCAGGTTGCGGCGGGTGATGGTGCCTTCGCAGTCGCACGCCATGCCCTCGGCGGACTGCATGCGGCCGCGTTGCAGGCTGGCGCTGTTGGGGGAAGGTTCCACCCGGCGCGGGGCGGCGGCGGGAGGCGGGGTGCGGGAGGCGGGCACCGTAGCCGGCGCGCCGGATGTCATGGCGACAGGCGTGGCCTGCGGTGCGGGTGTCGCTGCCCGACGTACCGGTTGTTGTTGACGCGCCGCCTGCTGGGCGGCCAGCGCCTGTTGGCGTTCACGCAGGGCCTGTTGCTGTGCGGCCTGCTGGCGCTGTTGTTCGGCCTGGGCCTCGGCCAGTTGGGCTTGCAGGCGGCGGTTGGTTTCTTCGGCTTCCAGTGAGGCGCTGAACACCTGTTGCACGAGCGGGTCACGTATCTGGAAATTGCCGCTGGCGTATTGCTGTTGCAGTTGTGAAAGATTGTTGCCCTGACCGTTGTCGAGCCAGATATCACGGATGGACGCGCTCATGATGTCGGCGGTCTGGTGGGTGGGCAGGTCCGCCTGCAAGGCCGTCGCGCCGATGGCCACCGTGGCGAAGGTCCGCATGAAATTGTCACCGCCGCTTTTGCGGCCCTTGTAGTTGTGGGTCCGGCCGCCGTACCGGGCCAGCACCTGCGGGGTGGTGCTGTATTCCTTGTACAGGGCCAGGTCCATGGGGGAGTCGTTGTCCGCATCCAGCAGGTTCGGGTTGCCGCCCATCTGCAGCAGTGATTCGAGCACTTCGTAGTGGCCGGCGTTGGCCGCACGGTGCACTGGCGTCCAGTTGTACTGATCCGGGGTGCGCAGATTCGGGTGGGCACCGCCCGCCAGCAGGATTCTGACCATCTCACCGGCGTTGTCGCCCACGGCGTAATAAAGCGCGTTGTAGCCGTTCCGGGTGGTGATGTTCGGATCTGCGCCGGCCGCCAGCAGGCGTACCGCGATGTCCTGATGGCCATGGTCTGCGGCGGCCATCAGCGGGGTGAACGGGCCGTCGCCGTTGCGGCTGTTGACGTCGGCACCGGCCGCCAGCAGTTGGTCGAGCGTTTCCCCGGCGCCGTAATAGGCGGCCTGGTACAGGCTGCTGAAGCCGGAATGGCTGTTGCTGTTGACGTCGGCGCCTGCGGCCAGCAGCAGTGCCACCATCTCGGCGTCATTGTGTTGGGCAGCATAGAGCAGCGGCTGGCTGTACTGGGCGCTCACCGGCGGTTCGGGATGGGCACCCGCTGCCAGCAGCAGCTTCCCCATGGCGGAATGCTCGTTTTTCAGGGCCAGGCTCAACAGTGGAACCTGTTCGGTACCGTTCGGATTGCCGCCGGCGGCCAGCAGTGATTCCAGCAGCGCGCGGTTGTCTTTTTCCACGGCCACCTGCACGGCAGTCCGGCCGTCGCCGTCCTGAAGATTGGGGTCGGCCCCGGCGACAAGCAGCAGCGCCACGGCATCGGCGCTGTCGTGGGTGGCTGCTGCGAGCAGCGGTGTGCTCTGTCCGGCGGTCATCTGGTTCGGGTTGGCGCCGGCATCCAGCAGTTGTTGCATCAGGGATATCTGGTTATGCCGTGCTGTGCGGTACAGCATGGTCATGCCCTCGCCATCCTGTTGCGCGGGGTCGGCGCCGGCGGCCAGCAGCAAGGCGGTGAGTGTGCTGTCTCCGTTGGCGACGGCAACGGCCAGCGCGCTGTTGCCGTTGGTGTCGGTCTGGTCTGCGCGGGCGCCGGCGTTCAACAGATGCGTGGCGGTGTCGACATGGCCGCTCTGGACGGCGGCGATCAAGGCCGTCAACTTTCGGGATTCGTTGGTGCCGTGGATGTCGGCGCCGGACTGCAGCAGAAAGGCCACGGTATCCGTGTGGCCCGCAGCGGCGGCCTGATACAGCGGCGTGCGTCGGCGCAGATCCCGTTTGTCCACGGACTTGCCTTCGGCATGCAATGCCCGGAGGGTATCGAGATCCCCCTGGCTGGCGGCGTTGACCGCCCTGGTCGAGGCGCATCCACCAAGCAGAAGTGACAATGCCACGGTGACCAGGCAGACGGTTGCTGCTCTGTTGAGATACGTCATGATGTGTTCCCTTCCCGTTTCGTCAGGCGGGTTTGATAACATGATGTTTTCTGCGGCGCATACCCCAAACGGGGGATGTCCGACGGCCGGAGCCGGAGGAAGAGAGGAGAGCAATGATGACAGATCCGGGCTGGGCACGCCGGGTGAGACTGCAGCAATTGCGCACTGTATTGGCCGTGGCGCAGAACAGCAGCCTGGTGAAGGCCGGCGAGGAGCTGGGCCTGAGCCAGCCGGCGGTGAGCAAGATATTGCACGAAGTCGAGGCAGATCTCGGCGTGCAGTTGTTTGTGCGTACCAGTCGTGGCACGCACACCACACCGTTCGGTGAGATGCTCGCCAACCAGGCCAAGGCGGTGTTTGCCCAGCTCAGCCAGGTGGAGCAGGAAATCCACAATGCCCGCGAGGGGCTCAGTGGCCATGTGTCGGTGGGGGCGCTGATCGCCGGGTCGGCGCAGGTGCTGCCGCAGGCAGTGGTGCGGTTGCACCGGCTGGCGCCGGGCATTCGTACCTCGATCCGCGAAGGCACCTACCGGCAACTGGTGCCGGCGCTGCGGCAGGGCGAGCTGGACATGATCGTCGGCCGGCTGCCGGCCCACCGTTACCGGGAAGGGCTGGTGGTGGAGCCGTTCTATCAGGAAGAAATCCACTTCATTGTGCGCCCCGGCCATCAGGCGCTGTCGCTGCGCCAGCCGGACCTGGCCGCGTTGCGCCAGTGGCCCTGGATCCTGCCGCTGCCGGACACCACGCTGCGGCAGATGCTGGAAGCGGCGTTCCATGATCTCAACCTGGAACTGCCGGTGGCGCCGTGCGAATCCCTCTCCGTGATCGGTAACCGGTGCATGCTGCTGGAGACGGACTACATCTGTGCCTTCCCGGCGCGGGTCATCGAGCCGGACGTGCGCGCCGGGCTGCTGGCACGGATTGATATGGCAGAACCCCTGTTCTTTGGCCCGGTCGGGGTCTCGTTGCGCAAGGACAGCCCCCTCTCCAAGGCCGCAGAGGCGCTGCTGCGCGAGCTGCGGGCAGCGGGCAGCGAGGCGCTGTCGCCCTTCTAGGCTATTACTTCAAGTTATATTACATAGACACATATTCATTTCAGGGAATGGCGCTGGCTGGTTAGAGTCAATCGCCAGAGATGCCCTGTGATGGCTGCTGTCATGAGTCAGGCGGGGCGCTGAATAACAACAACGGGAGCGCCTGATGTCCGTTCATCCCGCCGCCGGGTCCCTGACCCGTCCTGCAGGTTCGCGCCAGAGCCCGTCGTTGTGCCCGGAAATCGTCGCTCCGGCGACCACACAACCACGGTAAGGAACCTGCTTCATGACTGACGCCCCTTCTCCCCAGGCTGACACCGTCACGCGCGCTGACGCAGAAATCATTGTTCGCCGCGCTGCGCGCGCCCTCGGCCGGCATGGCCTGGTGCATGCCTACGGACATTGCAGCCAGCGTCTGGACGCCGATCATTTTCTGGTCTGTACCGCCAAACCGCTGGGCACCATTGCGCCAGGTGAGGCCGGGACCGTGGTGCCGGTCAACGGCCCGTTGCCGGACGGTGTGCTGGGCGAAGTGCGTATTCACCGGGAAATCTACCGCCGCCGGCCGGACATCGGCGGCATCGTGCGCAGCATGCCGGCGCGCGCCATGGCGCTGTCCGCGCTGGGCCGCACGCCCCGTGTACTGCACGGCATGGGCAGCTATTTCGCGCCGGGCACGCCGCTGTGGGATGACCCGCAACTGATCCGTGATGACCTGGCTGCCGAGCAACTGGCAGACCTGATGGCTGACAGCCCGGCGCTGGTGATGCGGGGCAACGGCGTGGTGGCCGCCGCCGAATCGCTGCAATCCGCCGTGGTGCTGACCTGGTACCTGGAAGATGCCGCGCGCGTAGAGATGGATTGCCTCGCCAGCGGCCAGCCGGCAAAAGAACTGAGCCTGGAAGAGTCGCAGCGGCGGGCCACCCGCTCGGGCCTGATCTTCGAGCGCATGTGGGACTACCTGACCCATGGAGACCCCGAATGAGTGCGCAGACAGCGACACCTGACAGCAACGATGTGACGCTGCCCGATTTTTCCGGGCAGGGCTTTCTGCCATGGCTGCAACGCGCGAGCTATCGGCTGGCCCGGGCAGAACAGGTCCTGGCCGGTGTGTTTGTGGGGCTCGTGTTCCTGTTGCTGATCCTGAACATCAGCACACGTGCGTTCGGCAATGCGCTGTACTGGGTCGATGAAGCAGCCGTGACAGCGATGGTGTGGATGGCGTTTCTGGCAGCCTCTGTGAGCCTGTATGCCCGCGCCAACATCGCCGTGACGCTGCTGACCGATGCGCTGCCGGCAGTTGCCGCGCGCGCGCTGGCGGTGTTGGTGGACCTGGTGCTGCTGGCGTTTGTGCTGGCGCTGATCTGGATGCTGTGGCGCTGGTTCGCGCCGATGGACCTGTACAGCGTCGGCTTTGATACCGATGCGCTGGCGGCCGAGTTTTTCAATTTCATCTACCAGGAACCGACGCAGACGCTGGGCGTCGCCAAGTTCTGGCTATGGCTGATCCTGCCGGTGTTCGGCATTGCCAGCCTGATCCACGCGCTCTCCAACCTGGATATCAGTCTGGCGCGCCTGCTGCGCGCGAAGGAGGCCTGATGGTTGCCGGACTCTTTGTTGTGCTGCTGGCCATCGGCGTGCCGGTGGCGTTTGTGCTCGCGATCAGTGCGCTGATCTATATTTTTTCCACGGGCAATACCGTATTGCTGGATTCCTACCCGCAGCAGTTTTTCGGTGGCCTGGAAAATTACGGCCTGCTGGCCCTGCCGTTGTTCATTCTGGTGGGCGAGTGCATGAATGAAGGCGGTATTGCGCGGCGGCTGATGAACATGGCCACCGCGCTGATCGGTTCCATCAAGGGCGGGTTGGCCTACGTGAACCTGCTCTCGAACATGATGATGGCGTCGATCCTGGGTTCCACCGTGGCGCAGATCACCATCATGTCGCGTATTGCCGTGCCGGAAATGGAACGGGTCGGGTATCGCCGCGATACCGCCGTGGCAATCACCGCCGCCGGCGGCCTGCTGGCGCCGATCATCCCACCGTCGATGATGTTCGTGATCTTCGGCGTGATCGCACAGATTTCCATCGGCGACCTGTTTATCGCCGGTATCGTGCCGGGCGTTCTGCTCGGGCTGGCGTTTTTTGCCGTGCTGGGCTGGATGGCGCGGCGGCATGATTTCCCGACCACGGAAAAGCTCACCTTCGCCCAGCGCCTGAAAGCCATGCGTGACGGCGCCGCTGCCGTGCTGATTCCGCTGACCATTGTCGGCAGCATCCTCGGCGGGCTCGCGACACCCACGGAAGCCGCCGCGCTGGCCTGTGTGGCGGCTATTCTGGTCGGTCGCCTGGTCTATCGTGAATTCGATCTGCGCATGTTGTGGCCGGCGCTGCTGCGCACGGCGCGCAACTCCGCCATCGTCCTGTTCCTGATTGCTGCCGCGAACCTGTTCAGCTGGGTGATCACCTTTGAAAACCTGCCGGCGCTGGCGGCCGCCTGGATCAGTTCCCTGTCGGATTCGCCGGCCACGTTCCTGGTGCTGGTGATGCTGATGCTGCTGGTGGTGGGCATGATCCTCGACCCGATCCCGGCACTGATCCTGGTGGTGCCGGTGCTGCTGCCGGTGGCGACCGATGTGTACGCCATCAGCCCGTTCCACTTCGGCATGATCGTCTGCCTGACGCTGGTGATGGGGCTGCTCACTCCACCGGTGGGTTCAGCGCTGTTTACCGCCTCGGCGTTGTCCGGCGTCCGTGCCGAACGTATCGCCGTGCTGCTGCTGCCCTACCTGGCAGCGATGCTGGCAGTGCTGTTGCTGCTGATTTATGTGCCCTGGCTGGTGACGGTGCTGATATGAACGAGATACGGCATGTGGCGGTACTCGGTGCCGGGCTGATCGGGGCTGGCTGGGCCGCGCTGTTTGGCTTGTGCGGTCGGCGCGTGACAGTGATCGACCCGCATCCCCACGCCGCCACGCGGGTTGCCGACGCAGTGGCGCAGGCCCGACCGGTGCTGGCGGCGCTGGGGCTGGCGCCGGTGGCGACGCCGGCCATCGGTTATGTCGCCTCGTCATCACAACTCGATGCCGACGTGGCACTGGTGCAGGAAGCGCTGCCTGAAGACGCTGCGCTGAAGCGGGCTGCGTTTGAACAGCTTGAGCCGTTCATTGCCACCGACACGCTGATTGCCTCCAGTTCCTCCGGTTGCCTGCCGACGCCAATGCAGGCGGGGCTGGTGCACCCGCAGCGCCTGTTCATTGCCCACCCGTGCAATCCGCCGTGGCTGATGCCGCTGGTGGAACTGGTGCCCGGCCGCTACACCGACGCGGCGGTGCTGCCGCGCGCGGCGGCGTTCTATCAGCAACTCGGCCGGCGCACGGTGCAACTCTCCGGTGAAATTCGTGGCCATCTGGTGAACCGCCTGCAGGCAGCGCTGTGGCGTGAGGCCGTGCATCTGGTGGCCAGCGGTGCGGCGACCGTCGAGCAGGTGGACCAGGCGGTGACCGAAGGGTTGGGCGCGCGCTGGGCGTGTTGCGGCCCGCACATGATTTTTCATCTGGCCGGTGCCGAGCGTGGCATGGCCGGGTTTCTCGATAACCTGGGCGAAGCAGTGGAGCAGTGGTGGGCCGATCTGGGCACCCCGACGCTGGATGACGAGACCCGCCGGTTGCTGATCGAGGGCATGCAGGCGGCCACCCGTGGCCGGGAGGTGGCGGCACTCGCCAGCGCCCGTGATCAGGGCGTGACACACATGCTGCGTGCGGCACGTGCGCTGGAGAATGGATAACGGTGCGGCCCAGGCACCGCGATTTTCTTTTCGTATCACAACAATGACCCGAGACCGGGAGAGGTTCATGAAAAAGCTCGCGATTCTTATTTCGACACTGCTGTGTCTGTCCTTTGTGCCCCTGACCGGACAGGCGAAAACCCTGCGCCTGGGTGTCATCACGCCGCCGTCGCACCAGTGGAGCAAAGGTGCCCAGGCGTTTGCGGATGAAGTGAAGGCCCGTTCCAACCGGNGGAACTGGAAGTGCTGGTGTTCCCGTCCGGCCAGCTCGGCAGTGAAGCGCAGATGCTGCAACTGCTGCAGCGGGGTGGGCTGGACATGGCGTTCCTGGCGGCCGGTGAACTGGCCAACCGCCGTCCGTCTTTTGCGGCGCTGTTTGCCCCCTATATTGTCGAGACGCCGGAGCAGGCCCGTGCGCTGCTGCAGGGCGAGACGGCAACGAAAATGCTGGAAGACGTGCGACCGCTGGGCCTGGTTGGCCTGGGCTATGGCATGGCCGGCCTGCGTCAGATCGTGATGCGCGGCGATGTGCAGAGCGTGGAGGATCTCAGGGGACGCAAGGTGCGCACCATGCCGATCGAACCGGAGCGTGACTTCTGGCTCAAGCTCGGCGCCGCGCCGACACCGATTCCGCTGCCGGCGCTCTACGATGCGTTCGCCAATGGCCAGGTGGACGGCATGCAGATCGACTTCGAGGGCAGCTGGAATACCCGCTACATTGATAACGCCGGCACGGTGATCGAATCCAACCACATGATGCTGCCGATGGTGGGCGTGGCCTCCGCGCGGGTCTGGAGCTCCCTGTCCGAAGGCGAACGCACGCTGTTGTCGGAACTGGCGGCCAAGCACCTGGACCAGATCCTGCGTGTGTATGCGGATATCGATCGCGACTATCTGGCCAAGATCCGCGACGCTGGCGTGCCGGTGCTGACCGTGCACCGCGAGTTCTTTGGCCCGGGTGTTGACCGGTGGTACGAAGAATGGCGCGCGCGGGCGCCGGTACTGAAAGACCTGGAGGCCGACGCCGAAGCGATCCGCGCGGCCGGCGAGTAACTGCCGCCCTCACGGACAGTGCGCGGGCATTGCCCGCGCACGTCAGTCCGGCTCCAGCAGGCGTGGCCCCGGGCCCTGCTCGCCGAGTTCGTCCCAGGGATTGCGCAGCGGGCAGCCTTCGATGGACAGGCAGCCGCAACCGATACAGCCATCCAGTTGATCCCGCAGCCGGGTCAGCCGGTCGATGCGCTCATCCAGATCCCCGCGCCATTTGCGCGACAGGCGCGCCCAGTCCTTCGCAGTGGGGGTGCGTTTTTCCGGTAACGATGCCAGCGCCTCGGCGATCTCCGCAAGGGGGATGCCGGTGCGCTGCGCCACCTTGATGATCGCCACCCGGCGCAGCACGTCGCGGGTATAGCGGCGCTGGTTTCCCTTGTTGCGCGCGCTGTGGATCAGGCCGCGCGCCTCGTAGAAATGCAGGGCAGATACCGACACACCACTGCGGCGCGCCACTTGCCCTACGCTGAGTTCTTTGGGAAATTCCTCCGGGCAGCCTTTCTTCATGACGTATCCTTGATGACCGTGTCGGATGTAAAAGCACCGCCACGCGCTTTCTGCCAACGGCCTGTGCGTGACAGGCCCCAGGTAAGGTTCAGGTTTTATCGCAGCCACCGGCCCGGTGCAACGTGGGCAGCTATTCTGGAGCACTGATGCGCGAACGTCCGTTGATCACCGGCTTTTATCAGGATGACGACGGCGACTGGGTGGTGACGCTCAGTTGCGGCCACACCCAGCACGTGCGCCACCGGCCGCCGTTCATGCAGCGGCCCTGGGTGGTCAGCGAGGCCGGTCGCCAGGCGCAACTGGGCCAGCCGTTCGAATGTGGTTGGTGCCGCCAGGCCCGGGCGCGCTAACCAGGCCACCTGAAAACCTGAGCCGTGCGGGCGGCCAGCGGCGTCGGATGACGGCAAACTATGGTGGTGCCGTGGGTTCGTGCGGCCGCATCGGGGTGGGCGAATGCGAGTTGTGGCCATGGCTTCAGCGCGTGAGCATTGCTCTCACATGAAGCGATGACCCTGGAGCATAGCGGTGCTGTACGACCACACGGATTACCTTCGCTGCCTGCCACCTGCCTGGCAGGCACGCGCTACCATTCCCCCGGAAACTGACTGCTGGGCCTGGCGCGGCATGCAGGTGCATATCGCACGGGTGCGGCGTCCGCAGGCGCCGGCCAGGCTGATGATCCTGCACGGCGCCGGGGGCCACGCCGGTGCACTGTGGCCTGCCGCAGCACTGGCGGCAGAGATCGGCTATGACGTGCTGGTGCCGGATCTGCCCGGTTATGGGCGCACGCGGGTGCCACGTCCTGGCGCGGTGCGCTACCCGGACTGGGTGGCCTGCGTCGCCGACCTGTTGCGTGCCGAGCAGGCGCGCGATGACCGGCCGCTGGTGCTGGTCGGTGCCAGCATGGGCGGCCTGCTGGCCTATAGTGCCGCCGCACGTGCGGGAGGTGTGGCGCATCTGGTGGTGACCTGTCTGCTGGACCCGCGTGATCGGGTGGTCTGGTCGGCGTTGTCGCCGCTGGTCGGGCGCTGGAGCCTGGGGCTGATGAAGGCGTCGGCGCGGCTGACCGACCCGTTGCGGCTGCCGATCCGTTGGCTCACACCGATGCAGCGCATCGCCAATGATCCGCGGCTGTCGCAACTGTGCTGCACGGATGAGCGTGGTGGTGGCGGGCGCATCGCGCTGGGGTTTCTGCGCACCTGGCTGGGATCGTCGCCGGAGGTCGAGCCGGAAGCGTTTACCGCCGCTCCGGTGGTGCTCGCGCACCCGGCGGATGATCGATGGACGCCGGCGTCACTGAGCCTGCGCTTCTTTGAGCGCATCGCGGCACCGAAACGGTACCTGCCACTGCTCGGCGCCGGGCATTTTCCGGTCGAAGAACCGGGCATCAGCCAGTTGCAGGCATTGTTCGCCGAGCTGTTCGCCGGTTTTGTCCAGGCCTGAACAGGCAAAGGCGCCATGAGGCGCCTTTGCCGGGAGGTTGTCCGGTGCCCGGGTCAGCGGGTGCCGTACACCACCATGGTCTTGCCCTTCACCGAGACCAGCCCCTGGTCTTCCAGGTTCTTCAGTACCCGGCCGACCATTTCCCGTGAGCAACCGACGATACGTCCGATCTCCTGCCGGGTGACCTTGATCTGCATGCCGTCCGGATGGGTCATGGCGTCCGGTTGCTTGCACAGGTCGAGCAGGGTGCCGGCGACGCGCCCGGTCACATCCAGGAATGCCAGATCACCCACCTTGCGGGTGGTGGCGCGCAGGCGCCCGGCAATCTGGGCGGACACGGTGAACAGGATGTCGGCGTCCTCGCGGGCGAGCTGACGAAATTTGGCATAGCTGATTTCGGCCACTTCGCATTCGGTCTTTGCCTTGACCCAGGCCGAACGGCTCGGATCCTGTTCGAACAGGCCCATTTCACCGAAGAAGTCGCCTTCATTCAGATACGCCATGATCATCTCACGGCCATCATCATCCTCAATCATGACGGTGACCGAGCCCTTGAGCACATAGTAGAGCGCGTCGGACTCATCACCTGCATAGATGATGGTGCTTTTGGCCGGGTATTTGCGCCGGTGGCAATGGGCCAGGAAATTGTCCAGGTTGGGAATAATCTTGTTGCTGGAATCCGTCATGGCCTGTTATTCGCGTGGTGGGTAAGTAAAAAAGGTGACAAAACGGTCCGATATTGCCCTTTTTTGACGCCCCTGCCAAGGCGGGCCTTCACAGGCTGCGGACTGATCGGCATCGGCGGTCGCCGAGCTGGCTCATGCGGAGGGTATGGTGGCGGGGGGCCCTTGTGGTAATCTGCGCCCGCATTGAAGGAGTCTCCTATGCAAGCAACCATTCGCTGGCAGGGTAACGTCTGT
This sequence comes from Isoalcanivorax pacificus W11-5, assembly GCF_000299335.2. Lineage (NCBI taxonomy): Bacteria > Pseudomonadati > Pseudomonadota > Gammaproteobacteria > Oceanospirillales > Alcanivoracaceae > Isoalcanivorax > Isoalcanivorax pacificus. The sequence goes on along the minus strand of NZ_CP004387.1, from coordinate 3,175,305 downwards.
TTTGAGGCGGAATCCGGGTCCGGGCACAAGATACTGATCGACGGTCCGCCGGATCACGGTGGCGAGAACCGCGGCCCGCGCCCGATGGAAACCCTGCTGCTGGGCATGGGCGGCTGCGCCTCCTTTGATGTGGTGCATATCCTGCGCAAATCACGCCAGGACATCACCGACTGCCGCTGCGAGATCCAGGCCGAACGGGCCGAGGACGAAGTGCCGGCGGTGTTCACCCGTATCCATCTGCATTTTGTTGTCACTGGCAACGACCTGAAGGAAAACCAGGTCAGGCGGGCGGTGGAGCTGTCGGCCGAGAAGTACTGCTCGGCCTCGATCATGCTCGCCCGTGCCGGTGTCGAGATTACCCACAGCTATGCCGTCGAGGCCGCCTGAAGTGAGCGAACGCCCCTCCGGTCTGGGCGGGCTGCGCCATGTAGCGCTGTTCGTCGGGGACCTGGCGGCCTGCGAGCAGTTCTATGTCGGGCTGCTGGGCATGGCGGTGGAGTGGCGTCCCGACGAGGACAATGTCTACCTGTGCTCCGGATGTGACAATCTGGCGCTGCATCGCTGGCAGGGAGAAGCCTTTCCTCGCCCGCAGCGACTGGATCACATCGGGTTCATTCTCGACGCCATGGACGACGTCGACCGCTGGTTCACGTTTCTGAAAGATCAGGGCGTGACGATGAGATCGGAGCCGCGTACGCATCGGGATGGCGCGCGCAGCTTCTATTGTCTGGACCCGGAAGGCGTGGTGGTGCAATTCATCTTCCACCCGCCGATTTCCGGCGGCCGGTTCATTCGCAACGACTGACTGCGCAACGCGCAGAGGAAAGGTAGAACGAGGTGAGAGATCCGAACCCGAAGATCAAGCTGCACGGTTTCAACAACCTGACGAAATCGCTCAGCTTCAACATCTTTGACATCAGCTATGCCAAGACCGAGCAGCACCGCAAGGAGTACATCGAATATATCGATGAACTGTACAACGCGGAGCGGCTGACCGAGATTCTCACCAACGTCACCCGGATCATCGGTGCCAACATCCTGAATGTGGCGCGCCAGGATTACGATCCGCAGGGGGCGAGTGTGACCATGCTGATCGCCGAACACGATGCTCCGCCGACCGACCCGGACTTCGACGAAGAAGGCCCGGGCCCGCTGCCGGACACCATCGTCGCGCATCTGGACAAGAGCCACGTGACGGTGCATACCTACCCGGAATCGCACCCGGACAACGGCATTTCCACCTTCCGTGTGGACGTGGACGTGTCCACCTGTGGCGTGATTTCGCCGCTGCGTGCACTGAACTACCTGATCCACAGCTTCGACTCGGATATCGTCACCATCGATTACCGTGTGCGTGGCATGACCCGTGACGTGGACGGCACCAAGCACTACATCGACCACGACATCACCTCGATCCAGAACTTCCTGACCGAGGACACGCAGAACGGTTACCAGATGATCGACGTCAACGTCTATCAGGAGAACATCTTCCACACCAAGATGCTGCTGAAGGACTTCGATATCGACAACTACCTGTTCGGTGCCGGCGCGGATGAGTTCAACGCCGAGGAACTGGAAGACATCGAAAGCCGTCTGCGCAAGGAAATGCTGGAGATCTTCTACAGCCGTAACCTCGACTGACGTTGACGCACTTGTTGACCGCGAACGCCCCTGCCTTGTCAGGGGCGTTCTGCTTTGCAGGCTGTTGAAAAACAGTCGGCGCTGACGGCCCGATCAGGCCGTCAGCAAAATCAAACGCGATAAGCGATTGATTCTCAGTGCCCACCTTTGTGGCTGACCTGACGGGTGGCCATTTTCCTACAGCGGCCAACCCCTTTGGCTGACAGGACTTTCAGCGTTGCCCGACAGCCACGGTCCGGACCGCCTGCGATGATGCTCATCCGCCTCGGGATGAGCCTGTCATGGATGACCACGATACCAGTTACCGTTTGCTGTTCTCCCACGTCGAGATGATTCGAGAGCTGTTGCGCGGCTTCGTGCCGGGCGACTGGGTGCGAGAGCTGGACCTGAACACATTGGAGAAAATGAACGGCAGCTACGTCAGCGACGACCTCCGCAGCCGGCACAGCGACGCGGTCTGGCGGGTGCGCTGGGGGCCACGCTGGGTCTACATCTATCTGCTGCTGGAGTTTCAGTCCACGGTGGACCGCTTTATGCCGGTGCGTATCCTGAGCTATATCGGGCTGTTGTATCAGGATCTGATCCAGCGCAAAGAGCTGGACAAGACGCGACGCCTGCCGGCTGTGTTGCCGATCGTGCTCTACAATGGCAAACGCCGGTGGCGCGCGCCGATTGCGCTGGAGCCACTGATCCAGGCGATGCCGGAGGCGCTGCGTGAGTTTCAGCCACAACAGCGTTTTCTGTTGCTGGATGAAGGGGCTTGTGCAGAACCGCCGGGGGCGCGGCGAAATCTGGTGGCGGCGCTGTTCCAGCTGGAGCACAGCGCCTCGCCAGAGGCCCTTCAGCGGGTATTGACGCTTCTGGTAGACTGGCTCGACACCCCGGAAATGGCGGATCTGCGTCGCCACTTTGTGGAGTGGCTGCAGCGCCGTGGCCCGAGCCTGGACCCGGTGACACACTGGCGTGAGATCAATGACTTACAGGAGGCGAACACCATGCTCGAGGACAGAATACGAGAGTGGAAGGCACAGTATCGCCGGGAAGGTCTTGCTGCGGGGCGTGAAGAAGGCATTGAGCAGGGCCTCGAGCAAGGTATCGAGCAAGGCTCCATTCAGGAGGCCAGAGCCATCCTGAGCCGTCAGTTGACGCGCCGTTTCGGCAACATCCCGGCGGCGGTGGAAACGCGCCTGAGCCTGGCCAGCCGCGAGCAACTGGAGCATTGGATCGACTGTTTTTACGACGCCACCACGCTGGACGAGGTTTTTCGATAAGTCCCCTGCCGGGCCTGCCGCAAGGTCTTCTTTCCCTTTTACTGTAACGACATCAAAGCGTCATTCACGGACGCTACCGTCTCCCCGCCATAACAATGATCTTGGGGAGAGCTTTATGCGCCGTGTCACACGCCGTGATTTTCTGCAGATTTCCGCCCTGGGCCTGGGCGCAGTGGCAGTGTCCACCGGGCTGTCAGGCTGTGGCGGCTCGTCCAGTTCGTCCCGAGGACGCAAAGTCGGTTTCCGGCACGGTGTGGCCAGTGGCGATCCGCTGAGTGACCGGGTGTTGCTGTGGACCCGCGTCACGCCGGAGGACTTCGACACCACTGCCATTGAAGTGGGCTGGGAAGTGGCCACCGATGCCGGGTTTGCGGACCTGGTCCACAGCGGCACGGCGCAGGTGTCGTTTGAGCACGACTACACCTTGAAAGTGGACGTGCTCGATCTGCTGCCGGGCAGCATCTATTACTATCGCTTCCGCGCGGCCGGCGAGCTGTCGCCGGCAGGTGTCACCCGTACGCTGCCACAGGGCAGCGTGACGCAGGTAAAGTTTGCCGTGCTGTCCTGCTCCAACTACCCGGCCGGTTATTTCAACGTGTACGCCGAAGCCGCGAAGGAACAGGGCCTGGACGCGGTGCTGCACCTGGGCGACTACCTGTACGAGTACGACAGCCAGGGCTACGCCGGCGAAGACGCCGAGGCGATGGGGCGCCTGCTGCCGGCCAACAACGATGTGGAACTGCTGACGCTGCTCGATTATCGCCGCCGTTATGCCCACTACCGCACCGATACCGACCTGCAGGCGCTGCATGCCAGCGCGCCATTTATTGCCGTGTGGGACGATCACGAGATCGCCAACGATACCTGGCGTGAGGGGGCGGAGAATCACGATCCAGCCACCGAAGGTGAATTCCTGGCGCGCAAGCTGCAGGCATTGCAGGCGTACTTCGAGTGGATGCCGGTTCGGCCGGCCATGCCGGACGACGAAGAAATCATCTACCGCAGTTTCGATTTTGGCGATCTGGTCAGCCTGCACATGCTCGATACCCGGGTGATCGGCCGCGACGAGCAGCTCAATTATGCTGACTACCTGACGGCGGACGGTATCAACCTGCCGGCCTTCCAGGCGGCCATGGGGGACCCGAACCGTTCGTTGCTCGGTGCCGAACAGCGGTTGTGGCTGCAGAACCAGTTGATGTCGTCGGCGGCCACCTGGCAGGTGCTTGGCCAGCAGGTGCTGATGGCGCGCATCCACATGCCGGCAGAAATGCTGCAGGGCGTGCTCGCCCAGGACCCGGCGCTGATTGGCCTGATTGCCGAACTGACGGAACTCAAGGGCCGCTATCTGATGAACGACCCGAACCTGACGCCGGAGGAGATCGCCCGCGTCACCACGGTGCTCCCGTACAACCTGGATGCCTGGGATGGCTATGTGGTGGAGCGGGAGACGCTGCTGGGTACGGCACACGCCGCCAGCAAGAATCTGGTGGTGCTGGCGGGCGACACCCACAACGCCTGGGCCAGCAACCTGACCGACATGGACGGCAACGCCGCCGGAGTGGAATTCGCTACGGCATCGGTGTCGTCACCGGGCCTGGAAGAGTACCTGCAACTGCCGCCGGAGATGGTGCCCACCGCAGAGCAGGCCATCAGCCTGCTGGTGGATGATCTGCACTACCTCAACGCCAACCAGCGTGGCTATCTGCTGGTGACCTTCACGGCCACCGAGGCGCGCGCTGACTGGCGTTATGTGTCCACGGTGAAAGCCCGTGAGTACAGTCTGGATGCGTCCCGTGCCCGCAGCCTGGTCGTGCAGGCCGGCAGCAACACCCTCTCCGAACTGGTGTGAGTTCACCGGCCGGTGTCGCCGCTGTGAGGGCGGCACCGGGCCGGCTCAGACGCGGTAGGTACTGAAGGTCATCACCTTGCTCATGACCGTCATCAGGTGACGCACTGGCGGCGGCAGGGCGGCGCCGCCAGCCTGTTCGGCGGTGACGGCGTGCCGCAGTTCGTCTTCGCGCATCTGTTCCAGAATGGCGCGGGTGCGCTCGTCCTCCAATGGCACCTGACCGAGATGGCTGTCCAGGTGGCGCACCACCTGTTGTTCCGTTTCCGAGACGAAGCCCAGGCTCCAGCGGTCACCGGCCAGCCCGGCCAGCGCGCCGATGCTGAACGACATTGCGTAGAACAACGGATTGAGCCGGCTCGGTACGCTGCCGAGTTCGCGGATGCGATCCTCGCACCAGGCCAGGTGGTCTTCTTCCTCACGGGCGGCTTCCTCCATGGCGCGGCGCACATGCGGCAGGCCGGCGGTGCTGGCCTGGCCCTGGTAGAGCGCCTGCGCGCACACTTCGCCGGTATGGTTGATGCGCATCAGGCCGGCAATGTGCCGCGCCTGATGCACGTCCGCCGGGCGGCTGTCGCTGTGCGCGGCGTCGGCCGGACTCGGCCGTTCGCCACGGGTGGCGCCGGGGGTGAGGGTGCGCAGGGCGTTGTCGGCGCGGGCGAGCAGTTGATCCAGCGGGCTCAGCCGGCGGCCGGTAGTACGGGCGTTGTCGTTCATGCGGCGCAGTTTACCATGGCGTGATGACGGCTGTGATAGTCTGCGCAGACTCGCTGGCGCCGGGGTTGATACAGAACAAGAAAGGGTGGTGTATGCGCCGAGCCATCCACCGTGGAATGGGGATTTCAGGGTGAAGGATCTCAATGACCTGCGACTGATCATGGAGTCGCGCTATCCGATCGTGGTGGTGGAAACCTGGGAAGAACAGCGTGCCCTGGACCTGGTGCGCCGTATCGGCATGCGGGAGGGGCGGCCGGTATTCAGCTGGAGCATTGTCGATGGCCTGCGCCGGCTGGAAGTCGAAGGCGCGCCAAATCAGCGGCATACGGTCGAGCCGGATGCGGTGCTGGGACAGATTCGCGGCAATGCCGAAGGCGGCATCTATGCCCTGTGTGATTTCCATCCGTTTGTCGAGAACGCGCCGAAGGTGGTGCGGCTCTTGAAGGAAATCGCCCTGCGTCACGACACCGTGCCGCACACGCTGGTGCTGGTCAGCCACGCCTTTACGCTGCCGCCGGAACTGTCGCGCTTCAGCGCCCGGTTCCGGCTGTCGCTGCCGGACCAGGAACAGCTCATGCACATTGTGCAGGAAGAGGCGCGTGCGTTTGGTCGCGCCCGCGGCGAGCGGGTGCGGGCCGGCCGCGAGGCGCTCGACAAGCTGGTGCGCAATCTGCGCGGCCTGACCACGGAAGACGCGCGCAAGCTCGCGCGCGGCGCCATCATCCACGACGGCGCGATCACCGAGAATGACCTGCCGGAAGTGAACCGTGCCAAATTCCGGTTGCTGGACATGGATGGCGTGCTCAGTTTCGAGTACGACACCGCCAGCTTCGGCCAGGTGGGCGGGCTGTCGCAGCTGAAGCAGTGGTTGCACCGGCGTCGTGACGCCTTTCTGCAACCGCAGGGCCCGGATACGCCGCGCGGCATTTTGCTGGTGGGCGTGCAGGGCGGCGGCAAGAGTCTGGCGGCGAAGGCGGTGGCCGGCCTGTGGCACCTGCCTCTGTTGCGGCTGGATATGGGGGCGGTCTACAACAAATACTTCGGCGAGTCCGAACGCAACCTGCGCGAAGCGCTGCAACTGGCGGAAACCATGGCGCCCTGCGTGCTGTGGCTGGATGAAATCGAAAAAGGCCTGGCCAGTGGCGACAACGACGGCGGCACATCGCGCCGTGTGCTGGGCACGCTGCTGACCTGGATGGCCGAGCGCAAGGCGCCGGTGTTCATGGTCGCCACCGCGAACAATATCGAGCAGTTGCCACCGGAGCTGGTGCGCAAGGGCCGTATCGACGAGCTGTTCTTTGTCGACCTGCCGGCGGCGGACATCCGGGCCGAGATTCTGCGTATTCACCTCGACCGCCGTGGCCAGGATACGGCGCAGTTTGATCTGGCCGCGCTGGCGGAATACTGCGACGGTTTCACCGGCGCCGAGATCGAGCAGGCGGTGGTGGCCGGGCTATACAGCGCCCGTGCCCAGGAGGCACCCTTGTCCGAGGCGCACCTGCGCACGGAAATGACCAGCACGGTGCCATTGTCGGTGACCATGGCCGAGCAGCTGGCGGCACTGCGCGCCTGGTGCCATGGCCGTGCCGTGCCGGCTGGCTGACAGGGAGCCCACATTCAGGATGCAGATCGATCCGGACCTGGCGGGCGAGCCGCAGTCGCTCTCCGCCGCCTATATCACCTCAGTGCTGCCGCCGCTGCTGGACCGTTATGGCCTGACGCGGGACGCGGTGCTGGCGCGTGCCGGGATTGATCCGCTGCAACTGGCGCGGGCCGATACGCTGGTGCCGATGGTCGACGCGCTGCGGCTGTTTCTGGTGATCCTGGAGCAGACCGGCGATGAAGGGCTGGGCTTTGAAGCGGGCCGCTGTGTGCAGCCGCGCTCCTATCAGGTGCTCGGTTACGCGGTGCTGTCCAGTGCCAGCCTCGGCGAGGCGATCCAGCGTCTGCTGCGGTTTGAAAAACTCGCTGGCAATCTCGGCCGCTCCACCCTGACGCCGGGCGACCCGGTGCAGCTGAGCTGGCACTGCCCGCTGCCGGGCGCACCGGCACGCTATATCACCGAGGCTGCCATCACCGGCTGGATCACGTTTGCACGGCAACTGCTGGCGGAGCCGGCAGCACCATTGTCGGTGCATTTCCGGCATGTGGCGCCGGTGCGCAGTGAGCGTTACGCGGACTGGTTCGGTTGCCCGGTGCACTTTGAGGCCGGTTTTGACGGCGTGATGCTGGCGCCGGCGATGTTATCGCTGCCGCTGACCAGCGCCGACCCTGGCCTGAACCAGATGATGGAACGGGAAGCCGCCGCGCTGCTGGCGGATTACGATGCCGGCACCAATCTCGCCAACGCGGTGCGCAGTCATCTGTATCGGATGCTGGCGGACGGTGAGCCGGGGCTGGAGGCGGTGGCGGGGCGCATGGGGCTGGCGGCGCGTACGCTGCAGAGCCGGTTGCATCGGCAGGGTGTCAGTTTCCAGGAATTGCTGGACGGATTGCGCCGGTCGCTGGCAGAGATTTACCTGCGCGATCCGGCGCTGGGCCTGACCGATATCGCACTGCTGCTCGGCTTCGCCGAGCAGAGTTCCTTCAATCGGGCGTTTCGTCGCTGGCGTGGCCAGAGCCCGACAGCATTCCGTCGCCAGCAGTGAACTGCACGATGGCCTGACGCAACACGTCCAGTTCCACCGGCTTGGGGACGTGGGCGTTCATGCCGGCAGCCAGGCTGCGTTCCCGGTGCTCGCGCAGGATGTGCGCGGTCAGGGCAATGATCGGCACGGCCTTGCGGTCGTGCATGCGCTCCCAGTCGCGAATCCGGCGCGCGGCTTCAAAGCCGTCCATTTCCGGCATCTCGCAATCCATCAGCACCAGATCGTAACGGCCATCGCGGACCGCTTCGAAGGCTTCGCGGCCGTTCGCCACCACATCGCCATCCAGGCCAAGTTTGGCCAGCATGCCACGGATCACTTTCTGCGAAAGCTGATGATCTTCCGCGACCAGGATGCGCAGGCCGGGGTCCGGGGCCTGGTCACGCAGGTCCGGCGTCTTGCGCCGTGACGCGGCGCCAAGTTCCTCCGCCAGCGCCTGACGCAGCCGGTTGCCGGATACCGGCTTGCCGAGCACGCGGTGAATGCCGACGTTGCGCGCGGCGGTGGCGGTGGGTGCGTCGTTGATGCCGGTGAGCATGACCAGAATCGGCGTGCGCGTGATCAGCGGATCCTCGTGCACGCGCGCGGCCAGTTGCATGCCGGTCATGCCAGGCATGCGCTGGTCCAGCAGCACCACGTCGTAGGGGTCGTTCAGGTTCGCCTGGGTGCGGATGCTGGCCAGGGCCTCGCGCGGGTCGTGGCTGGCGGTGACGCGCATGCCCCAGGCCAGCGCCTGCTGGCGGATCACCCGGGTCATGGTACTGGAATCATCCACCACCAGGATGGAGCGCCCCTGCAGGGTGGCGTCGTCGCCCTCGACCACGCCGGGATCGACCATCGCCGGCAGCGGCAGCACAAACCAGCTGGCTGGCCCGGCGCGGCCATGGCGTACGCCGCAGCGGCCCTCCATCGCGTCGACCAGTTGCCGGGCGATGGACAGACCGAGCCGGGTGCTGTCGCCGTTGTCGTCATCAGTGTTGTCATGCGGGGTGAGGGCGCTGAAGGCGTCACCGGCCTGTTGCAGGGCGCTGCCCTCGAATTCAAAGCGCAGGTGGTCGGCACGGCCGGAGGCGTCGCGGGCAACATCAATCACCAGCTCACCGGGCTGGGCGTGGCGGATACAGGCGCCGAGGATATTGGTCAGCACCTGCTTGATGCGGTTCGGGTCACCTTCGACCTGCTGCGGCACGTTGGTGTGCACGTGCGGGATCAGTTCGATCTGCTTTTCCTCCGCTTTTTCGCGGAACAGCTCGACGGCATCCATCACCAGTTCATTCAGATCGAAGCGCAGTTGCTCAAGCTCCGTGTGGCCCTGTTCCAGGCGCGAATATTCGAGCACGTCGTTGAGAATCTTCAGCAGGCTCTCGCCGGCGTTCTGGATACCGCGCACGCATTCCTTCTGATTGGGCGTCAGTGGCGTGTCACGCAGGATTTCCGCCATGCCCAGCACACCGCTCATAGGCGTGCGGATTTCATGGCTCAGCCGCGCCAGGGTTTCGCTGCGCGCGTGCCAGGTGGCGGCGGTGATGGCTTCCTCCTGTTGTTCGCGCAGGGTCTGGCGCAGGTCGTCGCGGCTCTTGCGCGACAGGCCCAGGGCAAACAGCAATGCCTCGAACGTGGTGCAGGCAAGCACCAGCAGCGGGCCGTCCAGGGTGATCGGTACGATGGCAAAGCCGGCCAGGATCGACAGCAGTGCGGCCAGGATCAGCGGCAGCCGCGCGACCAGGTACAGCCCGGCCAGTTCACCCTGGCGCAGCCAGCAGGCCATGCCCAGCCACAGCAGCATGATGGCGTTGATGATGGCCAGCCCCTGCACGATCTGCAGCGCCAGCAGTGGCGGCAGCATCCAGCTCAGCAGGGCGCCCACGCCGGCGACAATGATCATGCCCAGCAGCCAGGGCTCCGCGCCGGGCAGCAGCGTGCGGCTGTTCAGGAAGGCACGGCTGAAGGCCGTGCTGGTAGTGATGGCAAGCAGCGCAGCAAAGGCTTCCAGGTGCGGATGCAGGCCGGCGGCCGGCAGATACTGATAACCGAGGAAACCACTGCCGGCAAGCAGCGTGATCAGCAGCGCGGACAGGAACAGCGAATAGTGGAAATGCACGGTGTTCCGGTACAGCAGGCTCTGCGCGAAGTTGTACAGCACCAGCCCGAGCACCACGCCGCACAGCAGCAGGAACAGGCCGTCGTTCCACAGCGAGCTCTGCAACTGATGCTCGACGCTGTTCAGATGCAGGGTGTAGTTCATGTGCCGCTCGGGCACCACGCTGAAGTAGTAGGTCTCGGTGGCCCCCGGCGGCAGGGTCAGGGCGTAGACTGGCGCGCGTGCGCGCAGGTCGCCCCAGGGCGCTGACAGGTCGGTGCCGCCGTGGCTGGCCTGGTACATGCCGCGCGCGTCCGGGCGATAGAAGCTGATGCGTGCGTACAGGCCAGGCGTGATGCTCAGCAGCAGCGGCTGCGGCTCGGCGGTGTCGTTGTACAGCGCCAGCCGTATCCACCAGCGCTGGTCGCTGAAGCCGAGGAACTCGGACGAGCGCAGCGCCGGCACGAACTGCCGGTCGTAGGCACCGCTGAGGATATCGTTGAATTCGATCTCGCCGGTGTCATCCAGCAGGTGTTCGGAATAGACCGTGATGCGGGCGCTGTCGAGATGGCCATTGATGACGAAAGGCGGCGGCGGGTCGGCCTGCGCCGGCGCCGCCAGTGCAGCGCACAGCAGCGCCAGGCACCACAGCCAGAGGTCAGGACGCTGCCGGCTCGGGCGGCGCGCTCTGCCGCTCAAGAACGAAGGCGTCGAAGCCTGCCTCCGAGAGCAGGTAGGCGCCGAGCTCACTGCGGCGGCCCCCGTCACAACTGACCACATAGATAAAATCCTTTTCCAGACTGCGTAGTTCACGACGCAGCTCCGTCAGCGGGATATTGCGTGCGCCCGGTGTGCGATCATGCCTGAACTCCATCGGCAAACGAACATCAATCAGCACGCAGGCACGGTCGCCGTCTTCATTCAGGGCGTCCAGCTCGTCGTTGCTGACACGCCGTACCACGGACTGTTGCAGGATGTCGCGGAAATCCTCCTTGCCCAGGCACATCAGGATGCCGTCGCTGGTCATGGTGACCGTGGCATTGCGCGGTGCGTCAGAGATCAGCGCGTCCTCGCCGAAGAAACTGCCGGCGGTGAGGGCTGCCAGCGTGTCCTCACGTCCACCCTGGCGACGGGTCACCATCGCCTTGCCCTGCTTGATGACGTAGAAGGTATCGCCGCCGTCGCCTTCACGCACGACTTCCTCGCCCAGGTGACAGGTACGTTCCTCGAACTTTGCAAACAGCGACTGGATGCGCGTCGGAGGGACCTGTGCAAACAGCTCGGAACCGAGCAGCGCATCCATCCAGTCACTTTGCCGGTCGTCCTCGCCTTCCTCAAGCATGGATTCCGCCGCCTGGGTCCAGGTCATCAGCAGGTCCAGATGATTGCGTTCCAGCAGGTAGAAGGTGCTTGGTTCGGTGGTGATGGCGTTGACGGTGTGCTCGGGGTAGTTGTCCAGGGCCAGGTAGTTTTCATCGTCGTCGGCGGGGAAGGGGCGTACCTGAAAGCTGGCGTCGGTGATATCCACCGCGCCGCTGACAAGGAACATGGCCTGCCCGGCCGGCTGGCCGCGTTTGAAAACCAGCCGCGCAGGGGGCAGCTGCAGCACATGGATACGCGCGCGGATTTCCGCCAGGTGCGAATCGCTGAGGCTGTCAAAGGGAATAAAGTGCTTCAGCCGCTGGAGATCAATGCGGGTCGCGTCATCGCTCATACGGAATAGTGGCCCCGGTTATTTTTCTACGACGGAAGCATTATGTCAGAAGGACAGGGGGGCTTCACAGGGGCTGGTTGGCAACGCGGCCGCCCGGACGGGCGGCCGCTGGGGTGGATCACTGTTCGCGGGCGATGGCGCGGTAGCCGATGTCGCTGCGGAACTGGCAGCCGTCCCAGTGGATGGCCCGCACGCCTTCGTAGGCGCGTTGCTGGGCCGCCGAGACGCTCTCGCCCAGGGCCGTGACGCACAGGACACGGCCGCCACTGGTGACCACCTCGCCGTCGCGGCTGCTGGTGCCGGCATGGAACACCTTCAGGTCGACGGCGTCGACGCCCTGAAGGCCACTGATCACATCACCTTTGCCGTAGTCGTCCGGATAGCCGCCGGCCGCCATCACCACGCCCAGCGATGGGCGTGTGTCCCACTCGGCCTCGGTGCGGTCAAGGCGGCCATCCAGTGCGGCCAGGCACAGCTGCGCCAGATCGCTTTGCAGGCGCATCATGATCGGCTGGGTTTCCGGGTCACCGAAACGGCAGTTGTATTCGATCACTTTCGGTGTGCCGTCGCTGTCGATCATCAGCCCGGCGTACAGGAAGCCGGTGTAGGGATGCCCTTCGGCAGCCATGCCGCGCACCGTGGGCAGGATGACCTCCTGCATTACACGCTCGTGGATGGCCTGTGTCACCACCGGGGCCGGTGAGTAGGCGCCCATGCCGCCGGTGTTCGGGCCGGTGTCGCCATCGCCGACGCGCTTGTGATCCTGGCTGGTGGCCATCGGCAGCACATGCTCGCCGTCGACCATGACAATAAAGCTGGCCTCTTCGCCGTCGAGGAAGTCCTCCACCACCACGCGGTGGCCGGCATCGCCAAAGCGGTTGCCGGCGAGCATGTCGCGGATCGCCGCTTCGGCTTCTTCCAGGGTCATGGCCACGATCACGCCCTTGCCGGCGGCCAGGCCATCGGCCTTGATCACGATCGGTGCGCCGCGCTCGCGCACATAGGCGAGGGCGTCGTTGACGTCGGTGAAGTTGCGGTAGGCGGCGGTGGGGATGTTGTGCCGCGCCAGAAAGTCCTTGGTGAAAGCTTTCGAGCCTTCCAGTTGTGCTGCGCCGGCACTCGGGCCGAAGCACTTCAGGCCCTCGGCCTGGAAGTGATCGACGATGCCGGCCACCAGCGGGGCTTCCGGGCCGACAATGGTCAGGGCCACGTCGTTGTCACGGGCGAAGTGCGCCAGCGCTGTTTTGTCGAGCACCTCGATGGCGATGTTTTCCACTTTCGCTTCGCGTGCGGTGCCGGCGTTGCCCGGTGCCACAAACACCTTTTCCACATCCGCAGACTGGGCCACTTTCCAGGCCAGCGCGTGTTCGCGGCCGCCGTTGCCAATGATCAGCACTTTCATGTCGTGTCTCGCCTCAGTCTCAGTGGCGGAAATGCCGCATGCCGGTAAACACCATTGCCATGCCGGCTTCGTCGGCGGCGGCAATCACTTCTTCGTCGCGGATCGAACCACCGGGCTGGATGACGCAGCTGATACCCACCTTGGCGGCGTTGTCGATGCCGTCGCGGAACGGGAAGAAGGCGTCGGACGCCATCACCGAGCCTTTCACTTCCAGCCCGGCATGCTCGGCCTTGATGGCGGCGATGCGGGCGGAATTGACGCGGCTCATCTGGCCGGCGCCGACGCCGACAGTCTGGCGGTTTTTCGCGTAAACGATGGCGTTGGATTTAACGAACTTGGCCACTTTCCAGGCGAAGATCAGATCGTGCATTTCTGCTTCGGTCGGCGCGCGTTGTGTGACCACCTTGAGGTCGGCTTCGGTGATCATGCCGACGTCGCGATCCTGTACCAGCAGGCCACCGTTGACACGCTTGTAGTCCAGGCCGCTGGCGGTGGGCGCGTCCCATTCGCCGCACACCAGCACGCGCACGTTTTTCTTGGCGCCGGTGATCGCCAGCGCTTCCTGGCTGACCTTCGGTGCAATGATCACTTCCACGAACTGGCGATCGACGATGGCCTGGGCGGTGGCCGCATCCAGTTCACGGTTGAAGGCGATGATGCCGCCGAAGGCGGATTCCGGGTCGGTCTGGAAGGCCAGGTCGTAGGCCTTGCCGATGCCGTCCAGGCTCACCGCGACACCGCACGGGTTGGCGTGCTTGACGATCACGCAGGCGGGCTTGACGAAGGATTTGACACATTCCAGCGCGGCATCGGTGTCGGCGATATTGTTGTAGGACAGCTCTTTGCCCTGCAACTGGCGCGCGGTGGCGATGGACGCCGGCGCCGGGGTGCGCTCGGTATAGAAGGCCGAGCGCTGGTGCGGGTTCTCGCCGTAGCGCATGTCCTGCGCCTTGCTGAAATTCAGGTTCAGGGTGCGCGGGAACGGGTCGTTGCCGTTGCCGACCTGCTTGCCGAAGTAGTTGGCAATGGCGCTGTCGTAGGCGGCGGTGTGCTCGAACGCGCGGATGGCGAGATCGAAGCGGAAGGCATCGCTGAGGGCGCCGTCATGCTCGCCCAGCTCCGCCAGTACGCGTTCATAGTCGGCCGGGTCGGTGACGATGCCGACGTGGGCATTGTTCTTGGCGGCGGCGCGGACCATGGTCGGGCCACCGATGTCGATGTTCTCGATGGCGTCTTCCTGGGAGCAATCCGGCTTCGCCACGGTCTGCTCGAACGGGTACAGGTTGACCACGACCAGATCAATGCGCTGGATGCCGTTGTCGGCCATCACGGCGTCGTCCTGGCCCCGGCGGGCAAGGATGCCGCCGTGGATTTTCGGGTGCAGGGTCTTCACGCGGCCGTCCATCATTTCCGGGAAACCGGTGTGCTCGGACACTTCCTTCACCGGGATGCCGGCCTCGGCCAGCGCACGGTAGGTGCCGCCGGTGGACAGGATTTCGATGCCACGGCCGCTCAGGGCGCGGGCGAAATCCACCACGCCGGTCTTGTCGGAGACACTGATGAGGGCGCGTTCAACGGCTTTGCTCATGACCTTGTTTCACCTCGTGGTCGGAAACAAAAAAGGGCAGTCTCGACTGCCCTGACGGGTGCGGGCTTGCTGTGCGCGGGGGGCTTACAGCAGGCCGTATTGCTTGAGTTTCTTGCGCAGCGTGCCCCGGTTCAGGCCGAGCATCTCGGCGGCCTTGGTCTGGTTGCCACGGGTGTATTCCAGCACCTTTTCCAGCAGCGGGATTTCCATTTCCGCCAATACCATCGGGTAGAGGTCGTTGACCGCTTCCCCTTCGAGATTGTTGAAGTATTCGATCAGGGATCGTCGCACGCAGTTGCGCAGAGTGTCCTGGCTGTCAGTCTGCGCCAGTGTCAGGTGGGGAGTGCGGTTTTCAGCGGTGTTCATGCTAATCAGTGTCCGTGCGGCTGTACTGGTCATGCGGCCATTACTCCTTGTTGGGCAATGTCTTGCGCAACGCCTTCCCGGGTGTCGGCGTCAGACACCACGTAGCGACCGATGTCGATTCGGTCGGCCACATCTTCAAGGTTGTGGAAATACTGCTCGACTGCCTGCCGCTGTGCATCGGGCCCGGTCAATCGGTTGAACTTCTGCCGGAACATCTCGCCTTCCGGCAGGGCCTGTGTGTACCAGCCCAGATGTTTGCGAGCGATACGTACGCCGGCGTCCTCGCCATAAAGCTGGTGCAGTGCCCCGAGATGTTGCAGCACCAGCGTTGCCACTTCCCGGACTTCAGGAGACGCCGGCAATGCCCCATGTGTGAGGTAATGAACGGTATCCCGGAAGATCCAGGGATTACCCTGGGCAGCGCGGCCGATCATGATACCACCCGCGCTGGTGGTTTCCAGTACCCGTTTGGCTTTTTGCGGTGAATCGATATCGCCGTTGGCAATAACCGGAATGTTCACCGACGCGACGATGCGGGCGATGGTCTCGTACTCTGCCTCGCCTTCGAACTTGTCCTCGCGCGTGCGGCCGTGCACGGCCAATGCACGAATGCCACAGGATTCAGCAAGTTGTGCGATGTTGACGCCGTTGCGCGCCTCGCGGCTCCAGCCGGTGCGGATCTTCAGCGTCACTGGCACATCGACGGCGCTGACCACTGCCTCGAGAATGTCGCGCACCAGTGTTTCGTCGCGTAACAGTGCCGAGCCGGCCGCTTTCTTGCAGACTTTTTTTGCCGGGCAGCCCATGTTGATGTCGACGATCTGTGCACCGAATTCGACATTCGCGGCGGCCGCCTCGGCCAGCATGCCCGGATCACCCCCGGCGATCTGCACCGAGATGGGCCCGGGCTCGCCGCGATGATCCAGGCGATGGCGGCTTTTGCGGGAATGCCAAAGACGCGTATCCGCTGTCACCATCTCGGACACCACCAGGCCAGCGCCAAGTTGCCGGCACAGCTGCCGGAACGGGCGATCTGTGACGCCGGCCATGGGCGCCAGCACCAGATTGTTGGCAAGGGTATAAGGGCCGATCTGCATGTGGTGACTCAACCCGTGGCAGCGAAGGGGGCACATGATAGTGGCCCGGTGCCCGGGGGTAAAAGGGCTTTTCGGGACGAGGTGCCGGGTGGTGCGCCGCGCCCGGTGCGGGCGCGGGCGTCCCGCGCTGGTCTCAGGAGGCGCTGGCGGGGGCCGGGTGCAGGTGCAGGCGATAGTTCTCCGCATCCGGGCCGGGATTGAGGATCTCGAACGACACCCGGATGGGCACGTCGCGCGGCATCGCCTGCAGGCCGGTCAGGTCGCCGCGCAGGTATTCGGCCGGCAGGAAGCGGCGGCTGGCCACCGGCTGGCCGCGCAGTGAGCTGAAGCTCAGTTCGATCACCGGGAACGGCTGCTCATAGTCGGCCTGGTTGAACAGGATGGCATCGACGATCAGTGCCCCGGCCACCTGCGGATGCGTGCGCACGATCAGGTTGGTGCCGCGCAACAGGCTGATGTCGGACGGGTTCGGCAGTGCGCAGCCGGCCAGGTGGCAGACACCGGCATAGAATGGGCGCCACTGCGGCGTCCGCGCCAGGTGATCGAAATTGAATACCAGGTACTGTGCGGTCAGCACCAGCAGCGCGGCCAGCGACAGCAGGCCCCACTTGACCAGGCTGCCGATGTTGGCGCGTGAACGCTCGAACGGATTGGCGGCTTTGCTGCGGGTGGCCGTGTCCGTGCCTGCTCCCAGAACGGCGAAGTCATCGTCGAAATCATCATCGAGACTGTCTGCGTAGTGGTTGTCCGCGTAGTGGTCATGATCGGCCGGGCCGAGCTGATCGTCCTCGGCGAACAGGTCGAAATCTTCCGCGAACAGGTCATCCGCCGGTGCGGCGGCCTTTTTCCTGGGCGCGGCCTTTTTCTTCACGGGGGGCGGCGCTGCTGCCGGCGTATCGTCCTGCAGTCGCATGCTGCTGGCCTTCGTCGGTGGCGGCGGTTCTTTTTCTTCCAGCTCCTGCAACAGGGCCTCGGCCCAGGACTCGTCGGCGTTCTCGCTCTGGGTGGCGCGGCCGGCGCCGCTCATGGAGGAAAAATCCTCGTTCTGCAGACGCTCGTCGTTGTCCTCGTCCAGCGACAGGAAGGAGTCCGACAGCTCCATGCCGCCGCCGAGCGAGACGCGGGTATCGTTCTGTTCCTGCGCCGGGTCTTCGGGGGCGGGTGGGGTATCTTCCGCCGGCGTGTCGTCCAGGGTCCACTTGTTCGTACTGGCCGGGGGGGCAACTGGCGGTGGGGGAGGCGCGTCCTCGTCCAGCAGCGCCTCGGCCCAGGATTCATCATCGCCGGCCTTGCGGGGCGGCTTCGCGGCGGCGGGCCTGGCTGGCGCGGCCTTGGGGGCCGGTGCAGCGGCCGGCTTCGCGGCCGGGTCGTTCAGCAGGTGATCGGTGGCCTGGAATACCTGCAGGCAACTGCCACAGCGCACCGCACCGCGCGCCTGGCGCAGGTGCTGTTCGCTGATCTTGAACTGGGCGCCGCAGTGCGGGCACTGAGTCTTGTATTGGACGGCCATGCTGATCCGGCTGTTCTTATAGGAAGGAATGGCTTCCGTTGTACATAAAACCCGACCGCTACCGCAAGGGCGGCGGTCAGGCTTTGCGGGTTCCGTCTACTCTTGTCCAGTCGCCACGCACCGCGACCGGGTTCAGTTCGACCTGGGGCTGGTAGGCTGCGACCACATTGCCGGCCTGCTCGGCCAGGATGCCGGACAGTACGATGCGCCCGCCGGGGCGGCAATGATTGATCAGCTGCGGCGCCAGTTCCACCAGCGGGCCGGCGAGGATATTCGCCAGCACCACATCAAAGTGCGCTGCGGGCATATCCTCCGGCAGGAAGCAGGTCAGGCGGTCGCCGACGCCATTGAGCCGGGCGTTCTCGCGCGTCGCCAGCAGCGCCTGCGGGTCAATGTCGGTGGCCACGGCATATTCCGCGCCCAGCAACAGCGCGGCGATCGCCAGCACGCCGGAGCCGCAGCCGAAATCCAGCACGCTTTTGCCGGCCAGGTCGGCGCCGTCGAGCCAGTTCAGGCACAGAGCGGTGGTTTCATGGGTGCCGGTGCCGAACGCCAGGCCCGGGTCGAGTTTCAGGTTCACGGCGCCGGCATCCGGCGCCTCGGCCCAGCTGGGCACGATCCACAGCCGCTCACCGAAGGGCATCGGCTTGAAGTCGTCCATCCAGGCCCGTTCCCAGGCCTGGTCGGCGACCTGTTCAAAGCGGTAGTCGGCCGGCGGCGGGTCCAGGTGTTCGTTCAGGGCTTTGATGATCGCCTCGCCGTCGGCATCTGCCTCGAACAGGGCGCTGACGATGGTTTCCCGCCACAGCGGCGTGGCCCCCGGCGGTGGCTCGAACAGCGGCTGGTCGGCGCCGTCAGCCAGCGTCACGGCGCTGGCGCCCAGCGCCAGCAGCATGTCTTCCACCGCTTCGGCGTGATCGGCGGTACTCGGGATGTGCAATTGCAGCCAGGGCATGGGTGTGTCCGTTTTCCGGTGGTCATAACGACAGCGGCCCGGAGAGTGCTCCGGGCCGCGATTCGGCGAACGTCAGGATACCTCAGCTCTGGCCGAGCTTCGATTCCAGGTAGTGGATATCCACGCCGCCTTCGGCGAAGTGCTTGTCACGGAAGATCTTGTCGCGGTGCAGGGCAATGTTGGTGCGAATGCCGTCCACCACGACTTCCTCCAGCGCGTTGCGCATGCGTGCGAACGCGGTGGCGCGGTCCGGGCCCCAGGTGATGATCTTGCCGATCAGCGAATCGTAGTAGGGCGGCACCGTGTAGCCGGTATAGATGTGCGAGTCGACGCGCACGCCATTGCCACCGGGCGCGTGGAAGTAGGTGATCTTGCCGGGGCAAGGGGTAAAGGTCACCGGGTCCTCGGCGTTCACACGCACTTCGATGGCATGGCCACTGAAGCTGATATCTTCCTGGCGCACCGACAGCGGCAGGCCGGCGGCAATCCGCAACTGTTCCTTGACGATGTCGACGCCGGTGATCATTTCGGTCACCGGGTGTTCCACCTGCACGCGGGTATTCATCTCGATGAAGTAGAAGCCGCCGTCTTCGTACAGGAACTCGAACGTGCCGGCGCCCCGGTAACCGATTTCGATGCAGGCGTCGACGCAGCGCTTGGCCACTTCATCTTTCAGGTGCTGCGGGATATGCGGTGCGGGCGCTTCTTCCACCACTTTCTGGTGCCGGCGCTGCAGCGAGCAGTCCCGGTCACCCAGGTGAATGGCATTGCCCTGGCCATCGGCCAGCACCTGGATCTCGACGTGACGCGGATGCTGGAGAAATTTCTCCATGTACACGGTGTCGTCGCCGAAGGCGTTGCGCGCTTCCGAGCGGGTCAGGCTGATCGATTTCATCAGCGCCTCTTCGTTTTCCACCACGCGCATGCCCCGGCCACCGCCGCCGGCCGCCGCCTTGATGATGACCGGATAGCCGATCTCGCGGCCCAGGCGCAGGGCGTGCTCGCTGTCTTCGCTGACCGGGCCGTTGGAGCCGGGGACAGTCGGGACGGCGGCTTTTTTCATCGCCTCGATGGCCGACACCTTGTTGCCCATCAGGCGGATGGTGTCGGACTTCGGGCCGATAAAGGTAAAGCCGGAACGTTCCACACGCTCCGCGAAGTCGGCGTTCTCCGCCAGGAAACCGTAGCCGGGATGGATCGCATCGGCATCGGTGACTTCAGCGGCGGAAATGATCGCCGGAATATTCAGGTAGGAATCCACCGACGGCGCCGGGCCGATGCAGACGGCCTCATCGGCCAGCCGCACATGCATCAGGTCGCGGTCGGCCTTGGAATATACCGCGACGGTGCGGATGCCCATCTCGCGGCAGGCCCGCAATATGCGCAGGGCGATCTCGCCGCGATTGGCAATGACGACTTTTTCCAGCATGACGAACCCCCGTTCAGACGATGGTGAACAGTGGCTGGTCGTATTCCACCGGTTCGCCGTTTTCCACCAGGATCGCCTCGATGGTGCCGGACTTGTCGGCCTCGATCTGGTTCATCATTTTCATCGCTTCGACAATGCACAGCACATCGCCGGCCTTGACCTGCTGGCCCACTTCGACGAAGGAGGCCGAGCCCGGGGAAGGCGAGCGATAGAAAGTCCCGACCATCGGGGAGCGCATGACATGGCCGGTGTGCTGGGGCACGGCCGGAGCTTCCTGGCTGGCGGTCGGTGCCGGGGCGGCCGGCACCACATGCTGCATCGGCGCCGGTTGCTGCATTGGCATCTGCTGCGCACCGGCGCGGTAACCGCCGCGGCTGATGCGCACGGATTCCTCGCCTTCGCGGATTTCCAGTTCTTCGATGCCGGATTCCTCCAGCAGCTCGATCAGCTTTTTGACTTTGCGAATATCCATAGACTACTTCCGTCCTGTCCGGTATCTCGGTTGTTGTCGTCTCTGCGGCTCAGGCACTCTTTGCCTCTGCCAGCTTTGTCATGGCCGCCTCCAGCGCCAGGCGATAGCCGTCCGCTCCCAGCCCCACGATCACGCCAGCGGCGATATCGGAGAAATAGGAGTGGTGACGGAATGCCTCGCGCCGGTGGACGTTGGAAAGATGCACTTCGATAAACGGAATGCCCACGCCAAGCAATGCATCGCGCAGCGCGATGCTGGTATGGGTGAAGGCCGCCGGGTTGAAGATGATGAAATCAATGCCTTCGCTGACGGCGCTGTGGATGCGCTCGATCAACTCGTATTCGGCGTTGCTTTGCAGGGTCTGCAGATGGTGGCCACGTTCCTGGGCCAGGGCCAGCAGCCCCTGATTGATCTGCGCCAGCGTCTGGGCGCCATAGGTGGCCGGTTCGCGGGTGCCAAGCAGGTTGAGATTCGGACCGTGCAGTACCAGCAGTGATGCCACCTTGGCCTCCTTGCATGCCGAGCGCGTCAAAATGCAGTGAAAAGTTGTGAACTGGATGACAAAAGCCGCCTATCAGGGCGGCTTGGGCATAATGGCAGCAATACTAGGGCGAAATAACCAGCCTGAAAAGGGATTTACACCTTTCCTTACAAACCGGACCGGCCAGTCATCGGCAGAAGTGCGTCAGATCGACGGAAATACCCGCGTGTTCAAGTGACTCAGAAAACGCTCCGCGCTCATTTCCCCGAGGATGCGGCTTTCCGGGATTTCGCCGCCGTCGCGGGCCATGAATACGAGGCTGGGCAGGCCGAAAATGCCGTACTCCGCCATGATCGCCTGGTTTTCGCGGTCAATGTCGGTGATATCTGCCCGCACCAGCAGCATGTTCTGCGCCTGCATGGCGGAAAGCACCGCTGCATCGCTCAGGGTGGTTTCCTCCAGCACCTTGCAGGCCACGCACCACTCGGCGAAGAAATCCACCAGCACCGGGCGGTTATCCGCCTGCGCCTGGCGCAGGGTATCGGCCAGCGCCTGCTGGCCGCTGACGTCGACAAAGCCATACACACCGGTGCTGGCCTCGCCCGGGCTGGCGACATGGGCCGTTGCCGGTGCCTGGCGATGCGCCAGTGGCTGCCACGGGTCCGTGCCGCCGCCGGCCGCGCCGATCACCATGATGGCGCCGTACAGCGCCAGCACCAGCGCAATGCCACGGCGCAGGCGGTGGCCGCTGGCATCCAGGGCGCCGAGCTGCACGCCATAGACGGCCAGCAGCACGCCATACAGCCCCAGCGTCAGCGACGGCGAGACGATGCGGCCCAGCAGCCAGATCGCCACGCCCAGCATCACCACGCCGAAGAAGCGCTTGATGTCGTCCATCCATTCCCCGGCACGCGGCAGCAGGTGGCTGCCCCCCGTGCCGAAGATGATCAGCGGTGTGCCCATGCCCAGCGCCAGGGTGAACAGCGTCAGCGCGCCGGTCACGGCTTCGCCGCTGCTGGCCACGTAGATCAGGGCACCGGCCAGGATCGGCGTCACACAGGGCGACACGATCAGGCCGGAAATCGCCCCGATCAACGCCGCGCCGCCAAGCGAGCCGCCCTGGCGGCGCTCGCTGGCGGCATTCAGCCGGTCACGCAGGAACGCCGGCAATTGCAGCGTAAAGACACCGAACATGCCCAGCGCCAGCAGCAGGAAAATGACCGCAGAAATAATGATCGCCGCCGGTTGCTGCAGCCAGAACTGGAGGTTCAGGCCGGCACCGAACAGCGCCACCAGCAGGCCGGCCAGCGTGTAGGGCACCGCCATGCCCAGCACGTAGGCGCTGCTCAGCAGGAAGCCGCGCCGGGCGGTGGGTTCGGCCTGGCCGGCGATGATGCCGGACAGGATCGGGATCATCGGAAACACGCACGGCGTCAGTGCCAGCAGCAGACCGCCGACGTAGAACAGCAACAGCACCATGCCGAGGCTGTGGCTGCCGAGCCAGCGGGAAAAGGCATTGGCGTCCTGCGACGAGAGCGTGCTGAAAAAGCCGTTGTCGTCGCTGGCGGTCGGGGCGGGTGCAGCTGGGGCGGCGACGGGTTCCGGAGCGGGGGCGCCGAAGCTCATCTGCTCGGCGCTCACGAAGGTCAGCGGGAAGCTGGACGTCTGCGGCGGGTAGCAGAGCGTGTCCTCGATACAGCCCTGGTAATTCACCTCCAGCACGGTATCGGTCAGCGGGATGGCGTCCAGCGGCAGGCGCAGGGCAAGCTGGCCGTAGTAGACCTGTACCTCGCCGAACAGCTCGTCGTGCTTGAGTTTGCCATCGGGGACGGTGAAGTCGCTGAAGTCGTCCAGCAGGTTGCCGTGGGTGTCGGTAAGCCGGAAGCTGAAGGCGTGCTGGTAGAGGTAGACCTGATCGATTATCTCGAAGATCAGGTCAATCGCTTCGGCATCGACATTGGGCAGGGCATCGACATGAATCGCCTGTTCCGGCGTCGGCAGTTCGTGGTTGTTGCCGCCGAACAGGGAAGCATTGCCGCTTTCCCCGAACAGGGCCAGGGCCGGTGTGGCGCACACCAGCAGTATCAGGGGCAGCGCCAGGCTGCGGAAAAAAGATCGCTGAAGTATTGTCATGGTCACGCTTGGAATCGGCCCGGCCGGAAAAGTTCGGCAAGCATAGCAGAGCCGGTGCCAGGCTGCCGGTGATGGACTGCATCAACGGTGCGTGGCAATGGTATATTCGGTCGCAAGCGATACCGGCACAGTGCCATCCTGATATTGAAAGTATTGAAAGGCCGGCCGGGCAGCCGGCATTCATTGCAGCAGAGGGATTTTCACCATGGACACATCCACCGCGCCGCAGGGGGCGCCCGCACCGCACCGCAAACGTCGCTGGAGTACCACACGCTGGGCAGGGGTGGCACTGGTCGCGCTGTTGCTGGTGAATCTGGTGCTGGGCTGGTACTGGAGCCGTGAGCCGGAGCCCTTTGCCGTCGTCGCGCCGCCGCAGGCCGTGCCGGGCCAGGTGATGACCGGCACCCTGATCCAGGTGGTGAATACCCTGCTGGACAAGCCCGGTGGCTATCTCTCCAACGATATTCTGCCGCACCGCCTGTGGCTGGATAACATGCCGGCGTGGGAATTCGGTGTGCTGGTGCAGGTGCGCGACATGGCGCGGGTGTTGCGCCGTGACATGAGCCGCTCGCAGACCCAGAGCCGTGAAGACCCGGACCTGGCCGTGGCCGAGCCGCAGTTCAATTTTGATCACAAGAGCTGGGCCATCCCGGCCACCGAGAACGAATACCGTCGTGGCGTGGACGCACTGGAGCGCTATCTGGGCCGGCTGGTGGACCCGGCCAACGAAAGCGCCCGCTTCTACGCCCGGGCAGACAACCTCAACTATTGGCTGAGTGAAGTGCAGAACCGTCTCGGCAGCCTGTCGTTGCGGCTGTCCAACAGCGTCGGTCGCGCGCACCTGGATGTGGACCTGGACGATGGCGAAGGCAGTGGCCGCATCGACCGCACGCCCTGGCTGAAAATCGACGACGTCTTCTTTGAGGCGCGCGGCGCCTGCTGGGCGCTGATCCAGTTGATGCAGGCGGCAGAAATCGATTTCGATGAAGTGCTGCGGCGCAAGAACGCACAGGTGAGCATGCGGCAGATGATCCGCGAACTGGAAGCGACCCAGGAAGCCGTCTGGAGCCCGATGATTCTGAACGGTTCCGGGTTCGGTGTGCTGGCCAACCATTCGCTGGTGATGGCGAACTATATTTCCCGCGCCAACGCGCAACTGATCGACTTGCGGGCGTTGTTGTCGCAGGGCTGATCAGGGTTGCCGGAGTGTGATTTTTAGACTACATTTGGCAGCATGAAGTGCTACGAAACGGATACCTTCCGGCGCTGGCTGACGCGCCTGAAAGATGGGCAGGCCAAAGGCCGGATTGTCTCGCGCATCAGCCGCTTGATGGCGGGATTGCCCGGTGACGTGAAGGGAGTGGGCCGGGGCGTCAGCGAACTGCGCATTGATGCAGGACCAGGGTATCGGGTGTATTTCCATCAACAGGGTGAGCGCTGGGTGTTGCTGCTGGCAGGTGGCGACAAGAGTTCACAGGCGGCGGATATCAGGGCCGCTCAGACACTGTTGCAGAGATGGAGGGCCGAACATGCCAAAGACCATTGAAAAATTTCATACGTTTGACGCAGCCTATTATCTGGACAGCCCGGAAGCATTGGCCGAGTTTGTGTCGGATGCGCTGGAAACCGGGGATGTAGCCTATATCGCCCACGCGCTGGGTGTCGTGGCCCGTGCAAAAGGCATGGCGCAGATGGCCAGGGAGACCGGGTTATCGCGTGAGCAGTTGTATCGCTCGTTCAGTGAGACGGGCAATCCAACGTTGAAAACCCTGCTTGCTGTCACCCGGTCGCTTGGTATCGACATGGCCGCGAAGCCGCGGCCTGTACATTGACAGACAACAACACAGGCAGTGCCTTCCATCACGGAACCTGCCACTGCCACTGCCGCTGGCTTTCAGTTCAGGCCGTCGCCTCAAACGCGCGGTGATAAGAAACCTCACCTTCGGGCAGGTCATCTGTAAAGCCGAACGCCTGGAAATATTCCGGCGGCACGCCGGGCAGGGTCAGGCCGGGTTGCGGGCGGAAACCGAAGCGGGCGTAATAACCGGGATCGCCCAGCAGTACACAACCGGCAGCGCCGTGCTGGCGCAGGGCCGCGAGGGCGGCGTGCATCAGTGCTGAGCCGATGCCCCGCCCCTGGTGCGCGGGCCAGACGGAGATCGGTCCCAGGCCGTACCAGCCGGTGACGCCGGACGATATCGTGACCGGTGAAAGCGCCACATGGCCGACGACCTGCTCATCCTCGAGTGCCACCAGCGAAAAGGTCAGCTGCCCCGCATCGCGCAGCGCGTTGACGATGAACTGCTCGGTATGGCTGCTGTGTTCCGCGTGCAGAAACGCCGCCTGCGTCAGCCGGGTGATGGTATCGATATCTTCAGGCTGTTCGGCACGTACCGTGATGTCCAAAATCCGCCTCCTGTGGTGACAAGGGCAGAGGCAATCGTTGCCGATGTCCCCCGGCTTGATCTCGCCGGCTCTGCCCGCCTGCGCCAGAATACAAATGAATCCGCCAACAAAAAACGGCCGGTGAAGCCCGGCCGTTTTTTCAGAACAGGCAGTGCTCAGTCGTTCTTGTAGGCCTCGATCGACTTCAGCACTTCCTTGCGGGCGGCATCAGCGTTGTCCCAGCCATCCACTTTCACCCACTTGCCCGGCTCGAGATCCTTGTAGTTCTCGAAGAAATGCTCGATCTGCTGGATCAGCAGCGCCGGCAGGTCGGTGTGTTCCTGCACATCTTTGTACAGCGCCGACAGTTTGTCGTGCGGTACCGCGATCAGCTTGGTGTCCTTGCCGGATTCATCGCTCATGTTGAGCATGCCCACCGGGCGGCAGCGGATCACGCTGCCCGGAATCACCGGGTACGGGGTGACCACCAGCACGTCCAGCGGATCACCATCTTCGGACAGGGTGTTCGGAATGTAACCGTAGTTGGCCGGGTAGAACATCGGCGTGGCCATGAAACGGTCCACGAAGATGGCGTTGGTGTCCTTGTCCACTTCGTACTTGATCGGGTTGGCGTTGGCGGGGATCTCGATCACGACGTAGAGGTCGTTCGGAACATCCTTGCCGGCGGGAATCTTGGCAAAATCCATGGTGTATCAGTCCGTTGGCTGTGCGGGATGGCGGCGGATTATAGCAACCGGGGACCTGCCGTGGCCACTCGGCCGCCTGATACTTCGGTCGCAGCGGGCAATAGCGCCAAATGGAATAAGCACAAAAGCATTTATTCTTTCTTGCTCCGCCGGAGGGCCAGTTACCCTGCCGGCAGCCTCGGGCCATGCGCCCGTCCTGTATCCGCCACCCTGCGCAGGGAGCCAGACACTTGATCGCCGAATCCTTCCAGCCCCTGGTCGTGGGCCTGATCCTGATTGCCCTGTTTGCGGCCTTTGTGCGCGAATGGTTCAAGCCGGATGTGGCCGTGATGCTGGCGGTGGCGGCGCTGCTGGTGCTCGGCCTGCTGGACAGCTCGCAGGTGCTCAGCGTATTCAGCAACAGCGCCCCGGTGACCATCGCCTGCCTGTTCGTGATCAGCGCCGCGCTGGAAAAGACCGGCTGTGTGGACCGCCTCGGTGACTGGATCGGCCAGGCGTCCGGTGGCCGGG
This sequence comes from Isoalcanivorax pacificus W11-5, assembly GCF_000299335.2. Classification (NCBI taxonomy): domain Bacteria; kingdom Pseudomonadati; phylum Pseudomonadota; class Gammaproteobacteria; order Oceanospirillales; family Alcanivoracaceae; genus Isoalcanivorax; species Isoalcanivorax pacificus. Next base: position 3,148,356 of record NZ_CP004387.1, on the reverse strand, counting down.
AGCGCCGCCTGCTGGTGGGCCTGCTGCTGGCCGGGCTGCTGGTGTCGCCCTTCATCAACAACACCCCGGTGGTGATGGTGCTGATGCCGGCGGTGATCTCGATGGCCGCCCGCTACCGCATCGCGCCGTCACGGCTGCTGATCCCGCTGTCCTACGCCACCATCCTCGGCGGCATCATCACCATGGTTGGCACCTCCACCAACATCCTGGTGGATGGCGTGGCCCGGGACATGGGGCTGGCGCCGTTCAGCATGTTCGAGATTTCCGCCCCGGCCATGCTGATCGCGCTGGTCGGCTGCGTGTTCATGTACTTCGCCGCGCCGCGTTTCCTGCCGATACGGGAAACCCTGACCCAGCAGTTCACCGGCAGCGGCGACCGCACCTTCATGACCGAGCTGTTCGTGCCGCAGGGCTCGCGGCTGGCCGGCCGCACGTTACACGAGGCGCGGCTGACCAACGGCACCGTGTCGGTGCTGAAGCTGTTCCGCAATGACGAAGAGTTCTCCGCACCGAAGCCGGGCATGCGGCTGGAAGTGGGCGACAAGCTGGTGGTGCACAGCCGCTCCAGCGACATGGTCGACCTGCGCAGTACCGATCTGGTCGGCCTGCAGGCCGCCAGGGCCGATGACAGCCAGGACCTGGAAACCCTGCGCCGCCAGGACGTGGTGATCGTCGAGGCCATTGTCGGCTCGTCGTCACGCTATGTGCAGCGCCCCATCCGCGACCTGGATCTGCTGGCCCGCTACGGCATTCACCTGGTGGCGGTGCACCGCAAGGACGCCTCGATCCAGGACATCGTCGATGACTTTCAACTGCAGTTCGGCGACGTGCTGCTGGTGGAAGGCACCCGGTCGCAGATCAAGCGCTTCTGCGACAACGGCGACCTGTTCGCGATTACCGACGGCAAGGCCCCGACCAACCGCCAGCACAAGGCGCCGATCGCGCTGGCCACCATTGCCGGCGTGATGCTGCTGGCGGCGCTGAACGTGATGCCCATCGAGGGGCTGGCGATCATCGGCGCGGCGGTGGTGGTGGCAACCGGCTGTGTGCGCCCGGACGAAACCTACAAGACCATCGAATGGCCGATCATCATCCTGATCTTCGGCATGCTGGCGATCAGCATTGCCATGCGCGAATCCGGCCTGGCGGCGATGCTGGCCTCGGCGCTGGTGACGCTGGGTGAGGGCTGGAGCCCCTGGGCCATGCTCGCGCTGACCATCCTGATTGTTTCCATTGCCACCGAGCTGATCAGCAACAATGCGGTGGCGGTGCTGTTCACCCCCATTGTCATCGGCGTCGCCCAGCACCTGGGCGTGGACCCGCGGCCATTCGTGGTGGGCGTGATGTTCGCCGCCAGTGCCAGCTTCGCCACGCCGATCGGCTACCAGACCAACACTCTGGTCTACAGTGCCGGCAACTACCGGTTCACCGACTTTGCCCGCCTGGGCATCCCGCTGAACCTGATTGTGTGGCTGAGCTGCGTGATCCTGATCCCGCTATTCTGGCCTTTGACGCCAGTCTGATACATATGCCTGCGCCAAGCGGGTACACTGCGCGCATTGTCATGATGAGGACACCCACTGCGTGTTTGCCGAACTTCCCCTGCATGAACGCCTGCTGAAGGCGCTGGCCGAACTCGGCTTCACCGAGCCGACCCCGGTCCAGGCGGCCGCCATTCCCGAGGCGCTGGCCGGCCACGACCTGCGTGTCACCGCCCAGACCGGCAGCGGCAAGACGGCGGCGTTCCTGCTGCCGATGCTGCATTACCTGATCGAGCACCCGGACCATCGTGCCGGCACCCGTGCGCTGATCCTGCTGCCGACCCGCGAACTGGCCCGGCAGACGCTCAAGCACGTCGAGCAACTGATCGGCTTCACCTACATCAAGGCGGAACTGATCACCGGCGGCGAGGACTTCAAGGTGCAGGCCGCGCGCATGCGCAAGAACCCGGACATCCTGATCGGCACGCCGGGCCGGCTGCTGGAACACCTGGAAGCCGGCAATCTCGATTTCAGCGACCTGACCATGCTGGTGCTGGACGAAGCCGACCGCATGCTCGACATGGGCTTCAAGGACGATGTACTGCGCCTGGCCGAAATCTGTAATCCCAAACGGCAAACGCTGCTGTTCTCCGCCACGCCGGGTGGCCAGGCAATGGCCCAGGTGGTGGCCGCCGTGCTGCGCGAGCCGCGCGAACTGGTGATCAACACCGTGCGCGATGAACACGCCAACATTCGCCACCAGTTGATCACTGTCGACGATGTCGGGCACAAGGAGCGCGTGCTGCGCTGGCTGCTCGACAACGAGACGTTCGAAAAAACCATTATCTTCACCAATACCCGCGAACAGGCCGACCGGCTCGGTGGTGTGTTGCGCACCCATCTGGACAAGGTGTACGTGCTGCATGGCGAAAAAGACCACAAGGTCCGCAAGCAGACGCTGGACAAGCTGCGCAACGGCGATATCCAGGTGCTGGTGGCCACCGACGTGGCGGCGCGCGGCCTGGACATATCCGGGCTGGAACTGGTGATCAATTTCGATGTGCCGCGCAGTGGTGATGAATACCTGCACCGCGCCGGGCGCACCGGGCGTATCGGCCACGACGGCCTGGCCATCACACTGGTGGCGGCGCACGAGTGGAACCTGATGTCGAGCATCAGCCGCTACCTGCGGCTGAATATCAGCCAGCGGCTGGTGGCTGAACATCCGGGGCATTTCAATGGCCCGAAAAAACTGAAATCCTCTGGCAAGGCTGCCGGCAGCAAAAAGAAAAAGCTGAAGAAGAAAACCGAAGCGAAAAAAGCCGGCGCAAAGAAAACCCCTGCGAAAAAAGCCGCGGTGAAAAAGCCTGCACCGGATACCCAGGGCGGCTTTGCCACCCCGCGCAAGAAACCGCGTGGCCCGGTGGAGGCATAAGCCGTGTCACTGCGCGGGGTGATCTTCGACCTCGATGGCACGCTGGTGGATTCGCAACTGGATTTTGCCGCCATCCGTGCCGCCACCGGCTGCCCGGACGGTCTTGGCCTGATCGAATACGCCGAGGGGCTGGTGGAGGACGAGGCGGCGCGCGTGCATCGCATCATTCACGAGCACGAAATGGCCGGCGCCCGGGCGGCCTCCTGGATACCGGGAGCGGACGACTGGCTCGCGGCCCTGCGCAGACAGGGCCTGCCCACCGGCATCCTGACGCGCAACGCACGCGTGCCTACCGCATTGACCCTCTCCCGCCTGGGCATCGACGTGGATGTGGTGCTCACGCGCGAAGATTGCCGGCCGAAGCCGGACCCGGACGGCCTGTTGCGTATTGCACGGCAGTGGAACCTGCCCTGTGAGGCACTGGTGTACGTCGGGGATTTCCGTTACGACATCGAAGCGGCACGGCGCGCCGGGATGCAGGCGTGGTTTTATGACACCGGCCGGCATTCGCATTTTGGTGACGATGCCGACCGGGTGTTCAGGGATTTCCTGGAACTGATGGGGGAATAGAGTGGGCGTCGTCTATGCACGCCCGCCCTGTGCTTAAATGCTGAATTTCCCTTTGAGCTTTTTCGTGACCGGCGCCAGCTTCAGGCGCGCGTGTACCGGCATGCCGTTCTTGAACGGCATCTCGGCTTCACCCTGGATCAGCGGCAGCAGGTAGGCGCGGGCTTCATCGGTAATGCCGAAGCCGTCCTTGCTGATGAAATTGCGCGGCATTTTCTTTTCCACGTTGGCAACATCGGCCAGCGGGGCTTCGCCGATGCTCCAGGCATACTTTTTGCCTTTGCCACGCACGATGGCGGGCATCACGGCATTCTTGCCCTGTTCCGCAAAGGTGACCGCAGCGCGACCGACGGCATACGCCTGCTCCAGGTCGGTGGCAGATGCCAGGTGACGGCCAGAGCGTTGCAGATAGTCCGGCACGGCCCAGTGGTATTTATGGCCCAACTCGTTTTTCACCAGTTGCGCCAGCACCGGTGCCACGCCACCGAGCTGTTTGTGGCCGAACGCATCGGTGCTGCCGGCGTCGGCGAGGAAGGTGCCGTCTTTATAGCGTGCGCCTTCGGAGACGGCGATCACACAGTAGCCGTACTTCTTCACCGCCTGCTGTACTTTTTTCAGGAACTTCGCCTGGTCAAAGGCGATTTCCGGGAACACGATGATGTGTGGTGCGTCGCCTTCCTGTTCCTGCGCCAGGCCAGCCGCCGCTGCGATCCAGCCGGCGTGACGGCCCATCACTTCCATCACGAATACCTTGGTCGAGGTGGCGCACATGGACATCACGTCCAGCGCCGCTTCGCGGATCGACACGGCGGTGTATTTCGCCACGGAGCCGAAGCCTGGCGAGCAGTCGGTGATCGGCAGGTCGTTGTCGACGGTTTTCGGTACGTGGATCGCCTGGATCGGGTAGCCCATGGTCTCGGCCAGCTGCGAGACTTTCAGGCAGGTGTCGGCGGAGTCGCCGCCACCGTTATAGAAGAAGTAGCCGATGTCGTGTGCGCGGAATACCTCGATCAGACGCTCGTACTCGCGGCGGTTGGTTTCCAGGTTTTTCAGCTTGTAGCGGCAGGACCCGAAAGCACCGCCGGGGGTGTGCCTGAGCGCGGCGATGGCGGCTTTCGATTCCTTGCTGGTGTCGATCAGGTCTTCGGTCAGGGCGCCGATGATGCCGTTGCGGCCGGCGTAGACCTTGCCGATCACTTTGCTGTCGCGGGCGGCTTCGATGACACCGGCGGCGGAGGCGTTGATGACGGCGGTGACACCACCGGACTGGGCGTAAAAAGCGTTCTTGCGGGCCATGCGGCTTCCCTGGGCTAGCTGGAAAGGGCGCCATGATAATGGTCTGGGGCGGGGGAATACAGGGTCTGACGTCTGACGTCGGACGTCGGACGCAAAATCAGAGGGTGAGAAGCGGGGTTTTAAGCGTCAGACGTCCGACGTCAGACGTCCGACCCCTTCACGTCTGCGTCAGGTGACTGATCGCCATGGCCGCCGCCGAGGTCCGGTTCTCCACGCCCAGCTTGCGGAAGATCTGCTCCAGGTGCTTGTTCACGGTGCGCGGGCTGAGCGACAGGATCTCGCCGATTTCGCGGTTGGTCTTGCCCTGGGCGATCCACAACAGCACCTGCGCCTCGCGCTGCGTCAGGTGCAGGGCTTCGCGCAGCAGCGCCAGCTCGGCCTCGCCGTCACGCTGCAACAGCCGGAACAGGTATTCGCCCGGCGCCGGTGTGCCCAGAAAACGCAGCCGCAGGCCGGCATCGCCGAGGGCGCGTTGCTGGCCGCGTTCCGGCGGTTCGCTCAGCCAGTGCCGCAGGCTCTGGGCCATAAAGCCGGGATCGAACGGCTGGGCATGCAGCAATTGTTCGGCCTGCGGCGTGGCCCAGCGCAACGTGCCGTGACTGTCGGTGGCGAACATCAGTTGGCCGGCACGGTCCAGCGCGGTACGGGCGCTCTGGGTCAGGCGTGCGTTGGCCAGATGCACGCGGATACGCGCTACCAGCTCGTCCGGATGCACCGGCTTGGTCAGGTAATCGACGCCGCCGGCGTCGAAGCCGCGCAGGATATCGTCGGTGTCCGACAGGCCGGTCATGAAGATCACCGGGATCGGGTGCAGCGCCGGTTGCTGTTTCAGCTGGCGGCAGGTTTCAAAGCCGTCCATCTCAGGCATCACGGCATCCATCAGGATGATGTCCGGCACCATTTTGTCGGCGATCGACAGCGCCTGCCGGCCTTCCAGTGCCAGCAGGGCGGTCAGGCCGGCGTTGTCCAGCGCGTGGTGGATCATGCCCAGGGTGTCGGGGGAATCATCCACCACCAGCACCACGTCCCGGCGGGCCACGGGATGATCAGACAGAGGCGGTGTCATGGGGCTGCTCCAGTAGCTGGATGATACGGGCGAAATCACAGCGCCCGAGGGCGTCGGCCAGGGCCTGCGAGAGGGGCGCGGGGATCAGCGCCGTGTGCCGTGCCAGAGCCTGGCGCAGCGCGGCCAGATGGCCGATCTCGGCCAGCGCCACCAGTTCATCACGGACTGGCGCGGGCAAGGGGGTGCTGTCGAGGCGTGGCGGTGGCGTGGGCGTGTCGTCGTAGCGCCAGTTCAGGGTCAGGTGCCGGTCGAGCAGGGTGCGCAGGGCGCTGAGCCGGTACGGCTTCACCAGATAATCGTCGTGGGCGCTCTGGCTGCCGGGCAGGGCATGGCCACCGGCGTTCGCGGACACCATGATCACCGGGCCACGGTAACTCCCTTCGCGCAGCGCGGCCGCCACCTGCCAGCCGTCCATGCCGGGCATGGCGATGTCCAGCAACACCAGATGTGGCTGGCTCTGCAGCGCCATGGCAAGGCCGGTGGGGCCGTCCGGCGCCTCCAGGATATTGAAGCCGAGTGGCGTCAGCATATCGCTGATCAGGCCACGATGGGTCGGGTCGTCGTCAATCACCAGCAACGTGCGCGGTGCACCGTGATAGCCCACCGGGGCGAGGGCCAGGGTCGGGCTGGCGCGGTAGGGCAGGCTGGAGAGCATCAGCGACAGCCGGAATTCGCTGCCGTGGCCGGGCGTGCTCTGCACGTTCAGGTCGCCGCCCATGATCTCGGTCAGCAGCCGGGTGATGGTCAGGCCCAGGCCTGTGCCGTGGGTGGCTGGCGTGCCGGCCTTGCGCACGCGCTCGAACGGCAGAAAGATGCGCTCGATATCTTCCGGCGCGATACCGACGCCGGTGTCGCGGATGGTGAATTCCGCCACCTGGTTGCGATAGCGGAAGTGCAGCGCGACTTCGCCCTGGCGGGTGAACTTGATCGCATTGCTGAGCAGATTGATCAGGATCTGCCGCAGCCGTTTTTCGTCAGCGGTGACCAGCTCCGGCACGGGGGTGGTGCAGACAAAACGGAAGCCGATGCCTTTTTCGCTGGCCTGCAGCCGGAACATGCTGACCAGTTCGTCGATCAGCGCGTGAATGCGCACCTGATTGCGGTCCAGTTCCAGCCGGCCGGCTTCGATCTTGGAAATTTCCAGCAGCCCCTCGATCAGGTCGGCGAGGTGGCTGGTGGAGCGGCGGATCGCTGCCACGGCGTCATGCAGGTGCGCCGGCACGGCGGGATCGTGCTCCAGTAATTGCGCATAACCGAACGCGGCATTCAGTGGCGAGCGCAGTTCATGGCTGAGGCCGGTGAGGTAGCGGCTCTTGGCCTGGTTGGCCGCTTCAGCCTGTTCCTTGGCCTTTTGCAGCGCGCGGTCGGTTTTTTCGTGTGCGGCGATTTCATCCATCAGCATCGCCGTCTGCCGGCGGGATTCTTCCTGTGCCACCACGCGGCTCTCGTGTGCGAGCACGAACAGCCAGGCGATCACGCCACTGATGATCAACAGCACGGCGAACACCTTGGCCAGCGTGGCGGCCATCAGCGCCAGCACCTGCGCATCGGTGTTCGGTAACTGGTAGTAGATCAACGTCAGAATCACCGCGATCAGTGCCGTGATCAGCACCAGCAACCCGATAAAATGCCCCATGCGTGAACGCAGCATGGCCACGCCGCGTTCCGGCAGCCAGCGCGACAGCAGCGCCACGATCTGTTCCTGCGCGCGCGAGCCGGTCTTGCAGCTGTCGTTGCAGCGCGCATCCAGTGAACAGCACAGTGAACAGATATGGCCGTTATAGGCCGGGCAGAACGCCATGTCTTCGCGGTCAAAGGTGTGTTCGCAGATGCAGCAGCCGGCGCGCAACGGGATGCTGGCCGGTTGCCGGGCGATGTAGTAGCGGCCACGGGTGAGCAGCGCGATGGCGGGCGCTGCCAGGAAGGCCGTCAGCAGGGCAATAAAGGGCGCCAGCGCCTGGGCCAGTTGGCCGAACAGGCCGCCGCTGCTGAGCATGCCGGTCAGCGATGCCAGCAGCATGGCGCCAACGCCGACCGGGTTGATGTCGTACAGGTGCGCGCGGCGAAACTCGATATGTCTGGGTGACAGGCCGAGCGGTTTGTTGACCACCAGATCGCCCACCAGGGCGCCGATCCAGGCCACCGCCACCAGCGCATAGGTGCCGAGAATATCCTCGAACACCAGATAGATGCCGATCTCCATCAGCAGCAGTGCGATCAGCACATTGAACACCAGCCACACCACACGGCCGGGGTGGCTGTGCGTCAGCCGCGAGAAAAAATTCGACCAGGCGATGGAGCCGGCGTAGGCATTGGTGACATTGATCTTGAGCTGGCAGAGGATCACGAAAATGCCGGCCAGCGCCAGGCTGGCGGTCGGGTTCAGGTGCAGGTGGTTGAACGCGACGATGTACATGTGCGTCGGGTCGGCGGCGTCGGCGGGCGTCAGCCCGTAGTGCAGCGCCAGCACGGCAAGAAACGAACCGGCAGCGATTTTCAGCCCACCGACCACGGCCCAGCCGGGGCCGCCGGCCAGCAGGGCACCCCACCAGCGCAGCCGCTTGCCCGGTGTCTGCTCCGGCAGAAAACGCAGGAAATCGACCTGCTCGCCAATCTGCCCCACCAGGGCAAACAGCACCGCGCAGGCGGCGCCGAACAACAGGATATTGAACTGGCCGTCACCGTGGCCGGGGAAGCCGGTCCACTGCGCCACACTTTCCGGCTTCTGAAACAGAATGAACACGAACGGCACCAGTTGCAGCAGCAGCCACAGCGGCTGCGTCCACACCTGAAAACGGCTGATAAAGGTGATGCCGTGTGTCACCAGTGGAATCACCATCAGCGAGCTGACCAGATAACCGATCGACACCGGCAGGCCGAACAGTATCTGCAGCGCCATGGCCATGATGGCCGCTTCCAGCGCGAAAAAGATAAAGGTGAAGGAGGCGTAGATGAGTGAGGTGATGGTGGAGCCGAGGTAACCGAAGCCGGCGCCACGGGTAAGCAGGTCCACGTCGACACCGAAGCGTGCGGCGTAGTAACTGATCGGCAGCGCGAGCATGAAAATCAGGGCGCACACCGTGACGGTGGCGGCCATGGCGTTGGTAAAGCCATAGCTCAGGGTGATGGCGGCACCGATAGCCTCCAGCGCCAGGAACGAGATCGCGCCCAGCGCGGTCTGCGACACGCGCGCGGCGGACCAGCGCCGGGCCTGTTTGGCGGTAAAGCGCAGCGCATAGTCTTCCAGGGTCTGGTTGGCGACCCACTTATTGTAGTTGCGCCGCACCCGCATGATGCGCTGCTGGGCTGACATGGTGGCTGACCCCGTGTGATGCCGGTCCGTTCGGTCTGGATGGTCCTGGTGCTGCATGGCGCGATCTGCGTTCGAGTGTGCAGGTTCCTTAAGCAGTTTTCGTGCCGGCATTTCCCCCAAGGCAGGCTAGTCGCGGGCTGGCGGGGCGGGTATGCGTCAAATGACGTAGTTCTCTGGTGTGTTTCCCGAATGGGGTGGCGGGGCGGGTGCCCGGATACTGACCCTCGAGTATCCCGGAGCAGATGCCGGGGATCGGCCACCGCATGTATGAGGGAAACGAGATGAGCATCACGCACAACACGCCGCGTCGTTGGGGGCGCTGGCTGGCAATACCGGCCCTGGCGCTGGCCAGCACACTGAGCCAGGCTGCCGTGCCACCGACCTCCGAGGTCAACACCACCGGGCTTGCCGTCACCGACACCACGGTAAAAGTGGGCATCCTGCATTCCATCACCGGCACCATGGCGATCAGCGAAACCGGGTCGGTGCAGGCAGAGAAGCTCGCCATCGAGCAGATCAACGCCGCCGGGGGGGTGCTTGGCCGGCAGATCGAATACGTCCAGGAAGACGGCGCCAGCGACTGGCCGACCTTTGCCGAGAAATCCCGCAAGCTGCTGATCAACGACAAGGTGGCGGCCGTGTTCGGCTGCTGGACCTCGGCCTCGCGCAAGGCAGTGCTGCCGATCTTCGAACAGTACAACGGCATGCTGTACTACCCGACCTTCTATGAAGGGCTGGAGCAGTCGCCGAACGTGATCTACACCGGCCAGGAAGCGACCCAGCAGATCATCGCCGGCATCGACTGGGTGGTGCGCGAGAAGGGTGCCAAGAGCTTCTACCTGCTCGGTTCGGACTATATCTGGCCGCGTACCTCGAACAAGATCGCCCGCGCGCACATCGAGAGCCTGGGCCTGGAAGTGGTGGGCGAGGATTACTATCCGCTCGGTCACACCCAGTTCAACTCCGTCATCAACCGCATTCGCCTGAAAAAACCGGACGTGATCTACGCCATCGTGGTGGGCGGCTCCAACGTGGCCTTCTACCGCCAGTTGCAGGCGGCCGGGTTTGACCTGACCCGGGAAAGCCCGCTGCTGCTCACCATCTCCGTGACCGAGGACGAAATCCTCGGCATTGGTGGCCAGAACATCGAAGGTGCCTACGCGGCGATGAAATATTTCCAGAGCCTGGACAACCCGAACAACGAGGCCTTCGTGGAAGCCTTCAAGGAGCGCTGGGGCGATGACATCGTGATCGGCGACGTCACCCAGGCCGCCTACCTTGGTCCCTGGCTGTGGAAAGCCGCTGTCGAAAAAGCCGGTTCGTTCGATATCGACAAGATTCGCGAAGCGTCACCGGGCATTGAGCTGACCACGGCACCGGAAGGGTATGTCCGCATTCATGAAAACCATCACCTCTGGTCGAAAACCCGCGTCGGCCGCGCCATGGACAACGGTCAGTACGAAGTGGTGTTCGAAACCGACGAACTGATGGAGCCGGACCCGTTCCCGGACATGTAACGCACACACTCGGGGCTGGTGGCCGCGCGCGGCCACCAGCGGGATCGCAGTTGTTGGGAGCAGGCCGATGTTTGCAGACTATTCCGCCGCAGAACTGACATCGATTTTTGCGATGCAGGGTTTCGCCGGGTTATCGCTGTTTTCCGTATTCGTACTGATGGCTCTGGGGCTGGCCATCATCTTCGGCCAGATGGGCGTGATCAACATGGCCCATGGCGAATTCATGATTCTGGGTGCCTACGTGACCTGGCTGACGTCCGGGTTTTTCAGTAGCCATCTGCCGGGGTTGTTCGCGGTGTATTTTCCGGTGGCCATCCTGCTTGCCTTTGTCGCCTCGGCGTTGCTGGGCGGGGCGGTGGAATGGTTGCTGATCCGGCACCTGTACAAGCGGCCGCTGGACACGCTGCTGGCCACCTGGGGCCTGAGCCTGATCCTGCAACAGGCCTACCGCTCGATTTTCGGTGCGCGGGAAGTGGGCGTGCGCATGCCGGACTGGATGATGGGCTCCTACGCGATCACCGACATGATCGAAGTGCCGATCAACGGCCTGTTCGTAATGGGCATTTCACTGCTGACCGCGCTTGGTGTGTACCTGCTGATGTACCGCTCCTCCTGGGGACGCAAAGTGCGCGCGGTGGTGCAGAACCGGCCGATGGCGGGCGCCGTGGGCATCAACACACAGCAGGTGGACCGCGTCACCTTTGCGCTCGGCTGCGGCATCGCCGGCATCGCCGGCAGCGCCTTCACCATGATCGGTTCCACCGGGCCGACGGCGGGCCAGCTCTACATTGTCGACACCTTCCTGGTGGTGGTGTTCGGCGGTGCACAGAGCCTGCTGGGCACCATTGCCTCCGCGTTCACCATTTCGCAGGCGCAATCGACCATGGAATTTTTCCTCAGCGGGTCGATGGCCAAGGTGTACACGCTGCTGGTCGTGGTCGGCATCCTGATGGTGCGGCCGCAGGGGCTGTTTGCCAGCCGTATCAGGCATTGAGCGGGGGAGCCGTGTGATGACTGCATTGCGTAATCTGTTCTCCGGCCGCGAGGTGCTCTATTTCCTGCTGCTGGCGGTACTGCTGGTGGTGGTCCTGCCGCTGGCGCTGGATGCCTTCCGCCTGAACCTGACCGGCAAATACCTGACCTTCGCGTTCGTCGCCCTGGGGCTGGTGCTGTGCTGGGGCTACGGTGGCGTGCTCAGCCTGGGCCAGGGCGTGTTCTTCGGCCTGGGCGGCTACTGCATGGCGATGTTCCTGAAACTGGAAGCGTCGGACATGGCCAGCACCGCGCGCCAGACCACGCCGGGCATTCCGGATTTCATGGACTGGAACCAGGTCACCGAACTGCCGTGGTTCTGGGAGCCGTTCCACAGCCTGACGTTCACCATTGTGGCGGTGCTGGTGGTGCCGGCGCTGTTCGCCTTTGTGATCGGTTTTGCGATGTTCAAGCGCCGTGTCGGTGGTGTGTACTTCGCGATCATCACCCAGGCCATCGCCACCATTCTCACCATCCTGATCATCGGCCAGCAGGGCTATACCGGCGGCGCCAACGGCATGACGGACCTGCGCACACTGCTGGGCTGGGATATCCGCACGGACGACGCCAAACAGATCCTGTACTTCCTGTGTGTGTTCCTGCTGTTGCTGTGCCTGGTGCTGGCGCAACTGATCCTGCGCAGCAAGTTTGGCCGCATCCTGGTGGCCATGCGTGACCGGGAAGACCGTGTGCGGTTTTCCGGCTATGACGTGTCCGGTTTCAAGATTTTTGTGTTCTGCCTGGCCGGTGTCTTTTCGGCCATTGGCGGCGCGATGTTCACGCTCCAGGTCGGTTTCATGTCGCCGTCGTTTGTCGGCATCGTGCCGTCCATCGAGATGGTGATCTTCTGCGCCGTCGGCGGACGGCTGTCGCTGCTGGGTGCCGTGTATGGCGCGCTGATCGTCAACCTGGCCAAGACCAGTTTCTCGGAATCCTTCCCGGAGCTGTGGCTGTACGCCATGGGCGCGCTGTTTATCGCTGTAGTGCTGGCATTCCCGAATGGTCTGGCCGGCCTGTACAGCCGTTATCTGGAACCGCTGCTGGCCAGGGGCTGGGCGAGTGCGCGCAGCCGTGGTGCGGCCGTTACCCCCGCACAGGAGAAAATCTCATGAGCAATGCACAGGATTTTATTCTGGCGGTGGAAGGGCTGACGGTGTCGTTCGACGGTTTCAAGGCAGTGGATGACCTGTCGTTCTATGTCGACCCGCAGGAAATCCGCGTGATCATCGGCCCGAATGGTGCCGGCAAGACCACGGTGCTGGACCTGATCTGCGGCAAGACGCGCGCCACCGACGGCTCGATCAAGTTTCGCGGGCGGGAACTGACGCGCATGAGCGAGCACGCCATCGTGCACGCCGGTGTCGGGCGCAAGTTCCAGAATCCGTCGGTGTTTGAGGACCTGACGGTATTCGAGAACCTGGAGATTTCCTACCCGCGAGGCCGCTCTGTTTTCGGTGCGCTGCTGTTCCGTCGCGACAAGGCCGTGCTGGATGCCGTGCATGAAACCGCCGCCACGGTGTTTCTTTCCGATCATCTGGACCAGCCTGCGGGCCTGCTCAGCCATGGCCAGAAACAGTGGCTGGAGATCGGCATGTTGCTGATCCAGGACCCGGAGCTGCTGATGCTGGACGAGCCGGTGGCGGGCATGTCGGTGGCGGAGCGGCGGCAGACTGCCGAGCTGTTGCGCACCATTACCCGGCAACGTTCGGTGATCGTGATCGAGCATGACATGCAGTTCGTCGAGGACATTGCCCACCGCGTCACCGTGATGCACCAGGGCAGGATGCTGGCGGAGGGCTCGCTGGAGCATGTGAAGAATGACCCGCGCGTGGTGGAGGTCTATCTCGGCCACCGTGAGAGCCGCGAGGAGGCCGCTCATGCTTGATATCTCCGGGCTGTGCGTGAGTTATGGCGAAAGCCGCATCATCAACGACCTGAACATGCGCATTGGCGAGAACGAGATTGTTGCCATTGTGGGCCGCAACGGCATGGGCAAGACCACGCTGATGAAATCGCTGGTCGGCATGCACCCGTCCAGTGCCGGCAGTATCCGGCTTGGCGGGCAAGACCTGGCGCCGTTGCAGAGTTACCAGCGCGTGCGCGCCGGTATCGGCTTTGTGCCGCAGGGGCGGATGATCTTTTCCACCATGACGGTGCGCGAAAACATCGAGACCGGTCTGTCCGCCAGCGGCGAGAAACGCATTCCCGAGCACCTGTATGAGTTGTTTCCGGTGCTCAGGGACATGCGCAGCCGGCGCGGCGGCAACCTCTCCGGTGGCCAGCAACAGCAACTGGCGATCGCCCGCGCCCTGGCCGGCAAGCCGAAAGTGCTGTTGCTGGACGAACCCACCGAAGGCATCCAGCCGTCCATCATCCACGAACTCGCGCGCACGCTGCGTCGCATCCGGGATGAGCACGGCCTGTCCATCATTGTCTCCGAGCAGGTGCTCAGTTTTGTGCTCGACGTGGCGGACCGGGTGCTGGTGATGGAGAAAGGTGCGCTGGTGCACGAGGCCGAACGCGCGGCCATCGACGAACAGGTCATTGCCGGCTTCCTGTCGGTATGACCCTTTTCTTTTAAAGCGGAAGGAGAACTCTCATGGCGGAAACACTGATCAAGGTCGACCTGAACAAATCCCCGTACGACAACGACGGCGTGCACAACCGCTGGCATCCGGATATCCCGATGGCCGTGAAGGTCAAGCCCGGTGATGACTTTATCCTCGAATGCCACGACTGGACCGGCGGCCAGATCAAGAACGATGACAGCGCCGAGGATGTGCGAGACGTGGATCTTTCGCAGGTCCACTTTCTCACCGGGCCGGTGGGTGTCGAGGGCGCCGAGCCGGGCGATCTGCTGGTGGTGGATATTCTCGATATCGGCACTTTCGATGAGAGCCAGTGGGGTTTCAACGGTTTCTTCTCGAAACAGAACGGCGGCGGCTTTCTCACCGACCATTTTCCGGAAGCACAGAAATCCATCTGGGATTTCAACGGCATGTTCACCAGGTCGCGGCATATCCCCGGCGTCGAGTTTGCCGGCCTGATCCATCCCGGCCTGATTGGCTGCCTGCCATCGAAAGGCATGCTGGATGAATGGAATGCCCGCGAAAAGGAACTCTACGACACCGAGCCGGACCGTGTGCCGGGCCTGGCCAACCTGCCGTATGCCGATACCGCGCACCTGGGCAAGATGAGCAAGGACAAGGTGCCGGCAGCGGCGGCCGAAGCCGCACGTACCGTGCCGCCGCGCGAGCACGGTGGCAACTGCGACATCAAGGACTTGTCGCGCGGTTCGCAGGTGTATTTCCCGGTCTATGTCAAAGAGGCCGGCCTGTCGGTGGGTGATCTGCACTTCAGCCAGGGCGACGGCGAAATTACCTTCTGTGGCGCCATCGAAATGGCCGGCTGGATTCATCTGCGCGTGAACCTGATCAAGGGTGGCATGCAGAAGTACGGCATCAAGAACCCGATCTTCAAACCGAGCAAGATGGCGCCGAAGTACGACGACTACCTGATCTTCGAAGGTATCTCGGTGGATGAAGACGGCAAGCAGCATTATCTGGATGTGCATGTTGCCTATCGCCAGGCGTGCCTGAATGCCATCGAATACCTGACCAAGTTCGGTTACACCCGCGCGCAGGCCTACTCACTGCTCGGTTGTGCGCCGGTACAGGGGCATATCAGCGGCGTGGTGGATGTGCCGAATGCCTGCGCCACCCTGTGGCTGCCCACCGACATTTTCGAGTTCGATGTGAAGCCGAATGCCGACGGCCCGGTGAAACACGTCAAGGGCGGCGTCGATCTGCCGCTGGCGCCGGACAAGAAATAAGGGAGGCCCGCCATGCCACTTTACGACTACAAGTGCCCGCAGCACGGCCTGTTCCATGAACTGGTGGCAATGGACAATGCCGGCGAAAGCCACGCCTGCCCACACTGCGGCACACTGGCACCGCGTGTGCTGCTGGTGGCGCCGACGTTGCTGGACATGTCGCCGGTCAAACGCCAGGCCATTGAGCGCAATGAACGGGCGCGGCACGAGCCACGCCACGGCAATCAGGTGTCGGAGCATGAACACGGCTGCTGCCACCATGCCCGCCACAAACCGAAAGTGTTCTACACCGCCGAAGGCAACAAGATGTTCCCCTCCGCGCGCCCCTGGATGATCAGTCACTGAGGCGTCCCCGGCCCTTTTCCCCGAGGGGCCGGGTTTTCTTTCCCTGTCATGATCAGCCGGGCTGTGCATCAGTTCACGCTTTCCCCGTGTTGAGACGTTTTGCCAACTCGCTGAGACGCTTTGCCTAACGCCGCATGCCACAGGCATCCCACACTGTCGCGTTTTCGTGTGTCTTTTTTTTGGAAATGGGGGAATACAGCGATGGGAAATCGGCGATGGGCAGGGATTCTGCTGGCCAGCATGGCGCTGGGCGCCTGCGGCGGCGACGGTGGCAGTCATCGGGACGGCGGTGCGCCCGGGCCTGGTCCGGACACGCTGGCGTTGACGCTGCGGGTTTCTGACGGACAGGCGCCGGCTGAACGTCCGCTGACCGTGCGCGATCTCGGTACGGGGGCCCGTTATTCACTGACCACCGACGAACAGGGCGAAGCGCTGTTCGAGCAGGCGGTCACCGGCCCGCTGGTGATTGACGTGGCGGCCTTCGAAGACCGTGCGTCGATCACCGGGTTTGTCACGCACCCGGACCGGGTGGCCGGCTGGGTGATTTCACTGTCGCCGCTGGCGGAAGCGATTCATCTGGCGGCCATCGGACAGATGCTGGACAGCGCCCTGCTGACGGACGCCCTGGCGTTGCCGGGTGAGGCGTTGCCGGAAATGAGCGCGCAATGGTGGTTGTCCGCGGAGGCCGGTTCCGACGCCGCGCCGGCGCGGGTGCTGGATGCGCTGACGCCGGTGCTGGGCCGCACGGCGGCCCGCGCCTGCCAGACGCTGGAAACCGCCGATTGCCGCAACCCGCTGGCGGGACCGGACACGGAAGACTATCGCAACGAGCTGGACCTGATGATGGCGCCGCTGGATCTGGCCGGCGGCTACACGCTGGATGAGCAGGGCGTGGCGCAATTCGGTGCGCTGCCCCTGCCATTGTGGAGCGGCGACTATGCCCTGATCGCAGGAACCATGCGTGACACTGCGCCGCTGGTGCAGTGGGCGCTGCCGGCCTACTGGCACTGGACACTGCTCAATGAAGCTGACACCAATGCCTATATCCCGACGGATCTGTCGGGGGGGCTGCCGGTGCTGGGCGATTATCCCGAGAACATGCCGCAACTGAATGGTGACGCATTGCGCTCGCCGCAACAGGCCGGCGCCTTGCTGGCCGTGCTGCTGGCGCAATACGGCATCGAGGCGGACCCGGCCAGCGCGACCGTGACGCTGGACTGGCAAGGCCTCGGCCTGACAGGAACGCGACTGGCCGCAGAGATCAATGCCTCCCTGTCGTTGTGGGGGGGTGACCCGGTGGCGGGCACCTCGTCGCTGACACTGGAAGCCGTCGACGTGCCGGCTGGCCCGCGCGTGCTGTCGGGGCGGGTCTGGTTTGCAGAAGGTGCCGGCCCCTCGGATGTGGACGTGCTGAGCACCCTGCTGGAAGCGACAGCGATCCGTACCGATGATCAGGGCCTGTTTTCCCTCACCGTCAGCGGCCAGCCGCTGCTGGTGCGGGCACGCCGCAACGGCGAGACGCTGTATGCGCTGGTCGGTGCCAGCGAGTTCGACAGCTGGGTGAATATTTCGCCGCTGACCGATGCCGCCGCACGCTCGCTCGCCGCCGTGCACGGCGGTGGCACCTTGCCGGAGAGCTGGCTCACCGCGCTGCCGTCGCTGGTGGCCGGTTATTACGAGGACATCGGCCCGCTGGCGCGCCGCGTGACGGCGCAGGCCCATGCCGTGCTGGCCGGCACCGGGGTCGCGGACGATGTGCCGGTGCTGAGTACCACCAACCCGTTCTATGCGCAGCAGGGCACCTGTCCGGGCGAGACGGCGGATCAGTATTGCCAGCAGCAGATCCTGTCGGCGCTCGGCGCCTGTGCCGCACTGACCGGCGAACAGGCCGGCATGGATTGCGAGGGCGGTGTCATCAGTCTGGCAGATGACGTGGCCTATGACGCTGGGGCCTACATGGTCCAGACTCAGGCGATGCAGATCATCACCCGCGCCTGGCAGCCCTACACGGTGGTCGGTTACACCTTCCCCGACCAGCCACCGGGCCTGCCGTTGAGCAGTGTCGGCGACACTGTGCGCGTGCCCTTGTCACGCCAGGCGCTGATCGACACCGCGTTGGCGGCGATGGTGCAGATGAGCAGCTTCCAGTCCGATCCGCTGAGCCCCACCGACAGCCTGCGGCTGGACAATCCGTCGGCGTTCCGCAGCGACATGCAGGGCTTCGGCGACGATGCCTGGGTGGATCTGATGGTGTCGTCGGAAGACGGCGGCGAGGACCTGACCGGCAGTGTGCTGGATCAGAACAATGTGGAGTACGGCAGCTTCACCGCCACCTCCCTGTTCCTGGCCGCGCCACCGGCGTTCTGACCCGCGCCGCGCGCCGCGACAGCGCGCGGCGGCTCTGCGACAATGCCCCGCAGTGACTGACCACTGACGGGGCGTTTTCGTAATGCATATCCACGTGCTTGGTATCTGCGGCACCTTTATGGGCAGCCTGGCGCAACTGGCCCGCGCACAGGGCCACCGGGTCACCGGCTCGGACCAGAACGTGTACCCGCCGATGTCCGATCAGCTTGCTGCTGCGGGGATCGAGGTGCTGCAAGGGTATGACCCCGCGCACCTGGAACCGGCCCCGGATCTGGTGGTGATCGGCAACGCCATGAGCCGTGGCAACCCGGCGGTGGAATACGTGCTTGATCGCGGCCTGCGCTACACCTCCGGTCCGCAATGGCTGGCCGACGAAGTGTTGCAGGGCCGCTGGGTGGTGGGCGTTGCCGGCACCCACGGCAAGACCACCACCAGCAGCATGGTGGCCTGGATTCTCGAACACGCCGGGCTCAAGCCCGGTTTCCTGATCGGTGGTGTGCCCGGCAATTTCGGCGTCTCCGCGCGGCTGGGCGAGGCACCGTTCTTTGTTGTCGAGGCGGATGAATACGACACCGCGTTTTTCGACAAGCGCTCCAAGTTTGTTCATTACCGTCCGCGCACGGCCATCCTCAACAATCTCGAATTCGACCACGCCGATATTTTCCCTGATCTCGCCGCAATCCAGACCCAGTTTCATCATCTGCTGCGCACCGTGCCCGCCGCCGGGCGCGTGATTCTGCCGGACGGCGTGCCGGCGCTGGAGCAGGTGCTCGAACGCGGCTGCTGGGCGGATGTGGAACGCTTTGGTCCCGGCGCAAAAGCGGTGAATGTAGAGCTGCTGGCAGAAGACGGCTCCGCGTTTCGCGTGACGCCGTTCGGTTACCCGCCGGTGGTGGTGCAGTGGTCGCTGACCGGCCTGCACAACGTCTACAACGGCGTCGCGGCGTTGCTGGCGGCACGGCATTGCGGCGTGACACCGGTGGATGGCGCCCGCGCACTGGCGGCATTTCAGGGCGTGAAACGGCGCATGGAACTGGTCGGCAGCGTGCGCGGTGTGCAGGTGTTCGATGATTTTGCGCACCATCCCACGGCCATTGCCACCACGCTGGACGGCCTGCGCCGCCGTGTCGGCCAGGACAGGATCATCGCGGTGATCGAGCCACGCTCCAACACCATGCGCCTGGGCGCGCACCGTGCACGCCTGCCGGAATGTGTCGCGGCGGCGGACCAGGTGATCTGGTACCAGCCGGCGGGTATCGACTGGTCGCTACAGGATGTGGTGGCCGCCAGCCCCGTGCCGGCGCGCACGCTGGACAGCATTGATGCGGTCATCGCGCAACTGGTGGCAGAGTATGGCCAGGGGGATGCGCCGGCGCATATTGTTGTGATGAGTAACGGCGGGTTTGGTGGTATTCATGGAAAGCTGGTGGAGGCGTTGTTGAACGTGGGTCGGACGTCGGACGTCTGACGTCGGACGCCAAAAGCAAAGGCCTGCAAGCACGTTGTTTTGTCTTTAAAGCGTCCGACGTCCGACGTCAGACGTCAGACCCCAAAAAAAGGAGCCCCCATGCTCATCGCAGCACTCATCGCCGGCCTGCACTACCTCGGCATCATGACACTCGCCGCGACGCTGCTGCTGGAGCTGGTCACCCTGCGCGGCCAGATCACCCGTGAAGCGATCGAACGGCTGGCGCGCACCGACCTGATGTACGGCATGGCGGCGATCCTGGTGCTGGCCACGGGCCTGCTGCGCCTGACCGAAGCCTATGGCCGTGGCCCGGCGTTCTATATGCACAATGGCGTGTTCCATCTGAAAGTCACCTTGTTCGTGCTGGTGGGGATCATCTCCATCGCGCCGACCATGCGCTTTCTGCGCTGGCGCCGAACCATGCTGAAGGACAACACGCTGCCGGATGCCGGCGCGGTGGCGGGGACGCGCAAACTCGTCATGGCCGAGCTGCATATCCTGTTTCTGATTCCGTTCCTGGCCGCGCTGATGGTCAGAATCTGAAGGGGCCTGCCATGAGCCATCCGCATCGCGTTACCCTGGCCTTCACTGGCGCCTCCGGCGCGCAGTACGGGCTGCGCCTGCTGCAATGTCTGCTGGCAGCGAACGCGGAAGTGTTTGTGATCCTGTCAAAAGCAGCGCGGGTCGTGATCGGCACCGAAACCGACCTGCGCCTGCCGGCGGGCACCGGCGCGGCAGAATCCGCATTGCGGGAATACGTGGGTGTGGAAACGGGCCGGCTGGTGGTGTGCGGGCTGGAACAGTGGACCGCGCCGGTGGCCTCCGGCTCCGGTGCGCCGGCGTCGATGGTGGTGTGCCCCTGTTCCACCGGCACACTGTCGGCGATTGCCTGCGGCGCCAGCAACAACCTGATCGAGCGCGCGGCGGATGTCGCCATCAAGGAAAAACGGCAACTGATCCTGGTGCCGCGCGAGGCGCCGTTCTCCGCCATTCACCTGGAAAACATGCTCAAGCTGGCGCGCCTGGGTGTGACCATCATGCCGGCGGCGCCGGGTTTTTATCACCAGCCGAAAAGCGTTGATGACCTGGTGGATTTCATCGTTGCGCGGCTGCTCGACCACCTGGGTATCCCGCAGACGCTGTTACCGCGCTGGGGTGAATCGCCCGACGACTGATCCAGTCGTGCCACAGCGCGCGGCCGGCTTCCCACTGATGATGCCCCGACGCGACATTGATATGTCCCACGCGGCCGGCATTGACGAAATCCGCCTGCCAGGCATTCGCCAGAAAGCGCGCCCGTTGCAGTGACGCAGCGCGGTCATTTTCCGACCCCACCAGCAGCGCCGGGAACGGCAGCGCATCCAGTGGAATGGGCGCAAAGGCGTGCAGTGCAGGCGGTGCGTCCGGGCGTTCCACGTCTGCGGGCGCTACCAGCATGGCGCCAATCACTTTATCGGTGCGGTAATGCTGCGCCCAGTGCGCGACCGTGATGCAACCGAGACTATGGGCCACCAGCACGATCGGTCCGGGTGTGCCCTGCACGGCATCGTCGAGCCGTTTAACCCAGTCGCGGCGTCGCGGGGTGAGCCAGTCATCCTGTTCCAGCAGTTGGCTGCCGGCAGCACTGCGCCACCAGTGCTGTTGCCAATGATCCGGGCCGGAACCGTGCCAGCCGGGAATCAGGATCTGTGTTGCGTGCGTATGGTTCAGTGGCATGTCGCACCTCCTGTTGATCAGGCTTGCCCGGCGTTCGCCGGTGCGTGGGTTGCGCGGATCAATTGCGGGCTTGCCGGTGCCAGCACATCGCCTTGCAGATAATGGACGCCGAGATCGGCCAGCGTGCGGCTGGCACTGCACGGCATGCCCACGGCCACCACACCGGTGCCGATATCGCCGAGTTCGCGCAGCAGGTGTTGCAGCGCCGGGTGCGGTGGCAGTGGCGGGCGGCGAACGTCGAGCTTGATGAAATCCGGTTGCAGCTTCAGCAGCAGCGGCAGCGGCGCCTGATCCACCGGCACGTTGTCCACGGCGATGCGATAACCCCGGCGGCGGTAGTTCTGGATCGCCATCGGCAGGTGCGGCACCTGCAACAGCGCGGCGATGCCGATTTCCAGCACCACGCGGCGCGGTGACAGGCCGCACTGTTGCAGGATGGATTCGAACACCAGGCCGTGTTCGCTGAGCACACCGGTGAGATGGCGCGGGTGCACATTCAGCGCCAGCCAGCCGTCGTCGTCGCGGGACTGCAGCAGAAAATTCAGCGCGTGCAGGGTGCGGCACAGACGGTCCAGATAAACCACTTCGTCGGCATCCGCCGGCAGCAGGAACACGCTGGCCGGTGACAGGGGCTGCTGTTGGCGTGCCGGGCGCAACAGAGCCTCGAAGCCGGCCGGGTGCAGCGAGTCGGCGTGAAACACCGGCTGGAACACGCTGCCCAGGACAATGTCTGCGAAGCGCCCGATGACACCGCTGTCGCCGAGCGACACCAGCGGGGCTGCGTCACCGCGCAACGCACCAAAGCGCTTCAGGTTTTCGCGGTTGAAATAGTCGGTGAGTTCGCGCAGCGGCATGAGGGCCTCCGGTTAACGAAAGGCCATCATGCCGGGGAGTTTGTTATGCTGTAAAAGAATTGAATTTAATTTTGATATTTCCAGATTGAATATCGGGTGTGCTGCGGCACTGTGTCAAACCGTGGTGCGGTGGTTTCACTGAATGCCCGGGCCGGCTGGCCCGGACAGGTGGATCAGAAGCTGAAGACGGTGCCCAGCGAAAAGCCGCTCGGCGAGTTGCCGGCCAGGCTGGCCGGGTCGGCGGTGCGGGCCTGGCTGTAGGGGCGCAGATTGCTGAAGGTGTCGTTGTCCAGCACAGCGTAGTTTGCGTAGAAGGTCAGGTTCGGTGCCACCTGATAGTCGGCACCGAGGGCGTACAGGTCGGCGTCGCTGTCATCGGCGTCGGCATCCAGATGGTAGTACTGGGTTTTCAGCGCCACTTTTTCGGTCACGCGATAGCGCACGCCGGCGCCCCAGGCGGCGTCATCGGGGTCTTCCGCTTTCTGGTACAGGGCACTGAAGCGGAAGTCGCCGATGTCGTAGAGGGCGGCGACGCGAGTGGCGTGGCGCTCATACTCGGGCAGCACGTCGTCGGTGTAGGTCTGGTTTTCGTGCGCGACAGCGATCCAGAAGGTAGCCAGCCGCCACTCCACGGAGGCGCTCCAGGAACCGGCGTCAGCGTCGTTGCTGCTGGCGCTGTCGAGCGAGGTGGAGTACTGCGCGTTGGCGGTCAGGCCGGCCACCGTCGGGGTGCGGTAGTGGATGCTGTTGCGGAAACGTTCGTCCCAGCCGATCTGGCCGCTGGCCAGGCCGGCGGGTGCGGCGACGCGATTGCGGGTGATGTTGCGCGCGTCGCCGATCTGGTTCGGGAAAATGTCGGTGCGGTTGCGCAGCACCTTCATTGGCGTGTCGAACTTGCCGACGCGCAGCAGGCCCCAGTCACCGGTCAGGCCGAGGAAGGTGTCGCGGTCGATCAGGTCGCCGCCCTGGCTGTCCACGCGCAGAGTGGTTTCTGCCTGCCAGACCACGGTGAGCTGCTCCTGCACTTCATATTTGCCCCGGAAGCCGAGCCGGCTGGCGTTGCTGGAGAGGTTCAGGGCGCTGCCACGGGAATCCGTGTCCAGGTAATCGGCGGACACATGCAACTGGCCATAGATCTGCGCGCCGGTCACCTGGGCCTGGGTGGCAGCCGGCAATAAAGCGGCGCCGAGCAGCAACGGCAATACTCTGTTCATGCGGTGAATCTCCTTGTTGTATCGATGCGGTAGGGTCTGTCGGTCGCGCGACTTCCGCAGGTGTGGTCAGTGCTGACGATCCCCCGGCGAGGCCGGAAGCGCTTACGGTAGGAGTTCGTGACGGAAATATGAAAGTATAAAAAGAGATTTGCTTATTCCTTTTCGGCATCCTGTGCGCGGCTCATATATTTCAAAAACGAATATATGTAGAAAAATAATGTATTTATCGGAATAAGAGATTCCCTCCTAGACTCTGCCTCGTTGCCGGCCCGAAGGCCGGTGGAGCACAAGTCCGACAGGAGTAGCCCATGAGTCGACCGACGCCGGCGGATGCCGACAGCCTGGTGGCCCGGCGCATCGAAGACGCGCTGGCCGGGCTGCGTTTCGGTGCGGTGGAAATCACCGTGCATGACGGGCGTATCGTGCAGATCGAGCGCCGTGAAAAATTCCGTTTTGAAAGTACTGTTGTGAAGACCGCCGCTGAGCGGTCGTGATGATCTGACCCCAGGCTGACCGGACCACCGGAAGTCTCCGAATGCTGTGATTGACGGAGGCTTGCCCCATGAACATCCGCTCCATTCTGATTGCCGCCGGCCTGAGTGCCGCCCTGGTTGCGCCGGCCCAGGCGCGTGAACTGCTGAACGTGTCCTACGACCCCACCCGCGAGTTGTACCGCGAATACAACCAGTTGTTCGTCAAACACTGGGCACAGGAAACCGGCGAGAAAATCACCATCCGCCAGTCCCATGGTGGTGCCGGTTCCCAGGCGCGCGCCGTCATCGACGGCCTGGAGGCGGACCTGGTGACGCTGGCGCTGGCCTACGACATCGACGCCATCAGCGAGCGCACTCAGCTGTTCCCGGAAAACTGGCAGAGCCGCCTGCCGCTGAACAGTGCGCCCTACACCTCGACCATCGTGTTGCTGGTGCGCAAGGGCAACCCGAAAAACATCCGCGACTGGGATGATCTGGTTCGCCCCGGCGTGGAAGTGATTACCCCGAACCCGAAAACCTCCGGCGGTGCGCGCTGGAACTATCTCGCGGCCTGGGGCTATGCGCTGAACCAGCATGACAACGACGAAGACAAGGCCTATGACTTCGTGCGGCGTCTGTACGCCAACGTGCCGGTGCTGGATTCCGGTGCCCGTGGCGCCACCAATACCTTTGTGCAGCGTCGTCTGGGGGATGTGTTCATCGCCTGGGAAAACGAAGCCATCCTGGCCATTGAAGAACTGGGCAAGGGCGAATACGAAATCGTCGTACCGAGCATCAGCATCCTGGCCGAGCCGCCGGTGACGGTGGTGGATGGCAACGCGGAGCGCAAGGGCAACCTGGATCTGGCGAAAGCGTACCTGGAGTACCTGTACTCACCGGCAGCGCAGGACGTGATCGGCCGTCATTACTACCGCCCCTCCGGCGACGCCGCGAAAGCAAAATACGCAGACCAGTATCCAGACGTGGACCTGTTCACCATCGACGAGGTGTTCGGTGGCTGGCAGGCGGCGCAGAACACTCACTTCAACGATGGCGGCGTGTTCGACCGCATCCTGGAAGACAACCTCACGCGACAGCGGAAATAACCTGACCACGGGACCGGGGCGGGCACGGTGTGCCTGCCCCGTGAGGGAGTACGCGCCGCATGGCCTTTCGATTCCGACAACACAGTGTGCTACCCGGCTTCGGGCTAACACTGGGCTTCACGGTTTTCTACCTTTCGCTGTTACTGCTGTTGCCGGTGGCGGCATTGCTGTTCTACACCCTGCAAATGCCCTGGGCGGATTTCTGGGCCACGGTAAGCCACCCGCAGGTGGTGGAATCCTACAAACTGTCCTTTGGTGCTTCGTTGATCGGTGCGCTGATCAATCTGGTGTTCGGCGCACTGGTGGCCTGGGTGCTGGTGCGCTATGACTTTCCCGGTCGTCGCGTGGTGGATGCGTTGGTGGACCTGCCGTTTGCCATGCCGACAGCGGTGGCCGGTATCGCGCTGGTGACCTTGTACGCCAGCACCGGCTGGATCGGCCGGTACATCGATGCGTTCGGTGTGCGCATTGCGTACACGCAACTGGGTGTGATCGTGGCGTTGACCTATATCGGCCTGCCGTTTGTGGTGCGCACCGTGCAGCCGGTGCTGCGCGATATGGCACCGGAGCTGGAAGAGGCATCGGCGATCATGGGCGCCAGCCGTTTCACGACACTGCGGCGGGTGGTGTTGCCGACGCTGCTGCCGGCACTGCTGACCGGTTTTGCCATGGCGTTTGCGCGCGCGGTGGGTGAGTACGGCTCGGTGGTGTTCATCTCCGGCAACATTCCCTACACCACCGAAATCACGCCACTGCTGATCGTCGCCAAGGCGGAGCAGTATGACTATCGCGGTGCGGCAGCCATCGGCACCGTGATGTTGTTGGCGGCGTTCGCGCTGTTGCTGATGATCAATGCGTTGCAGTGGTGGAGCACGCGCCGCCATACACAGCGCTGAGGGGGGGGAGTGATGAACACAGTTTCCACAACGCATGTTGCCGCGCCGGTGCGTCGCTGGCAGGCGGCCACTGAGGAATCGGCCTGGGTGCGCCGCAGTCTGATCGGCGTGGCGCTGATTTTTCTGGCGCTGTTTCTGATGTTGCCGCTGGCGGTGGTGCTGTATGGCGCTTTCGAGCAGGGGCTGTCGGTGTGGCTGGCGGCCATTGTCGAGCCGGACGCGGCGGCGGCGATCCGGCTGACACTGCTGGTGGTGCTGATCGCTGTGCCGCTGAATCTGGTCTTCGGGCTGGCGGCGGCCTGGGCGGTGGCGAAATTCGAGTTTCCCGGCAAGTCGGTTCTGGTGACGCTGATCGACATGCCGTTTGCCATTTCGCCGGTAGTAGTGGGCCTGATGTTCGTGATCCTGCTTGGCAATCACGGCCCGCTGGGCCAGTGGCTGATCGAGCACGGCTACCGGGTGATTTTCTCGGTGCCGGGCATCGTGCTGGTGATCGTGTTCGGCACCATGCCGTTTGTGGCGCGCGAGCTGATTCCGCTGATGCAGGAGCAGGGCAGCGAAGAGGAAGAGTCGTCGCTCACGCTCGGTGCCAGCGGCTGGCGCACCTTCTGGCACGTCACGCTGCCGAACGTGAAATGGGGCGTGATCTACGGCGTGATCCTGTGTAACGCGCGGGCGATGGGCGAGTTCGGTGCGGTGGCGGTGGTGTCCGGCCGTATCCGTGGCGAAACCAACACCGTGCCGCTGCATATCGAGGTGCTTTACAACGAATACCATTTCACGGCGGCGTTCGCGGTGGCGTCGCTGCTGGCGGCACTGGCGGTGGTCACCATCGTGGTGAAAAGCCTGATCGAATGGCGGGATGAACAACGGCGCCTGGCGGCCGTGGAAGGAGAACAGTGATGAGTATTGAAATCGAACAGGTCAGCCGCCGTTTCGGTGATTTTGCCGCAGTGGACAATGTGTCGCTGTCGCTGCCGCAGGGTGAACTGACAGCGCTGTTGGGGCCGTCCGGTTCCGGCAAGACAACACTGCTGCGCATCATCGCCGGGCTGGAGAGGCCGGATCACGGCACGGTGAAATTCCATGGCGAGGACACCACCGATGTGCACGTCAGTGACCGGGGTGTCGGCTTTGTGTTTCAGCACTATGCATTGTTCAAGCATATGACGGTGTTTGAAAACGTGGCTTACGGTTTGAAAGTCAAACCGCGCCGTGTCCGGCCGAACCAGGCCGACATTCATCGCCGGGTGAAAAAACTGCTGGAACTGGTGCAGCTCGACTGGACCGCGCACCGCTATCCGTCGCAGTTGTCCGGCGGCCAGCGCCAGCGCATTGCGCTGGCCCGGGCGCTGGCGGTGGAGCCGAAAGTGCTGTTGCTGGACGAGCCGTTTGGCGCGCTGGATGCAAAAGTCCGCGCCGAGCTGCGCCGCTGGCTGCGTCGCCTGCACGATGAAATCCATGTCACCAGCGTGTTCGTGACCCATGATCAGGAAGAGGCGCTGGAAGTCTCGGACCGGGTGGTGGTCATGAATCATGGGCGCGTGGAGCAGGAAGGCTCGCCGAGGGAAGTCTATGACCACCCGGCAAATCCGTTCGTGTACGGTTTCCTCGGCCAGGTGAATCTATTTCGTGGCCGCGTCAGCGGCGGCTGGGCGGAAATCGGCGGCGTGCGCCTGCCGGCGCCGGAGCACCGTGATGTCAGCGACGCCGGCGCGGTGGCCTACATCCGGCCGCACGATATCGAACTGGTCGAGGAAGAAATCACCGGCGAGGGCGTGATCCGCGCCGTGGTGGAAACCGTCAGCATTGCCGGTGCCGTGTTGCGGGTGGAATTGCGCCACGGCCTGGGTGACGACTTGCTGCATGTCGAAGTGCCGCGCGACCAGCCGGTGGCGCAAACATTGCAAGCCGGACAGGTGGTGTACGCGCGGCCGAAACAGTCGCGCGTGTTTTTGCAGTAATGGACAGCGCCCGCACAAATGCGCTGGGGGGCGGTAGGGTGGGTAGAGCGAATGCGAAACCCACCGGGTCCATGCCTGTTATTCACTCCCACAAAATCATCGAAATCACCCGGCCTGGGAGGTGGGTAGTTTTGATGATTTTGTGCGAGCAGTGTGCTGCATGGTCGCGGTGGGTTTCGCATTCGCTCTACCCACCCTACGGCCCCCCTATCTCTGTGCTGACGGCTCGCAGGAATGAAATCGCTTCGGCCATGTGCTGCTGGAAGTCCGGGTCGACACTGGTCTTCACGATCACCACGTTGTGTTTCTCCGATATCCAGACGTGCTGGCCCCAGACGCCGTTGGCGAAATATTCCTGGTCCGGGTCTTTCGGCACCCAGATGTGGTAGCCATAGCCGCGCTCGGGGTAGCCGTGGCCGGCCGCGAGCCACGGTTCGGGTCGGCGCGTCGCCTCGCGCACCCAGCCTGCCGGCAGCAGTTGACGGCCTTGCCACTGGCCCTGTTGCAGGTAGAGCTGGCCGAGCTTGGCGTAGTCGCGGACGCTGATGTTCAGGCAGCAGAACGCGAGCTCGGTGCCGCCGTTGTCCAGGTTCCAGAAGCCATCGTCCTGCATGCCGAGCGGTTGCCACAGCGCGCGGTGCGCGTACTGGCTGACCGGCTCGCCGACGGCACCGGCCAGCACCCAGGCGAGGATCTGCGTGGTCGGGCTGATGTAGTGGAAGCGCTCGCCCTGCGGGCCTTCGGCGGGCAGGTCTCTGATCACATCGTGCACCGGGGTGCCGATCAGGAATACGCGATAGAACAGCAGCTTGATGTCGGAGAAGGGCTTGTCATACAGCTCTTCGAACTGGATGCCGGTGGCCATGCGCAACAGGTTGCGCACGGTGACCTCGCCCCACGCCTTGCCGTCCAGTGCCGGCACATAGGTTTTCGCCGGGTCGTCCAGTGAGCGGATATGGCCTTCACCGTGGGCGATGGCCACCAGCGTGGCGACCACGGTCTTGGCGATCGACCAGGACGTGAAGCGGGACGTTTCGCTGGCGCCCTGAAAGTACTCTTCCGCCCGGATCACACCGTCCTTGAGCACCATCAGCCCGGTGGTGTCGGTGCGCTGCAGGAATTCCTGCACCGCGACCGTGCGCCCGGCGTGTTCAAACGTGGCCGGCAGTTGGCCCGCTGCGCGCGGAAAACTCACCGGATGATCGCTGGCAGGCATGGGCACGGACGGGAAAATCCGGTCCATGTGACGGAAGTTTTCCACCCGGGTGTCCGGGTGCATCAGGTTGTTCAGATTATGCGGGGAGAAACTCGTCCACGGACGAAACCACCAGAGCAGGCCGGCGCACAGCAGCGCGGCCAACAGGATCAGATATCGCAGGCGCATCGTTATTGTCGTTTTGTGATCGGGGCAGACAGTGTGCCACAGCCGCGCGGTCTGCGCCGGCCCGCCGCCTCAGTCGAGGCGGTAGGCGATCGGTACCTGCAGATCGAAGCTGCTCAAAGTCAGGATTTCCGGTGGCGGGGGCGGCAGCCGCAGGCGCCGCAGCATGCGTTCGGCGGACATGTCCAGCAGCCGGCTGCCGGAGCTTTCGACGATTTTGACTTCATTGATGCGGCCCTGGCCGTCCAGCTGGAACCAGACTTCGACGGTGCCTTCCAGGCCACGCATGCGTGCCTGGGCCGGGTATTCCTTGTGCCGTTCGATCAGGTTCTGGATCACGCCCAGGTAGCGGTTGTAGGCGTTGTCGCGCTGGCCGGTGGCGTGGGCGCCGTCGGCAATCGGGCCGGCGCGACCCTTCTGTTCCTCGGCGCCGGAGGCAGTGGAGGCCAGTTGCTCGGTCTGCGCGCCTTCGGCCGGTTGCTCGGCCTGCTGGCTGGCAGGGGGCGGCGGCGTCGGTTCCGGTGGCGGCTCCGGGCGTGGCTCGGGTCTGGGCACCGGCCGGGGCTCGGGTTTGGGCTCCGGTTTGGGCTCAGGTTTGGGCTCAGGTTTGGGTTGTGGCTTGGGCTCCGGTTTGGGTTCCGGCGGACGTGGCGGCTCCGGGGCCGGCGGTTGGGGGGCGACCACTTCTGCAGGAGGCTGTTGGGTCACGCTGGCCAGTGACAGGTTCACGCTCTGGGCCGAGGCCTTGATGCCGGCGCGACCACTGGCCAGGCCCTCGTCGCGCGGCACCCACAGCACGGCGACATGCAGCAGCACGGAGATCACCACCCAGAAGCCGGGACGGGACAACATCAACGGGCCTCCCTGGTCACCAGGCGGACTTCCTCGACGCCAGCCTGCTGCAGCGCCTTGAGCACCGGGCGCATGGCCTGCAGGCGGGTGCCGGCATCGGCCAGCAGCCGCACGGGGGGTGGTGTTTCGCCGTCGCTGTCTGGCAACAGCGCCGCAATGCCCTCCAGTGTCACCGGCTCGCCGGCGTGGGTAAGCTGGCCCTGCATGTCGAGGGTCAGCATCAGGCCCTCACTTTCCTCTGCCAGTTCGCTCTTGCTGAGCGGCGCCTCCACGGTGACTTTGTCGGCTGAAATCTGGCCCGCCACCATGAAGAACACCAGCAGCAGGAACACCACGTTGATCAGTGGCAGGGCCGGTTCCATGGCGGGGCGGCGCGGGGGTTGCTGCGACAGCATGCCGTTCATTCGATCAACTCCAGGGCGGCGTCCTGCAGGCCGGCGGCCTGGAGGATGTCGACCACGGACAGCAGCGCCTGTACCGGGGCGTCGTCGCTGGCGGTGACGCGGGTCTCGCGGTGCGGGCTGTTCTGCAACTGCTGCGCCAGTTCGGCCAGTGACAGGCGCTCGTCGTTGAGCAGCACGTCGCCACCGGCCAGCACCTCGATATGACGGCCTTCGTCGTCACTGTCCAGTGGCTCGCTCTGTTCGGTGGCGGTCACGGACATGGGCAGGTCCTGCCAGGCGCCGAAGCGGGTCGCCAGCATGAAAAAGATCAGCAGGATGAACACCACATCGATCAGCGGCGTGAGGCCGATGGTCGGTGTGCGGTGGCTGTGCTCATTAATATGCATGGGCCGGATCGGCTTCGGTTTCCTGATGGGCTTCGCTGGCGCTGGCGAAGCGGCCGTTGAGCTGCACGCGCAGGCGCGCCAGGCGGTCTTCCATGATGTGGCGGCCCTGTTCGATGGTGCGGTCGCACCAGTGGAACGCGGCCAGCGCCGGGATCGCCACCACCAGACCGGCGGCGGTGGTCACCAGCGCTTCCCAGATACCGCCGGAGAGCAGCGCCGGGTCGACCTGGCTGCCAGCGGCCTGCATGGCCTGGAAGGCGTTGATCATGCCGAATACGGTGCCGAGCAGGCCGATCAGCGGCGCCAGCGTGCCGGTCACTTCCAGCAGGCGCAGGCCGCCGCGCAGGGCTTCCAGTTCGGCGCGGGCCACGCGCAGCACTTCTTCCTGCCAGCCGGTGGCGGAGACGCCGGGGCGGGCCAGATCCAGGGCGCGGGCGATAACCCGGTCGGTCGGTGTGCTGGCGGTGCTCAGGGCCGCTTCGGCGTCAGAGCGGTTGCCCTGGGCCAGCGCGGCAAGTGCGCGGTCGGCGGCCGGTGTCGACGCCGGACGGCTGCGCAGGAATTGCACCGCTTTCGCCAGCAGGGTCGCCAGTGACAGGACCGACAGCAGAGCCAGCAGCCACATGGCCGGGCCGCCGGCCTGGAACCATTGCGGCATGAATGAGGAATCAACCGGGAGGGTGGACATGACCGTCTCCGCAAACTTGTTGGGTGTGTCCGGGGAGGTGACCGGGCGGGTCGCTACAGGCCTGGCCGGCCTGCGCATCAGGCCGTGGGTACTGAAAGACGCGGGCGACTGCCGGACACCATCTGAAGGCGCGCACAGGGTAGCGCTGACATCATATGAATGCAAGTCATTATCATTTGGCGGGAAAGGCGCGCAGGCCGGTGCCGGGCGGGGCTGTTCAGGAGCGTGTGCGTTCCAGTATCAGGTTGTAGGGCGACCAGAATTCGCGGCCGTTTTCATCCAGCAGTTTGATGTGGTCGTCATCCAGGCGCAGGAAGTTGCGGGTGCTTGCCGGGCGGTCGTAATCCAGCTGATAGACCACCGCGTCCGGGTTTTCATCGGTGCCGTGCACCAGTTGCCACAGGCCGGTGTTGAGGCGTGGCGCGGCCTCGGTATCACCGAGGCGTTCTTCGCGGGTGCGGTACTGATAGGTGTCGCGATCCAGCAGCAACAGGACGCGCAGGCCGTCGCAGTCGGGGCAGTGCAATACACCGGTGAAGGCGAGCTGGTCTGGTGCGGGGGGCTCGGGGGCCGGTGCGGGTGGCCGCGCTGCGCAGGCGGTCAGCAGAAGGCTGCCAAGCAGCAGGCTGGTGCGTAACGTGATGCTCATGTGCGTCCCCTTTCCTGTCCCCTGTTGCCGGTCCCTTATTGGAGTGGCTGAATTGGCTGATTCTTCGTCAGTTGCCCTGATGACGATAAAGGCACCGGCCCGAAAGGCAAGCCCGGCGGGGTCGAGCGTCAGCGATGCGCCTGTCGATTGTGACGTTCGGCACGTTCGCGCAGGGCCTGGTTCATGCGCTCGAAGCCGGCCCGGGTGTCCCGTTCCAGGCCGCGCCGCAACAGGGGCACCAACAGGCCGCGGAATTGTTCGCTGTGGCTCAGGCGCACACTGCCGTCTTCCAGCGGCGACAGCGTAAAGCAGTGCTCGCCATCGAACAGCCCCGGCATCAGCAGGCGGCCGCGCCAGACCAGTTTGTCGCTGGCGCGGGCATGCAGCACTTTCGGCCGGAAGCGCATCATGCGGCCCGGTTTCACGGCCAGGGTCAGGCTCAGTATCTGGCCGGGGCGGGCGATGCCGGCGGCGGCAACGATGAAAGGGTTCCATTCGCAGAAGTGCGCGAAGTCGGTGAGGATGGCCCAGATACGGGCCGGGCTGGCCTGGATATCGATCTGTGTCTGGATCTCGAACATGTGCATCCTTTCGTGAACAGTGGCGTCCGTGTCAGAGGTGGGGCGCGTCCAGCCGTACCGAGCGCATCGACAGTGATCCCAGCGCCATGCCCTCGGTGGGGAACGACACGCGATGCCGTGGACCGGCGGCGCCGAGTACGTACAGCAGTGGCAGAAAATGCTCGGCGCTGTTGACCGACAGTTGTGCGGCGTCGCCCTGGCGTTCGTAGTGCACCACCGCGTCGTGGTCGGCGCGCAGGATAGCACTGGCGATGTGCCGGTCGAAATCAATGGCCCAGGGATAGTCGCCGGTGCGGGTCATCCTGCGCAGATTGTGCACGATATTGCCACTGCCGAGGATCAGCACGCCGCGTTCGCGCAAGGGTGTCAGCTGTTGTGCCAGTTGATAGTGGCCGGCACCGTCCAGGTGCCGGTCCAGGCTCAGTTGCAGCACCGGAATGTTTGCCTCGGGATACAGGCGGTGCAGCACCGACCAGGTGCCGTGGTCCAGCCCCCACTCGCTGTCTTGCCGCGCCCCGAGATGTTCGGCCAGCCACTGTGACAGCGCCGGTGCCCCCGGCGCGTTGTAGCGCATGGCGTACAGCGCTTCGGGGAAACCATGGAAATCGTGCAGGGTATGCGGCCAGGGTTGTGCGGTGGCAGCCACGCCGTCGGTTTCCCAGTGCGCGGAGATGCACAGGATCGCCGCCGGGTGCGGCAACTCGGTGGCAAGCCGCTCCCAGCCCTGTGTGAAGACGTTGTCCTCAAGCGTGTTCATCGGGCTGCCATGACCGATGAACAGCACCGGCATCGGTGCCGTATGTGGCAGGTGCTGGAGATCAGTCAGTGGCGTGCTCATGCGGGGCCCCTGCGCAGATGGATGACCCGCCACAGGCTCACCAGCAGCGTGAGCACGGTCAGTGGCACCACGAAGTACAGCATGACCTGGCTGTAGAGTGGAAGCGCGGCATGGCCACTGGCGTTGAGGATCAGATACGCCACATAGGCGATGTAGTAGCCGAAAAACACGGCGCCTTCCCAGCGGTCGATGCGGTAGCCGGTAAAGAAGATCGGCAGGCAGGCGACCGCCACCGCCAGCATCACCGGCCCGTCGAAAGCGATGATCGATGCCGGCGCGGCGATGCCGTCCGGTGCGATCAGTGAGGCGCCGCCGAGCACGGCAAGAATATTGAACAGGTTGCTGCCAACGATGTTGCCGACTGCGATATCGCGCTCGTTGCGCAGCGTCGCCATGATCGATGCCGCCACCTCCGGCAGCGAAGTGCCGGCGGCGACAATCGTCAGGCCGATGATGGTTTCGCTCAGCCCGAGCAGTTCCGCCACCGAGACGGCGCCGCTGACCAGCCAGCGTGCCCCCAGTACCAGCAGCACCAGCCCGCCAAGGATGCTTGCTATCTGGCGCCAGAGAGGCCCGCCGTCTTCGGCGGTACTGTCCTGGCTGGCGCTGGCCTTGCGGGCCTGGGTCAGCGTGAACCAGATGTACAGCAGCAGCGCGCCAAACAGCATGGCGCCTTCCGGGCGGGAGTAAACACCGTCGCGGCCGAACCACAGGGCCAGCGCCGATGCGGCAATCATCAGTGGAATTTCCACCCGCACCATCGACACGTTGACGACCAGTGGAGCGAGCATGGCGCACACGCCGAGGATCAGCAGCACGTTGAAGATATTGCTGCCCACGACGTTGCCCAGCGCCAGGTTGGCGGCGTCGCCGCCTGCCCAGGCCGCGCTGAGCGTCACCATCAATTCCGGCGCGCTGGTGCCGAAAGCCACCACCGTCAGGCCGATCACCAGCGGCGGCACACCAAAGCGGGCGGCCAGTTTTGCCGCGCCGGATACCAGCATTTCACCTCCAACCACCAGCAGCACGAGGCCACCCACGAGCGACAGCAATACCATCCACATGATGCAGGGTTCTCCGGATTTGACAGGATACGGCGGGGATCAGCCGGCGGGGTCCACTTTGCCACGCAGGGCCTTGGTCTGGCCACGGCGGGATTTGCTGTCCATGCGTTTTTTGCGCGCGGTCTGGCTGGGCCGCGTGGCGACACGCCGGCGGCGTGTCACGGTGACGCTGAGGATCAATTCGCGCAGTCGCGCCAGCGCGTCATAGCGGTTCTTCAACTGGCTGCGAAACTGCTGCGCCTTGATCACCACCACGCCCTCGGCACTGATGCGGTGATCGTTCAGCGCCAGCAGCCGGCTGCGGTACGGTTCGGGCAGGCTGGAGGCATGGATGTCGAAGCGCAGGTGCACGGCGCTGGACACCTTGTTCACGTTCTGGCCGCCAGCGCCCTGGGCGCGGATCGCCTCAAGCTGGATCTCGTCTTCCGGCAGCGACAGGGTTTCGTTGATGACAAACATGTACGTGGTCACGAGTGGAAAAACTGTTCGCACCTTGTCACGCCGTGGCCGTGTCATGCAAGGGTCAGAATCGGCTTTTAGCCTGAAGGTTCCTTCCCTGTCACGGACAGTCTGCGATGGAACGCGTGCTGATTCTGTTTCCCGGCAATCATCTGGGTAACCTGCTGATTGCGCTGCCGCATATCCAGGCCATGTTGCGCCGGCATCCCGGTGCATTGCTGGTGGCCAATGCGCTGTACCGCGATGTGCTGGTGGCTGCGCTGGGGCACCGTGTGGCGGTGCTGTATTACCCCGCCCCGGCCCTGACGCCATCGCGGCCGTTATGGCCACGATTGCTGACCTGGCTGGCGTTTGTGCGCACGCTGCGGGCATTCCGCGCCGAGCGGTGTATCGACCTCGAAGGTGAGCAGAAATCGGCCACGCTGGCGCGGCTCAGTGGTGCACCGCGACGTGAAGGGCCGCGCCGGCGACGCGGGCGCTGGTTCTATACGCATCAGCTTCCGGGGCCAATAGCGGGGCAGCACCGCTGGCAGGGTTACGCGGCGCTCAGTGACCCGCCGGCGACGCCGGTGGCACAGGGTGCGTCCCTGACGCACGACCCGC
The DNA here is from genome assembly GCF_000299335.2 of Isoalcanivorax pacificus W11-5. Classification (NCBI taxonomy): domain Bacteria; kingdom Pseudomonadati; phylum Pseudomonadota; class Gammaproteobacteria; order Oceanospirillales; family Alcanivoracaceae; genus Isoalcanivorax; species Isoalcanivorax pacificus. The sequence continues at coordinate 3,112,509 of NZ_CP004387.1, read as the reverse complement.
GCGCGGTGCCCGCGTTGCAGGAACACCTGGCCCGTTGGGGCGTGCACAGCGGCATGCCCTGCGTGGTGATTCATCCCGGTGCCAGCAAGCTCTACAAGATGTGGCCGGCAGAGCGCTTTGCCGCCCTGTGCGTACGCTTGCGCGACCTCGGGCTGATTCCGGTACTGATCGGCGCCGGTGGGCGCGACCGGGTTCAGATCGAACGGATACGCGCGCACCTGGCGCAGCCGGTGGTGAGCCTGTGTGATCAGATATCGCTGGCGGAATTGATCGTGCTGATGGCGCACTGTCGCGGATTCATCGGCAATGACAGCGGGCCGATGCATCTGGCGGCGGCCTGTGGTGCGCCGGTGGTGGCGCTGTTTGGTCCGACGGACGAACGGCTCTGGCATCCGCTGTCGGCGCAGGCGCGCGTGCTGCGCCATCGTGCCTGTGACGCCGGTTGCGGGCGGCACGCGTGCCTGGCACAGGATTATCCGTGCCTGCGGGGCATTACGCCGGACCAGGTGCTGGAGCCACTGGCCGGGCTGGGGGTGATCAGGCCGCCGGTGGCGAGTGGTTATTGATCGATGCTGAAGGCGTCGCGCAGGGTGTCGGTCAGCCGCTGCGGGCCGTTGCCGCCACGCCGTGGAAACAGGAAATCCTCGATCAGGTAACCCTGCGGCGTATGCCGCAACACCAGTTCGTCCTGCCATTGCTGGCCACTGTCTTCATGACGCAGGCGCACCGTCACCAGCGCCCAGGTGCTGCCCCTCTCGCCAGTGAAATGCCGTTCGTTGGCGATCTCGAAGTGATCAGGGAAACGTGCGTTGCTGCTGAACAGCGGGCCATCTGCCAGCGGTGGCAGTGCTTCCGGGTAATCGGCGATGAAATCTTCCTGTTGCTGCAGCGTCTCCTGCAGCAGTTCGTTCAGGGTCGGGCTGAAGAACGGGCTGAGCAGGCTCTGTGAGGTACTGCCGGGCAGGCCGAACGGTTTCATCGGGATATAGCGGCCATAGAACTGGCACACCATGAAGGCGGCGGTGGTGATGTCGGCGCAGGGGGAGGGCGGGGTAACGTCCTGCGGCGGCTGTGTCACGCAGCCGCTGAGCAGCAGGGCGATCAGTCCCAGGGCCGGCAGGCGCATGCGGTTACCTCAACAGGATAAGCAGGCACAGACCGAACGCGCCCAGTGCGACCACCAGCGCGCTGCCGGCCAGCCACTGGGCGCGCAGCAGGGCGCGCTGGCTGGCTTCGGCGCCGGCTTCGATGGCGCTGACGGTCTGCTGCATCTGTTCCGCCAGCAGGCGTACCGATTCCGCATTGCCGGCGGCGGCCTGCTGCAGTTCGCTGATCTGTTGACTGACCAGCTCGGCGGACTTGTCGCCGCCGCGTTGCGTGAACGCGGGGATGGTGGTGCTGGCCACCGAGGCGATGTAGGGCAGGGCCATCTTCAGTACCGGTAGCCAGGCAGGCATGGTTACTGCTCCGTCTGTGGGGCGTGGGCGCTGCCGGGATAGCGCGGCAGGTCGTCGTCGATCGGCCACCAGTTGCACGCATCCACGGTATAGATATGCACCGCCGGGGCGGCCTGTACTTCACCTTCCAGGGAACCGGCGCGGATGCGCAGCACGTCCGGCATGTTGTCGCGCTCGCTGTACAGCGGGCTGCCGCAATGGCGGCAGAACACGCGCGTCTTACCCGGTGAGGATTCATAGCGTTGCAGCAGGTCTTCGCCACTGAGCAGGGTAAAGGCGCTACGGGCAATCGGCATATTGGTGACAAACGGCGTGCCCTGGGCGCGCCGGCACTGGCCGCAGTGGCAGAGCTGGATGCCCGGCAGTTCGCCGGTCACCTGGTAACGCACGCCGCCGCAGAGGCAACTGCCGGTGTGTCGGATATCGCTCATGCTTCAGGCCTGTTTGATCGGGATGCCGACATCCACGCCCTGGTGTTGCAGGTCGGCGTGGTAGGAGCTGCGCACCATCGGGCCGGAGGCCACCGATGTAAAACCGAGTTCCTCCGCCACGCGCGCGTATTCGCGGAACTCGTCCGGATGTACGAAACGCTCCACCGGCGCATGGTGTTTGCTCGGTTGCAGGTACTGGCCGATGGTCAGCATGTTGATGTCGTGGGCGCGCAGGTCGTGCAGGGTTTCGATCACCTGCTCGAAGGTTTCGCCCAGGCCGACCATGATGCCGGACTTGGTCGGCACATCCGGGTTGCGGGCGCCGAAATCCTGCAGCAGTTTCAGCGAGTGGTCGTAGCGGGCACCGGGCCGCACGCGCTTGTACAGGTGCGGCACGGTTTCGATGTTGTGGTTGAACACATCCGGTGGCGTGGCGCTGAGAATATCGATGGCCTCTTCCAGGCAGCCGCGGAAATCCGGGGTGAGGATTTCGATGCGGGTGCTGGGGGTCATGTCACGTACTGTGCTGATGCACTCGGCGAAATGTCTTGCGCCACCGTCTTGCAGGTCATCACGGTCCACCGAGGTGACGACGACATACTTGAGGCCCATGTCGCGCACGCTTTCGGCCAGGTGCAGCGGCTCGTCCGGGTCCAGTGCGTTCGGGCGGCCGAAGCCGACATCGCAGAAGGCGCAACGGCGGGTGCAGATGTCACCCATGATCATGAAGGTGGCGGTGCCGCCGCCGAAGCACTCGGGCAGGTTCGGGCAGGCCGCCTCTTCGCACACGGTGTGCAGCTTCTGCTTGCGCAGCATGTCCTTCACTTGTTGGATGCGTCCCGAGGAGGGCACGCGCACGCGAATCCAGTCCGGCTTGCGGACATGGGTCTGCGGCAGGTCGCCGGATTCGTCCACCATCGGGATGATGGTGCGTACCTTGCGATCTCCGCGCAGTTTTTCTCCCTGTGCCACTTTCTGGCGTGCCGGACGCGGCGTGCTCATGGGTGCTCCTCAAGGGTGTGCTGTTCGCTGTGCAGTGTAGCAGGTGGCGCCGGCAGCGCCGACAGGCGCGCGGCGTCCGCCGGCAGGGCCAGCCGCGCGCGCAGCGCGGCCAGCAGGGCGTCTTCGGTACGGGCGCGGTCGCTGTCGGCCTTGAGCCTTGCCAGGCTGGTCATCGGCTGGCCGATGTAGCCGCACGGGTTGATGCGCTGGAAAGCGGTCATGTCCATGTCGCGGTTGAGCGACAGGCCGTGGTAGCTGCGGCCGTGCCGGATGCGCAGGCCGAGCGAGGCGATCTTGGCCCCCTGTACATATACCCCCGGCGCATCCGGTTTGCTGGCGGCATCGATGCCGCAGCCGGCCAGCATGTCGACGATGGCCTGCTCGATGCCGGTCACCAGCGCGCGCGCGCCGATGCCCAGGCGGGCAATGTCGATCAGCAGGTAGATCACCGTCTGGCCGGGGCCATGGTAGGTCACCTGGCCGCCACGGTCGGTCTGCACCAGCGGGATATCGCCGGGATTGAGCACATGTTCGGGTTTGCCGGCCTGGCCGAGGGTGAACACCGGCGGGTGCTCCAGCACCCAGAGTTCGTCCGGGGTGTCGGGGCGGCGGGCGTCGGTAAAGGCTTTCATCGCCTGCCAGCAGGGGGCGTAGTCGATGGTGTCGAGCTGGCGGATGATCAGCGGCGTGTCGGTCATGGGGGGTATTATCCACCCCTGTCGGGGGCGGGAAAAGGCGGGCTGTGAAACGGGGTGTGTCATGGAGCGACGAGCTGCTCGAAGCCCGTCGCTCGCCGCTCAAAAAACCACTTTCACATGCGGGGACGCATTCAGGGCGGCATAGATGGCTTCCACCTGTTCGCGGTGCTGCATCACCACTTTGGCGTTCACCGAAACAAAGTTGCCTTTGCTGCTGGGCGTGACGTGCACGTCGCTGTCCGGGTCGAACTCCGGGGCGTGCTCGGTCAGTACCGCCACCACCACGTCGTGGATCGGGCTGTCGGTGGCACCCATCACTTTCAGGGTCATGGCGTGCGGGAATTCCCACAGGTGTTCGTTGATGGTCATGGTTTTTCCTCGTTGTCAGAGGCCGCACAGGTGTCGTTTGAAATCCACGTACAGGCGTGCCACGCGGCGCCATACCGGGCCAGGCCGGGCGTTGCTGACAGCCTGGCCGTCCAGGTTGACCACCGGCACCATTTCGCGGGTGGAGCTGGTCAGCCAGATTTCGTCGGCGCCGCGCAGGTTGGCCTCGGTGACCGGGGCCTCGCGATACGGCACATTGTGCGCGGCGCACAGTTCCAGCACCAGATCACGGGTAATGCCGCCGAGGATCAGGTGATCTTTCGGCGGGGTGATGACGGTGCCGTCGTGCACGATGAACAGGTTGCTGGCGGCGCCTTCGCTGGCGAGGCCGTCGCGCAGCATGATCGCCTCCGTGGCGCCGGCGCTGACGGCCCGCTGGCGCATCAGGATATTCGGCAGCAATGACACGGACTTGATGTCGCAGCGCAGCCAGCGGATGTCGGGCACAGTGATGGCGGCCACGCCGGCAGTTGTGTCCGGGCTGTCGGCGGCCGGTGCCGACATCGGGCTGGCCATGGCAAACACCGTGGGCGGTGTGCCTGGCGGCGGGAAGGCATGGTCGCGCACTGCGGCGGTGCCACGGGTAATCTGCAGGTACAGGCTCAGGTTGCCGCCGCCGTTTTTGCGGATCAGGGTGTCGATCAGCGCCGGCCAGTCGGCGCGGGCCAGCGGGGCGGCCAACTGGATTTCCGCCAGCGACCGTTCCAGCCGCGTCAGGTGTTCATCCAGCCGGAACGGGGTGCCGCCGTAGACGGGAATGACTTCGTAGATGCCGTCGGCGAACAGGAAGCCGCGATCCATCGGTGAAATGCGTGCCTCTGCCAGCGGCAGGAATTCGCCATTGAGGTACGCGATCGACATGACGGGCTCCGGAACGGGCGGCGGGCGATACCCGCCGCCTCGACGTCAGAACAGGTTGCTGAAGAACATCACCACATGGTGCCACAGCCGCTTGAAGAAGCCGGCCTCTTCCACTGATGTGAGGGCGACCAGCGGTTTTTCCAGCAGCACTTCGCCGTTCTGGCTGATGGTCAGGGTGCCCAGCCGCTGGCCCTGTTCGATCGGCGCACGCAGGTCGTTGTTGACGGTCATCTCGGCGTTGAGTGTTTCGTGGCTGCCGCGCGGGATGGTCATCATCAGGCGTCCGTCCAGGCCCAGCGCCACCTCGCTCTCGGTGCCCATCCACACGCGGGTGGTGGTCAGGGTTTCGCCGGCGCCATAGGCCTGGTAGCTCTCGAAGAAGCGGAAACCGTAGTTGAGCAGCTTCTGGCTTTCGCGCGCGCGGGCCTGTTCGGAATCGGTGCCCATCACCACGGAGATCAGGCGCATGCCCTCACGTTCGGCGGACGCCACCAGGCAATAGCCGGCGGCTTCGGTGTGGCCGGTCTTCATGCCGTCCACGCTGGGGTCACGCCACAACAGCAGGTTGCGGTTCTGCTGGGTGATGTTGTTGTAGGTGAAGGATTTTTCGCGGTACAGCGCGTAGTTCTCGGGGAAATCACGGATCAGCGCGCGGGCCAGCACGGCCATGTCGTAGGCGGTGGTGACCTGGCGTTCGTCCGGCCAGCCGGTGGCGTTGACGAAGTAGGAGTTTTTCATTCCCAGCGTCTGCGCCTGCTGGTTCATCATTTCGGCGAAGGCGTCTTCACCGCCAGCGATGTGCTCGGCCAGCGCCACGGTGGCGTCGTTGCCGGACTGGATCACCAGGCCACGCAGCAGGTCTTCGACGTCGACCTGCGTGCCTTCGCGGATGAACATTTTCGAGCCGCCCATGCGCCAGGCGTTGACGCTGACGGTGACCTTGTCGTCCAGCGCCAGGTTCTCCTGGTGCAGCTCACGGGCGACGATGTAGTCGGTCATGATCTTGGTCAGGCTGGCCGGTGGCAGCGGCTCGTGCGCGTTGTGCTCGACCAGGATCTGTCCGCTGGCGGCATCCATCAGGATGTAGCCGCGCGCTTCCACGTTTGGTGCGCTGGGGATCATCTGGGCGTTGGTGGTGGTCGAGAGCAAAGCCAGCATGACGCCGAGCAGGGCGACGAGAGGGGCATGCCGGAAGGTCAGCATCTGAGTTGTTTTCATGGTTCCTCACATTCCATGTTGCGGCAGGGCAGGCCACAGGGTTCGGGTAGGGACGCTCGGGTTATGCCCGCCATCGCCGGGCGGTGATACAGGAAGCTGCGGTGGTGATCGCAGCGCGGTGGCGGGCACAGGGTTTGACACAATCGCGCGGATAAATTCCGTTGTTGTGTAGTGATTTTGCGCACACGGTAACGTGTGTGCGCGTCAATGATGCTGCATTTTAGCGTGTGCCGGTCAGGATGCCATACGAGGAATGGGCTATGGGGCCTGTTCAGGGCATCACACGCACCGGCTCGCCGTAACCGGCACCGGCAACATCGTTGTGCGCGCTCTCACGGCCCTGCTCGGTGGTGAACGGCCCGATCCAGACGCGGTAGATGGCGTCGCCCTGTGTGTTGCCATGGCGGATCGCCACCGGATAGCTGAACTGTGCCAGCAGCCGGTTGACCAGCTGCTGCGCGGCATCTGCCTGCCGGAACGCACCGACCTGCAGATACAGTTCCGCCGGCGGTGGCGGGCTGTCGGCGGCGGCCCGGATCATGCTGCTGTTTGTGGACGTCTGCGTGTTGCCGGCCTGGCGGGTCTGCTGGCCGTCCGGCGTGATGACTTCCACGCGCACGCGGCCGGTGCCGCGCTGCTCGATGCCGAGGCGGTGGGCCGCAGCCCAGGACAGGTCGATTTCCCGGTCCGGGTGGAACGGGCCACGGTCGTTGATGCGCACGATCACCGATTTGCCATTCTCCAGGCTGGTGACGCGGGCAAACGTCGGCAGCGGCAGGCTGCGGTGTGCGGCGGTGAACTGGTACATGTCATACGGCTCGCCGCTGGAGGTGCGGTGGCCGTGAAACTTGCTGCCGTACCAAGAGGCAATGCCTTCGGCGACATAGCCGTCGGCGCTTGGCAGCACGTGGTAGGTCTTGCCGAACACGGTGTAGGGCGAGTGGTTGCCGTAGCGGCTGGGTAATTCGGCGCGGACTTCCGGTTCCGGCAGGTTCTCGACATCCGGACGATGACTCGGGCCGGCATCGTGCTGCTGGGTGTAGCGTTCACTGCCAGGGTTGGCATGCTGCTTCGGTGTGTCCGTCACCGGCGGCTCGCCGCTGGCATCGGTCACTGGTGCACGGCTGGCGCAGCCGCCCAGCAGGGCGGCGATCATCAGCAGGGCAAACAGGGCACGGGTGTGCATCAATCCTCCATCCGGTCCGCGATCTCGCGGCTGAGTTGCAGCACGGCCATGGCATACAGGCGGCTGCGGTTGTACCGGGTGATGACGTAGAAGTTGTCGGTGGTGAGCCAGAATTCACTGCCCTGCTCGCCGTCGAGTTCGAGCGCGGCAACCCGGGTTTCCGCCGGCAGATCATAGCAGTAGCGGTGGGCATTGTCGTCGCAGGAAAGCGGTGTGGCGCCCTTCGCGCGTGCGTCGCCCAGCGTCAGCGAGGGTTCGTAGCTGGTGCTGAAAATGCTCTGGTAGGCGGTGCCTTCCACCTGCGCGCGGGCAGCCACCGGCAGGCCGGTCTGCCAGCGATGGGCGCGGAAATAGTGGGCGACACTGCCGATCACATCGGCGACGTCGTTGATCAGGTCGATCTTGCCGTCGTCATTGAAATCCACCGCATAGGCACGGTAGCTGGACGGAATGAACTGCGGCATGCCCAGCGCGCCGGCGTAGGAACCGACCACGTCACCGGCATCGATGCCGGCCTCGCGTTCCAGCAGCAGCAGTTCTTTCAGTTCGCGACGGAAGAAATCCGCCCGGGGCGGATAGTCAAAGCCCAGCGTGGCCAGTGCATCCACCGCACGCCAGGTGCCCTTGTGGCGACCGTAGCGGGTTTCCACACCGACAATGGCGACGATGATTTCCGCCGGCACACCGTATTCTTTTTCGGCACGCTCCAGCAGGGCACGGTTTTCACGCCAGAACGCCAGCCCCTGCTCGATGCGGCTGTCCTGGATGAAGATCTTGCGGTACTCGCCCCAGGTCAGGGTGCGCTCGGCCGGTTTGGCGATCGCTTCGAGAATCTTGTCCTGGCGTGTAGCGCTGTCGAGCAGCTGTCTGACGTGCTGCTCGTCCAGCCCTTCGGCGACCAGTTCGCGGATCAGTGCCTGGCCCTCGGGGCGGCTGCTGTAGTCGTTGGCGGTGGCGTGGCTGGCGGCGACGCCCAGGCCCAGCAGGCACGCGGTGACGGAAAAACGAACAACGCCCTGTCGCATTGAAACTCCTGAAATCAGTGACCAAGCAGTTTGCGGTGTGTATGGATCGACATCAAGATGCCGAAGCCGCTCAGCAGTGTGACCGCCGAGGTGCCGCCAAAACTCACCAGTGGCAACGGTACGCCCACCACCGGCAGCAGGCCGGAGACCATACCGATGTTTACAAAGACATAAATAAAGAAAGTTAGTGCCAGAGAGGCGGCAAGAAGACGGCTGAAATTGTCCTGCGCCTGCCAGCTGATCACCAGCCCGCGGCCGACGATGAACAGGTAGGTGGCGAGCAGCAGCAGGATGCCGACCAGGCCGATTTCCTCGCCGAGCACGGCAAGAATGAAATCGGTGGAGGATTCCGGCAGAAAATCGAGCCGTGACTGGGTGCCGTTGAGCCAGCCCTTGCCGGTGATGCCGCCGGAGCCGATGGCGGTTTTCGACTGGATGATGTTCCAGCCGGCACCGAGCGGGTCGGCCTCGGGGTTGAGGAAGGTGTCCACGCGCCGCCGCTGGTAGTCGTGCAGCACGAAGAAATACATCAATGGCGCGGCGATGGAGAGTGCCGCCACTGCCACTGTGATCAGGCGCCAGGACAGCCCGGCGACAAACAGGATCAGCAGGCCGGCGGCCGCCACCAGAATAGCGGTGCCCAGGTCCGGCTGGCGTGCGATCAATGCGGCCGGGATCAGGGTAATGGCCAGCACGATCATCACATCGCGCAAGCGCGCCGGGAGGGCGCGTTCGCTGAAATACCAGGCGACCATGGCCGGCACGGCCAGCTTCATGATCTCCGAGGGCTGGAAGCGGCCGACACCGGGAATCGTCAGCCAGCGCTGGGCGCCCATGGCATGGGTGCCCATCAGCAGGACCAGGATCAACAGCACCAGGCCGACACCGTAGAAGGCCGGCGCCCAGAAGCGATAGCTGCGCGGCGGAATCTGCGCCATCACGAACAGGATGCCGAAGCCCAGGCCGAAGCGCAGGCACTGGCGCACCACCAGTTCCATGTTGCTGTCGCCGGCACTGTAGAGCACCAGCAGGCCGCCCAGGCACAGGGTGATCAGGGCCGCCAGCATTGGCGCGTCCAGGTGCAGCCGCCAGGCGAGGCCGTGGGCGCTGCCTGCGGGCTGCATCGGCATCTGGCGCAGGAATTCACGGCGCATCGGGTGTCTCCGGGGCAGGCACAGTCATGGCGGCGGTCACCGGGCCGCCAAGCGTGGCGGGCACCGTCTCCGGCAGGCCGGCGGGTGGCACGGCCAGTTGACCGGACGCGTCCAGCAGCCAGGCATCCATGGTGGCGCGCGCCACCGGGCCGGCGGCCGAGCCGCCGCCGCCGCCGCTATCCACCAGCACGGCCACGGCAATGGCCGGATTGTCGGCGGGCGCAAAGGCGATGAACAGTGCGTGGTCACGCAGCCGTTCGGCGATTTCCTCGGCGTTGTATTCCTCGTCATTGGCCAGCGAGAACACCTGGGCGGTGCCGCTTTTGCCGGCCATCCGATACTGCGCCCCGTGGCTGAGCAGGCGTGCGGTGCCGGCACTGCCGTGCACCACGTCGACCATGGCCTGGGTCATGCGCTGCCAGTGGCTGGGGGTGCTCATCACCGCCGGCTCGGTGGTCGGTGCCGGCGGCACAAGTTGCGCCACGCGCGGCACCACCGGAATGCCCTGGCGGGCCAGCACGGCGGTGGACAGAGCCAGTTGCAGGGGGGTGGTCAGCATATAGCCCTGGCCGATGCTGGTGTTGATGGTGTCACCGTGGAACCAGGCCTGGCCGCGCGCGCCGCGCTTCCACTCACGCGAGGGCATGATGCCGCGCGCTTCACTGGGCAGGTCGATGCCGGTGCGCAGGCCAATGCTGAAACGGGCCAGGAAATCGGCCATGCGATCGATGCCGAGACGGAAACCCATGTCGTAGAAGTAGGTGTCGCAGGACTGCATTACCGCCTTGTGCATGTCGACCCAGCCATGGCCCTGGCGGCGCCAGTCACGGAACACCCGCTGTTCGCCTTCGATGCGGTAGAAACCGGGGTCCCAGATGGTGCGCTGCCAGTCCGTGACGCCCGCCTGCAGGCCGGCCAGGCCAATCAGCGGTTTCACGGTGGAGCCGGGCGGGTACTGTCCCTGCAGGGCGCGGTTGAACAGCGGCTGGTCGTGGTCATCGCGGTAGCCGGCGTAGTCGAGGTGGGAAATGCCGGTGACAAACAGGTTCGGGTCGAAGCCGGGCCGGCTGACAAACGCCAGCACGCCGCCGTCGCGCGGGTCGATGGCGACCACGGCCCCGCGCCGTTCGCCGAGGGCATCCCAGGCGGCCTGCTGCACACGGATGTCCAGTTGCAGGCGCAGGTCCTGGCCCGGCTGCGGCGGGATTTCCTCCAGTACGCGCAGGATGCGGCCGCGGGCATTGGTTTCCACTTTCCGGTAGCCGGCCTGGCCGTGCAGCAGGCGTTCGTAGTGGCGTTCCACACCGATGCGGCCGGCATAGTGGGTGCCGGAATAGTTGGCCTGCTCGTCGGCGTCCATCTGTTCGATGTCTTCGGCGCTGATGCGGTTGACGTAGCCGAGCACATGCGAGAGCAGCTCGCCGTGGGGGTAGTGACGGATCGGATCGGCATCGATGCGCACGCCGGGCATGGCGTGCTGCGTGACGGCGATGCGGGCGATCTCGGTTTCGGTCAGCCGCGCGCGCAGGGGCACTGGCTCCCACGGCCGGCGCGGGCTTTGCAGGCGGCGCCGGAAGCGGTCGATGTCGCTGCTTTCCAGGCTGACGATGGTGGCCAGTTCGGCCAGTGTGTCGCCCAGGTCGGGCACCTGCTCGGGAATCAGTGCCAGCGAGAAGTCGGGCTGGTTATCGGCCAGCAGCACGCCGTTGCGATCAAAGATCAGCCCACGCGGCGGCGCGATGGCCTGGGTCTGTACGCGGTTCTTGTTCGAGAGAGTGGTGTAGCGATCATGCTGCAGGCCCTGCAGCCAGATCATGCGCGCGACCAGGATCAGTGACAGCCCCACCACGATGACCATGGACCAGATCAGGCGCACAGCAAAAATGCGGCCTTCCCGGTGATGGTCCTTGAAGGTCATCGGTGAACGCATGATGGGGTATTGAAACCTCGGTGTGGTGTGTCAGGCGCAAAGGGTGCAGTGGTGGCGTCGCGGGTGCAAGGGGGAGAGGCGGGGTCTGACGTCGGACGTCTGACGTCGGACGCTAAAAGACACTGCTTTCCCGTCTTTTTTCTCTTCGCGTCAGACGTCCGACGTCAGACGTCCGACCCGTCTTTTTCACCTGTGATATGGATGCCCACTCAGAATTGTCCACGCCCGATACACCTGCTCGGCCACCAGAATCCGCACCAGCGGATGCGGCAGGGTCAGATCGGACAGCGACCACTGCTGGCGGCATTCGGCGGACAGCGCCGGGCACAGGCCGTCGGGGCCGCCGACCAGAATGCACAGGTCCTGCCCCAGATCGCGCAGGGTGCCGAGTTCGGTGGCGAGTTTCTCCGTGGTCAGACGGCGGCCTTTCACTTCCAGGGCCACGGTCATTGCGCCGGGGTATTTCGCCAGCCGCTTGCGCAGCGCTTCCGCCTCGCGGGCGACCAGTGCGCCGGTATCGGCGTTGCTGCCGCGCTTTGGCAGGCTGATTTCCTCGATCTCAAGGCGGATATCCCCGGACAGGCGGCGGACGTATTCCGACGTACCCGCCTCGACCCAGCCGGGCATGCGGGTGCCCAGTGCCAGCAGACGGACGCGCAAATCAGGCGTCCCGTTCTTTGCCGCCGTTGTCGGCGGTGCCGCGGTCCGGGTGCTGGTGCGGGTCGCGCCAGAGGCGTTCCAGGTCGTAGAACTCGCGGGTGGCCGGCAGCATCACGTGCACGATCACGTCGCCCAGATCGACCAGGATCCATTCGGCATTCTGCTGGCCTTCCACACCCACTGGCGGGAAGCCGCTGGCCTTGGCCTGTTCGACGACGTTGTCCGCGAGCGCCTTGACGTGGCGGCTGGAGGTGCCGGTAGCGATCACCATGTTGTCGGCGATGCTGGTCAGTTTGCGGACATCAATGCTGCTGACGTTGCGGGCCTTGAGTTCATCCAGGGCGGCCAGGGTGATGTCGAGCAGGTCGGGTGTGCGGTCTGTCATGCGCTTCCTGATTCGGTGTGGGGGCTCAGTGCGAGCGGTCCGGGACATTATACAGACCCTGCTCGTGGATATAGCTCTCCACGGCAGGGGGCAGGGCGTCGCTGTGGCCATCGCGGGCCAGAGCGGCACGGATGCCGGTGGCGGAGAAATCCAGCCAGGGTGCGTCGAGCATCAGCCGGCGGCCGGCCGGGGCGCGTTGCAGGTCGCTGGCCTTACCGGGCACAAAGGCGGCCCGGACATCGAGGTTCGCTTCGCTGGCGCCGGGACGCGGCAGCACCGCGAGGTGGCACAGCGCCGGGTAATCCTGCCAGCGGTGCCACTGGTGCAGGCTGGCGAAGCTGTCGGCGCCGATCACCAGCACCAGCGGCCGGTGCGGGCCGAGCGTGGCACGGAAATGCCGCAGGGTGTTCAGGCTCCATGATGGCCCGCGCTGGCGCAGTTCCCAGTCATCCGGCACCAGGCCCGGTTCGCCCTCACAGGCCCGTTCCAGCATGGCCAGCCGCTGTGCGCCGCTGGCGAGTGGTTGCGGACGATGCGGTGGCACGGCGTTGGGCAGCAGGTGCACGGGGCAGCCGAGCACGTCGGCGACGGTGCGTGCACCCCGCAGATGTGCCGTGTGAACCGGGTCGAAGGTGCCGCCGAACAGGGCCAGGGCTGAGCCAGTGCCGGTCATTCCCTGACCTGGCCGTCGCCCAGCACGACCCATTTGCGGCTGGTCAGGCCTTCCAGGCCGACCGGGCCGCGGGCGTGGAACTTGTCGGTGGAGATACCGATTTCCGCGCCCAGACCGTACTCGAAGCCGTCGGCAAAGCGGGTCGAGGCGTTGACCATGACCGAGCTGGAGTCCACTTCGGTGAGGAAGCGGCGTGCCCGGGTGTAGTTTTCGGTGACGATGGCCTCGGTGTGCTGCGAGCTGTAATGGTTGATGTGCTCAATGGCCTCGTCCAGCCCGCTGACGATCTTCACCGCCAGAATGGGCGCCAGGTATTCCTCGAACCAGTCCGCCTCCGTGGCGGCGGTCAGGTTGGCCACCTTGCCCTCCAGCAGCGCCAGGGTGCGTTCGCAGCCGCGCAGCGCCACGCCGGCGTCGCTGAGGGCGCGGGCGATGTCCGGCAGCAGCGCATCGGCCACGGCCTCGGCCACCAGCAGCGTCTCGGCGGTGTTACAGGTACCGTAGCGGTGGGTCTTGGCGTTCAGGGTGATGCGCAGGGCCTTGGCCGGGTCGGCCTGCTCGTCGATATAGACGTGGCAGTTGCCGTCCAGATGCTTGATCACCGGTACGCGGGCGTCGCGGCTGATGCGTTCGATCAGGCCCTTGCCGCCGCGGGGTACGATGACGTCCACGTACTCGGGCTGAGTGATCAGCGCGCCGACGGCGGCGCGATCCGTGGTTTCCACGACCTGCACCGCATCTTCAGGCAGGCCGGCGGCGGCCAGGCCGGTGCGGATGCAGGCGGCGATGGCCTGGTTGGCGCGAATGGCTTCGGAGCCGCCGCGCAGGATGGCGGCATTGCCGGATTTCAGGCACAGGGCGGCGGCGTCGATGGTCACATTGGGCCGCGACTCATAAATGATGCCGATCACGCCCAGCGGCACGCACATGTGGCCCACCTGGATGCCGGTGGGGCGGTACTTCAGGCCGGTGATCTCGCCGATCGGGTCGGGCAGGGCCATGACCTGTTCCAGGCCTTCGAGCATGCCGTCAAAGCGCGCCGGGGTGAGTTCCAGGCGGTCGAGCATGGCGTCTTCCAGCCCGTTTTCACGGCCGGCGGCCATGTCCTCGCGGTTGGCGCTGAGGATCGTCTCGCGGGCGGCGCGCAGGGCATCGGCAATGCCTGCCAGCGCTGCGTTCTTCCGGGCCGTGGAGGCCCGCGCCATCTGCCGGGAGGCGGCGCGGGCGCGCACGCCCAGGTCCTGCATGTACTTCTCGATGTCCATGGTGCTCAACATATGTCCGGGTAAAGGGGGCCATTATAGCGATATGCGGCGGTTTACGCGCTCCCGGAAATACCACAGAATGCCAGAGCGGTGTCTACTGGGCAGGCATTCTGGAATCACGCCGGTCTGACTGGCTGGTACCGGCGTTCCCGCGCCACATCGCTATCAGGAAATCAAAAAAACGACACGCCCCGCGCAGGCGCCGCATGACGGCCCGTGACGGAGGCGGCGCGACAATAACAACAGGCCAGTACCGGAGGCCGTGATAACTATGCGTATCGATTATCAGGAATACAGCCGGGGCGCCATCAAGGCAGAACCCGAGAGTTTCTGGGTGGGACAGTGGCGCATCGACTACATCGCCTTCGGTGCACCGGAAAACCGTCACAAGCCGCCGCTGGTGGTGATCGGCGGGGCCTTCCAGAATTTCACCTCGTACAAATACTGTGTCGAGCACATCTACACCGATTTCCCGGTGGTGCTGGTGGACCTGCCGTCGCTGGGCAACAACGATCAGGTGTCGCCGGATCTGGGCATGGAAGACCTGGCCGACCTGCTGCATGAGTTTGTCGTGCACATGGGGCTGCCGACCGTCCACCTGATGGGCCTGTCGCTCGGTTCGGCCATTGCCAGCACCTTCGCCTACAAGTACCCGCAACTGACCGGCAAGATGATCGTGGCCGGCATCGTCGTACGGCCGCGCAAGAGCTGGCGCATGCTGGTGGAAGAATCCGTACGCGTGCTGGATGAAGGCCGCATGGATGAATTTTCCCAGGCGGTGGTGCTGTATCTGGTCAACTACCATCGCCTGAAAGAAACCGGCATCACGCCCACGGCGCGCCGGCTGTTCTACCGGCAGATGAAGGCGCTGAGTGACAACGAGCGCGAACGTTACAAGATCAATGGCCGCCGGCTGCTGTCTGTGGAGGGCCTGCTGGGCTACCCGGAATGTGAAACCCTGGTCACCACCGGCGAGTTCGACAGCTTCACATTGCCGTGGGAAAACGCCGCCTTTGCCGCACGTTGCCCGAACGCGCAGTTTGCGCTGATCAAGGGGGCCGACCACCTGCCGCAGCTGGAAAAGCGCGAGGTGTCGCTGGAGCTGTTCCTGACATTCCTGCGTGGCGCGCCGCTGGAGCAGGTGGACGGCATTACGCTGTTCCCGCGCGGCAGCTACGAGCAGCTGGAACGTCGGCGCAGTGAGCGACTGTTGCCCTGCAACACCCGTGGCCATGTGACCAGCGAATCCCGCATTGGTGATCAGTTCCGTTTTGACCAGCGCGTCAAGGTGGTCGACATCAATTTCTTCGGCTGCCTGCTGAAACTGGAAAATCCCGGTTTCTCGACGGCAGAGCATGCCCGTGACTGCACGCTGCACATGAGTTCGCCGGAACTGAAACTGGAACTGCTGGTGTTCCAGTATGAGGAGACGGGATATCTGCGCTGTCTGTTCAAGCACGGCAATATTCGCGAGGCGGAACGCTTTGCCGAACTGCTGAATGACCGCCAGTATTTCCTGGAGCCGCGCGCCAGCGGCGGTAACGTGCACAAGATCTACGGCTGACAAACCGCCCGCATCGTGGCCTGCACTGTTTTCGTCCCCCCCCCAGGAGACTGTGCAGGCTACGGTGGAAGGGTACCTTCTTGCTTCAGCTCCGTGCCTCAATGACACGTACGAACGGCATGCCCCGTGAACGTGGCATCGGCAGCAGGCGATAAAAATCCCGTGGGTTATGCACTGCCACCTGGCCGTAGCCGAGTGAGGTGAAATGTTGCTGCGCTTGGTTGTCGCTGCCGAAATGGAAACTCACCCGGCTGCGTGACACCGTGCCCAGCAGGCCGCGCAGGGTCTGCATGGTGCGGTGGAACGGATGATCGTCCAGCAGCGGATAATTGTCGGTGAGATAAATACCGGTGGGGTGTTCCGCCAGGACATGCCGCAGGCGCTGCCAGAAACTGTCGATAGTCGGCAGGTCAAAATAATTCACCAGGCCTTCTGTAATCACCAGCAGTGGCTTGCTCCGGTCAAAATGATCCCGCACCACGTTTTCCAGTGCATCGTCGGTATCGCGGGCAAACACGTTCAGCGGTACGGCCTGGTGCTGGGCGCTCAATGAGCCGGTGCGTGCCAGCAATTGCTGCTTGCGATCCGCCATGTCCGGCAGGTCCGCTTCCACATACGTCAGTTGCGGGTAACGCTGGCAGAAACGGTAGCCGCGCGGTGACAGGCCGCAGGCGATTTCCAGAATCTGCGTGACGCCTTCTTCTTCAATGGCTTTTTCCACCAGGTGATCGATCAGGTGATGGCGCTGCAGCAGGAAGGTGCGGATATTGCCCCCCACCAGTTTGCCGCCCACCAGTTCGAACGGTGCCAGCGCATGGTAGAAGACGCTGCCCATGCGGGTACGAAAGGCGGGCGCGGACAGCCCGTTGGCGGTCCAGACGTGGCCGGTGTACAGCGCAGTGAAGCTGATGGACGAGGTATCCAGGCGATCTTTTTTCAACATGGCGGGCGTATTGTTTTTCTGAAGGAGTGCCGAGGTTAGCAAGACGGCCCGGGGGCTGCACGGTCGAACGGGTCAATCTTTCCGGAAAGCTGTCAGCCGGCTTCCATCACCGACGGCAGCGGGCGACCGCACAGGCGCATCAGGATGGACGCCAGATGTTGCCATGGGTCGCCGCTGGCCATGCCCTTGATGGCCTGATCGGCGCGGGCGCACAGCGCCTGGGCACTGGCCATGCCGCGTGGTCCGAGCTTGCGCGCCAGAGGTTCGAGCTGGCGCAATCGTTGCGGTGGCATGCGGCCGGGGTCCTGTCCGGCAACCATGGCGCTCAGGCTGCGCACATCGCGTGCCAGTGCCCAGAGCACCACCGGCGCTTCCACGCCTTCGCTGTGCAGGTTATCCAGGATGCGCAGCGCGCGCGGCAGGTCGCCGGCGGTGATGGCATCGCCGAGATCGAACGGGCTGAAACGGCTGGTGTTGCCGACCGCTTGCTGGATATGCAGCGGCGCGATGGTTTCATTCGGGAACAGCAGGGCGAGCTTGTCGATCTCCTGCGCGCAGGCCAGCAGGTTGCCTTCGCTGCGTTCCACCAGCAGGGCGATGGCATCCGGTGTGGCGTTCAGGCTGGCACGGCGCAGCCGGGTTTCGATCCAGCGTGGCAGCTGCGCGGCATTGATGGGCCAGACTTCAGTCAGGGCGCCGTGTTTCTCCAGGGCCTTGACCCACTGACTGTTCAGGTCGCGGCGCCGGTCGAGTTTCGAGGCGGTGATCAACAGCAGGGTGTCCGGTGCAGGGTTGCCCAGCAGTTGTTGCAGGATTTCACTGGCGGCCTTGTCCGGGCGTTTTTCGCCGAAACGGATTTCCAGAATGCGTGCGCCACCGAACAGGCTCAGGCTCTGCGCCTCGCTGTACAGCGATGGCCAGTCGATGCCGGTATCGGTGCTGAACAGCTGCCGTTCGAGGTAACCCTGTTCGCGCGCGGCGCGGCGCACGGCATCGGCGCACTCGCCGAGCTGGAACGGCTCGTCACCGGCGATCAGGTAGGCCGGCAGCAGTTGCTGTGCGAGCTGGCGGCTGAGCTGTTCCGGTTTGATCTGCATATCAGAGCGCGCCCGGGTCGGGTTGTGCGCCTTCCGGCACGGGCGGCGGTGCGCCGTCGTCGGTGGCGTTGTCGATGAACATGTCGCGGGTGGCGGCGTCGAGCTGGCGCAGCAGTTGCCAGGTGGCGTCGCGATACATGTCCTGGCGGGTATAGGATTCTTCGTCGCTGGAGGCGGTGGCGTTTTCCGGATCGTAATTGAAGTTGCGCACCAGCGTGATCTGCCGGCGCGGTGTGATCGCGGTGCTGGTCTTGCTGTCCGCCAGTTGCCAGAAGAAGCTGTAGCGCAGTTCGATTTCCGCGGCCCGGCCCTGGGCATCCACCGCCACGGTGCGGCGGCCGAACCGTTCGTTGTCGATGCGCAGGGTTTGCGGTGCGGCGTCGTGCACAGCCACCCCACTGGCTTCCAGGGCATCCAGGGTGCCGTCGCGCAAGTCGTAACTGCCGCCGGTGACCGTCAGTGCAGCCAGGTTCTGGTATTCCGGTGCGCCGCGCAGCTTGAAGCCGCAGCCGCTGAGCACCAGGCTCAGGCCGAGCAGGGCAGGCAGCAGCGCGCGGCGGATCATGCGCTCACCACGATATTGACCAGTTTGCCTGGCACCACGATGACCTTGCGCACCGTCATGCCTTCCAGGAAGCGCTGGGCGTTGGGGGCGGTGCGTGCCATTTCCTCAAGGGTGGCGTTATCGGCTCTGGCCGGCGCGTCGATCTTGGCGCGCACTTTGCCGTTGACCTGGACCACCAGTTCGATGGTGTCTTTCACCAGTGCCTGTTCATCAAAACCCGGCCACGGCTGGTCCACCACCGGCTGCGCGTGCCCCAGCGCTTGCCACAGGGTGTGGCTGATGTGCGGGGTGATCGGTGCCAGCAGCACCACGGCGGCTTCCAGGGCCTCGCGCACCACGGCACGGTCCTGGTCGTTGGCGGGCTCGAAGCGGCTGACGTCGTTGCACAGTTCCATCACTGCCGCGATGGCGGTATTGAAGGTCAGGCGGCGGCCATAGTCATCGCTGACCTTGGCGATGGTCTCGTGGGTTTTGCGGCGCAGATCGCGCGCAGCACTGCCGAGCGCGTCGATATCCAGCGCCGGGACATCGCCAAGGCTGTCCTGGACCAGCCGCCACAGGCGCTTGAGAAAACGGTTCGCGCCTTCGACGCCGGCATCGTTCCATTCCAGAGACTGTTCCGGTGGTGCGGCGAACATGGTGAACAGACGGACCGTGTCGGCGCCGTACTGGTCAATCAGCGCCTGCGGGTCGACGGTGTTGCCTTTCGACTTCGACATCTTGGCGCCGTCCTTGAGCACCATGCCCTGGCACAGCAGTGACTTGAAGGGTTCGTCACTGGTGACCAGCCCGGCATCGCGCAGCAGCTTGTGGAAAAAGCGCGAGTACAGCAGGTGCAGGATGGCGTGTTCGATGCCGCCGATATACTGATCCACCGGCAACCAGTAATTGGCTGCCGCCGGGTCGAGCATGGCGTTGTCGTTCTGCGGGCAGCAGTAGCGGGCGTAGTACCAGCTCGACTCCATAAAGGTGTCGAAGGTATCGGTTTCACGCAGTGCGCTCTGGCCGTTGAAGTCGGCCTTGGCCCATTCGGGGTCAGCCTTGATAGGGCTGGTCACGCCGTCCATCTGCACGTCTTCCGGCAGGCGCACTGGCAGGGTGTCGGCCGGGGCCGGCACGATATCGCCATTCTCCAGGTTCAGCATCGGGATCGGCGCGCCCCAGTAGCGCTGGCGGGATACACCCCAGTCGCGCAAGCGGTAGTTGACCTTGCGCTCGCCCTTGCCGGCTTTGGCGAGATGTTCGGCGATGGCATCAAACGCCTGTTGCGACGTGAGGCCGTCGAAGGCACCGGAGTTCAGCAGCATGCCTTTGTCAGTGAAGGCGGCGCTGTCGAGGTCAACGGCTTCCCCGTTCGCAGGGGCAATTACCTGCCGGACCGGCAGGTCGTATTTGCGCGCAAATTCCCAGTCGCGCTGATCGTGGCCGGGGACGGCCATGACGGCGCCGGTGCCGTAGCTCATCAGTACGAAATTGGCGATCCACACCGGCACTTCGTCACCCGTGACCGGATGCACGGCGGTCAGGCCGGTGGCGATGCCTTTTTTCTCCATGGTGGCGAGTTCGGCCTCGGCCACTTTCTGGTGCTGGCATTCGTCGATAAAGGCAGCAATGTCTGCGTTGCCTTCGGCGGCCAGCTTCGCCAGCGGGTGGCCGGCGGCCACGGCGACGTAGCTGACGCCCATCAGGGTATCCGGGCGGGTGGTATAGACGCGCAGCGGCGCCTGCCCCGGCACGTCGAATTCAAGCTCGACACCTTCGGAGCGGCCGATCCAGTTGCGCTGCATGGTCTTGACCTGTTCCGGCCAGCCGTCGAGCTGGTCCAGGTCGCTGAGCAGTTCTTCCGCGTAGTCGGTGATCTTGATGAACCACTGCGGGATTTCCTTCTGCTCAACCAAGGCGCCGGAACGCCAGCCGCGACCGTCGATGACCTGCTCGTTGGCGAGCACGGTCTGGTCCACCGGGTCCCAGTTCACGGTGGCCATCTTGCGATACACCAGGCCCTTCTCGAACAGTTTCGTGAAGAACCACTGTTCCCAGCGGTAATACTCGGGGCGGCAGGTGGCCAGCTCGCGGTCCCAGTCATAGCCGAAGCCCAGGCGCTTCAACTGGCCCTTCATGTAGGCGATGTTTTCGTAGGTCCACTTGGCTGGTGCCACGCCGTTTTTCAGCGCGGCGTTTTCCGCCGGCAGGCCGAAGGCGTCCCAGCCCATGGGTTGCAGGACATTCCGGCCCTGCATGCGCTGGTAGCGACTGATCACGTCACCGATGGTGTAGTTGCGCACATGGCCCATGTGCAGGCGACCGCTGGGGTAGGGGAACATGCTCAGGCAGTAGAACTTTTCCCGCTGAGGGTCCTCGGTTACCTTGAACGTCTGGTGTGTTTCCCAGAAGCGCTGGGCTTCCTCTTCAATCTGCTCGGGACGATACTGTGTGTCCATCGGGGCTCTGAATCCTGGTGCTGTACTGCTGTCAAACGGGTCACAGGGCTGCATCTGCAGCCCTGGAGGCAAAAGAAAAACAAGGACCATAGGATACATGAGCATTCAGCAGGCAGACAGCGGTGGCGGCCAATGAGTGGCATGGTGCTGCTGCTGGCCGTGATGATCGGCGCCACCCTGCCCGGGGTGGTGCGACGGATGATGCCGCCGCTGCCGCCCGCAGAGCTGGACGGGGCGCCGCAGGCAGTGGTGGTGCTGGGCGCGGGGCGGCAGCGTCGTGGTGGCGGCTATCAGGTGCCGGCCTCCGGGCTGCGTCGGGCCGGTGCCGGCATGCAACTGGCGCGGGAGCTGGGCCTGCCGCTGCTGATCAGCGGTGGCTGCGCTGACGGGCATGGGCCTTCCGAGGCGGCGCTGATGCTTGAGGCGCTGCGGCATCGCTGGCCGCAGGCCGCTCCTTGGCTGGAGGAGCAGAGCCGCACCACCTGGGAAAATGCCCGCTACAGTGCGGCGCTGCTGCGTGAGCAGGGCGTCCGGCGCATTGTGCTGGTGACGGATCGGGCGCATCTGTGCCGGGCGGTGCTCAGCTTCCAGGCCCAGGGGCTGGAGGTGGCACCGCACGCCGCCAGCGAGACGCCTTCACCAGAATGGATGCCCTCTGCCGGGGCGCTGGCGTTGATTCCCGAGATTTATTACGAGTGGGCTGCGCTGGTGGTGTACCGGCTGCGCTATTTCTAGCCGAAGACTTCGTCGAGGGAGGCGGCGTCCAGGATGCGGTCGGCCCAGTGTTCGAGCTGGCTGCTGCTGGCGCTGGTCAGGCGGGTCTGAACCTCCGTCGGCAATGGTCCGAAACGACGTGTCAGCATCCGGGCCAGCAGGACACTTTCACCCTGCACAATGCCCTGCGCGAGCGCCTCGCGGGCGGCCTCATCAATGGCATGTCGTTCAAACACACTGAGAAATTTCACGGTCGGTCCTCCTTGGTTGGCCACTTCCCTTCGCAGTTGCTGGTTCAGCACGGGCGGCAGGGTCATCAGCCAGTCGATCACCCGGAATAGCTGGATAATACGCTGCCGCTCCCATTGTCTGCCAGCGAGCAGCAGCAACAGGCGCCGCTTGGTGCGATAGCGCTGGCGGTCCTGCCCCCGTGTCCGGCGGGTGTGCAGGTGGGCCAGCGTGACCAGGGCAAACGGGTTCTCGCTGGCCAGTAAGCCGGTTTCCTGTGAGGCATAGTCGAGTAGTTTGGCGATCGGGAAATCCAGCCTCTGATGACACCCCAGCACGCTGCTCTGGTAGTGGGCCGGACGCCAGTGGGGATGGTTGTCGGCCAGGATCGCAAAGCTGGCCACCGGGCGCTGGTAGCGGTCGAAGATGCGGTAGTGATAGCAGTACATGCGCTCGGCGAAGGCATTGTCACGCTGGCTCTGGATCTCGATGTGGATATAGACCCACTGGCTGTCGCCGTTAAGGAGCATCACTTCGGCCAGTTTGTCCACCACCCGTTTGCCACTCTCGGCGTCGGGCATGATCTGTTGCAGTTCCTGATCCAGAAACCGGTGCGGCTGCTGCCAGTCGATGTGCGCTGCGGCGTCGGGAAAGTAGAAGGCCATGAACTCCGGCAGCATCACCTCCACGGCCTCTTTCCAGGGCGAATCGTAATCGTCGTGTGCGTCCATGCACGGCTCCTGTTGCCTGGGGAGCAGTGTGTGGCATTGGCGCAATGGGGTCTGTCAGGAAAAAGCGGCGGGAGCTGTCAGCGATCCCGCCGTTGTGGTGTAGGAAAATGGCTCAGGCTTTGCGACGCACCAGTGCGGTGGCGCACAGCAGCAACGCCAGCCCCCACACCGGCCAGCCGCCCAGCATCATGTAGGGCGTCTGTCCGCTCATGGGCACGAATTCCCCCAGCAGCACGTCGCGGGTGAACTGCGGCAGGCGCGCGGTGACCTGGCCGCGCGGATCAACGATGGCGGTGATGCCGTTGTTGGTGCTGCGCAGCAGCCAGCGGCCGGTTTCGGCGGCGCGCAGGCGCGCCATCTGGAAATGCTGGTGTGGGCCGGCAGAGGTGCCGAACCAGGCATCGTTGCTCACGGTGATCAACACGTTACTGTCGTTGGCGCGCTCGGCTACCAGTTCCGGGTACAGGATTTCATAGCAGATGAAAGGCGAAACCACCATGTACATGGCCAGCAGGTTGGGCTGCTCGGGGTCGCCCTGGGTGAAACTGGACATGGGCAGGTCGAAGAAGGGGATCAGTCCGCGCAGCAGGGATTGCAGTGGCACATACTCGCCAAACGGCACCAGTTTCTGTTTGTGGTAGATACCGTCACCGCCGCTGATCACGGCGATGCTGTTGAAGTAGTGAATATCGAAACCGCGTCGCTCGCGGGTCGGGATGCCGGTGATCAGGGTGCTGTCCCGCGCGGCCAGCAGTTCGCCCTGATCAAGCAGAAATTCAGCGGCGTCATCCAGAAATTCCGTCAGGGCGGATTCCGGCCAGATGACCAGATGTTCCGGCGGAATGCGTGCGGTGAGCTCGGCATAAATATCGCGTGTGGCCTCGCGCATGCTCAATTGCCAGCGCAGATCCTGGGGAATATTGCCCTGCGGGAGCGCGACACGGGTGGGCTCGGCGGCCGGTTCGGTGAATTGCAGCGGGTCGGTGACCAGCCCGGTACCCCAGCCGACCAGCGCCAGCACCCCGGCGGCGATGGCGGTCTTCTGGCGCAACAGGGCCGCACCGAGTGCGGTGCCGGTGAGCACCGTGACCAGCGTCAGCAACCAGATGCCGCCCAGCGGTGCCAGGCCCATCAGTGCGGTCTCGATCATCGGGTAGCCGGCATACAGCCAGGGGAAACCGGTCAGCAGCCAGCCGCGCAGGGCATCGAGGATGACCCAGGCACCCGCAAACAGCAGCGGCGAGAGCGTTGCGTGCCGGGCGAAGCGTACGGTGAGCCAGCCAAGCAGCGCCGGGAACAGCGCCAGAAACGCGGCGAACAGGGCGGTCATCGGCACCGCCAGCCACATTGGCGTGGCGCCGTACTCATGCATGCTCACATGCACCCAGGCAATGCCGAATCCGAACATGCCCAGCCCGTAGAGCCAGCCGCGCAGCAACGCCTGGCGACGGGTGGCGCCGTGCAGGCTCAGCCACAGCAGGGCGATGCTCACCGGCATCAGCGGCCAGAACGCCCAGGGCGCAAACGCCAACGGATACAGCAGGCCGGCCAGCAGGGCAACGGGCGTGGCAAAACGGTTCAGGCGGGATGTTCCGGTGGTGCGCGCGGCGGGCTGGTCTGTCACGGTCGCTCCCTGACGTATGGCGCTGATGCAAATAGTCTGTCAGCCGCTACACTAACAGAGTGTTGAAAAAGCCTCTTCGAGGTTTTTTCAAGCCACCTTTGCGGCGCAGGTCCGCAAAGGTGGGCACGGAAAATCAATCGCTTACCGCGCTTGATTTTGCTGACAGCTTAATCAAGCTGTCAGCACAGGCTGTTTTTCAACAGCCGGTTAATGGCTTGATAACGGTGCCGGTGCAGGGCATCGGCGTATCGTTGGCGCCCACAGAGGTAACAATCACATCCCGGGCGCGCCAACGGCTGGGGGGATCATAATGAAACAGACCTGCAAGTACCATCCGGGTACGGCGGCGCAATGGTATTGCCCGCGTGACGGGATTGCTTTCTGCGATGACTGCGTCGGTGGGGAGGGAGAGCAGGCGCGCAGCCTGCTCAGTAACAAGTCGCTTGAGCCGCTGACACCGGTGCTGGCGCGCACGCCATTCTGGATGATCCTGCCGTTTTTCCTGCGCTATCCGCTGGCGCCGACGGCGGCGCTGGTGCTGCTGCTGGCGGCGTTGCCGTTGGCGCTGCTGAGCGCACATCCGGCTGGCTGGGTGCTGGCGGCGCTGTTGTGGCTGGTGCCGCTGCGTTACGCCGCACAGGCGTTGCTGGCGTTGTCACGCGGTCATTTCGACGCACCGCCATTGACGGCGCTTGCGGGGCCGGAGGGCTGGCCGTTAACCGTCGGTATGGCCGTGATCATGGCGGTGACGGTGGGGACGCTGTTGTTGCTGGCCTGGCAGGTTGATGTGCGGGCGTTCTGGCCGGCGTTGCTGATGGCGCTGTTTCTGCTGCCGTCGGTGTTGCTGTCGCTGTTGCGTGCGGGATCGTTGCCGGCGGCTCTGAAGATCATTCATCAACCCTGGCTGGTACTCGGCGTGCACGGACTGGCGATGACGGCGCTGGTGATGCTGATCGGGGGGCTGGCTGCTGCTGCCGGACTGATGCTGGCAGATCTGTTGCCGTTGTGGCTGGCGGCACCGCTGACGGGCTGGCTCGGCGGTGCGGCGTTTTTTGTGCTGGTGGCCATGCTGGGTTATCTGGCCTGCCAATGGCAGGAAGAACTGGATATGCCGACGCCGGCGCGGTTGCGCCGCGAACGCCGTCGTCGCCATCGGCGTCCGGAAGACGAGCGCCGGCTGGAAGTGCTGTTGCGCGAAGGACGCTACGACAAGGTGAAAGGCATCCTGCGCGCGCGGCTGGACAAGCAGCCACAAGCCCTGGCGTTGCAGGAGCAGTTGATGCAGTTGCTGTTCGCCACGGCGGATCACGATGCAGTGCTGGCGCAGGCGGAAGGCTGGCTGCTGGCCTTGCTGAAACACGACCAGGCATTTCGTGTCGCGGACATCATGCGCCAACTGCGCACGCTGGATGAAAAGTACCGGCCGCAGGACCCTGCCTTGTGTGCGGACATTGCCGGCCTGCTGCGTGAGGCCGGACAACCGCGTCAAGCGCTATGGCTGTTGCAGGATCTGCACCAGCGCGCGCCGGAATGGCCGGGTTTGCCGCAGGCTTATTTATTGCTGGCGAGCATTCTCGCCGCTGACCTGCAATTGCCGGCGAAGGCGGAGCAATTTATCCGTTTTGTGGAAAGCCGTTTCCGGCAGCCGCAGTTCCGCACGCTGGCGCGGGAGTGCCGTGAGACGCTGCAACTGCCGGCAGGATGAAGGGCGGCATCGCAGAGGCCGTGGTGCGTCAATCCGTCACGGCGTCCGCGCGGGCCAGATAATGGCGGGCCTTGTTGTGGTTGCCGCGCCGGGTAAAACCTTCGCCGAGGGCGCGCTGCGCCGCGATCACGGCGTGCGGATGCGCATCTTCAGGTAGTGCATGGAGCAGTGCTTCTGCGTCGTCCAGTGCATCCACACTGGCGAACTGCCGCGCCAGTTGCAGCCGCGTGGCAGTATTCAGCCGCAGTGCATCACCACACAATTGCTGTGCTTCGCGCCACAGTGCGTGTTGCTGGCGGCGCTCGCCATCGTCGACCAGTGGCAGCGTCAGCAGCCGGCTGGCCGTGGCCAGGAAATCCACTTCTTGCGGCCGTAGCTTGCGCACCTGATACAGGCCGCACAGCGCATTGAAATGCGTCGGCGCCAGACGTACCGCAGCAAGGAAATGTTGCTCGGCATCACGAAACTGCATGCTGCCCAGCGCGGCCCAGCCACCGGTGAGATGGTGGCGCAGGCCATCGCGCTCGCCTGGGTCGTCTTCGCTGTCCTGTTCCTCGAACAGTGACATATCCGGCATGCGCGCCAGCTGTACCAGCGCCGCACCGCATAACAGGCCCAGCACTGGCGGCAGCCAGGACTGGCCGAGCATCGGGGCGGTGGCAGGCAGCACCAGCCAGAATGGCAGTAACAGCCAGGCGGGCCATTCCGGTGTCTGGTTGCGGCCTGGCAGCAGGAAGCGCAGCCGCTCGCGTCCGAACAGGCCGAGGTACATGCCGACGGCGGCGGACACCATCACCTGTCCGCCGAGCAGCAACTGGTGATCGGGGCGCAGCAGGATGCCGCTGAGTGCCCCGGCAAGCACGGCGGACAGTGGCCAGAGCATGAGCATGCGGCGCCAGCCAAGCGTACCTTCCAGCGCCCAGGCAAACGGCAGCAGTACCAGCGCGCAGAGCAGCCAGCCGAGCAGGCCGTTGCTGGTGAAATGCACGGTGAGCAGGGTGGCCGGGCGGGTGTCGGCGGGGTTCAGGCCGGCGCGTTGGCGCGGCAGGGTGGCGGCGCGGTGTTCGAACTGATCGCGCAACTGTTGCCAGCGGGTGAGTTCGGCACCGTGCCAGTAGGGGATGTCCTGCCCTGCCACCGTAGCACGGTTGTGAGCGGCAAACGCCGGGTCGAAGGCGAGCTGGCGAAAGTGCCACAGGCTGTGGCGGCCTTGCTCATCGACGGGATCGCGTTCCACGGCCCAGGCCTTGTCGACCTGGCCATGCAAACGCAGCCAGGAAAGGTAGGCGGGTTGTTCGAGGGCGAGCAGGCCGCTGTCGTTGTACCAGGCCTGCAAGGCGCGTTCGTCATCGTCGCGCAGGCCCTGCCAGCCCAGCAGCAGGCCCAGTGTCAGCAACAGGAAACCAAGGCTCAGCCAGGGCAATGTGGACAGCCCGGCAATCGGCCGTTGTGGTAACGGTATCATCGTGTGGTACGTCCCCCGACGTGCGAAGCCCGCCGCGCTGTTTTTGTTTGGGTATGCAATGAAGAGTGCGGTCAGGCGGTTTCCGCAGTGTAGCGAAATCCGATAGAAGGCGGGGGGCGGTGGCTTGTGAAGCGGGTCACAGTTTCAGTAATGACCGCCCGGCACGGGGCCGGGCGGTGCGAGTCAGTTTTCCTGGGTGGCGAGCAGCGGTGTGACGCGCAGCAGGCGGATGGTGCGGGCATCGGCATTGAGCACGGTGAACTGGAAATCACCGATGGTGACCTGTTCGTTGCGCTCCGGCAGGCGGCCGAATTTCTGCATCACCAGCCCGCCGATGGTATCGAACTCTTCGTCACTGAAGGCGCAGCCGAAATGCTCGTTGAAATCCTCGATCGGGATCAGCGCCTTGACGGTGTACTCGTCGTTGTCGAGTTCCTTGATCAGGTAATCGTCGTCCTCGACGTCGGTTTCATCCTCGATCTCGCCGACGATCTGCTCCAGCACATCCTCAATGGTGACCAGGCCGGCGACGCCGCCGTATTCGTTCACCACGATGGCCATGTGGTTGCGGCTGACGCGGAAATCCCGCAGCAGCGAGTCCAGCCGTTTCGATTCGGGAATGATGAACGCCTGGCGGATGTGATCCTTGATGTTGAAGCGCTCCATGCGCGACGGGTCCAGCACCAGCGGCAGCAGGTCCTTGGCCAGCAGCACGCCGATGACCTCGTCCGGGTCGTCGCCGAGTACCGGGAAACGGGAATGGGCGCACTCGATGATCACCGGGAGAAAATCCCGGGGATGGGTGTTGGCGCGGATCGGGATCATTTGTGCACGGGGCACCATGATGTCGCGCACCTGCATGCTCGAGACCTGCAGGGCGCCTTCGATGATGCCCAGGGTGTCGACATCCAGGATGTCACGCTCGCGCAGGGAGCGGATCAGCTCCAGCAGGTCGTCGCGGTTGCCGGGCTCGCCGGAAAAAAACTGCGTGATCCGGTCGAGCCAACTTCGGCCCGGGGTGCCTGAATCGGAATGATCTTCCGGCATGGTTACTCCATTGCTTGCAGGGTGAGACAGTCTGGCGCGGCCGCAGCGGCCGCCGTGAGGTAAGGGTCGGGGAAGCCCAGCGCGATCAGGATGCGGGTTTCCAGTGCTTCCATGTCTGCGGCTTCATCGTCTTCGATGTGATCGAAGCCGAGCAGGTGCAGTACGCCATGTACCACCATGTGCGCCCAGTGTGCCTCCGGCAGCTTGTCCTGCTCGGCGGCTTCGCGGGCGACCACGTCGGCGCAGATGGCGATGTCACCCAGAATCAGGTCCTGATGTTCCACCGGAATGCCTTCCGGCATCTCGAACGGAAACGACAGCACATTGGTGGGTGCATCCTTGCCACGGTAGTCGTGATTCAGCGCGCGGCTTTCTTCCGGGCTGACGATACGCAGTGTGATCTCGCCCATGGCGCCGCCGGCGCCACGGGCTGCCGCAGCCGCCCACTCGCCCAGGCGCTGGTCGTCTATCGCATCAGGCAGGGCGTCGATCTGCTCGCCCAGCTGCACTTCAACTGTCGGAACCGGTATCGCGTTCATAGCGCTCATAGGCGTCGACGATGCGCTGCACCAGCGGGTGGCGCACGACGTCGCGGCTGTCGAAACGGGTGATGCCGATATCGGGTTCATCGGCCAGTACCGTGATGGCGTGGACCAGGCCGGAGCCGATATGGCGCGGCAGGTCCACCTGGGTCATGTCGCCGGTGATGACGGCCTTGGAGCCGAATCCCAGACGAGTCAGGAACATTTTCATCTGTTCCATGGTGGTGTTCTGGCTTTCATCAAGAATGATGAAGCTGTTGTTCAGTGTGCGGCCGCGCATGTAGGCCAGCGGCGCAACTTCGATGACGTCGCGCTCCATCAGTTTGCCGACCTGCTCAAAGCTCAGCATTTCATACAGCGCGTCGTAGAGCGGGCGCAGGTACGGGTCAATCTTTTCCGCCAGGTCACCGGGCAGGAAGCCGAGTTTCTCGCCGGCTTCCACCGCCGGGCGCACCAGCACAATACGCTGTACTTCGCCACGTTCGAGGGCGTCCACCGCGCAGGCCACCGCCAGCCAGGTCTTGCCGGTGCCGGCCGGGCCGATACCGAAGTTGATGTCGTGACGGCGAATGCTGCGGATGTATTCTTTCTGGTGCTCGCCGCGGGGCCGGATGCGCGCGCGTTTGGTGCGGATCACCAGATCGTCGGTGGGGAATTCCACGGTATTGCCGCCCGCAGGCTGGCGCTGGGCACCGGCACCCTGCAGATGCAGGTGGACGACCTCGGGCGTGATGTCCAGGCCTTCGCCGGTTTCGTCATACAGCAGGCTGATGACATTGGAGGCTGTCTGCACGGCACCCATGTCACCCGACAGCGTGAACTCATTGCCCCGGTTGGCGATATCAATGCCCAGGCGGCGCGAGATCTGCTGGATGTTTTCGTCGAGCTTGCCACACAGGTTGGCAAGGCGGCGGGAATCATACGGCTCAAGGTTGAGCTTTCGTGAAGCGACTTGCGTATTCAAAATGGTGTCTGCGGCCCTGTGGGCAGGAAAGATGGGTGCAGGATATACCGAAACTCCAGCCGGCTAAAAGCCCTGCCGGAAGCCTGCTGGCAGGTGAATGTTTACTCGCTCCCCGGGCCTTGGCGGGCGCGGCCCAGGGGGCGTGTGCGGGGGTGTGCGGAGAGCCGTGTGGAGAGCGGTATGGAGAGCCATGTGGGTCAGGCTCAGCCCTGCATGTCCAGGACCGGCCCCAGGCCGCCGTCAGCGGTGATTGATTGCAGGTGACGCGGACGCAGGAACAGCGCCTGCTTGCGCTCCGGTGCCAGGGCCAGGAATTCCTCCCGTGGCAGTTCCACTTCCAGCGCCTCGGCCTGCCAGCCGCGCGGTGACAACTCCAGTTTCACTGTGGCGCCAAACACGCTGAGTTCGTCCACCTGCACCGGCAGGTGGGCATCGGCGGCGGGCGTGTGCGCCAGGGTGGCTTCGTGCGGGCGCAGGTAGAAGGTCAGGTTGCCGTGCGGGCAGCCATTGCCGGGCAGTTGCAGCCAGGCGTCACCGTTTTCCCAGCGGCCGTCCTGATAGCGGCCGGACAACGCATTGATATGGCCAAGAAAATCGAACACAAAGCGGCTGGCGGGTTCTTCATAGACGGTACGCGGTGAACCGATCTGCTCGATATGCCCCTGGCTCATCACCACCACCTGATCGGAGACTTCCATCGCCTCTTCCTGGTCGTGGGTCACGAACACACTGGTAACGGCCATCTGCTCATGCAGGTGGCGCAGCCAGCGGCGCAGTTCCTTGCGCACCTTGGCATCCAGGGCGCCGAACGGCTCGTCCAGCAGCAGCACTGACGGCTTGACGGCCAGGGCGCGGGCCAACGCCACACGCTGGCGCTGGCCACCGGACAACTGCGAAGGGTAACGGCTGGCCAGATGATCCAGTTGCACCATCGTCAGCAGCTCCATGATGCGCGCGCGGCGCGCCTCACGGGACGGGCGCTCGGCGCGCGGCAGCATGCGCAGGCCGAAGCCGACGTTGTCGAACACCGTCATGTGGCGGAACAGGGCGTACTGCTGGAACACGAAGCCGACCCGGCGTTTCTGCACCGGCAGGCCGGTGACGTCCTGGCCGTCGAACAGCACACGGCCCCGGTCGGCCCGTTCCAGCCCGGCGATGATGCGCAGCAAGGTGGTCTTGCCGGAGCCGGAGGGCCCCAGCAGCCCCACCAGGCTGCCGCCGGGAATCTCCAGGGAGATGTCCGTCAGCGCGCTGAAGCTGCCGAAGGACTTGCTGATCTGCTGCAGGGAAATGCTCATGCTGTCTCGATCTGCTGTTGATGCTCGCGCCGTTGCCGCTGCTGGCGCCATTCCATCAGGGTTTTCAGGACCAGGGTGAGCAGCGCCATGGAGGCCAGCAGCGCCGCTGCCGTAAAGGCGCCGACAGTGTTGTAGTCCTGGTGCAGCAACTCTACGTGCAGCGGCAGTGTCAGCGTCTGGCCGCGAATGGCCCCGGACACCACCGACACCGCCCCGAACTCGCCCACCGCACGGGCATTGGTGATCACCACACCGTAAAGCAGCGCCCATTTGATATTCGGCAGCGTGACATAAAAGAACGTCTGCCAGCCGCTGGCGCCGAGCAGCAGGGCGGCTTCTTCCTCGTCGCTGCCCTGGCTTTCCATCAGCGGGATCAGCACGCGGGCCACATACGGGCAGGTCACAAAAATGGTCACCATGACAATGCCGGGCCAGGCGAACATGAGCTGGATGCCGTGATCGTACAGCCAGCCGCCAATGGCACTTTCCAGACCATACACCACCAGATAGCAGAGGCCGGCGACCACCGGCGACATCGCGAACGGAATATCGATCAGCGTCACCAGCAGCTTGCGGCCACGGAAATCATAACGGGTGACACACCAGGCCAGCAGGATGCCGAACAGCAGATTCACCGGCACCGTGATCAGCGCGGCGATCAGCGTCAGGCGGATGGCCTGGCGCATGTCCCGGTCCGCCAGGTTGCTCAGCACCATGTCCCAGCCGGCACCGAATGCCTTGCTGAAAATCAGCACCAGCGGCAGCACCAGCATGGCAAATACCAGGCCGGCGGCAAGCAGCACCAGCAGCCATTGGCGCCAGGTACGGGGCGTGTGCATGCTCAGCCTCCCCGCAGCCGTGTCAGGTACCGGCCCTGCAACAGCTGCACGCCGAACAGCAGCACCAGTGACGCCAGCAACACCACCGAGGCGATGGCGGTGGCGGCCGGGTAGTCGTATTCCTGCAATCGCACAAAGATCATCAGCGAAGTGATTTCGGTTTCAAACGGCAGGTTGCCGGCAATAAAAATCACCGCGCCGAATTCGCCCAGGCTGCGGATAAACGCCAGCGCCGTGCCGGTCAGCAGTGCCGGGCGCAGATGCGGCAGCACCACGTGCCGGAACGCTTGGCCCTGGGTGGCGCCAAGGGTGTGGGCGGCTTCTTCGTATTCCGGGCCCAGATCTTCCAGCACTGGCTGCACGGCGCGTACCACGAACGGCAGGCTGGTGAAGCTCATGGCAATGACGATGCCGGGGAAGGCGTAGGCAATCTTGATGCCGAACCAGTCAAACCCCTGGCCCAGCCAGCCGTTGCTGGCAAACAGTGTGGACAGGGTGATGCCGGCCACGGCGGTGGGCAGCGCAAACGGCAGGTCGACCAGGGAATCCATCAGGCGACGGCCGGGGAAGCGATAGCGCACCAGCACCCAGGCCAGCAGCAGGCCGAGTGCGGCGTTGATCAGCGACGCCCAGAAGGCGGCGGCCAGCGTGATGCGATAGGTCGCCACCACCCGTGGACTGGAAACAATGCTCCAGTACTCCTGCCATCCCAGGTCGCTGGTGTACAGAAACAGCGCCGACAGCGGCAGCAGGATCACCAGGCCGATAAACAGCACGCTCAGCCCGAAGCTGAGCGTGAACCCCGGCAGTACCGGGTGGCGGGTAAAGAACAGCTGTGAAGCGGCCAATCAGCGTCCTCGTGCCTGCAACTGGTCGAGCACGGCATCGCGGCCGAAGTGTTGTTCCTGTGCGGCGTCCCAACTGCCGAACACATCTTCCACGCGCAGCAGTTCCACTTCCGGGAACTGGTCAGCGGTGGCTTTCACTACCTCCGGATCGTGCACACGGTAGCTGAACTCGGCCAGCAGGCGCTGGATCTCGGGGCTGTACAGATAATCGAGATAGGCCTGCGCGAGCTTGCGGGTGCCCTGGGCATCGACCACGCGATCCACCACGGCCACCGGGAACTCGGCCAGGATACTCACCGGCGGCACCACCACGGTGTAGTCACCGTCGCCGTATTCGCGGCGGATGTTGCGCACTTCCGATTCGAAGCTGATCAGCACGTCGCCGATGCCGCGCTCGGCAAAGGTCACGGTGGCGCCACGGCCGCCGGTGTCAAATACCGCCACGTTGCGCAGGAATTTGCTCATGAAGTCGCGGATTTTTGCGTCGTCACCGTCGAACTGCTTGTGCGCAAACAGCCACGCGGCCAGGTAGGTGTAACGGCCGTTGCCGGAAGTCTTCGGGTTCGGGAATACGATGCGCACGTCTTCGCGCACCAGATCGTCCCAGCTGCGGATGTTTTTCGGGTTGCCTTCGCGGACCAGGAAGGCCGTGGTGCTGTAATAGGGCGAGCTGTTGTTCGGCAGTTTCGATTGCCAGTCTTCGGCGACCAGGCCGCGCTTGGCCAGCATGTCGATATCGGTTACCTGGTTGTAGGTGACCACGTCTGCGCGCAGGCCCTGGAGAATGGCCTGTGCCTGGCGCGAGGTGCCGCCGTGGGACTGGTTGATGGTGACGGTTTCGCCGGTTTCCGCTTCCCAGTGTTGCTGGAATTTCGGATTGATCGCCGCGAACAGTTCGCGGGCGATGTCATAGGAACTGTTCAGCAGCGTCTGGTCGGCCCGGGCGGTCACCGTAAACAGCAGGCCGGCACCCGCCACAGCGGCGAGCAGGGTGTTGAGCAGCGTGTGTCTGGGCATGAACAGGTTCCTCCGGTGATGAGGCGGCCACCTTAGCAAGCCGCCCCAGCCGTTAGAAATACTAAAAAGCGATGCTGTTATGCTTTTTGGTGATAAATCTCAGAGCGTGACGACGTGGGTGTCATCCAGTACCGCGTCGGTGCCGAGCAGTGAGTTGGCATAGGCTTCGGCAATGGTGACGGTGGCGAAATGGCCGATCAGGTCGAGGTCGTCGCTGCGGAAATTGACGATGCGGTTGTTCTCGGTGCGGCCCTTGAGCTGGCCGGGGTCTTTCTTCGAGAAGCCGTCCACCAGAATGCGCTGGCGGGTGCCGACCATGGCGCGGCTGATCTCCGCTGCCTGCTGGATGATGCGTTGTTGCAGGATGGCCAGCCGCTGTTTCTTCACTTCCATCGGCACGTCGTCCGGCAGGTCGGCGGCCGGGGTGCCGGGGCGGGCGCTGTAGATAAAGCTGAAGCTGGCATCGACGTTCATGTCGTGGATCAGGTTCATGGTGGCTTCGAAATCGGCGTCGGTCTCGCCCGGGAAGCCGATGATGAAGTCTGATGACAATGACAGGTCGGGGCGGATTCTGCGCAGGCGGCGGATCTTTGACTTGTACTCCAGCGCAGTGTGGTTGCGCTTCATCATCGCCAGGATGCGGTCTGAACCGGATTGCACGGGCAGGTGCAGGTGGCTGACCAGTTCCGGCACCTCCGCGTACACATCGATCAGGCTGTCGGAGAATTCCACCGGGTGGCTGGTGGTGAAGCGGATGCGGTCGATGCCGTCGATGTCGCGCACCAGCAGGATCAGGTCGGCCAGGTCCAGCGTCTCGCCATGCCGGCCGGCGCCCCGGTAGGCGTTCACGTTCTGGCCCAGCAGGTTGACCTCGCGCACGCCCTGTTCGGCCAGGTGGCGTATTTCCGCCAGCACCGGCGCCACCGGGCGGCTGACTTCCTCGCCACGGGTGTAGGGTACGACGCAGAAGGTGCAGTATTTGGAGCAGCCTTCCATGATCGAGACAAAGGCGGTGGGGCCGTCCACGGACGGCTCCGGCAGATTGTCGAACTTCTCGATCTCCGGGAAGCTCACGTCCATGGCCAGGCCACGGGTGCTGCTGGCCTGCTGGATCAGGGCGGGCAGGCGGTGCAGGGTCTGCGGGCCGAAGATCACGTCCACATACGGTGCCCGGTCACGGATGGCGTCGCCTTCCTGGCTGGCCACACAGCCGCCGACGCCGATGATCAGGTCCGGTTTCCGCTGTTTGAGCTGCTTCCAGCGGCCGAGCTGGTGGAACACCTTCTCCTGTGCCTTCTCGCGGATCGAGCAGGTGTTCAGCAGCAGCACGTCCGCCTCGTCCGGGTTGTCCGTCGGCGTGAGGCCGTGCGTGCCCTCGAGCAAGTCAGCCATGCGCGACGAGTCATACTCGTTCATCTGGCAGCCGTGAGTCTGGATAAACAGCTTGCGGGACATGGAACTGGGTACACCGGAGTGGCTCAAAAGGGCGCCGATTATACCCCCTGCGCAGGCCGGGATGCCACGTATGGCCCGGTCAGCATGCGCCCCGGTGCGGCAAAATGCCTCGCCCTGTGGCTGGCATCCGCGAAGTACGCTGAGTATGGTAGCGCCCACCCATCCCGAAGTTGCCTGAGCGGAGGTTCTCCCCATGAAGAAGCTGGTACTGATGACGGTCGCTGTGGTGTGCGCGCTGGCGGTGGCGGTCCTCTGGCAGACCTCCCGTGACTCCGCCGGCAAACCCCTGCCGGTGAATACCCGCATGGGCGGCCAGTTCGAGATGACCGACCAGAACGGCCAGCCGTTCAACAGCGATGCCCTGAAGGGCAAGGTGGTGCTGCTGTTCTTCGGCTTCACCCATTGCCCTGATATCTGCCCGGCAACCATGGCGCGCATGGCGCAGCTCTACAAAGACCTGGAACAGACCGGCGAGGCCAGTGACGTGCAGGTGGTGTTCATCACCTTCGACCCGGAACGCGACACCGCCGAATACCTGAAAAAATACCTGGCCTGGTTCCACCCGGACTTTATTGGCCTGACCGGCACCCCCGAACAGGTGAAGAAAGTGGCCGCGCAATACAGCGTGGTGTACCTGGCCGTGGGTGAGGACAGCGAGGGCGGTACCGAATTTGCGCACAGCGATTTTGTTTACCTGATCGACCGGGAGGGCAAAGTGCGCAAGCTCTATCCCGTCGACGCCGAGCTGGAGGAAATCAAGCATGACCTGCGGACGTTGCTTTAAATCGTTGCTGCTGGCGGCCGTTACACTGCCGGTGCTGGCCAGCGCCGCCGATCTGCACATCGAGAACGGCTGGATTCGTGCCGTGCCGCCGGTGAGCACGACCACGGCCGGCTACTTCACATTGCACAACGCTTCGGATCAGGACCGGGTGATGACCGGCCTGACCACTGATATCGCCGGCGCGGGCGAAATGCACACCATGGCACCCCAGGAAGACGGCACTCGCCGCATGCGGCGCCTGCCGGAAGTGCCGGTGCCCGCTGGCGAGACAGTGGTGTTCGAGCCGGGTGCGAAACATTTGATGCTGTTCCGTTTGCAACGGCCATTGGTGGAAGGCGAAAAAATTCCGGTTTGCCTGACGTTCAGTGAAGGCGAGCCGGTATGTGCGGAGTTTGAAGTGGTGAAGCCTTAGGCGGGCAGCGCCATAGAGATAAGAATCGGCCCCGCAGGACGGGCTGCTTGCAGGTAAACAGCGAGGACCAGGGAGATTGTCCTGCGGGGCCGAAAAGGTGGGCTCTCTCACGAGAGCCCTGTTGCAGTGCTTGCAGTGGATCTGGTTTAGAACACGAAGCTGTAGGAAACGTGGAACAGCGGATCCTGATCGTCGGTCACGTCAGCCAGGTCGTCAGAATCAACCACCTTGGACAGCGTGAAGGCCAGGTTCTCAATCGGGCTGTAGCTCAGATCAATGTGGGTGTAGTCAGTGTCGTCCGCATCATTGATGGTCTGACCTACCAGAAAGCCAAACTTGTCATAAGCGTAGCCAAGGGTGACGTAGGTGAAGTCACCAAAGGCTTTGTCACCGTCATCGTCGTTCGCATAGCTGGCGTAGTAGGTCAGACTGAAGCCGCTCATGCCCAGACCCAGGATAAAGTCACCAGCTTCACCAATCCCTTGGTCGATACCTGGATAGATGTAGCTGATGTAGGAGACGTCATAGCTCAGGCCACCGGCCTCGCCAGCAAAGCCCGCATAGACGTCATATTCACCGCCAACGGTGCTCAGAGCGCCTTCGGAAGAACCCCAGATGCCTGCGTACAGGCCGGATTCGTGGCCATAGTCCAGGCTGCCGTGGATTACGCCGGCGCTGTTGGAAACATCCTGACCACGCCACAGATAAAAGCTGGAAGCACCCAGGCTGGCGCTCACTTCCGCGTTGGCCACCATCGGTGCAGTCATGCCGGCCCCAGCCACAGCAGCAGCGATCAAAGTCGTTTTCAGTACGTTTTTGCTTTTCATCCGATTCAACCCTCTTGGTCCGTTTCTGTTCATACCTGAGCGCTGCGGGTTTTCCGTCAGCCGCTGTTTGAAGGTAAAGCACAGACCGTGCCAGTCCTGTTATTGGTTTGTTAACAACAGCTTAGGGGTGTGGTGTCGGGAGGGGGTAAAAGTGGGGTGTTTCATGGTGGTGCGCCGCACCAAAACAGGGCCTGTCATGGTGCGGCGAAGTGTTGCTGATTAGCGACATTCCCAGGGAGCGCGTACTGCGTCCGGTGCGGGGGTGCCATCGGCAAGGCTGACTCCGAGGCCACACTGGCTGCCGTCGCGGACAAAATGAACCGAGTAGGTGGCGCCTGCCTGCGGGGTAAAGCGGACGGCTGCATTGCAGCGGAATGGCGCCGGATTCCCCATTTCCCGTGTTTCCCTGAACTGGACACCCACTCGGACTGGCTCGCCTGCGGGTAGGGACGCAGGTACTTCGGCGCTCTTGCGAAGGGTCTCGTTCAACTGCGAAATCGCCTCAGAATCAAACGGGTTTCGCGACAGGGCATAGCGGGTGGACTGGAAGCCTTTCCCAGGCACACACACCATGGGCTGTGCGGCCACATTGTTGCTGGTAAACACCACCGTGGCGGTGTCGCTGCCTTCCGGGCCGTGGTAGTGGCTGCAGCCACTGGTGAGGGCAACAAGGGAGGCAAGCAGTATCGGGCGCATCATGGTCTGGCTCCTGCAAAGGGCATGGCGATGGGGAATGACAGCGAGTCTAGCAGGCTGCTGCCTGCAGTGGTGCCCCGTGCCAATGCAAAAGTCGCGCCAAATTGGTGCGTGCGACTGTGCTTTCAGCCGTCCTGGTCCTGTTCGGTGAACCAGGTGCGGATCGCTTCCCGGGCCAGGGCCGGGCGCTGGCGGGCCAGCGGGATCCAGTTCTGCCAGTTGTCGGTGGCGGCCAGCAGGAAATCGAACAGCGGCAGGTGCTGGCGCAAGACGCGGCTTTGCCGGTGGGCGATGACCGGATTGAAGTAGCCGAAGAAATCGAACATCTGGCGCGGATTTTTGCGCACCCAGAGCCAGGAGCCCATTTCCAGCGTGAACGGCAGGAACATGTGATGCGGGTGGCTGGTCAGGGCGCCGTCGTAGAGGTAGTCCCACAGATCGCCATGGGTGGTGTAGTTCACCGACTGCGGTTCGATGATATAGGGATGATGGTTGGGGTAAGTCCTTTCCAGCAGCCGCTTGAGTGTGAACACCTCAGCGATATGGGCGATGGGCTGGTGGCTGCGCGCATAGCAGCACCATAGCCGGTCGCGGCGGCCAAAGCCGCTGTGGCAGTCCACGCTCAGGGAAAACGGCGCATTCAGCATGCGCTGGCGCACCACCCGGATCACCGCCTGTGCTTCAGGTTCCATCGGTGCATCGCGCCTGCCCCGGTACCAGGGCAGGCGATTGCTGATGCGGTGCCCGCCAACCAGGAACGGCACCTTGCCGATGGCATCGATGGGCGCGTTGCGCATCAGGTCGACGCCGCTCGGGTTGCTGCGGGTGCGCTGCCAGATGCCGCCGGGGTTGATCATCGGCATGAAAAGGATGCGCACCCGCTCCAGCCGGCGCGCCATCTGTTCGTCCCAGTCCAGCCGCTGCACCAGCGAATGCAGCCACGACAACAGCACCTGGCTGCCGATCCGTTCCACGCCGTGCACCCCGCCAAAAAAGCCGATGACGGGGGCGTTCCTCGACTGGCTGCCCAGTTCAATCACTTGCACCGGCAAGGGTAACCCGCCGTGCTGCACGGTCAGCACCGTGTCGCAGCGCAACCAGCGCGCCCCCTGGTGCAGCAGTTGCTCCAGTTGAAGCTGTTCGGGCAGATGACGTTGCAGCAGGTAGAGACGCTGTTCGATCGCGGGGTAATCGGGCATGCCGGCAGTCGCTTCCGTCCTGGGGCTGGCGCGAAAAGAAGGCCAGCATGCCGGCCGGCCATGACAGTCTGATGACGGCGTGCCCGTCACCAAACCATGACGCAACTGTCACAGGGGCGTCACTGCCGCCCCCTAGCCTTCCGTCACATGAGCGTAATGGAGCGACACTCCCCGTGATCAGGTTGCTGCCGCGTTGCCCGCAACTGGAACACTCCCCGCCAGGCCCACTGGCCGGCACGCTACGCACCGGTGATCTGCTGTTGTTTGCCGGGCGTGGGCCGATCAGCGATACGATCCGCTTTTTTACCCGCAGCCACTGGAGCCATATCGGCATGGTGGTGCGGTTGCCGGAACACGACACACCCCTGATTCTGGAATCCACCACCCTGAGCGAATCGGCCGATATTCATGTCGGTGCGCCGGTGGCGGGTGTCGGGCTGGTGCCGATCATGAAGCGGA
The DNA here is from genome assembly GCF_000299335.2 of Isoalcanivorax pacificus W11-5. Taxonomy (NCBI): domain Bacteria; kingdom Pseudomonadati; phylum Pseudomonadota; class Gammaproteobacteria; order Oceanospirillales; family Alcanivoracaceae; genus Isoalcanivorax; species Isoalcanivorax pacificus. Next base: position 3,072,713 of record NZ_CP004387.1, on the reverse strand, counting down.
TCGAGGAATATGACGGCGATATAGCGCTGCGCCGGCGGCTGGGTGAATCGCTCACGGATGCCCAGCAACGCATGGTCGCGCGCATCGCGCGCCGCCTGCACCAGCGACCTTACAAGAATTATGTGCTGACACTGGCCCGCGATACCGTCACGGGGTTCCGGCGCCGGCCGGATTTCTCCGGCATGTTCTGCAGTGAGCTGGTGGCCGAGATCTACCGGCGTCTGGGCTGGCTGGCGCGGGAACAACGGCCAAGCCTGCTGGTGCCGGGGCATTTTGGCTCGGAGCGCATGACGTTGCGCCAGGGAAGCCTGGCACCGCCGGTCCTGCTGCGTGCGGCTACAGCCAGCGCCGTACCCGCGCCCGGTAGGCCTGCCATGCCTCGCCGAATTGCCGCTGGTGAAAGGCTTCCTCTGCCGCAATGACGTGGCGGTCCATGACGTACACCACCAGTGGCAGGGTCAGCAACATGCCGGGGCTGCCGTTGGCGATGGCGCAGGCCAGGTGCAGCAACGCGAAGGACAGATAGATCGGGTTGCGTGAAACGCGGAACGGGCCTTGGGTCACCAGTGTGCTGGCGGCGCGCTGCGGCAGGAGGGTGGTGCGATGGCGGCGGAACAGCAGGGCGGTCCACAGGATCAGCGCCACCGCCGGCAGTGCGGGCAACAGTGCCAGCGCGACCCGTTCATCGGACGGCGCCAGTTGCCAGTGAAATACCCGATCCAGTGTATAGCCGATAAACAGCCCGCCCAGGTGCAGCAGTGGCGGGGGCATCAGTACCTCGGGATGATCCTGCGATGTCATGTCATTTCCTGAACTGTTTTTTACACGCCGGCAACGATACCTTGATCCGATCTGTTGTGCGTGCAAAAAAACCGGGTTATGTTTGAGACTCTTCCCGCCCTTGCGGGAGTGATCGCGATCACCAGTACCAGGCAACATCGAACCGTCGTTAGTCAGTGAACCCGGCGGCAGGTGGTGGCGTCACTCTCGGCTTTACGTTAGCCATATTCAGCCATAGAGCTACGTCATTTTGCCCACCGCTGTCCCTAACCGACTCGCCTGTCCTCAGGGGGATAAGCATGGAAGAACGCGCGGCTGCAGTACACTCCGTCCCGATCGCTTCGGGGAAATCACGCCAGCAGAGAGCCGAGCACGCTCCACCCGACACCCGCCCCACCACCACCGCAGAAATCGCCCGGCACGAGAAAGTGTATGTGCTGGACACCAACGTCCTGATCCACGATCCGAATTCGTTACTGAGTTTTGAAGAACATGGCGTCGTCGTGCCGATGACGGTACTCGAAGAGCTCGACCGGCTTAAATCCGGCAAGTCGCATATCGCGGCCGACTGTCGCGCGGCGATTCGCCTGATCGATCAGATACTGGGCCCGGCGCTGCCGGAACAGGTGGATGCCGGGGTGCCGATCCCGCGTGGCCAGGACAGCACGCTGGGCACCTTGTCGGTGCTGATGCCCAGGCCGCTGGCTGAAGGCGAGGGCGCGTTGCCGGAGCACCTGAACGACAACCGCATCATCAACGATATCGTATCGATGAAGAGCCGTGATCCGTTGCGCCGTTATGTGCTCGTTACCAAGGACATCAACATGCGCCTGAAGGCGCGTGCCTGTGGTATTGAAGCGGAGGATTACCACAACGATCAGCTGGTGTCGGACATTCGCCAGTTGTCGCGCGGTTATTTCGAGCTGAGCGGCTCCTTCTGGGACCGCATCAGCAATGTGGAAACCGAGCAGCGCGGGCCGGAAACCCTGCACCGGATTTCCCACGGGCTGCTGGTCAGTGAGGTGCTGGGCGAGGAAATCTACCCCAACCAGTTCATCATCGACGAGGAAGGGTTTGTCGGCCGCGTGCTGAGTGTGGAGCAGGGTGTGGTGACGCTGCGTCACCTGCCGCCGGAGTCGCTGCTGGAACAGCAGGCCTGGGGGCTGAAGCCGATGAATATCCATCAGGCCATTGCCCTGAATCTGCTGCTCGACCCGGATGTGCATCTGGTCACGCTGACCGGCGCCGCCGGCTCCGGCAAGACCATTCTTGCGCTGGCGGCGGCTATCGAGATGACCATTGAGCACCGCCGTTACAACAAGATCATCGCCACCCGTTCGACACCGCCGCTGGCGGAGGAACACGGTTTCCTGCCGGGCACCGAAGAGGAAAAAATGGACCCCTGGCTGGGCGCGATCAACGACAACATCGAGGCCCTGCACCTCAATGATGAAAACCCCAGCGGCAGCATCAACTATGTGAAAGAGCGCGCCAATATCCAGTTCAAGGCGCTCAATTACATCCGTGGCCGCAGTTTCCAGAAATCACTGATCCTGATTGATGAAAGCCAGAACCTGACGCCGCACCAGATGAAGGCCATCGTGACGCGGGCCGGTGAGGGCAGCAAGGTCGTGTGCCTGGGCAATCTGTCGCAGATCGATACCCCCTACCTCAGCCCGACCAGTTCCGGGCTGACGTACATGACGGAGCGCTTCAAGGGCTTTGCGTTTGGCGGGTCGGTGCAGTTGAACGGCGTGCCACGGTCATTGCTGGCGGAGTATGCGGAAACGCACCTCTGAGGGATGTTTCACAGGTGAGACAAGGCGGGCGCAAGCCCGCCTTGTTGTATCAGGCATTGATGCAGGTATCGGGGTAGATCTGCCGCCAGTGTTCAAAGCCGCCGCTCAGGCTGATGGCCCCCGCAAAGCCTTCGCTTTGCAGGAACGCGGTGGCGTCCAGGCTGCTGCGGCCGTGGTAGCAGTACACCACGAGCGTGCGGTGGCGGTCAGTGCTGGCCAGAAAGTCTTCCACATTGGCCTGGCTCAGTGGCTGGGCATCGCGAATGCGGGCGCTGGCGTGGCTGGCCGGGTCGCGGATGTCCACGAACAGGGCATCGCCCTGTTCCAGCAGGGCGTGCGCGTCACGCGGATCAATTTCGGGCGGGTTCATCGGCGTGGGTTCCGCTGCGCTCGTCAGTGCCGTTGTCCGTGCTGTCTGCGGTGGCTGTCGCCGTGTCCGCTTCGGGTCCGGAGGTTTCAGGGCTGTCAGTGGCGGGTTGCTGCGCCGGTTTTGGCTGGGTCACCGGCTCCGGATCGCCGAGCAGTTCCTCCGGCGGATAGATGCAATCCAGCTTCATGCCGATGGCTTTCTCCAGCTCCGGCAGCAGGAAGGCGTCGTCCTCGCAGGCGAAGCTGATCGAGGTGCCGCTGGCGCCGGCACGGCCGGTCCGGCCGATACGGTGCACGTAGTCTTCCGGATCTTCCGGCAGGTTGTAGTTCACCACATGGGACACACCGTCGATGTGGATGCCACGGCCGGCCACGTCGGTGGCGATCAGCACGCGCACCTTGCCGCCACGGAAACGCTCCAGCGTCTTCAGGCGCTGGTTCTGCGGCACGTCGCCGGAAATCATGGCGGCGTTGATGCCTTTCTTCTGCAGGCGTTCGCACAGCCGGCGGGTGATGTCGCGGCGGTTGGCGAACACCATGACCTTGTCCAGGTCTTCCTTGACGATCAGGTTGTGCAGCAGGTTGTACTTCTTCGAAGTCTCGGTGATGAAGACTTTCTGTTCCACGGTTTCGGTGGTGACCTGCGTCGGTTCGATTTCCACGACTTCGGCGTGCTGGGTCCAGCGCTTGGCCAGGTTCATCACGTCCTGGTTGAACGTGGCGGAGAACAGCAGTGTCTGGCGATAGTCCGAGACCGGGGTGTAGCGCACGATGCGCTTCACATCAGGAATGAAACCCATGTCGAGCATGCGGTCGGCTTCATCCAGCACCAGCACTTCGACACGGTCCAGCCACAGGTCGCGGCGGTTGCAGAAGTCCAGCAGCCGGCCCGGTGTCGACACCAGGATATCGATAACGGATTTCTGCAGGCGCTCCTGCTGGCGGTTGAAGTTCATGCCGCCCACCACGCTCATGACGCGCAGGTCGGTGTACTTGCACAGGCCGCGGGCATCTTTCTCGATCTGCAGTGCCAGTTCGCGGGTCGGTGCGACGATCAGTGCCCGTGGTTCACCAGCGTAGCGCTTGACCGTGACCGGATGCTTGAGCAGGTCGTTGATGATGGTGATCAGGAAGGCGGCGGTCTTGCCGGTGCCGGTCTGGGCGCGGCCAATGGCGTCGGCGCCGGCGAGGGTGTGCGCCAGGACCTGCGCCTGGATCGGCGTGCAGTAGGAAAAGCCCTGCTCGGCAATGCCGCGCATCAGCGGCAACTCAAGATCGAAATCGTGAAAACGTGTTTCGCCTTCTTTGGGGGCGACCTGGAACTGCTCCAGGGTCCAGCTCTTATCGCTGTTCGGCATGGGTCTCTTCTATCTGTGGTCTGTCCGTCGGGCTGCGCGGCAAGGCCGTTATTGTAGGGCCTGCCGGCCCTGAAATGCACAGTGGTAAAAAGGGCGACGGTTTTACCGTCAGGCTTTTCTGAACACCAGCGTGCGATTGTTGGCCGGCATGGCGTGATCCGCAATCAGGGTCAGCCCGGCGGTCTGCATCTGCTCAACGACCCAACCCTGATCCCGCAGACCAGAGGCCGGATTGCGCGCGCGCAGCCAGCCATCAAAGCGGGCATTGCTGTCCGATGTGAAGTCGCCATCGTAATTGAACGGCCCGTAGACCACAAACAGGCCGCCGGCCGGCAGGCGCGCGCCGCCGGTGGCGATGGCGCGGGCCACCTCGTCGGCGGCGAGGATGTGGAAGGTGTTGACGCTGAACAGATGGTCGAAGTCCAGTGCCGGCCAGGGCGCGGCCATGTCCAGCGGGATGGGGGCGGCCACGTTCGGGAGTGCGGCATCGTTGAGCCAGGCACGGATGCCGGGCAGGTTGTCGGCCAGTTCGGAAGGCTGCCAGGTGAGGTGCGGCAGATGGGCCGGCAGCCAGGCGGCATGCTGGCCGGTGCCACTGCCCAGCTCGAGGACGGTGGCGGGGGCGGTGAAGTATTGCTGCAGCACGGCCAGGATGGGGCCGCGATTGTTGTCACAGGACGGCGCGTAGGGTTTGTCCATGAAAGCCTCACAGGATGACGGGGCGCCTTGCCCCGTCATCGCTGGCGACGATCAGGCCTGGCGCTTGCGCATCAGCTTCTGGCCGTTGACGATCAGGCGCTGATACAGGGTCGGCAGGGTGCGCTGCATGGTGTCGATGGCGTACGCATCACCGCCGATCAGGATACGGCGCTTGTTGCGGCGCACACCATTGATGATGGTGCTGGCGGCGTCGGCGGCCGTGGTGCGGAACATCTTCTCAAAATCGGCGATGGATTTCTCGGCATCGGCTCCGGTGATGTGGGAGACATCGTTCATGCGTGCGTTGCGGGCAATATTGGTCTTGATGCCGCCGGGGTGCACGCAGGAGCAGGACACACGGCCGCCCTCGATCTCCAGTTCCATGCGCAGTGATTCGGTAAAGCCCCGCACGGCGAACTTGGCAGCGTTATAGGCCGACTGGGTCGGAATGCCGACCAGACCGAATACGCTGGAAATGTTGACGATATGGGCTTCGTCGGCTTCTTTCAGGAACGGCAGGAATGCCTTGGTGCCGTACACCACGCCCCAGAAGTTGATGCCCATGAGCCACTCGAAATCATCGTAGTTCATGTCTTCAACGGTGGCGCCCAGCGCCACACCGGCGTTGTTGATGACCAGGTTCACCTGACCGTAGTGGGCGTGTACCCGCTCGGCGTAGTCGTAGAAGGCCTGGCGGTCGGCGACGTCCAGCTTTTCGCTGTGCACTTCATGGCCATTGGCACGCAGGGTCTTGGCCAGCGCCTCGAGATCCTTGCTGTTCACATCGGAAATGGCCAGCCGGCAGCCTGCCGCAGCCAGCTGTTCCGCCAGTGCCTTGCCAATCCCCGAGGCAGCGCCGGTAATCACGGCGACGCGGTTTTCCAGTACCTTCATGGTGACCCTCTCTGCTATCCGTCAATAGTGACAGTGGCGAATGTCATTGTCGTTGGGGAGGCAGTGTACCCACTGCGGGCAGGCAATGTGGGCCAATTTTGACATGAGGCCATGTCACAATGACCGGAAGGCCCGGCAGACCGGGCGCTGCGGCAGATTACTGGGCGATGATGGCGTCGCTGCGGGACTGGCCGCTGATGATCCGCTCGCGGCTTTCCTGCAGCAGGGCCTCGACGGCCTCGTCGCTGTTGCCGCGTGCGGCGATGGGCGGATGGATGCAGATATGCGCGTGGCCGGGCGACAGGTGGAGGCTGTCCGCAGGCAGGACGTCGCGGGTGCCGGACAGGGTGATCGGCAGGACCGGCAGCCCCAGGTCCGCCGCCATGCGGAAGGCGCCCTTCTTGAATGCCCGGGGCTGGCCATCACGGCTGCGGGTGCCTTCCGGGAAAAAGAGGATGCAGGTGCCGTGGCTGACCTGCTGTTGTGCTGCCCGCAGGCTGGCAATGGCGCGGTCCGGATGCGAACGGTCGATGAAGATATGTCCCAGCGCCACGCAGGAAATACCGACGATGGGGATACGCCGCACCTCCTGCTTGGCTACCCAGCGGATGTCCATGCCCAGGTAGCCGTAGAGCACCCAGATATCGAAGTGGCTGAGATGATTGGCGACGATCACGTAGCTCTGGCCCGGACGTGCGTGCGCCTGGCCTTCCACGCTGACCGACACACCAGACAGCAGCAGCCCGGCGCGTGCCCAGGGCACTGCGCACAGGCGCCCGGCCTGGCGAGGGCCGATAAAGGGCGCGCTCGCCAGACACAGCAGGCCCATCGCCAGTGTGATGATCAGCATTGCCGGCACGAACACCAGCCAGATATAGAGGGTGTAAAGCAGTCGTGGCATTGCGGGCTCTCCCATACCCTGTCGCTGACCGGACCAGCGCTCTGACAGGCTGTTGAAAAACAGCCTGTGCTGACGGCTTGAAAAAGCCTCAAAGAGACTTTTTCAACACCATGCTAAAGGCCGGCCTGATGCCGCCGGCCCTGGGATGATAGCGCAACGCTGGCGCCGGGCACATTTCTCGGGAGGGAATTGTTACGTTTCCGGGTCAGCTTCGTGCGGCAGGCTGCCTGGTCCCTTGAGATGGATGTAGTCGTAGTAATGCCCCTGATATTCCGGGCGTTTCACGATGCGGCGCAGCCGGTCCAGCGTGAAGTAGGGGGCATCGCGCAGCAGGATGTTGGCCAGCCAGGCAGGGATATAGCCGCCCGGGTCCAGCACCAGTTGATAGGTGATTTCGACCGTATCGTTACCGAGATCGCGGGCGCCGAAGATGCCCTGCATTTCGGGGAAACGGATGTAGTCCTCATTCGACGGCAGCCGGTCCGGGGCGTTGCTCAGCAGCACTTCCACGCGCTGCTCGTCCTGGCTACGGATTTCGCGCACGTCGGCGCGCAGTACCGCTTCGCGGTTGGCCAGTGGCCAGGGCAGCAGGGTGGTGAAGCGCAGATAGCGCAGCAGGTCGGATTCGCGGCCGATCTCTTCGGCACTGTCGACGAAATGCAGCCAGCGCGGATAGGCGTCGTAATCGTTCAGCACGGCCACCAGTGCGTACTGGTCTGTCAGTTTGAATTGGGTCACGCCGCGGAAGGTTTTCAGGCGGGTGTCGTCACGGTGACGCATGTAGACCTGGATATCGTTGCGGTCGCTGACCAGCCGCCAGCTGTCATCCAGCGCTTCCAGGTCACCTGCCGCGTGCCCGGCCGGCGCCGCCAGCAGCAGACAACAGGCGAGCGCTATCCAGGCGATGGTGGTGAGCGAAAAGAAGCTGCACTGGGCAGAAGCGTGCCGTGTCATGGTGCGGTGTCCTCCGGCGCGAAGCTCAAGTCCGTTTGTATTCTGCGGGTTGTGCCGCGCGCCAGGTGCTGTGTCGGGAGGGCGGGGCCGCGTCAGTATCTCCGAAACGGCCGCCGCGCAAAGCCCGGACTTGTAAAAAAGGACAGGCGGTCATGCCGGCCAGAGCGTGTCGAACGCCTGTGGCCGATCGATGTGATAGCCCTGCGCATAGTCCACGCCAAGTTCGCGAAGAATATCGAGAATCGCCGGGTTCTCGACGAATTCCGCGACGGTCTTCAAACGGAATGCCCGTGCTACATCCACCAGTGCCTGGATCAGCACTTTGTGCTCGTCGTTTTCGTGCAGATGACGGATGAACGAACCGTCGATCTTGACGAAATCCACCGGCAGTTTTTTCAAATAGTAGAGGGACGAAAAACCAACGCCGAAGTCATCCAGCGCAAAGCGGCAGCCGAGTGTCTTCAGTGCCTGCATCACTTCGATGGTGGCGGCGATATCGGCCAGTGCGGCGGTCTCGGTAATCTCGAAAATGATGTCCTGCGGGTCCACCTGATAATGCCGTATCCAGTGACGGACCTGGCTGATCAGGCGCGGATTGCGGAACGACATGCCGGACAGGTTCAGCGCCAGTTGCGCGCGGATACCGGCGCGGTTGAGCGCCGCCAGGTGGTGACAGACCTGCTGGATGACCCGCTCGTCCAGCTGCACGATCATGCCGGACTGTTCGGCGGCATTGATCAGGTGCTGGGTGGCGAGAAAACCGCCGCGTCCGTCGCTGACGCGCAGCAGCGCTTCGTGGTGGCTTATTTCGTTGTCGGCGATGTCGAGGATCGCCTGGAAGTGCATTTGCAGGCCATCGCCGGACAAGGTTTCGCGCACCCGCTGTTCCCAGTAGACCCGCTCGTGGATGCGCTCGCGGTGCTCGTCATCACCACTGCAGACGTGCCAGGCGTTGCGGCCTTGCGCCTTCGCCTGGTACATGGCGATGTCGGCATTGGCCAGCAACGCTTCAATGGTTTCGCCATCGCGTGGGCAGATGCCGATACCGATGCTGGTGGTGACGGGCAGGTTGGCGTCGCCCTGCTGCACGGACAGGTCGGCCAGGGCCTGGCAGCACCGGCTGGCGGCTTGTTCGATGGCGTCCGGCTGATCGCTGGCCAGCAGGATGCCGAATTCGTCGCCACCCAGGCGGGCAATCACATCCGACTGGCGCAGGGTGTCGCGCAGCAACCGTGCCACTTCCTGCAGCAGGCGGTCACCCTGGTGGTGGCCGTTGAGATCGTTGATGTCCTTGAACTGATCCAGATCCAGCAGCATCAGGGCGAACCCGGGCCGGGTGCCGGCGGCGGTGGCGGACAGCCAGCGACGCCCCTCTTCGATGAAGCGGCGGCGGTTGAACAGGCCGGTGAGCGGATCGTGGGTCGAGAGCCAGCCGATGTGCTCCTCGGCGATGCGCTGGTCGGAGATGTCCAGGCCAATGCTGATCACCCGGCGCTTGCGCCCGTCGTCCAGGTGCCAGGCCGTGTGCCACCAGGACAACAGCAGGGTGTCGCCGTTTTCGCGACGCATGGCTGTTTCGTGGCGGAAGCCGTGATGACGGCCCTCGGCCACTTCGGTCAGGCGCTCGGGCAGGTCGGCGGGGGCAGCAGAGAGCAGGTCGATGAAGGCGCGGCGACGTATATTGGTCAGCGCCTTGCCACACAGCCAGCGCCCATAGCGGTTCACGGACAGTACGCGCCCGCGGTGGTCCTGGGTGATGACCACGATGTCGGCTGTATCCTGCAGTAGACGGCTGAAATCTTCCTGATCAGCCAGGCGTCGGGCAAGGCGAGAGGGCCCCGGTTCCCCCGAACGGGCTCGTGACTGAAGACTCAAAGACACTGGCATACCCCGCACTACATTTTTTGTGGGTGTTATCTAGCGGGCAACTCGCAGTGATCGACGTTATCAGCGCTGCCGGGGCAGCACAAGCGCGCGGGTGCTGCTAGACTTGTGGACTTTGGTGCTTGCCACTAAGAAACTGGCCTGAGCGCCGGAATCATACTTTCTACTGGCGGCGCTTGTTAAGGGCCGCCCGGGCCGGGCTTATTTGCGGATAACCCCTTGTGTTCTTCAGAGAAAATCGGATAGCCGAACGATTCAGCCATGACAGTGCATAAAAACAAGACCCTACATCTAATGATTGGCGGATTGCTGGTGCTGGCCTATTACGCCGGCCTGCCGGCGCACCTGTGGGATCCGGAGCCGGGGTTTGCCGTGCCGGCGCCCTCGCAGCGTACCCCGGCCCCGGACGATACCTGGCAGCTCAACTTCGCCTCCGATGGCGCCACCATGCAGACCCACGCGGCGTCCATGGTGGAACTGCCGGATGGCCGTATCCGTGCATTCTGGTTTGCCGGCACCCGCGAGGGCTCGGCGGACGTCAATATCCATTCTTCCGTGTTTGATCCCGCCACCGGCGACTGGACTGGCGAGCAGGTCATGCTGACCCGCGAGCAGGTCAGCGAGGGCCTGGGCCGCTATGTGCGCAAGCTGGGCAATGTGGTGCCGGCGGTGGATTCGGATGGTCGCCTGCGGCTGTACATGGTGGTGGTCAGCTTCGGCGGCTGGGCGGCGAGCCGGCTGGCAGTGGCCGAGTCCGCTGACGATGGCAGCACCTGGCGCATTTCTGACGGCCTGGTGACGTCGCCGTTCTTCAACCTGAGCACCCTGGTGAAAGCGCCGCCGATCCGCTACGAGGATGGGTCGCTGGGCCTGCCGGTGTACCACGAATTCGCGGCCAAGTTTGGCGAGGTGCTGCGGCTGGACGAAGACAACCGCATTCTGGAGCGTTCGCGCATCGGCAAGCTGCGTGAATCCCTGCAACCGCTGGTGCTGGTCAACGGTCCCGACTCCGCCGTGGCGTTTCTGCGCAATGCCAACAACAGCCGGCCGGGCATTCTCTGGCGCAGCGATACCCGGGATACCGGCCATAGCTGGTCGTCGCTGGATGACGGGCAGTTGCCCAATCCGGGCTCTGCCGTTGGCGGGGTGCGCCTGGGTAAGGATCACTGGTTGCTGGTGGCGAACAACAACGCGGTGGAGCGTGACGATCTCTATATTCTGGAGACCCGCGACCATGGCCAGACCTGGCAGACCCTGCATGCCATGCATGACGATGCCGCACTGCGTAACGCGCCGGTGTCAGTGGACGGTTTCCGCGACATGGTGCGCACGGCACTGTCGAGCATCGATGAAGGCCCCACCACGAAGGATCAGCGTGACCGCGTGATGCAGGCGGCGGTACGCAATAACTGCCGCAGTGATTTCTGCGTCTCGCAGTTCGACTATCCCTATGTGATCCGCGCCAGTAATGGCGACATCCACATTCTCTATTCCTGGAAAAAGAGCCTGATCGCCCATGCCTGGTGGCGGGCGGCGCAACAGGATGACAGGCAACTGCCGCTGGACCAGCGTCAGGCGCACGTGGAGGCGGCACGATGATCAGCAATACGATTCTTTCCTGGCCGTTTGCCACGCTGGTGACGGCACTGGTAATGGCGTCCATCGTGCTGCGCCTGCTGCGTATTCGGCAATTGCATGTCGGTCTGCCGCTGGTGGTGATCCTGGTGCTGGTGGCGCTGTTGCCGATGCCCTGGGGGCTGGGCATGTGGGTGCGCAGTTATCTGGGCGAATTCAGCATCAGCATGGGGCTGCTGGCGGTGATGTTCATGCAGCACCGGCTGGGCAGCCCCTGGTATCTGCCAACGTCCGAGCTGCGTGCGCTGAATGTGCTGATCGTCGCCACGGCGGCCTGGTTTTATCCGATGAGCCTGGGGCTGACCTATCTCGACCCTTACGGTCTTGGCTTTGGTGATTTCCGCTTCAGCACCGCGCTGCTGCTGGTCGGCCTGGCGGCCTGGGTGATGCGTGCTTACGGTATCTGCCTGATGCTGGTGGCGGCGCAGTGTGCCTTCGCGCTGCGGCTGCTGCCCTCGGACAACCTGTGGGATTACCTGCTGGACCCCTGGCTGACAGCCTGGTCACTGGGCTGGCTGGTGCGTGATTATCGGTTGACGCGCAAGGCGCGCCGCACGCCCGTGGCGGCCGCCGCCTGAGTCCTCTTCAGGCAGCGGCATTCGCTGCTGTGCTCCGGCGGCCCCACAGCAGGGCCGCCACATACCCCACCCCGAACATGATCAGGTTGCCGATCAGCCCGGTGTAGTAGAGATCGAAGGGCGCCGCCATGGCGTCCGGCAGTACGTCGTGGCCGGCGGCCACGGTCCAGCCGGTGAACAGCAGTGTGCAGGCAATCCCGCACCAGGCGGCCCGTGCATCACCGCGCCGGCTGATGAAGCCGAGAATATACAGCCCCAGCAGGCCGCCACCGAGCAGCGACACCATGATCAGGATGACGTCCTGCAGCGTGTTGGTGCTGGCACGTTCCAGCAGCAGCGCGCCGGCAATCATGCACAGGGTCGTGACCGCAGCGATGGCCCAGGCGGCGTGCAGGTAGTGGCGGTCGGTGGCGCCGGGCCGCACATGCCGACGATAGATGTCCACCACCGAGACGGTGGCAATGGAGTTGATGCTGGAATCCATGGATGACATCGCCGCCGCCAGTGCTGCGGCCAGCACCAGCCCGGTGATGCCCGGTGGCAGGAACTCGGTGATGAACCAGGGCAGCAACTGCTCGGCCTTGCGCGTGCCGTCCAGGATTTCCGTCGCCGGCAGCGCCGGCTGCACCTGGAACAGCACCCACAGTGCCGTGCCCAGAAACATGTAGAACGCCCAGATCGGCAGGCTCGCCAGCACACACACCAGCATGCCGCGCCGTGCCTCGGCGGTGGAGGCGGCGGCGCAATAGCGCTGCACGGTGTTCTGGTTGCTGGTGTACTCGGTCAGCCAATTGGTCAGGCCCACCAGCAGCAGCATGCTGCCGGTCTTGGCGGACAGCGACAGGTCCCAGCGCGGGGCGGTGATCTCGCCCTGCTGCATTTCGCCGAAACTGAACTTGCCGGCCTCGGTGGCGGTGCTGAGGATCTGCCCCAGCCCGCCGGGCAGCAGGTCGACGATGACCCACAGGCAGGCCATCCCGCCGAGCAGCAGCACGATGGTCTGGATCACGTCGGTCCAGATCACGGCGTCGATGCCGCCAAGAATGGTATAGGTGCCGACAAACAGCCCGCTGAGCACGATGGCAGTGACCGGCGACAGCCCGGTGATCTGCTGCAACAGCAGCGACAGCAGCCACAGGATGGTGGCCAGCCGCACCAGTTGCGCAATGATGAACGCCACCGCGCCGTAGACACGTACCGACGGGCCGAAGCGCTGTTCGAGGAATTCGTAGGCGGTGGTGGTGCGGCCACGACGGAAAATCGGCAGGATCAGCCAGGCCGCCAGCGCCACCGCGATCGGCAGTGTCAGGTTGGGCAGGTAGCGCAGCCAGGTGGTCTTGAAGGCATCTGCCGGGTAGGCGATGAAGGTCACCGAACTGATCGAGGTGCCGACCAGCGACAGCCCGATCACCCAGCCGCGAAAGCGCCGGCCACCCACGAAATATTCCTCGGTGCTGTCATTGCCCCGGGCAAACCACAGCCCGATACCGAACACCACCACCAGGTAGCCGAGCAGTACGCCGGCATCCAGAGCGGAAATCTGCACACTGTCCCCTTGAGATTATTGTTTTGAGGGCCTTGTTTGCCGGCCCGGTGGCCGCCTCAGCTTTCGATCACCACGCGGTCGGCCTGTTCGCCGCGATCGGTTTCATTGATGACGAAGCGTACCCGCGAGCCCTGCTGCAGGCTGCGACGACCGCCGTTCTCCAGGGCCCGGAAATGGACGAAGATTTCGCGCCCGTCATCGGCGGTGATGAAGCCGAAGCCCTTGTTCGGGTTGAACCACTTTATTTCGCCCGCCAGGGTCTCGCGGCTGGACAGCGCGTGGCGCAGGTTCGGCAGCCGCCAGGGAATCAGCGGCAGGGCGAACAGCAGCACCGGGATCAGCAGCCACAGGCCGATAAAGCCGGTGGGCTCGTCCAGCAGCGCGGTGCCGTGGCTGCCGACGAAGGCGACCAGGAACAGGAACAGCAGCCAGTGCAGGTTGCGGCGCAGCGCGCCCGCAGCGACGCACAGGGCGCTCAGTGCGGCGGCCAGCAGCAACCCGATGCCGGCCTGGCGCGCCAGCACCGGTGAAATCTGCGTGCCATCCTGGTCCGGGTGCCAGAGGGCGATCAGGTTACCCGGCGCCAGCGCCAGGCCCAGGCCCGACGTGGCCAGGATGAAGGCGAAAGACATGTAGAAGATCATGAGAAATCGGGAGTCTTGCATGAGACCTGACGCTACCTTTTCAATTCAACCATCATGTTGTGCCCCGGACATCGCGGTGCCGGTGGCGGAATTCTGCTGCTGCGCGGCGCTGTGCTCTGAAAACGTGCGGTATGGGCTCCGCATCATCGCCAGCCACATACGCGCCGGCAGTTTGCCGCTATTGTAACCAAGCTGCGTCTGAATCTCATGCCGAACCGGTATCAGCAGTGTAGTAAGGAGTCACTTTTAGTGCCGGAATATCCGTTTTTACGTCAGGACTGGCTGCAGGCCTTCGTCAGCAGCGGGGCCGTTGCGCCTGCCGGGCCCGGTGACGGGAGTGGCTGGCAGGATCTGTCAGTGCGCGATGCCCGTGGCGAGTACCTGCTGCCGCTGTACCGCAAACTGCATTCCTGGGGCGAGTATGTCTTTGATCAGTCTTGGGCCCGTGCCTACGCCCGGCACGGGCTGGATTACTATCCCAAGCTGATCACGGCGGTGCCCTACACGCCCATTACCGGCCCGCGCTGGGTATTGCCACCGGGGGTGACCGATGCGGCGGGCTGGCTGTGGCCGCAGGTCGAGGCGGCGCTGGCGGACCGGCAGGCGTCGGGCTGGCACCTGCTGTTTCCGGACGACCGCGCCCGGCAAGCGCTGGCTGACCTGCCATTGGTGGCACGCCAGGCCTGTCATTTCCGCTGGTTCAATCGCGATTACCGCAGCTTCGATGATTTCCTCGCCGCCCTGGTCTCGCGCAAGCGCAAGTCGCTGCGGCGCGAGCGTGTGCGCATCACCGAGCAGGGGTTGCGCATCGAGCGTGCGGCAGGGGAGGCGATTCCCGATGACTGGTGGCAGGCCTTCTACCCCTGCTACGCCGACACCTATCTGCGTCGCGGGCAGGCACCGTATCTCTCCGAGGGCTTTTTCCGCGCCCTTCGGGCGCATCTGCCCGGGCAACTGATGCTGGTGGCGGCGTTTGATGATGATCCGACTCTGCCGGTGGCGATGGCGCTGTATCTGTTCGACGATGAGCGGCTCTATGGCCGTTACTGGGGTGCGTTGCGGGATTACGACGCGCTGCATTTCGAGCTGTGCTACTACCAGGGCATTGAATTCAGCATTGAGCGCGGGTTGCAGGAGTTCGACCCTGGCGTGCAGGGCGAGCACAAGCTGCTGCGCGGTTTCGAGCCGGTCATCACCTGGTCGCTGCACCATCTGGTGGAGCCGGCGTTTCAGCGTGCGGTCGCTGAATTCTGCCGGGAGGAAGCTGTCGCCGTGGCCGCCTATCAGGCTGAGGCACGCACGCTGCTGCCATTTCGCCACCCCTGACAGACTGCTGCAAACGCCCGGCCAGGGGCATTCCTCTCATTCGGTAAAATCGGCCGGCGATGGTTTGTCAGTCCCCAGGGGCTGTTTCATACTGCCCGGACATGCTCCACGGCAGTGGCCCCCCTGATCAGCGGTGGCCGGAGCACGGATCTTCGACATGGATTTGTGGGAGGTGATGATGCCACGCGATACCGCACCAGCGCTGGCCCGGCGACGCAATGCGCTGTCCGTCCCGTTGGCCCGTACACGAGTGACCCGTACAGGAGTGGCCCGGCGGGTCTGGCCCCAGGAAAGGGCGCTGCTGCGCTGGCTCTATCGGATGGCCGGCGAGCCCCCGCTGGCCCTGCAGCTCTGGGATGGCAGCGGTGTCGGGCCTGAACCGGCGCCCTACACCCTGCGCATTGGCGATCGCGCTGCGTTTTACCAGCTGCTGCTGCGCCCGGGTATGGCCTTCGGTGATCTCTACAGTGCCGGGCGGCTGACGGTGCGGGGTGATCTGCGCGACCTGCTGGTGATGCTGTATCCCCTGATGGACGCCGCCCGCGAACGTCGCCCGGCCTGGCTGGAATGGCTGTGGCGGGATCGCGCCCAGGCCGGTGCCTCGGAAGAAGGCGCGCGCAGCAACATCCACCACCACTATGACCTCGGCAATGCCTTCTACCGCCTGTGGCTGGACCAGGCCGCCATGCAGTACACCTGCGCCTATTTCGAGGCACCGGACTACACCCTGGAAGAAGCCCAGCTCGCCAAGCTCGAGCACGTCTGCCGCAAGCTGCGGCTGCGCCCTGGCCAGACGGTGATCGAGGCCGGTTGTGGCTGGGGCGGGCTGGCCCGCTACATGGCGCGGCATTACGGCGTGACGGTGCTGGCCTTCAACATCTCCGAAGAACAGATTCGCTGGGCGCGGGAACAGGCCGAACGCGAAGGGCTGGCCGGGCAGGTGACCTATGTGCAGGACGATTATCGCCAGGTCGGCCGGCACCTGCCGGCCGGTGGCTGTGATGCGTTCGTCTCGGTGGGCATGCTTGAGCATGTCGGGCCGGCCCACTATCAGGCGCTGGCAGACACCATCAACAGCGTGCTCAAGCCGGAAGGCATCGGCCTGATCCATTCCATTGGCCGCAACCGGCCGCGCCCGATCAATGGCTGGATCGAGCGGCGCATCTTCCCCGGCTCGTACGTGCCGAGCCCGGTGGAGCTGATGCGGATTTTCGAGGGCGGCCGTTTCTCCGTGCTGGATATCGAGAACCTGCGCCTGCATTACGCCCGCACGCTCGATCACTGGCTGGAACGGTTCATGGCCCACCAGGAGCAGGTGGTCAGCGACTATGACGACAGTTTCCTGCGCGCCTGGCAGTTGTACCTGGCGGGCTCCAGTGCTGCCTTTACCACTGGCGCGCTGCAGTTGTTCCAGGTGGTGTTCGCACCGGCCGGCGCCAATAACGTGCAAAGTACCCGGCGGCACCTGTATCGCCACAGCGCCTTGCAGGCGGGAGCGGAAAGGGATGGTTGACCACTACGATCTGATCATCGTCGGCGGTGGCCCGGCCGGGGCCACGCTGGCGGGAGCCATGGCGACATCCGGCTGGCGGGTGCTGGTGATCGACAAGGCGGAATTCCCGCGCGACAAGACCTGCGCCGGCTGGGTGACCCCGGCGGTGCTGACCTCGCTGAACGTGCTGCCCGAAGACTACGCGGCCACTGGCCGGGTGCTGCAGCCGATTCATCGTTTCAGCATCGGCATGATGGGGCAGGCGGCCTGCATCAATGAACATGGCACCGAGCCGGTCAGCTATGGCATTCGCCGCTGCGAGTTCGACAGCTACCTGCTCGACCGGGCGCCGGTGACCAAGTTGCTCGGCGAGCCGGTGAAGACGCTGCTGCGTGACCACGGGGAGTGGGTGGTCAATGGTCGCTGGCGGGCGCCCTGGCTGGTCGGTGCCGGTGGCCATTTCTGTCCGGTGGCGCGCTGGCTGGGCGATGGGCCGGGCCGTCACGAGGTGGCCGTGGCAGCGAAGGAGGTGGAGTTTCATCTGGATGCCGCGCAACGGGCGCAGTGCGCAGTGCAGGGCGACTGCCCCGAACTGTGGTTCTGCCGTGACCTGAAGGGCTATGCCTGGGTGTTCCGCAAGGGGGATTACCTGAATATCGGCCTTGGCCGGGAAGATAACCATCACCTCAGCGACCACCTGGCTGATTTCGTGCAGAGCATGCAGGACCGTGGCCGTCTGCCGCCGAACCTGCCGTTGCACTACAAGGGGCATGCCTATCTGCTGTACGGCCACGCCGAACGGCCGCTGAGTGGCGACGGTGTGCTGCTGATCGGTGATGCGGCCGGGCTCGCCTATACGCAGAGCGGTGAGGGGATTCGCCCGGCAGTGGAATCCGCGCTGCTGGCAGCCCGGGCGCTCAGCCTGGCGCCGGCGGAGACCGCCGCCGGCCGCTACGAGACGGCCCTGCGGGCGCGCTTTGGCCTGCGCGGGGATCAGGCGCGCCGGGGCTGGCAGATGCCGGAGGCGATCAAGATGCGCCTGGCCGCCTCACTGATGAGCACCCCCTGGTTTACCCGGCATGTGGTCACGGACCGCTGGTTCCTGCACAAGAAAACGCCGGCATTGCCGGCGTGGGGGGTTGCATAAGGCAACAAGGGTACGCGTCTGGAGAGACGAGTCCGGTGGACAAGCACCGACGGGCAGCGCGCTCAGGCCGCCGCGCCGTGCTGGTTGTCGAAAAAGATCAGCGACATGGTGATCAGGTCGCGAATGTCACTCTCGGGGTGGGCCGGGTCTTTCGGGCCGAGTTCACTGGTAACGTCATCGAATTCGCCGTCGTCGGGCATGGTCAGATCGACGAAATACTCGAACACGCGACGGTCCTGGGATACCAGGGTGCCGGAAAAGACGTTGTCATCGAACAGCCCCACGCACGGAAATACCGCGCGCTGGATATCCACGCCACGTTGATAGAGCCAGTCCGCCAGGGCGGGATGGGGCACTTGCCCCTGTCGCATGGCCGTGGTGGCGTCTGCCACGGCATTCCAGGCGTTCTGCTCGCTGGCTTTCTCAAATTCCATGTTGAGTTCCCCGTACCCCGATGGGCACTTTAGGCAAAAAACGTGATCTGTCCCACAAAATGGAGCGGGCGTGCAGATCACTGGTGCCATCATCCTGACAAACGGCATTTTTGCGCGCCGTGGCCTTTGCCGAAAGCAGACAATGACCATAGGTTTTGTAGGCATATGCTTACATTGCCAGAATCGCTTCCCTGCAGCCTGCCAGCCCCGGGCGCTGGCGTCCGCGACCGGCGCTGCATTTTTGTACTGTCGTCAGGTGGTCTGATCGCTGGTGAACAGCGGCGGCATGGGGCAATCCAGCAACGTACAGACTGCCCGCAGCAACTCGGCTTCCGCCACCTGCACGCGCCCGTCGGCGAGCACGGCATCCGCACAGGCATCCACCAGCCCTGCCTTCAGCAACGGTGTCAGCCGGGCCAGGCGCTGCAATGCACGGGACAGGGCATCCAGCTTGCACTCACTGATGGGCAGCAGCGCCGTGCCCGGTGGCAGCACCGCTGCGCTCAGGCCACGGAATTGCCGGGTCGCGGTGTCGTCGCGGGCGCCGGAGGCATGCACCATGACCGACAGCAGCAGGCGGATATCCGCCGCCAGCGGGCGGTAGCTGCGAAATGCCACCGTCGGGTTGCGGTGCGCGCCGTGGCCGAGGTGGTCGGCCAGGATATGGGTGAGCACGAATTCGAACAGGGTAACGCGCTGGTCGGCACGGATCAGGGTGTCCAGGCGCGCCAGCAGCCGGTCGCGATCCGCCTGCGGTGCCTGCTTGAGCGCCGGGATGGCCAGGTCTGCCAGTGGCAGCCGCAACCGGGTGCCCAGGGCCTGTATCTGACGCAGGCGCTGGCTGACGCGCTCTGCCGAGGCGGGCGGCAGTGCCAGGGTGTCGAGCAGCACGCCGGGCGCGCCGTCGGAGACGCTGAGCACCAGTGCGTACATCACCAGTTCTGCTTCATCACTGCGGTGCAGTGCCGTGTGCAGGTGCTCGGGGATGGACTCATGAATACGGCGCGCATAACCCAGATGTGCCGGCGTGACGGTCCCGACGGTGTCCGCAGCGCGTGCCACCGGTGGCATGGCAGCTGCCATGGCGGTGGCTGTTTCGGCGAACGCATGCGTCTGCGCCGGCGCGGATTCAGGCGCCGGTGCCGTGGCGGTGGCTGAGCGCTGGCGGGCATCGACCCGGGCCCGCGCCAGCCACGGCGTACCCAGTGCAGCCAGCCGTTCATCCACACTCGGGTGAGTGGCCAGCAGGCCGCGTAAGCGGAAGGTGAGTGTCTCGCCAAAACACATGTGGCTCATGTCTTCGGCATGGCGGCTGTTCAGGTGCGAGCCGTCACCGTTGCGGATGCGGATCAGTGCGCCGGCAATGCCCGCCGGGTTGCGGGTGAACTGCACGGAACCGGCATCGGCCAGCAGTTCGCGCTGGCGTGAGATGGCGGCCTTGATCAGGCGACCGAAGAACAGCCCGATGTAACCGATCGCCATCAGCGCGGCGCCCACCACAAACACCGCAGCCGCGCCGTTGTTGCGGCCGCTGCGGTGGCTGCCGTAGCGCATGCTGTGCATCAGGAATTCGCCGGTCTTGCCAATGGCGAGAATGCCGGCCAGTGCGGCGATCAGGCGCAGGTTCAGGCGCATGTCGGCATTGAAGACGTGGCTGAACTCGTGGGCGATCACACCCTGCAGTTCATCGCGATCAAGTTGCTGCAGCGCACCACGGGTGACGATCACGCTGGTTTCGGTAGGGCGGAAGCCGGCCACCAGGGCATTGATGGCCGGTTCGTTGTCGAGCACAAACAACTGCGGCACCGGGATGCCGGAGGCGATGGCCATTTCCTCGACCACGTTGACCAGTTGCCGTTCTTCGGCGAGGTGCGTGTCCGGGTCGATGCGGCGCGCCTGCAGCATGCCGGCCAGCGCGGAGCCCCCGCCGCGCAGTTGCCAGAAACGCACTGCGCTGCCGCCGGCCACCACCAGCAGCGTGATGCCGGCGAGCCAAAGTGCGGCTGGCGAGCGCAGCCAGGCAGCCAGGCTGATCGGTTGCAGCAGCCAGTGCCAGGCCAGCAGGCCGGCGAGGTTCACTGCCGCCATGGTCAGCAGCAGGGCCAGCGTGAAGTAGACCACCAGCAGACCCGTGCGCCGGCGCGCGCGGGTCTGGTGTTCGAAGAAATTCATCGTTGCTCAGCTCAGAACTGGACCTTCGGTGCCTTGCGGGCTTCCGGTGTCTCGATCTCCAGCAGCTCGGCGTGCTGGAACGTGCTGCCGAACATTGCCGCAACGAGGTTGTTCGGCACCTGCTCACGGTAGGTGTTGTAATCCATTACCGCATCGTTGAACGCCTGCCGGGCAAAGCCGACCCGGTTTTCGGTAGAGGACAGCTCTTCCATCAGTTCGGCGATGCTCTGGTTGGCTTTCAGGTCCGGATAGTTTTCCGAGACGGCGAGGAAATTTGCCAGTGAACCGGACAGCACGGATTCGGCACGGCCGAGCCCGGCAATGGCGCCGGCGTCGTCCGGTTTGCTGCGCGCCGCCTGGCGTGCGCTTTCGGCCTGGTTGCGGGCTTCGGTGACACGGCTGAGGGTGTCTTTCTCGTGCGCCATATAGGCACGGGCGGCTTCGACCAGATTCGGGATCAGGTCATGGCGGCGCTGCAGTTGCACGTCGATCTGCGCAAAGGCGTTCTTGAAGCGATTGCGCAGCGTGATCAGACGGTTGTAGACGGAGATGGCCAGCACCACGATCAGTGCGGCGATCCCGAGGAAGAGAAACGTACCCATGGCAACTCCCGATCGGCAGAGATAGCTGTGTCGCTGAGGCTAGCCGATGCGCGCGATGGCGCACAGACCATTCAGCCGGTCAATGCTGCCACGCGGGGGGAAATGAGGGGAGTAAAAGCGCCCCGGGGGGGGGCGCGGGTCTGACGTCGGACGTCTGACGTCGGACGTCTGACGTCGGACGCTAAATCAAAAGAAGCGGTGCTGCACGGGTGGGCATTGCGGATTGTCAGCAGGCGCTGGGGGCCAATGCTTTTGACGTCCGACGTCCGACGTCAGACGCTGCCAAGCACACCAACAGGCACGTAATGATCCACCAGCAGGGCGGCGAACAGGACGAACAGATAGGTAATGGAATAGCCGAAGGTTTTCATCGGCGTGCGTGGGTCATTGCCGAAACGCAGCTTGATGGCGTGCAGCATGAAAATCACGCCGAGCACGACGGCAGCGACCAGATAGATCAGGCCGCTCATGCCGGTCAGGTAGGGCAGCAGCGATGTCAGCAGCAACAGGATGGTGTAGTACAGCACGCTGGTGCGGGTAAACGGGATGCCGTGTGTCACCGGCAGCATCGGGATTTCCGCCTTGGCGTAGTCGTCGCGGCGATGAATCGCCAGTGCCCAGAAGTGCGGTGGCGTCCAGACGAAAATGATCAGCACCAGCAGCCAGGCGTACGGATGCATCTCGCCGGACACGGCGGTCCAGCCGAGCAGGGGCGGAATGGCACCGGCCAGGCCGCCGATGACGATGTTCTGCGGCGTCGCGCGTTTAAGATACAGCGTGTAGATGAACGCGTATCCGACAAAGCCGAACAGCGTCAGCAGTGCGGTGAGACGGTTGACCATCTGATCCAGAATCAGCATCGACAGCACCGCCAGCACCACCGCGAAGGTCACGGCCTTGCGCGTGTTCAGGCGGCCGGTGACGATCGGGCGTTTTTCCGTGCGCGCCATCACCGCATCGATTTTCTGGTCCATGATCTGGTTGATGGCGGCCGAGGCCATCATCGCCAGGGTCAGCCCCAGAAACGCCGGCACCAGCGTGCGCAGCGGCACCATGCCGGGCGGATCGGTGGCGAGGAACATGCCGGCAATGGCGGTGACCATCAGCAGCAGCACCACACCGGGTTTGGTCAGGGCGAGATAATCGCGCCAGCCTGTCGTCTCAGACATCCGGCTGCCTCCGCTCGGGCTGTATGGAAATGGCACGCAGGAACAGCACCAGCGTGACCAGCAATACCACCGCGCCGAAATTATGGGCCACCGCGACATTCAGCGGCACGCGGAACACCACGTTGCTCACGCCCAATGCAAACTGTGCCAGCACCACGGCGCCCAGTGTCAGGCCGAGGTTGCGGTACAGCGCGCAGCGTGCGCGCCGCACCACACGGAACGCCAGCAGGCCGACCACCAGCAGGGTGGCGATGGCGCCGAAGCGGTGCATCACGTGGATGGTGGTGCGGGCATCGTTCTCCAGCACACCGAACTCGAAATCCTCGCCATCGTGATCATGCCCGAAGAAAGTGAAGGCATCGACGAAGTTGATGTGCGTGGTCCAGCCTTCCTCGCAGATCGGCAGTTCGGTGCAGACCACGGCGGCATAGTTGGCGGTGGTCCAGCCACCCAGTGCGATCTGCAGAATGACGATGGCCAGTGCGGTGATGCCCAGCGGCTTCAGCGAACGCACATCGCAGTCGTTGCGGAAATTCGGCCAGCGGAACAGTTTTGCGGCCAGCCAGCAGAGCAGGGTGATGGTGGTAAAACCGCCGAGCAGGTGCAGCATCACGATGGTGGGATGCAGCCCCATGGTGACGGTCCATTTGCCAAGAATGCCCTGGCAGATCACCAGCACCAGCAGCGCCAAAGGCAGTGCCACGGGCTGGTCGCTCTGCCTGCGGTTTTTCCAGGCCAGCGCGGCAATGATCAGGATCATCAGGCCGAGCAGGCTGGCGAAGTAGCGATGCACCATCTCCGGCACGGTCTTGTGCGCTTCGCGATAGGTGCCCGGCTGGACTTCGTTTTTCGAATTCACATAGTCGATCGCCTTGCGCACATCCATGTGGCCATAGCAGCCCGGCCAGTCCGGGCAGCCCAGGCCGGCATCGGACAGGCGCGTCCAGGCGCCGAGCATGATGACACCTGCGGCCAGCAGGATGGTGATGATCACCAGACGACGTTGCCAGATAAACGCACCGGTCATGCCGGCCATGCTGCGGTGGGGGGTATCGGACATGGGATTAGCCTATTGCTGAGCCTTTCAGGGTGCGCTTGAGGTCGTCACGGATGTTGTCGGCCTCGAGCAGCGTGGCATCCTGGTCCGGGTGGGTCGGATACCACATGAAAATCATGCCGTCGGGGCTGATCAGGAAAATGTGCCCGGTGGCGGAGGTGTCCGGCTGCATGGCGTCATGCAGCCGGGTCTTGATCACGTTGGCGTCGGCACGCACTTCGGTCATGCCGGCGACGTTGTCGTCGAGGAAGGCGCGCAGCCCGGCATCCGGTTCCGCGGTGTGGATGATCAGCCGGCGTACGCGGCTCGCATCGCGGTCCAGCGACAGGCGCAACTGGCGGATCAGGTAGAACAGGCCGTTCTTGCAGGCGTCATCGCAGGAGCCGTTGGCGATGTAGGTCAGGCTCCACTGCCCGGCCATGTCTTCGCTGGTGTAGGGGGCGCCGTTTTCGTCGCGCAGGTCCAGGGTGTCGACGCTGACGTGCGGCACGATCAGGGTGCCCTTGTTCAGACGCGGCAGTTCGTCCGGATTGATGAAGAAGCGGCCAGCGAGAAAGAAGGCGACAAAGACGCCGACGATCAGGCCCAGTATCAGAAAATTCTTGCTCCGTTCCTGCATGACCTTACCTGTGTACCTCAACGCTGCGATGCCGGCCGCTCAGGCGGCGTCCTGCGGGCGGCGCCGGACGCTGACAACGATGTAGAAGATCACCACCGTGGCGGCGAGGCCAAACCATTGCACGGCATAGGCGCGATGGCGTTCGGGTGTCATCACCGAGTCCTGCCAGACGCGTGGCAACTGTTCGCCCTGCTCCAGGGTGGCATCCGGGGCCACCCGGATCTCGAAGGGCGCCAATTCTACCCCAAGTAGCGGCGCGATGGCTTCCATTTCCACTTTCTGCACGCGCAGCGGCCAGGAGGGCTGTGACAGGTCGTCATCGGCCAGCACAAAAGTGCGCGGGCTGTAGACGTAGGTGCGGCCGACGACGGTAACCGGGCCGTCGACGGGCGGGATGTCGGGCAGCACATCGCGTTCGGGGCCGCGCGGTATCCAGCCACGGTTGACCAGCACCCAGTGGCCGCCGTCGCTGCGCAGTGGGGTCAGCAGGTGGTAACCGGCGACGCCATTGAGGGTGCGGTTGTCGAGCAGGATATTGTGGCGGTTGTCGAACTCGCCGCTGACGCGTACCGGGTAGTGGTTGTTTTCGTCCAGTGACAGCAGGTTATCGAGGAGCTGGTCACCCTGGGCCAGGCGTTCATTGTAGGCAGCCAGGGCGCGGGCCTTGGTGTTGCCGCGGTCAAGCTGCCAGAACCCGGCTTTCAGGCACACGGCAGCCACCACCAGCATGGCCAGTGTCGCCACCAGACCAGGACGGAACTGACGTGTTGCCATGCGTTTCTCCAGGACCACGGTGGGGTGCAGGGTTGCGCGGGCATGCTGACCGCTGTTGAACAAGCCTCAGAGGTTTCTTCCGGCCGTCCCGGCAGGCGGCTGGCGCGGCTGACTGTTACAATGGGCGCCTATTGTACACAAGGGTATGCGTTATGTGGTGGGTAAAGCTGTTGGTGCTGTTGTTGCTCGCAGCGGTGGTGGTGTCGCTGTTTCGGGGCCTGGCGGCGCTGGTGAAAGGGCAGGGGCGTGAAGGCAAGACGGCGCGTGCGCTGACGTGGCGGGTGATCTTTTCCGCAGCGGTACTCGGCCTCCTGTTTCTGTCGATGTACATGGGCTGGCTCAAGCCGCACGACGTGAATCCGACGATGCGCGGCGGCGTGCCGATCGAGCAGAAAGCACCGGCCGAATGACGTGAAGGCCAGATACAGAAAGGGCGCCTCGAAGGCGCCCTTTCTGTTTGCCGGTGAAGCTGGCCTCAGAGCCAGTACACCGCCACGAACAGGAACAGCCAGACCACGTCCACAAAGTGCCAGTACCAGGCTGCCGCTTCCCAGGCGAAGTGGTTTTCCGGGGTATAGTGGCCTTTCAGTACGCGCAGGAAGGTGACGATCATGAACACCGTGCCCAGGAATACGTGCGCACCGTGGAAACCGGTCATCAGGAAGAACAGCGAACCGTAGATGCCCGCGTCCATCGTCAGGCCCATGTGATAGGCGTGGGAGTATTCCAGTGCCTGCAGGCCCAGGAAGATCACCGCCAGCACAATGGTGGCCGCCTGGAAGGCGATCACTTTGCCGCGCTGGCTGGCCAGCAGGGCGTGGTGGGCAATGGTCAGGGTGATCGAACTGGTCAGCAGGATCGCGGTGTTGATCGCCGGCAGGCCCCAGGCGCCCATGGCGGCGGTGGTGCGGCCATCCGGGGCGACCAGCAGCGGCCACATGGCCTGGAAATCCGGCCACAGCAGCTCGTGGGTCATGGCATTGCTGCCTTCGCCACTGAGCCATGGCACGATCAGCCAGCGGGTGTAGAACAGCGCGCCAAAGAAGGCGCCGAAGAACATGACTTCCGAGAAGATGAACCAGATCATGCCCTGGCGGTAGGAGCGGTCCATCTGGTGGCTGTGCAGGCCGCCCAGGGATTCCTTCACGGTGTCACGCCACCACATGAACATGACGCCGATCATCCACAGCACGCCAATGGCCAGAATCACACCACCGAGGTGGCCGTCGTTCTGTACCTTGTCGGTGTTCTGCTGAATGAAGTTGGCGCCACCAATGGCCATCAGCAGCAAGCCGATAGAACCCATCAGCGGCCAGGGGCTGCTCTCGGGTACGTAATATTGTGTCGTTTTTTCTGCCATGCCTGTGTCTCCTGGAAACCTGTCTGCTCAGTGCTCAGCGAGCGGCAACCTCGCCAGCCCTGCCGCTCACGCGGTCAGTGATGTCGAATAGGGTGTAGGACAACGTGATCGTGGTGACATGCTTCGGGATCGACGGATCAATGTAGAAGATCATCGGCATCACCTGTTCGCTGTGTGCCGCCAGCGGCTGCTGGTCGAAACAGAAGCATTGTGTCTTCTTGAAATGGCTGGCGGCCAGGCCTGGCACCAGCGACGGAATGGCCTGGCTGATCATGTCCCGGTCGGTGTCGTTGCGGACGCGGAAATTCACGGCCTTGATCTCGCCGGGATGCACCCGCACCGAACGTTCCATCGGTTCAAACAGCCACGGCATCTGCGGGTCGTTACGGGTGACAAACTGCACCAGCACCGAACGATCCTCGTCCGCTTCCATTCCTTCCGGCACATGCGTGATGGCAGAGCTGTTGGTCTTGCCATTCAGGCCGGTCACTTCACACAACACGTTGTACAAGGGCACCATGGCGAACGCGAACACGAACATGCCTGCCACGGTCAGCACCAGTTTCTTGATGATCCCGCGGTGTCGCTGGTCAAGATTTTCGCTCATGGCGCCCTCCTGCTTACAAATCTACTGCAACGTTACTTCACAACCGGCGGTGTATCGAAGGTGTGGAACGGGGCCGGAGACGGTACCGTCCATTCCAGACCTTCCGGATTTTCCCACACTTCTGCCGTCGCCTTCTCGCCTTTCTTCAGGAAGCAGGCCTTGATCAGCACCCACAGCAGGAACAGCTGCGAGATACCGAACCAGAAGCCGCCGATGCTGATCCAGAAGTTGTAGTCGGCGAACTGCAGTGCGTAGTCGGCGTAACGGCGCGGCATGCCGGCCAGGCCAACAAAGTGCATCGGGAAGAACAGCAGGTTGACCGACAGCAGCGAGCTCCAGAAGTGGACCTCACCCCAGAACTTGTCGTACATCACGCCGGTCCACTTCGGCAGCCAGTAGTACACGGCGGCGAACATGGAGAAAATCGCACCGGACACCAGCACGTAGTGGAAGTGCGCTACCACGAAGTAAGTGTCGTGGTACTGGATGTCCGCCGGGGTGATCGCCAGCATCAGGCCGGACAGACCACCGATGGTGAACAGGATGACGAAGGCAATGGCCCATTTCATCGGCAGTTCAAACGTCAGCGAACCGCGCCACATGGTGGCAACCCAGTTGAATACCTTCACGCCGGTCGGTACCGAGATCAGCATGGTCATGTACATGAAGAACAGCATGCCGGCCAGTGGCATGCCCACCGCGAACATGTGGTGCGCCCAGACCACGAACGACAGCAGCGCGATGGACGCTGTCGCGTACACCATGGAGGCGTAACCAAACAGCGGCTTGCGGGCAAACGTCGGGATGATCGCGGAGACCACGCCGAACGCCGGCAGGATCATGATGTACACCTCGGGGTGCCCGAAGAACCAGAAGATGTGCTGGAACAGTACCGGGTCACCGCCGCCGGCAGCACTGAAGAAGCTGGTGCCGAAGTGACGGTCGGTCAGCATCATGGTGACCGCACCGGCCAGTACCGGCATCACGGCAATCAGCAGGAATGCAGTGATCAGCCAGGTCCAGACGAACAGCGGCATCTTCATCAGGGTCATGCCCGGTGCGCGCATGTTCAGCACGGTCACGATCACGTTGATGGCGCCCATGATGGAGGAGATACCCATCATGTGGACCGAGAGGATGAAGAAGTCGGTCGAGGCCGGGCCATACTGGGTGGACAGTGGTGCGTAGAAGGTCCAGCCGAAGTTCGGTGCCTGCGGATGGCCGGGGCCGAATGCGCTCATCAGTACGGAGCTGACCAGAATCGCAAACGCGGCCGGCAGAATCCAGAACGACCAGTTGTTCATCCGTGGCAGCGCCATGTCCGGCGCGCCGATCATCAGCGGAATCATCCAGTTGGCCAGGCCCACAAAGGCCGGCATCACGGCGCCGAACACCATGATCAGGCCGTGGGTGGTGGTCATCTGGTTGAAGAAGTCAGGATCGACAACCTGCATGCCCGGGTACAGCAGTTCGGTCCGGATCACCATGGCCAGCAGGCCACCGATCAGGAACATGATGAAACTGAACCACAGGTACAGAGAACCGATGTCCTTGTGGTTGGTGCTGAACAGCCAGCGTTTCAACCCGGTCGGGGCGTGGTGCTCGTGATGGTCTGCCATGTGTGCTCCCCTCCCTTACTTCTTCACGTCTTCGGGTTGAATCAGATCACCACCGCTGTTGCCGAAAGAATGGCGCTGGTAGGTGATGACCGCGGCGATTTCCTTCGGTGACAACTGGGCGCGGAACGATGGCATGGCGCCACGGCCGTTGATCAGGATATCGATGTTTTCCTGGCGACGATCCGGGTTGTTCATCAGGTCGCTGCCCTGGAAGCTCAGGCCGATGCCGCCCTGGCCTTCAGCGCCGTGACACATGGCACAGCTGCGCTGATAGATGCCCTGACCCATTTCCATGGCTTCTTCCATGCTGGCGAACGGGGTCATGTCCGGACCGCTGGCGGCGGCTTCTTTCTGCTCGTTCAGCCAGGCGGCGAATTCTTCCTGCGGCAGCACTTCCACCACGATCGGCATGAAGGCGTGCAGGCGGCCACACAGCTCGGCGCACTGGCCACGGTAGAGGCCGGTGGCGTCTTCCGGGATTTCAGCCCAGGTTTCGTTCACGAAACCGGGAATGGCGTCTTTCTTGACGCTGAAGTCCGGCACCCAGAAAGAGTGGATCACGTCGTCTGCGGTGACCAGAAAACGTACTTTCTGGCCGGCCGGCAGGATCAGCTTGTTGTCCACTTCCAGCATATAGTTGAAAGCGTTCTCGTTGTCGGTGGAGAGCGGCTCACGCTCGGCGCCGACACGTTCCTGGGCGGTGCCGATCGGGAACAGGCCGCCGTTGAGGACCGGGCGCTCCCAGAGTTCCGGCTTGGTGGCCAGGTTGGAGAAGAAGCCGACGTGGATGTTGTTGTCATCCTCATAGGCCAGGTATTCGTAGTGCCACTTCCACTGCGAGCCGGTGACTTTCACGGTCAGTTCGGCTTCGGAGGAGTCATCCATCTGGATCAGCACGCGGGTGGCCGGAATGGCCATGCCGATCAGAATGAAGAAGGGAATGATGGTCCAGACCACTTCGAGGACGACGTTCTCGTGGAACTTGGCGGGGACAGGGTTTTTCGATTTGCGGTGTGCGAAGACCGACCACATGATCAGGCCGAACACCAGCAGGCCGATAGCGGTACAGATCCACAGGATGATCATGTGCAGGCTGTAGACTTCCTGACTGAGGGCGGTGACCCCGGGCCGCATGTTCTCTGCGGATCTCTGGGTCCAGTCAGCTGCCGCCACGCCACTGAGCATCAGTGTCGTGAGCAGAGCGGCTGCACGGTGGAACAGTGTTGACTGCATGCGTTTGCTCCCTGTTTTCCCCAGCGGCTGCCTGGGCGGGCAGACGCATCTCATCGCCGCCAATGCGGCACCTGGAAAGCGGTTCAGGATGATGCGGACGAGGGGCCTCTGCCGGGTTGTCACACCCGCCGGCGGGAACATGATCAGGGGATGATCACTGTCACCTCGGTTGGCCAAAAGTGCAGACAAAACAGGCACCTGGGTTGCAGGTGACAGTGGTAGCACTTTCCGGGGTGCGGCAAATTGCCCCACGTTGCATTGTGGGCGCTAACTCTAGTCACTCGGGGGGGTAAAGTCCAGCCAAAACGCAGGGTTTTCCGGCGCTTGCGGGTGATACTTTCGGGGCGCTCCGAAGGTGGTGGCGGATAGCGTGACGGTATCAGGGCGGGCATGTATTCAGGCGGGAATGTGCTATGCTTGCCGCCCATTTTTTCGGTGCCCGCGCCCACGATGTCCAAGCCACGCCAGATCTACAAGGTGATCTTCCTCAACCAGGGGCAGATCTATGAGCTGTACGCCAGCAACATCTACCAGAGCGACCTGTACGGGTTTATCGAGGTGGAGGAATTCCTGTTTGGCGAACGTGCGCAGATGGTGGTGGACCCGTCCGAAGAGCGCCTGAAGAACGAATTTGCCGGTGTGCAGCGTTCCTTCATTCCCATGCACGCCATCATCCGTATCGACGAAGTCGAGAAAGAGGGCATCGGCAAGATCGTCGAGGCCGGCCCAGGCGGCAATATTCACGCGTTCCCCCTGCCATTCAGCCCGGGCCCAAAGGGCAAGTAAGCACCTGCTGACCTGCCGCGGATCGCGCCGTCACCGGCAGGCCCGGGGTGTCAGCACATCCACCAGCGCCTGGCTGCCGGCGACAATCCTCAGAATACAGCCTTCTATATATAGGTCCCGCGTTCCCTGTGGTGTGGGTGCCAGGGCCAGCGCCAGCCGTGCCGGTACCGGGCGAGCCCGCTTGAGCACCGACAAGGGCACCGCACGGCGCAGGGCCAGCCGGGACAGCCAGGCCGGAGTGCGGTACTGGTCGCGCAGGTAGAGCCCCAGATGGCGGCGATCCGAATGGCTGAAGTGCAGCAACCGCAGGCCGTCTTCCAGTGTGCAGCGGCGCAACTGGCTATACAGCCGCCCTGCCGGGCCGGGGGCGTGGGGGTCTTCAGGGGAACAGGTGTGTTGCGTCATCCTTGTCTGCATCCGGGCATCCTCGCCGCCGTAGTCAGGCATGATGAGAACACGATGCGTGCCGGAATGTTCCGGGTAACAGGCTGTTTTGCCGGGGAAAAGTCAGAATTGTGCGGCCCGTCGTGGTCGTGCTGTGCCGTTGCGCTCAGGCCGGCAGCATCACATCCAGCACGGTGTGATCACTGCGTCGCAGCCGCACGACATGGTCCTGAATCAGCAGCACGGTAATGTCGGCGTCCATCGGCGAGAGCTGGCTGATGACGTGCCCGGGCAGCGTCCGGGCGCTGCGCAGCAGGTCAAAGCCCAGTGTCTGCCCGGCGCTGACCGCCACACTGGCGCGCGGCAGCGCACCGAGTTCACGAACATGATTGCGCAGCACGGCGCGGTCACCGGCGCTGAAGCGATTGCGCTGGGCAGTGGCGACAACGCGCACTTCTTCCGTATGGCTGCGGCGGCTTCCGTCGCGTTTGGTGTCGGCAGCGGTGGGGGCAGCCTGGCCGAGCCAGGCCATGGTGGTGATCGCCAGCAGGCTGTTCAGGGCGAGCTTCTTCATGGTGGGGTTCCCGCGTTGAGTCTTCCTTTCCGACAGCGCATGCGGCGGATGTATCCCGTGGGGATGGGGGTCAGCGTGCAGGAAAACAAGGGCGGGTACAAACGAACAGGCCCGGTGCAAGACCGGGCCTGTTGAAGATGGTGGCTACGGGTGGACTTGAACCACCGGCCCCAGTCGAATTCGGGTCAACCATGCAATTGAGTGGCGGGTGATCCCGATTTCCCATGGCACCCAAACGTAGAAGGCCAGCTTCGTTCGCCCAGAGCCAGGTTTGGCTGCTCATCAGTTCGCTGCATTCAGCCAGCCGGACGGTGTCCGCGATTTGCCCATGCATAGTCAGTTATCCAGAGCTCAGGATCATGGACAGCGAGGCGTGCACTGACTATAGTCGCGAAAGGTATTACCTTTTAGCAAAAGGAGCGATCATGGCATCCGCGACCTCGATCAAGCTCGATGACGAACTCAAAGGCCGTGTGCAGCACCTCGCTGAATCCCGGCGCCGCACGTCGCACTGGATCATGCGGGAGGCTATCAGGCAGTACGTTGAACGCGAGGAAAAGCGCGAGGCGCTGAACCGGGACACGATCAAGGCGTGGGAGGAATTTCAGGCCACCGGGCTGCACGCCACGGCAGACGAAGTCGATAAATGGCTGGAGAGTTGGGGAACTGAAAACGAGTTGCCCGCGCCCGTATGCCACAAGTGATTTTTGCCCCGGCCGCGCTCCGGGATTTGCAGCGGCTGCGTGATTTCTTGCGCCCCAAGAACGCCGACGCTGCCCGCCGGGCCGGTGAAGCGATCCGGCAGGGGGTGCAAGTATTGAGCGCGCACCCGCGAATGGGGCTGCTGGTGGAAGACCTCCCGGAACAATACCGGGAGTGGCTCATCGACTTTGGCGATAGTGGCTACGTTGCCCGATACCGCATTGACGACGATGCGGTGATCATTCTTGCTGTGCGGCACCAGAAGGAAGTGGGCTTCTCATGACGGAACAGCTCCATTGTCATCGCAAGTCCGGTCATCGCAAGTCCGGTCATCGCAAGTCCGGTCATCGCAAGTCCGGTCATCGCAAGTCCGGTCATCGTAAGTGCCATGCATATATGTGCCTGGCCAGCGTGACCGCCGGACCACCTGAGCAGGGCGATATCGCCCAATCCGCTGGCCCTGAGTCAGGATTGGGGCAACGTTGAGTCAACCAGCAAAACAAAAAGGGCCTAGGCGAACACGCCTAAGCCCTTGATATTTGGTGGCTACGGGTGGACTTGAACCACCGACCCCAGCATTATGAGTGCTGTGCTCTAACCAACTGAGCTACGTAGCCATTTCGGGAGCGCGAATTCTCAGACAGTGGCTGCGTGCTGTCAAGCTTCCGTGTTTCCTTCAGGGCGCTTTCGCCAGCTTCGCTTCAATCTCCTGGGCATGTTGCTGCAACGCGCGCGCCACTTCACGGATTTTGCCCGGGTTCAGGCGCGTGGTCGGCGCTGACAACGAAATGGCCAGCCGCACCGGTCGCACGCCGGGTACGGCCACGGCGACACAGCGCAGGCCGGTTTCCACCTCCTCGTCATCGACCGCATAGCCGCGCCGGCGGATCAGCCGCAGCTCGTGGCGCAGGGCGTCCGCCGAGACGGTGGTCTTGTCGGTAAAGCGCTGGAAACTCTGCTGGCTGATGCAGGCTTCCAGCGAGGCGTCGTCCAGTTGCGACAGCAGCGCCTTGCCCAGCCCGGTGCAATAGGCCGGCAGTCGTTTGCCGATGTGGGTGATGACTGTCAGGCTGCGCGAGCCTTCTCCCTTGGCCACATAGCACACCATCTCATTGTCCAGAATGGCGGCATGGATGGTTTCGCCGAACTGTTGTGCCAGGGCCTCGACATGTGGCTGCGCAAGGCTGTGCATGGCATCGCTGATGGACACGCGGCCGCCGAGATCGGCCAGCAGCAGGCCCAGTTCAAAGGCGCCGTTTGGTGTGCGTACCACCGCGCCGACCTGTTGCAGCGTGAGCAGAAAGCGGTGCAGGGTGGCAACGTTGATATCCAGCCGTGCGGTGAGCTGCGCCAGTGTCAGCTTTTCGCCGGCATACGTGAACGCATTGAGAATACGGAATGCCTTGGTCACGGAGGCGTTGACGGGGGTTGCCATGGAAGTCCCTTGCCAGTGGTCACGGGCCGGCCAGTGTAATACGCGGCCGGCAGGGCGGACAGCTCAGGCAGGCAGCAATGCCCGCCGCAGCTCGCGCATGATGCGGGCCGTCAGGCCCCAGATGGCATGGCCGCCGTAGTCCATGACCAGCGTGTCGCGCAATTCGCCGCGATAGTAGCGATGGCGCGGCAGGTAATGCTGTTCCGCCAGGAAAAACGACAGCGGTACTTCCAGCACTTCACTGACCTCGGTCGGTTGCAGCCGCCAGGCAGGCCGCTGCGTGAGCGTGCCGAGCACCGGGTAGACGCGTACGCCGCTGCTGTTGCGCAGCGCCGGCAGCACGGTGCGGACCTGCACGGTGTTGGGTGGGAGGCCGAGTTCTTCGTCCGCTTCGCGCAGCGCGGCGTGCACCACGTCGGTATTGTCTTCCGGTTCCAGCAGGCCACCGGGCAAAGAGATTTCCCCGGCATGATGGCGCATGTCGGCGCCGCGCCGGGTCAGGATCACCGGGCAGTCCGGCTCGGTGGTCAGCAATGCGATCAGCACCGCTGCCACGCGGTCTTCGCCCGGGGCGGGAAACGGTCCCGGCGGCGCGCTCGCACTGGCGGCGCCGCCGAGGGTGCTCAGACGGTGGTGCAGTTGTTCTGGCGTCATGGCGAGCCCCGTCGCTCAGAAGAATCGGTCAAAGTGTACCTGCTGTTGCGGTACCTGGTGATCCAGCAGCAGCATGCGCGTGGTCGCCTGCACCATCGGTGGCGGGCCGGCCAGGTAGCATTCCAGCGTGGCCAGCTTCTCCCCGAGTGTGCGCGAGACCAGTTCATGGATAAAACCGGTGGCGCCGTGCCAGTTATCGCTGGCGCCAGGTTCGGACACGGCGACGTGAAACCCGGCGCGCTCGTTGAAACCGGGCAGGCGTTGCAGTTCTGCCAGGCCGCAGATATCTGCCGGCGTTCGTGCACCGAAAAAGAAATGCAGCCGGCGTTCCGCCAGTGCCGGGTCGCTGAGCAGTCCGCGTGCGATCGACAGCACCGGTGAAATGCCGGACCCTCCGGCAATGCACAGCACGTCGCGCGGCGAGGCCGGTTGCAGGTGCGCGAGGCCATAAGGCCCGTCCAGCAGCAGGCTGTCGCCCGGATGCAGGGATGCAAACAGCGCTTCACTCACTTCACCGCCCGGTTTGCGCCGAATCCAGAAATCCCAGACGCCGTCGTCATTGCCGAGGTTACTCATTGAATAGGCGCGTGGCGTGCGGGCACCGTTCAACGTCAGCATGGCGTACTGCCCCGGTAAAAAATGCGCCGGCGCGTCGGTGTGGAAACGGAATTCGATGATATCCGCAGTGACATCGCGGCGGGCCACCAGCGTGGCGCGCTGGCGTCGTGGCCGGTGCAGTGGCACAAACTGCGCATCGTTCGGCATGCGAATGGTGATGTCGCCGAGCGCACGGCACTGGCAGGCCAGTTTGCGGCCTTTCCTGATGTCGCGCGGTGTCAGCGCCGGCGCATCGGGCCAGAGTTCCTCGATCTCGCCGTCCAGCAACTCGAACTTGCAACTGCCGCAACCACCGGAGTTGCACTCGTACGGCAGGCCGATGCCCTGGCTCAGGCCGGCGCGCAGCAGCGTGTCGTGCGCCTCGCTCTGTTCGAAGCGGATATCGGTATTGTGCAGATGAACTGTCGGCATGGTTACTCCTTCGCGCGGCCGGCGCGCAGATTGATATAGACCTTGCCGTCTTCCACTGCCACCGGATAGCTGCGCACTGGCAGCACGCAGGGAAACGACAGCGCCTCGCCGGTCCGGATATCGAAGGTGCCGCCGTGCCAGGGGCACTCGACCACGAAATCCTCGTCCACCTCGCCTTCTGACAGCAGCGCCTGGCCGTGTGAGCAGGTATCGTCGGTGGCGTGGAATTCATCATTCACGCGATACAGCGCCACCGGATCATGGCCCGGTGGTTTGATCTGGCGAATATGGTTGTTGGCAAGTTCGCTGGCCTCGCACACATAGAAGCGGGCGAAATCAATGACGGCGTTCATGGGTATCTTCTCTCCGTGTTTAAGGGGGCTCAGGCGATACCGTAGGCGCTGACCAGCACCACGCCGGCCACGGTGGCGACCGTGCCGGTGATGACTTTGGGTGTGAACAGCTCGTCGGCACGCAGGAACAGCCAGGACACCAGCAACACGAACAGCGGCGTGGTAGCGGCAATCGGTGCGATCACCACCAGTGCTTCGCGTTGCAGGGACAGGTAAAGCAGCATTGGTCCCAGCCCGGAAAACACCCCGGCCAGGACAAAAAAGAAAAACTCGCGCCGGCTGCAGCGAATCTCGCGTACCTTGCCGGTGGCGAGCACATACAGGCTGGCAAACAGCCAGGACGAAAAGCAGGTGACCGCTGCGGCGGTAATGGCGTCCGTGCCCAGGTCGATGCCCATCTTGCGGAACACCACCGAAATGCCGTAGCACAGCGAGGCGGCCAGCGGCAGCAGCAGGTAAGTGCGTGGCACCTGCGCCAGGCTGCGTGTGCCCTGCTGGCCGCCTTCGGAGCCGACGATCACGCTGCCGACCACTACCAGCAGGGCGCCGGCCATGCCGAGCCAGGACAGATGCTCACCAAGAAACAGGATCGCCAGCAGTACCGACACCACCGGGTGCGTCAGTGTCAGCGGTGTGGTGATGTTGGCGCCCAGGTAGGTCATGCCGTGGAACTGGAACATGCGGCCCAGCAATGGCGCGAACATGCCGGACAGGAAAAAGTAGCGCCATTGCCACCAGTCGCCGAACTGCGGCCCGTGCATCACCAGGCTGATCAGCCACAGAAATACCACGTTCACGGACAGGGTGACCCACAGCGCCGTCGTGGTGCTGGCTGTCTTGACGCCAACACGCACACAGACGAAGGTCAGCGCGAACATCAGCGCGGACAGCAGTGCAATGACGACGGGAAACAGCGCGGGCATCATCGTACTGACACTCCGGTGAGGCGGGCCATCACACTCTGTCTCCGTCGATACGTGTGCCGCGTTTGCCGGTGTCGATCACTTCGCCGGTGACATAGGCGGCGTCGTCCGACGCGAGAAAGGCAATCACGGCGGCCTGTTCCTCCACCGTGGCCGGATGGTCGAACAGGCCTTCGCGGGTCACGTAGTCGTAGAAGTAGTCGTTCCAGCGCTGCTCTTGCTCATCCAGCGGGCGTTCCAGGCGTGGTGTCGGCCGTTCCCTGACCGCCGTGTTGCCCGGCGCCACGCAATTGACGCGGATGTTCAGGTGCGCCAGCTCGACCGCAAGGGCGGTGGTCAGGCCCACTACGCCGCCTTTCGAAGCGGAATAGGGAATGCGGAAAATGCCCATGGTCGCGTTGGAGCCGACATTGACGATGCTGCCGCCGTACTGCATGTGCGGGATGACCGCGCGGCAGCACCACAGGGGCGGCCAGAAGGAGCGGTCGACTTCTGCCCGGATTTCCTCTTCGCTGTAGTGCCAGAACGGTTTTTTCCAGATGGTGCCGCCGACATTGTTGACCAGCACATCAATTTTGCCGAAGGCGTCCTGGGCGCGGGCCATGGTGTCCTGGGCGCCGTCGAAGGTCGCCAGGTCGGCGACCGCCGTCACGGCCTGATAGCCTTCCGCACGCAGGGCGTCGGCCGCCGCCTGTGCTGGGCCGGCGGCCTTGTCAGCCAGTACCACGCTGGCGCCTTCGCGTGCCAGCCGCCAGGCGGTGGCCAGGCCGATGCCCTGGCCGGCGCCGGTAATCACTGCCACTTTGCCGATAAAGCGTTTGCAGCCGTGTTCGCTCATGCAATGTTCTCCTGTCGAGACGGGCGGTGCCCGTCGATCACTCACTGAATTCCTTCACGTTTGGCCGCGCGCCCCACATGCAGAAGGAGGTCGGTTTCATTTCGAAATGCCGTGGCACATAGCCGGCTTCATCGGTAATGCGCTTGACGCCGGAGGAATACTCATAGACCCGTTTGTCCGGGCCGAGGAAGTAGATGAAGATCGCCGTGGAGGTCGGATGGCGGCCGGGGCCGAACACGATCGGCACGCCCTGTTCCTGCAGGAAGTACCAGGAGCGCATGACGTCGTCGATGCTCTCGACCTGGAAATTGACGTGTTGCACGCCGGTCTTGTCCGAGGAAAACAACGCGATCTTGTGGTGCACCGGATCAATGCGCAGCAGGGCACCATCGCCGATACGGTCGCTGACACGCGCATTCATGGTCTGCGTCCAGAAGGCGAGATCGCGTTCGATGTCACGGCTGTGCAGGCCAAAGTGGCCGAACTCGGTAATGCCTGCATCGCGGGAAGGAAAGTACCGCACACCGGTGACATGCGGACGGTACACCAGCTCTATGCGGTTTTCGTTCGGGTCAATGAACTCGAAAAAGGCGTCCACGTGCCGTTCGGCACAGGCAGCCTCGTCACCCCATTGCACCGCGATACCGAGGGCCTGGAGTTCATCGGCGGCCTGTTGCAGGTGTGCGTATTCTCTCAGCGCAAACGCCGAGGCGTCGTAGCTGGCATCGCCCTGGATATAGCACAGGTTGAACACACTGTTGTCGCCGCGCAGATAGGCGTGGGTGGCGGTGCGTTCGCGTAGCTCCAGGCCGAGGATACGGGTGCCGAAGTGCACCATTTCATCCAGGTCCCGGCAACCCAGGCGGAGATAGCAGATGTCATGCAGAGAAATCATGATAAATCTCCTGATCGAAAAAGATCACTGTTTGCTGTGGGCAGCATGTTGTTTCAGCGAGCTGAAGCGCGGTGTGCCGCGCAGACGACGGCTGATCAGGTAGCCACCGGCCAGCACCAGTGCGGTAATGCCGACCGACGTCCAGGGCGAGAATGCCAGCAGGACCGCTGCCACCAGTGCCACGCGTAGCGCTGTGGAAAGCTGGCCGTGGTACCAGCCTTCGGAAGTGCAGGCGAGGATCATCACGGAGGCGGTAGCGAGTGAGATGTCCATGACGATCTGTGGCCATTCGCCGATCAGCAGCAGCCCCGGGTGGTAGATAAAGGCGTACGGCAGCGCGAACACCACCATGCCGATGCGCGCGGCGGTCAGTGACACCGCCATCGGG
Source organism: Isoalcanivorax pacificus W11-5 (assembly GCF_000299335.2). Classification (NCBI taxonomy): domain Bacteria; kingdom Pseudomonadati; phylum Pseudomonadota; class Gammaproteobacteria; order Oceanospirillales; family Alcanivoracaceae; genus Isoalcanivorax; species Isoalcanivorax pacificus. The sequence continues at coordinate 3,034,100 of NZ_CP004387.1, read as the reverse complement.
CGTTCATCGGCGATGGTACTGGCCACGTAGGCGGACACCGCCACCGGTGGTGTGATGTAGGAGGCCACGGCGTAGAAAATCAGAAACAGGTGCGCCTGCAGCACGGTCAGGCCGGCATCCACCAGCGCCGGGGCGACCATCACCGCAACCAGGGAATAGACCGCCACCACCGGCATGCCCATGCCGCAGATAATGGTGACCACGGTGGCCAGCATCAGCGCCAGCAACAGATGTGCTTCGGCAACACTGAAGATCAGCGCCGACAGTTTTGATGCCAGGCCGGTGAGATTCAGGCCGAGCATCAGGATGCCGGCGCCGGCCACGGCGGCGATCAGTGGCGCCAGTGCAGTACAGACTTCCACGCAGCCTTCGATAAAGCGTTTCGGCGTGATGCGCTGCCCTTTGATCAGCCAGCTCGCCACGATCACCGTCAGCAAGGACGTGCTGGCGGCCAGCGCGGGCGTGTGGCCATTGAGCATGTAGTAGACCAGCAGCGCCAGCGGCAGGATGAATATCCAGCCGGTGCGCACCACCGTCCAGAAGGAAGGCACCAGTTCGCTGTCGATCTGCCCGACTTTGTGGCGGCTGGAATAGTTGTGTACCTGAACATAGATGCCCAGGTAGTAGAGCAGGGCGGAGGCCAGGATCGACAGCAGGATGTCGCTGTAGGCGATGCCGGTGAATTCCACCATCAGGAATACCACCGCACCCATGACCGGCGGCAGCAGCGCACCGCCGGTCGACGCCACTGCTTCCACGGCCGCAGCATAGCGGCCGCCGTAGCCGGCACGTTTCATCATCGGAATGGTGATGGAGCCGGTGGTCATCACGTCCGCCGCCGGGCTGCCGGAAATCATCCCGAACAGACCGCTGGAGGTTACCGCGACTTTGGCCGAGCCGCCGACACGACGACCGGCCAGCAGCGCGGACAGGTTGAAGAAAAAATTGCCGCCGCCACTTTTTTCCAGGAACTTGCCGAACGTCACGAACAGGAACGCATACACGGCTGCGACCTGTACCGGCGCCGAGAACAGGCCGCCATCATGAGGCGATACCATCAGGCCTTCGAGAAGATAGTCCCATTCCAGGCCGCGATGACCGAAAAAGCCGGGCAGATGATCGCCGAACAGGCAGTAGGCGATCACCGTCCAGACCACTACGGAGATGCCGGGCCCGACGCATCGGCGGAGCAGTTCCAGCGTCAACAGCAGATACAGCCCGGCCACCAGCAGGTCGGCCGTCTCAAAGTAACTCAGGCCGCTGATCCATTCATGGTAGCGGCCCATCTGGGAAATCAGGTAAAGCCCGCCCGCCAGGGCGAGCGCAGAAAGCAGATAATCCACCGGCGTGCTGCGGTGTACGTCCGGTGCATAACTGAATGCCAGAAAGGCAATCACATACATCGGCACAATGAACACGATCGCCAGCTCCAGGCGACCGAATTCGCCGGCCAACGCGTACCAGATCTCGAACAGGGTCAGTGGCACCGCCAGGCAGGCGAAGAAAATATACTTGTAGCGGTTCATGGGCACTTTGTTGCCCATCTGGAACAGCAACCAGAATGCACGTTTGATGTAGTACATAACACACCTGTTGGGTGGCAGTTACGGGCAGGCCCCGGTTGTGCCGTGGCCTGCGCGGTCAGGAGAGCGGGCCGGCCACGTCAGCGGCCCGCTCCGGTGTCACGACCGGCCAGGGGTTACCATTCCACCTGGGCACGGGCCTGGACGAAGGACGGCTCGTCACCGTCGTTCGGACCGCCATCGACTTTCAGCACGCTGCCGTATTCCAGCGTGAAGCGCAGCCGTTGTTCCGGGAACCAGTTGACGCCGAGCGAGGCCATGTCGATCTGGCCGCCGGTGATGCTCTGGTCACTCAATTCCAGCGTGCTGTAGCTGGCGACAAGCTGCCAGGCACCGACACCACCCTGGCTCAGCGGGCGTGCCGGAGTGGGTGGGCCGAACACATTCAGTCGCGGATCGTAGGCACGGGATTCACCGGTCAGGAATACGCCGGCGTTGACAAAGGCACCGGTGAATTCCGGCTTTTCGCCATCGGCGGCACCGCCCTGGATGGCGTCATACTTTTGCTGAAAGTATTCCGTCTCCAGTTCAAAGCGACCGTGCTGATACATGGCCTGGGCGCCGGCGGCGCTGAAACCGTCTGCAACAAAGGCGCCTGTGTCCACCGGGCGGAACGGACTCAGGTTTGTTTGCGGACGAGTGCGCAGCCGGTGGCCGTCAGCGCCTTTCGAGGATTGTTCCCGGAAGGAGGCGCCGAACATCAGTACGTGGCCCTTGTCGCGGATGGGCGAGTAGGTCACCTGGGTGGCCACATCCACCGGGTCGTCCAGGTTGCTGTCGGTGGCGCGGCTGCCCAGCGGCGCGCGTGCCACCGCCGTGCTCCAGCGCCAGCCGTCCCCGAGTACATCGGCGCGCAGGCTCAGGCGGCGTGCGCCGGCACCCAGCATCAGGCTGGGGTTCGGCTGCTCCATGAACAGGGTGTACTTCGGGCTCTGCTGGCCGAGAAAACCGAACGGCAGGAACTGGTTGCCCAGGCTGACCAGCACCGGCGTGCCGGCCACGTCCAGATTGTTGTAGCGCAGGTAGGCATCCTTGATGCCGTCTTCGGCGCTGCCGGTGAAGTCGTACTGGAACACATAGGACCAGTGTTTATAGAGCGTGCCGCTGGCTTCCAGGCGCGCCTGGCGGAACTTGGTGCCACCGCCCATGGGCGAGATGTCTTCGTCGTACCAGGCGGTATCGAGCAGCATGCGGCCGCCGACGCGCGCGGTGAAGTTGCCGTCATCGCTGTTGAACTGGATACGGCCGCCGCGTTGCTGCGCACTGACATTGCCCTTGTTGCTGTCTTCCAGGCGTTGTTCCAGCTGGCGAATACGTTCGGCCAGCTCTTCATTGCTCTGGGCCTGGGCCGGTTGTGTGCCAGCGGCGAGCAGGCCGCCAAGCAGCAGCAGGGACAGCGGTGCGCGGCGCGCGCGCAGTGAGTCAATTGAGAGTCGATTCATCACGGTTCCCTTTATCATTCTTAAATAGTGAGAATTCATCTTCATATCTGTGCAGGCTAAAAAAAGGGCGGCGCTGGCCGGTGACGGCCGGCGCGGCTTACTTGATCAGCCCGACTTCCCGGTAAAAGGCCTCGGCACCCGGATGCAGCGCCAGGCTGCCCATGTCCGGCAGGCGCTCGCGGCTGGCCAGCGACAGCGCCGGGTGCAGCGAACGGTAGCGCTCCATTTGCTCGTACATGGCTTTGGCCAGCTTGTAGGCATCGTCGAAGGTGGCTTCCGGCCCGGCCACAATGATGAAACTGGTGAACGGCACGATCAGGTCTTCCTGCTGGAAGCTGTAGCTGCCGCCGGGAATCACGCCGGTCTGGATGCCGAGTTCCCCGGCGACGTATTCGGCCAGTTCTTTCGACAGAGGCACAAAGGCGATGTCCTGCACGCTGCCGAGCTCGACGATCGAGCCGGACGGTGTGGCGCCGCCGGTGATGATCACGTCCAGACGGCCATCACGCATCAGATCGTTGGATGCCCCGGTAGGTTGTGGCACCAGACGGCCACCCCAGCGCTCGATGTCCTCCATCGTCTTGTCGTAGTAGGCCAGCAGCGCGCGCACATGTTCGCGTGCCCAGAGGTTGCCTGGCTGGTTGACGGAAACACGCATCGGGACCTGTTTTTTGATCAGGTCGTCAAAGGTCTTCACGCCGTGTTCTTCGAGGAAGGCGCGCCGTGCGTACACTTTCAGTGCAAACACATCCGGTGCGCCGTTGAGCACGCCGGTGATGCTGCCTTCGGGGTAGGGCGAGCGGAACGGCGCGCGGCCGGCATAGGCCATGCGCGGTTCAATGATGCTTTCCAGCGCGAAGGGCCGGCGTCCGGTACGCAGGTGCTCAAGGCCACCGGCCGGGTTGCCCGGTTCATAAATGATGCTTGAATTGGGGTAGGCGCGGCGCACGGCGTCGATCACGCCTTCACCGAATACGGTCACCTGGCCGCCGGAGGAATAGCCGGCGATAGTCACGTTGACGGGACTGTCGTCCACCTCGGCCGCATGGCCGGACAGGGTAAGGCAGGTCAGCATCCCTCCGAGAAGGGCAGTCACAATGAAGCGGCAAGGCCGCTGTAGCGCGTTCAGCATGGCGTTTCTCCGTGTGTGTCGTTTCTTGTAGAAATAGTTTTTCCTGCCGCGGGCACTCCGGCCCGTCGTCGATCCGCACCGCGTGGGTAAACGCGGCTGCGGACAGCTCCTTCTGAAGCGGACGCCTGGCGTCTGGCGCCCGCTGTTCCTGCGGTAGACGTGGCCTGCCTTACACCAGAAAAGTGAGATTCGGCATGGCGTCGTCGTTGTTCAGTAACATCACCTTCTTGCTGCGGATCCGAAACCCATTGGCGGTGTCCACCAGCCGGTACAGTGTCTTGCCCAGCCAGAGGTTCTGCTGTCCGACGCGGGTCTCGCCGAGCACAAAGCTGGCGGCCACTTCCATTTCATCGCCATCCACGGACAGCGGCAGCACGCCGCTGACACTGCGCACCAGTTTTGCCAGTGGCCGGTACGCGTGAGCGGTCTTGTCTTTCAGGCGCATGATCCGTTCCAGCAACCGGGTGCGGTCGTCGTAGATGATGGCGATGCCGGTAGACGGGTCCTGTTCGTCGCTGTTGCAGGGCACCCAGTACAGCACCTCGTCGCTGTCCCACAGGGCCAGCCAGCGGTCGTATTCGTGCGCGTCCATCAATGCCGCTTCCAGCGCCAGGAAGCGCTCCAGCCGTTGTTGTGTCTGTGTGTCGACGATGCCCTGGTGGATGACTTCCGGCATTGCCTTGACGATCTGTTGAGCCATTGAAGTGTTCTCCTCGAAGCGCGGGCATCAGCCCCGGGTCATCAGCTTTTTCCATTCCTGCATCTGTGCGCGCTGCGTGATCTCGTCGCTGATGCAGGACGCCACCGAGCCGTCTTCATCCACTTCTTCACGGTGAATGCCACGGCCAAGCTGCACCCAGGGATCGGCGTCGGCCAACAGGCCGCGCTGGGTTCGTTCGAAAATTTCCGCATCGTCCGGCGAGCCGGCCGCTGCCGGGCCATAGAACGCCTCGTGGGCGCGCAGGCGTTTCTCGTTGATCGACGGGCCGACACCTTTCAGGAATACCGGGTACATCAACACTTCGGTTTCGCCGGGGCTGATCGGGATTACCACGCGCACATGGTCGTGGATCAGTTGCAGATTCGGGAACAGGCCCAGGTGCGGGTCGCCGTGCCAGGCAATCAGATCGCGGGCACGCTCCTCGCCATAGGCGCTGATCATGTCGTCGACGTAACGCGCGCCTTCCTCGCTGCGGCGCAACTCCTCAATGGAGGCATCCGCGTGGGGACGTCGCTGTTCACGAAAATCCAGGCAGGCATGGCCATGCGGGAAACCGCGTGTACGGCTCTTGGACACATCGGCAAACGGATCTTCCAGGTGCAAGGCCCCGACGGCGGAACCGGTGGTGCTTTCGCGCTTGCTGAAAATCTTGAACACCGACATGTGCACGTAGTGCGGGTGATAGCCGTCCATGCCCACCTGCTTCCAGTTGCCCCGGTAGCGGGTGCGGTTGACCACGCCCGGTTTGACCTGAAGCTCGCCGATGGGGGAGGCATCCACCATGATGTCGATATAGGGTTTGGTCGAGCCAAGATAGTCCGACAGCGACATGCCTTCCCTGGCCACGCTGGCGAAAACAAAACCACGATAACTTTCCACGCGCGGTATCCGGGTCAGGCCGTGCGCGTCGCACTTGAAATCCTTGTCGTAGGCTTCCGGGCCGGTCAGGCCGACCAGATCGCCACGGGTGTCATAGGTCCAGCCGTGATACCAGCACTGGAATCGACGCGTATTGCCGTGACTGGATTCGCACACCTGCGCACCACGGTGGCGGCAGCGATTGATCAGCAGGTGGATCTCGCCCTGCTCGTCGCGTGTGGCGATGACCGGGTAACGGCCGATCTGCAGGCGCTTGAAATCCCCGGCGTTGGGAATCTCACTCTCGTGCAGGGCAAACAGCCAGGTGGTATGGAAGATACGTTCCATCTCATCCTGAAAGATCTGCTCATCAGTGAAGATCGCGCTGTGTACGCGGTCTTCCTGTACCAGCGCGCTGTAGTCGCGACCGGTGGGGATGCGGGTTGTCATTGCCTGTGTCCTCGTTACTGCGCTTGCGTCATGATGCTCATCGGTCAAAGCAGTCACTCATCCAGAAAATGCGTGACCAGAAGATTGAAGCGCGCCGCGTGCTCGATCTGCGTCCAGTGGCCGCACTGGCCAAACAGGTGCAGTTGCGCGCGCGGCAGCAGGGAAAACAGTTTTTCAGAGGTTTCCGGGGGCACGATGATGTCCTCGCGGCCGTGGATGATCAGCGCCTCCTTGTCGATGGCGCGGATGTCGTCGTCGCGGCTGGCCAGTGCATCGACCCAGCGCTGCCGTGGCGCAGGAAACATTTTCGCGAACGATTCCTGATAGCCCGGGCGCACACTGGCGCGATAGCGCAGCTCCGCCAGTTCGTCGCTGACCAGGTCCTTGTTGAAGGCAAAAGTATCCATCAGCGTGCGCATATTGCTGACCGAGGGGGTATAACCCCACACCTGGTCCAGCCCCTGGGTGAGCGTGAAGGGCACGCCCGCCGCTCCCATCAGTACCAGGCGGCGTACCCGTTCCGGATGACGGATCGCCAGCGCCAGCGCCAGGGCGCCGCCGTAGGAATTGCCGACGATGTCGGCCTGCGGAATATCCAGTGCATCGAGAAAACCGATGGCATGGCCGACCCAGGTATCCAGGTTGTACTCGATACCTTCGGGGCGTTCGGTATAGCCGAAGCCGACCATGTCCGGCGCCACCACACGGCGACCGCTGGCCAGTACCGGGATGTTCAGGCGCCAGTTGGCCCAGGCGGTCACGCCCGGCCCGGAGCCGTGCAGCAGCAACAGCGGTGTGCCGGTGTCATGGCCCTGGTCGTGATAATTGGTATCGATGCCGGCGGCCTGGATATGCAGGCCGATTTCAGGGTTCTGCGCGCTGCTCATTGCGCACCTCCATCACGTTTCGCAAGCGAAACGCCGGCGCTGCCCCAATGTGTTTTGGGGACTTCCTGAATCACGACGCGCACGGATTCCTTTTTTACGCTGAGCGTATTCACCAGCGTGTCGGTCATGTTGGCGATCAGTGCTTCGATCTGTTCTGGTGTGCGGCCGTGGGTCAGCGTGACCTGCAATAGCGGCATGGTGTTCTCCCGTTGTGTTGTGCTTCAGGCGTTGAGCATGTCCAGCGCCACGTCCACGATCATGTCTTCCTGGCCGCCGACCATGCGGCGACGGCCGAGCTCGACCAGGATGTCGACGGTCTTCAGGCCGTATTTCTGTGCCGCCACTTCGGCATGGCGCAGGAAGCTGGAGTAGACCCCGGCGTAACCGAGCGCCAGCGTTTCCCGGTCCACCCGCACCGGCCGGTCCTGCAACGGCCGCACGATGTCATCGGCCGCGTCCATCAGCGTGTACAGGTCGGTGCCGTGATCCCAGCCCAGCCGTTCGGCAGCGGCGATAAACACTTCCAGCGGCGCGTTGCCGGCCCCGGCCCCCATGCCCGCCAGGCTGGCGTCGATGCGGTCACAGCCCTCTTCCACCGCAGCAATGGAATTGGCCACGCCCAGCGACAGGTTGTGGTGCGCGTGGATGCCGGTCTGGGTTTCAGGTTTCAGGGCGTCTTTCATGGCGCGGAAGCGATCGCGCACGTCCTGCATGCCCAGCGCACCGCCGGAATCCACCACATAGATGCAGGTGGCGCCGTAGCGCTCCATCAGCTTGCCCTGCTCGGCCAGCTGCTGCGGCGTGGTCATGTGGCTCATCATCAGGAAGCCCACCGTGTCCATGCCCAGTTCGCGGGCGTATTCGATGTGCTGCTTCGACACGTCCGCTTCGGTGCAGTGGGTGGCCACGCGCACGATGCGGGCACCGGCACTGTAGGCGGCTTTCAGGTCATGCACGGTGCCAATACCCGGCAGCAGCAGGGTCGCCACTTTTGCATGGGTCACGGTGTCGGCCACCGCTTCGATCCACTCGAGATCGGTGTGGGCACCGAAGCCGTAGTTGAAGCTGGAGCCTTGCAGGCCATCGCCGTGGGCCACTTCGATGGAATCGACTTTCGCTTTGTCCAGCGCAGCGGCGATATCGCGCACGTTCTGCAGGGAATACTGGTGGCGGATGGCGTGGGAGCCATCGCGCAGGGTCACATCGGAGATATAGAGTTTCTTGCTCATGATCGCCTCCTTGATCGGCCGTTCAGGCCGCACCGGCCGCGCGGACGCGCAGGGCCAGTTGTTCCGCGGTGGCCAGGGCCGCCGAGGTCATGATGTCCAGGTTGCCGGCGTAGGCGGGCAGGTAATGGGCCGCGCCTTCGACTTCCAGGAAGATCGAGGTCTTCAGGCCGGAGAAGGTGCCGACACCGGGCAGGTGCAGCGGATTGGCGTCGTCGAAGACGTCAAACTGCACTTTCTGCTTCAAGCGATAACCCGGCACATAGGCGTTTACCTTTTCGGCCATGGCCTCGACGGCCGCTTCGACCTTCGCCTGGTCGGCCAGCTCGGAGAGCACGTAGACGGTGTCGCGCATCAGCAGCGGCGGCTCGGCCGGGTTGAGGATGATGATGGCCTTGCCCTTGGCAGCGCCGCCGATCACCTCGATGGCGCGGGAAGTGGTCTCGGTGAACTCGTCAATGTTGGCGCGGGTGCCGGGGCCGGCGGACTTGCTGGCAATGGACGCGATGATTTCCGCGTAGTGGACCTTGGCCACGGAGGAGACGGCGGCGACCATCGGGATGGTGGCCTGGCCACCGCAGGTGACCATGTTGACGTTCGGGGCGTCGAGGTGTTCGTCCAGATTGACCACGGGCACACAGTAGGGGCCGATGGCGGCTGGCGTCAGGTCGACGATGCGGAGACCCGGCTTCGCTTCACGCAGCAGTTTGTCGTTGTAGACATGGGCGCCGGCGGAGGTGGCATCGAAGACGATGTCGATGTCGGCGAATTCGGGCATGGCAATCAGGCCCTCGACGCCGGTGGCGCAGGTGGCCACACCCATGCGTGCCGCACGGGCCAGGCCGTCGGAGGCCGGGTCGATGCCGACCATCACGCCCATTTCCAGCGCCTGGCCATGGCGCAGGATCTTGATCATCAGGTCGGTGCCGATGTTGCCGGAACCGATGATGGCGGCCTGCAGACGGCGGGCAGCGTGATGCCGGATGTCACTCATGGTCTGGCTCCGTCAGCTCCGGCTGGATGACGCCCAGGCGTCTCGCCGGAGATTTGTTGTTCTCAATATGTGAGACAAGCTCTCACTATTTGTTTCTTCCGTATAAAAGCCACGATACCCTGTCGCCGGGTCGTGGCCACCTGCTTCGTGCCCAAGGTGTCGCCCGGTGCACAGCAGGTCAAATAATCATCTAACTTCGTAATCTAAGTTAGATATCTAAGATATAATCAGACCCCCCTGGCGTGTCAAGCGTTTTTCGGTTGAGCCGGCGTGTCCGGGGAGGGGCCTGGCGGGCAAGGCATTTCGGGCCTGCGGACAGTGGTTGCGCCACCTTCGGCCTGTTCGCGCGCCTTGGCGCGTTAGCCTCTGCGGAGGGAGTGTGGCTACACTACGCATCGCCTGCCTTGCCGGGCAGGTGGCTCAACAATAAGGCAGGCCTTCGACTGGCACGGATGGTCACGGGCCACGGTTGCCGAACAGACATGGATTTCCAACGCATGAGCAAAAAAGATGATCACGCTGGCGAACGCATCCTGCGTCACTGGCGGGAAGAAGTACCGGACGACCGGCTGGCCCACCTGATCCGCGATGCGGCGCGGATACTGGCGAAAAGCATGCAGATACGCCTGAACGAATACTCGGTGAGCTTTGGCCACTGGGCGTTTCTGCGTGTGCTGTGGGTGACCGAGGGGCTGACGCAGCGCGAATTGAGTGAGCAGGTGGGGTTGATGGAACCGACCACCTTCACTGCGCTGAAATCCATGGAGTCACAAGGGCTGATCGAGCGTCGGCACCAGGACGGCAACCGGAAAAAAGTGCATATCTACCTGACCGAAAAAGGCCGGGCACTGAAGCATGAACTGATCCCGATTGCCGAGGAACTGAACGAAGTTGCGGTGCGTGGCCTGACGGAAGAAGAGCGGAAAATCATGCACCGTGGCTTGCTGGCGGTGATTGAAAATCTGGTGGCGGCCGGCGCGGTGTCGTAGGGAATCTCTGACAATTCCCCGGCGATTCTGCGGGCGCTACAGCTGTTGTGGCGCCCGCTTCGAACAAGGGCCATGAGGCTCAGACGTTGATCACACGTTTAAACGTTGATCGGTTGGCAAAGTGCCGTGGGTGCTGGGTTTCGCGGGGAAATCGGGCCACGGCCTTCGCGGGAATCGTTGGAAGTACCCCCAGTTGTACCCCCAAGGGAGGGTATCGGGATGATAGATCAGTCTGGATGCGGGTGCCAGAACTGCGGGTAGCCGGATAAAACGGTTATGGCGCAGACCGAGACCGCACATGCTATGCCGTACGAGCAGAACCATACGTATAAGGCGTACTTGTATAAAAAAGAACGAACGTACCGCACGCGTACGATGAGGCTGTTTCACCGAGGATTCCGACGGCGTTGCTACCATGCCGGGCCAACATCAAGGAAGACCAGCAACGGGACGTGCTGGTCGCATTGAGGCGGCTGCCGGTACAGCATCGCCAAGAGGTTCTGGACGAATTGCAAGCACTCAGCCAGAGCGGCCCCGTGCGCAATGCCGTCGTCTACATTTCCGACGGATGAAAGCTTCGTCGCTCAAGGGCAAGCATGTCCAGGCGCTGCTGGATCGCTGGCAAGGCGAAGGCTTGTCGTCTGGCACCATCAAGAATCGACTCTCTCACCTGCGCTGGTGGGCCGAAAAAATCGGCGAGTCTGGCACTTGCCGGCGGACAACACGCAACTCGGCATGGCCGAGCGCCGCTATGTGACCAACATCAGTAAGGCCCAGGAACTGGGCACAAGTCTTGAACAGATCACTGACGCGCACGTGCGCATGAGCCTTCAGCTACAGGCCGCCTTCGGATTACGTCGGGAGGAAGCGATCAAGTTCCAGCCCAGTTACGCAGATCGGGGCGACCACATCGCCCTCAAGGGATCGTGGACCAAGGGCGGTCGGGAGCGAACTGTGCCCATCACCACGACAGAGCAACGCGACGCGCTCCACGCAGCACACCACTTGGCGGGCACAGGATCACTGATCCCGGCAAACAAGACCTACATTCAGCAGCGGCATGTCTACGACGGCCAGTGCAAAGCGGCGGGTCTGAGTCATATGCATGGCCTTCGCCATCAGTACGAGCAAAGCCGTTATGAGACGTTGACGGGGAGGCCGCCGCCAGCGGCAGGTGGACCATTAGTCACGGAGTTAAGTCCAACGCAGCGGATAGAAGACCGCCATGCTCGTCAGACCATCAGGCGTGAGTTGGGACACGAGCGCGTTCAAATCACTGCCATCTACCTCGGTAGCTAGGTCAGGCAGTATGAGACCCCTGGCCTACATACACAGCCGTCCACCGGCTTAATCTGCAGGCCCAACAAATGTATTCAGCGCCGTTGCAATCCTCTTGCGTCGCTCAAGCAAGAAAGCCTTGTAGCTCTCCACTTCCAGCAGGGATGCCTCAACCGGGATGCACTGTGCTGCGAACGCTGGCTCGCCAAGCTGGTCCACCAGCGGGGGCAGGTAAACCGCCGGGACCTTGTCGCTGATCGCGCGATTCGTCTTGCCGCCGATAAAGGCCAGATTGGCGATGTCATCCGCCTCGCGGGCAGTGAAGAAGCTGGTCTTCAGTACAGCTTTGGGAAAGATGTGATGGAACTGCAAGCGATGCTGGGCGCCCGAATGATCCAGAGCAATGGCCAGATGGCTGCGCCAATCTTTCGCACCGGCAGCGCGGAAAGCCAGGAACATGGTCTTGAACAGCGCGCTGCGCTGGTTGCGGCCTTCCAGCTCCTCCGCGGTAATGTCCAGGCGGCCGAACTGCAGGCGCAGCCGGTCGATCAGCTCGCTCACCGCTCCGCCCTGCCGAATACTTGCCAAATCCTGATCCAGAATGGTTTCGCTGGAGCCTCGGGAGAAGCGGCCTTTGGCATTGGCCATCAGCGCCCAATAGCGCAGTTGGCGGGCCTCATCGTTACTCAACGCATAGTTGCGGCTATGTCCGAAATACGCCAGCACCACCAGCAGGAAGGGCGACGACAGCAGCGCGGGGCTATCGATGCCCAGATTGCTGCGCAGGAAGTTGAGCGCGAATTCCATGCCCTCGCAGGCTTCTTTCCACGCCTTCTTCAGCTTCTCCACACTCAGGCTACCAACGATCTGGAAACGTGATTGACCGGTGGCAAACGCCATCAGGTTCTTCAGGTGCAAACCGAGATCGAGGTCAAAGCCCGTCTTGGCACAGGCCTTCTGAAAATCCTGGAACGTCTGCAGCGAGTGCCGCCACTTGGCGGTGATCTGCGCCAGAGCCAGGTCGGAACTGCGCAGTTTGGCTCCCAGTGAATTGACCCGGACGAAGATTTCCGTGACCTCATCGTAGGAAAGCGTCCGTTCCAGTACATCCATCCGATAAACGTACTTGCGGATGCCACGTAGCCGGGCCAGGCGCTGGCTGTACTTCTCGTAACGAGGATCGTCAAAACCACTGATGCCAGCACGTTTGAGGAAAGGCGCATCGTTGTCGGTCTTGAACACTTCTGACACTTTCACCCAATGCGGCAACTGCTCCAGCTTCCTCGTGGCCACCACGAACGTCATCTTGTTGAAGCGCTTGAGCAGTTCGTCCTCGGTCGAGTCCGTCTCATCGCCAATCAGTTCGCTATCGTCGTCAACATCGTCCTCGTCGTCGCCGTTCTCTTCCACTTCGGTCACCACTGCCAACTGGTCGGGATGCTCCAAGTTGAACAGCAAGTCGATAGGCCGACGACGGCCACGCACCGATACTGGCTCGCCGCGAATGACGGCGGAGAGCGATGTCAGACGCTGCTGACCATCCAGCAGAAGCCGCGTGCTCTGGTAAGGATTCGTGCTCTGGCTGACCGCGAAATCCTGCAGCGGCACAGCTTCATCCGTTTCCCAAAGCAGGATTGCGCCCGATGGGTAGCCGCGATACAGCGAATCCAGCAGATCGCGCACCCGCGTAGAGCGCCACACGTACTGGCGTTGCATCTCCGGCAAGCGCAGCTCGCCGCGCTCGATCATGGATACCAGTTCTTCAACGCTTGCTTCGGCCTTGGCCATGTTTTTTCCTTCGATCAGGCACCGCGCAGGAAGCGCTCGCGGTGCCACTGCAAATAAGGCCGGTGCTCGCTGGCCAGCCAGCGCAGCGTCATGCCCGGATGAATGCCAAGTCCGCTCAGATCACTCTGGGATAAATGGGCGCTGGTCAGCAGATGCCCGGTATCGTCGAAGCTGATCAGAAAGCGGTCGAACAGCGCATCGAGATTGGCCACCAGTAGGAAGCCATTGAAGGCATCCAGCCGTTCGGCGTCGTCGGCACATTCGGCCCAGGGCTTGGCGTGGCTGGCACGTAGCGCTTCGGTGACGGTGACGCCGGTCACGGCACAGGCGCCGACCCAGTAGGTCAGCAGGGCATCGCGGTAGCGTTCCTGGCCGACGCGCTGGCGCACCAGCCGCTCCACTTCCGTACTCCGACGCTCGGCAGGCAGCGCCTCCACCGCCTGCGCCACAGCCGTTTGATAGTCGCGCACGGCCTGATTCGGTAACGCCTGCGACAGGCTGGCTGCACGGCGCAACAGGATTGCCAGATCGGCCAGGGTGGGCACGCGGAATACGCCATCGGTTCCGGCCCGGGGTTGGAAGTCGCGCAACAACTCCGGCAGCAGCGCGGGTGTGGCTGGTTGAACGCGCACGTCGAAGCCATCGGCCAATGCCGTCACCGCCGCCTGGCTTCGATGACGGGCCGAGGCCAGTGTCACCGCATCGCCAGCGGATGGCAGCGCGTGCTCGAAGCCGTTGTCGTGGCCGGTTTTTTCGATGAGGGTGCGTTGCAGGGGGCTCATGCTCGGATTTCCGGAAACTCGGTGAGGCGATCAAAAATAAACCGGATATCCTCACTCATTTCGTCAGATTTTAAAGCGCAGACCTCTCGAAGATGTTCGTTGATCAATTGAAGGCGCCTTGTCCAAAGCGCCATCAAGAACTCCAATGCGGCCTCTCCCTGATCGTTGTTCCAGTTATTGATCACAGAAAAAATCACATCTGCCATTCGGCGGCTGAATGCATGGTCAACCCGATAATCCATTTCTACCGGCAGAGCCGATCTCAATATGCAAGCCTGAATGATGCCGTCGTTGTATCGGTCAAAATTCGCGGGGCTTATCAGCGTGATGTGATAGGTTGTCGCCAGACCATCATTTTCACTTTTGTTGCGAAGATCATGCAGAACGCACTGTATAGTCCAATATGCATCCGCCTGCCTTGTATTCGTCAATCGCTGTTCAGAAAATCCAAGGTCAGACCAGAATGCAAATGTGCGGCGCAATCTTAGCGGGTTGCCTGCGTGATCAGGGAGAAAAAGACCATTGGGGTCGCTGGAATACCTAGCAATAGACTCTTGTCTGTTGGTCAACAATCCGGGCAATCGTACAGTAGCATCTCCCAGAGGGTCATCATCGGTATACGGCTGCAAAACCTCGCGCTCCCAGTCCCAGGACGTTTTGGTGTGCTCCTTGATGCGAGGCACGGGGCAGCGCGCTAAAACAATCAGTTCGTGCCCGCCTTGGCTTAAATCTTTTCTTAACTGATCATGAGCGGCTTGAGTTGGAAGCTTTGAGAAGCCCACGAGATAAACAATGGAAGCCAGCGGATCAATACAGCGAAGCTTTCTGGAAATTGACAAAAGACTTCTTCCTGAAGTGATTGCACCGGCAATCACCAAAACCGATGCAGACCCGCTCATCTCGTTTTCAGCAAGGCTGTCAGAATACAGCCAGCGAATCGAGTCGGACTCTTCACCCAAGTGGTCTTTGATTCTGCGTTCCAACGCCTTCGAGCCTTCATCGTTAAATGTAATAACGGTAGCCAAATCCCTGGAAATATATCGTTTTATATTCTTTGAAATATGCTTTTCAAATTTATCGGAACTGCGGTTGATTGCGCGCTCAACCGCTATATAAAAATGCTCTCGGCTGTCCTCTATATTGCTGGTGACGGTATTCCACTCTAACACTTTGGTGGCGGCAAATTGCCTGAAAAATTTCTGCCTTTCTGCACCGAAGTCAGCCTTCTTGATTATCAATTGATCATGCTGAGGAACTTCCGGAAGAAACTGGTCTCCAGAAATGCGTATCTGTTTTGATCCCGACTTGCAAAAAGGGCACTCTCCCGATTTCTTTGAGACGATACCTCCAGAAACTGCCGGTGAAATATCGAAAACACCCTGTTGGCCGCTGGGTAGGTCGAGGTGGAACAAAGTGACGATCTGGCTGCTGCCGAACCGGGTTTGAGTCTGCAATCGCTTTGCGAGCGATCCGCTCGTGGTTGCAGAAATCAGCACCAGACTGGATGCGTCCTCTACAAAATCGTATGGTTCATTGAGGGCGGCGTAGGATTCGAAACTCTCAATGATCGGAGCAGATTTTGAAAACTGGCCATATAATCCAAGAGCTATGCTGACAAGAAATGAAATAGAAGATGTGTCAACGTAAATCCGTCTCAAGTCACGACGCAAATAGGGCAGCAAGGAAACAGCGAGAAATGAAACCTCTACGCTGGAAACCAGCAAGTTGGATGCCCGAATAAATTTATCGCAGTGATCGCCAGATGGTTTGACGAAGTGATACCCATGATTGGAAACAATCAGACCGGAGTGCCTTTTAAACAGCGAAATCATTCCTTGCTGGAGAATTGCCTTTGTGAGGTTTTCATCCAGAACTTCTCCACTGCAATACGCGAGAGCTCCATCTGAATCTGCCTTCAGACAAAAAAGTGAATTTTCAATATCGCCAATATAGGCGTTGTATTCATTTATGAAGGAGGTATCGCCCAGGCATTCCGTCCGAGTTATTGAGCATCCATCTGGTGAAAACAAAAAAACTTTTTTAGGAACAAGGTTGTTAAAAACATCCTGTTTCAGCACTTTTGCCAACATATCAAATGATGGCTTGGTCGTTGAAAAAACAACCAGGCATCGCTGCTGGTTATCGTTTGGTTCGCAAAACCGAAAGACAAACTGGTCGCTCATGATTTTGCCTCCAGCGGAATCAAGAGGCTAATTGCAACGCCGGCGACATGTGTCATACGGCTCAAATCTTGCTCGGCAGAGGTGCGCTTCAACCAATCGAAAAAAACACAGGAATCCTGGTCTGAGTAAGGTGATGTTACGAAATCCCGGTAGACTGAAAGGCGTCCGCTGCGGATGCGCATCAAACCATTCAGCCGGGTCAATCTATCCATTACCACAGGCAAGCCATTTCCCTTATTGTCTTCCGATGTTGAAGTTTGGCGAAATTTGAAGCATTTCTTGAAGGTTTCGTATTCAGCATCTAGCGACGGGCCATCTGAAAAGTTGTCTAGTGGGTGATCGGCCTGCCAGCGCCCACAATAGCCTAAGCCTGAGTCGATAATACCCAGCTCCAGAAAACGGCGGCTCCCCTGAACATTTAGCTTGCTTTCAATGGACTGAACATAATCAGACAATACCGGCTGCTGGCTGATAATGCCCTTGGTGCCAGCCTCGCTGAGGTTGATTCCCTGGGCATAAATAATCCGCACTCCGGGCTTGAGCCATTCGTGACGCAACTTTCCTTTAGTGCCATGCTCGTGTGTATTGAGGAATAGCTCGTAAAATATTCTGCCGAGGTGATCAAGTGCCTCATGTTCAGGAGCTTTGGCCCCCCCAGGAACGCTGATGGCTTTTTCCGTCATGGATTTAATGATTGTCTTGAACTGCTCGGGCTGACGAGGCTCGGGGTTTTTGTCGGTTTTTTTTATGTAAAAATTCTGGTCAAAACCCTTGGAGCTGTGGTCAACAAACCCAAACCAACAAAGACCGCCGCGTTGCTGGCCATATTGGTGTTGAGACTGCGCATGGATCGCTTGCCTGGCTTTGCTGTTGACCAGTGGTCGAAGGTCAGAATCCTGCGAATCATTCATGACGATGGAGCGTGATGACATGGCTGCCACAAACTTATGGGGTCTGGCTATAAGGTCATCAACAACATCACTTGCGTCACTTTTGCGCAATTCAATTCGGCGGGTTTCACTCGATCTAACCCAAGTGTTTACTGCCTGAATGGCGCTCGCCAATCCACCGAATGCATACCCTTTGGTTCCGACGGGAAATTGCAGCGATACATCACTTTTGGCTGCTTCCAGGTCGTTCAGAAATTTTTCGCACGCCTCGACACTGAGACTTTTTGGAAAATCCATCAATGAAGCTCCTCTGTTCCTTCCAAACTCATTCGACGACCATCGTGAAATCGCTTTCCAAACAACAATCCTTCTTCGGAGCTGGGGTAGAGGGTCAAACAAACGTCCTTGTTTTGCAGTGCTGTCGGTGGTGGTGTGGTCGTGGTGATGATGTACTGAAAATGTGGCTCGCCATCCATACGCCGTTCTTTTTGCAGCAAGTCAATCAAGGACAGGTAGTTTTCATACAGCCCTGTACTCATGTCCGCCTCCCTTGGGCAGTCGTGGATGAACAGGCCGGGCAACGCGCTTTCCGGGCTGGCGCTATCCAGGAGGCAGGCGATGTCTCCGAGCAGCACTTCGAGGACGCGGTAGGCCTCACCGCCGCGCATGGATAAACGGAATGGTCTTGCTTCGTCGCGTGGATCGAAGGTGCCGATGGCGCCGTCGGGCAGTAACTGGCGTGTCAGATCATCGGTAATATGAGCCAGGGTCTTTTCCCGTTCGGAGCGATTTTGTTGCAGCAGGGCCAGTTTCGTGCGCGCGCTGTTCAGTTCGCCTTCGATACGGTCGCTTTCCATGTGAGAGGCATTGATGTCCGCCTGTGCCTGTGTAGAGCCTGCTGCCCGCTCCCAGCGATCTAGCTCATCGAGCAGATCGGGCCAGCGGTTGGCTTCGATTTCGGCCGTTCTCCTGGCCAGGCGGGTTTTCTGCTGGGCGGCTACCAATAGTTTTTCCTGGCGCTGCATCGCTTCGATCTTTTGTTGCAGATCGTTCTTGCGAGCGAGTGCCCCACCAGCGCGGGCAGCCGAATCGGCCATGACTTGCTGAAGATTCTTCTTGTCCCGCACGTCGTGCAGGCTGGCCTGTTCCAGCTTCGCTATTTCTGCCTGCACATGCTGGCATTGCGAAAAAGGCAGATTGCCCTCCTCACAATGACCACTCAGTTGCCGGAGGTTCAGCAACTGTGTGCCAATGGCGCGGAATGCATCTTCATCTTGGCGTTTTGCGGCGTCGGCAAGGTCATATTCGGACTGTGCCCTGTCAAATTCGTTTTGGAGATTTTTCAGATTGGCGCGCAGGTCGGCTACGGCTTGGTCGTCTTTTTCCTGCTTGGCGTTCCACGTTGCCAAGCGTGCAGCGGCTTCCTCGCTGGCTACTTTTATGTGTTGTTCAACGGAATCTGCGAACAAGTCATCGGTTCGAATCGGAAAATCGTCTGGCAGATTTCCTCTTGCACGCAGATTGGATTCGATGCGGTGCCGGATCAGCGTCGGCTCCTGAAGCAGGACCTCCGTTTTCTGTTGAGATCGCTTCAAGTCTTCCTCCAGTGCGGCGATCCGCACCAGGAGATCGGATTCGCCGCGATCCAGCAGCCCCAGCACCGCACGCATGACGATGGGCGGGTCTTTCTGCCTGCGTTGCAGCCCCGTTCCCTCACCTTCACGCCATGCGAAGAAGGATTTGAAGCGAGAACCCTGATCCCGGCTGATCCATGCCAATACATGCTTCCATTCGATGGGTTGGTTGGTTTCCGGGATGTTTTTCGGGAATACGCGGCCCATCATTCCATCCGCCAGCTTCTTCAGGAAGGCGCGATCACTGTCTTCTGCTGGGCGATTCCAGATGCCTGCGGTATCGGTACCCGTGCAGGCAATCCCTTCCTTGTGAGGATTGAAATAGCGGCACAGTGTGAAGGGCTGGCCGTCCGCATGAATGACGGCGATCACTCCTCCCTGGGCAAACTCGCCGAGCAGTTCTTCCCGTAAATCCGCTACGGCTTTGGATATATCGCCCAGACAGAAGCGCAGCAACAGGCATAGCGATGTCTTGCCCACACCGTGGCCAGCCGCGCGCGTACCTGTTGCACTGCCAGCAGCCGGTTCCTTGGCCCAGACCAGATTCAGCCCGCGATGGAGGGGAATGGTGCGAACGACATGGGCTTCATCAGGCTCACTGAAGATCACCAGGCGTTCAAACCACAGTCGCGGGAAACATTGATCAATCGGCAAGTGCTGGGACAGTGGCTCCATAGTGCATTCTCCGTGACTACGCCTGCTTTGCGTCAGGCGAAGATGCCTGATTTTCGCTGCGTGGTGTGCTTGCAGATATGCGGATGGCCGCCTGGGTCAGAACCGTTGCCACACGCGCAGTCTCCTCATCCGCAATCGCATAATCGGGCATTGCTGCACCTTGAACGGCTACAAGCAGTCCATCGCCTGTCTCCTGACGAATCAGTCCGGTCAACTCAAAGTGGCGCAGCCATTGCTGGATGCGAGCACCAGTCAGCCGCTCTTCGCTGAAAATATCTGGATGCGATTGCTCGAACGAACGCAGCAGACTGATGCCTTGCTCATCGAGGAGACGGTTCTGTGATGACGGTTGGCTCACCAAGGTCAGGGCATCGGTCAGATGACGACGCGGCAAGCGTTTCGACTGGCGGATCATTGTCAGCAGCAGGCCCGTCAAGCGGGCGTCAATGTCATCTCGAATAATGCCGTGGGCTGAATAGCTGGGAGCAGCCTGCTCGCCGGGTGGCGGATTGAGCAGGCTGGTGTATGGCTCCCCATTGGCATCAGCTAGGCTCATGCGGGTGAAGGCCTCCAGCACCAGCCGTTGGGTGCGGTATTCGCCAAACTCTTTCAGTTCCTTGTTCTTGAGCACGCGGAAGGTTTCGCTGGGGTAGTCCTCGCCCATAATGTCGGCGGGGTCGAGGATGTAGCGCAGTTCTGCCTCGTTGAGGCCGTAGAGTCTGGCGTAGTAAGTGTCGAGTTCGGCGCGCAGGGTGGCGCGGCGGTCGGGGTCGAAGGGGAATGGGGTGAGTGGTGAGCGGCGAATGGCCTGCGGCGTGCCGGGCTTCCATTCACCATCGGCCAGGCGCCATTCGCTGACCAGTGCTTCGGCCCAGGGTTTCATGTCCCAGGCGGTGTAGGTCAGCTCCAGTACACGCGGGACGATAAAGGTGAGATCGGCTTCGGTGTAGCGGTCGGGTGGCAGACACACTATCTGCTTTTTGACATGGTATTTCAGATGTGTGCCACCTATTTTTTGTCGGGCAACAAAGTCGTGTACCAGCGAGCATTGATCAGCCAGCAGACACGCCCTACGAGAACCATGCTTGATGTCTGGAAACATCAGAAGCAACGTATCCCCGGTTCCTACCCTTGGCACCACCGACGCAATCACCGTCCGTTCATCGGTTGCACGGCAAATATCCCGCCACCCCATCAGCCAGTCGTGCGGCCATTGCCAGGTCACCTGGCCATCGCGGTCGCGTTTGCACAGGCGCTCTTCCACCTCGGCGCGGCTGACCCAGTAGCGCGGGGTGATGGTGAAGTCGGGGTCGGCCTTTTCGGTCAGCGTGGCGTCGCGGCTGCTTCCTTCTTCCGTGTAGGTGGCCCAGCGGTGGTCGAACTGATGGATGAGTTTGGCTTCGTATAGCGGCAGGCAGTCGGGTGCAGGCTCATCCTTGAACAGGTGGCTTGCACTGGTCATGTTGAACAGACCTTGCGAGAACGAAATACCCCACGGGTTTTGCTCGGGCTCCACCACTTTGGCCTGCTTGCCCTCGCCTGCCATCAGGGCGTCGCGTATCAGCACCGGGGCGGCGCGGTAGAGCTTCTTGGTCAGTTCCGCGTCGCGCTCGCTGCGGAACACCGGGCAGGTGAGCGTATTGGGGTTGATCAGGCGGAATTCGTCGGGCGTGAGGGTGAAGCGGCGGCGCGGGTCGGCCAGTTGGCTGACCTGGGTGGCGAAGCAGACGAATTCGGCCCGCTGCGCCGCGCCCAGGGTGAGCAGGCAGAACTTCATGCGGCTATCGACGGCGGGGAACAGCTTCTCGCGGTTCTCGATGTCGTACAGGCTGACCAGCCGCCGGTGCTGCGTGATATGGCCGAAGTACGCCTTGGTGCTGTCGTCGGTGGCGATGCCGGTGGGCACGATGAAACCGGCGCGGCCAGTGTCGGCATGGATTTGCAGGATGGTTTCGGCAAACAAGGGATAGGTGTTGAGCTTGCCGACAGCCGTCAGTGGAAAGCGCCTCGATTCTCGGTAGAAGTTGTTGGCGGCGGCGATCCGTTGGCTTTCCTTGACAAACTGATCCCACAGACGCGGATCGGTTTCAGGCAGTGCTGCAATAGCCTGTTTGCGCGCATCGCCCGCCAGTTCCGCGATGTGCTGCGCGCGCGTTGCGAAAAATTCCTCTTCGCCCATCTGCGACACCTCCCACGGCGGGTTGCCCAGCACGCAGTCGAAACCGCCTTGCGCGAACACCTGCGGGAAGGCCAGCGGCCAGTGGAATACGCGGGCCTGTTCGCAGGCGGCGTGGGCGGCGGCGATGGGGGCGGCGTGCTCGGTCTGGGCGCGTTCCGGCGCGGTCAGCAGTGCGTGCAGGGTGATGCTGGTGGGGGTGGCGTCGGCGGTGTGTTCCGCCTTGGGCAGCAGGTAGGCGCCCACCAATGCATCGGCGGCCTGGGCCAGCGGGCTGTGGGCGGAGTCTTCCAGAAAATGGCGCCAGGCGTGTTCCTTGGCGGCTACCTGTTCGGGGGTATCGGCGGGCAGGGTTTCGAGGGCGCGCAGGGCATCGAGGCCGGTCTGGTTGTCCACGCCCAGCAGCATCTGGCGGCCTTGCAGGTCTTTGGCGATCTGCTTGAGGCCAGCGGCGTTGGCCCTGGCCAGTGCCTTGCACAGGTCCTTGTCGTCGCCGCTCAAGGGTTTGAAGGCGTCCTTGGCGATGCCTTGTTCCAGCGCGTTCAGGTCGGTCAGGCCGAGCAGGGCGTCGCCCACTTGCAGGTGGTGGTCGAGAAAGCTCAAGGGGCGGCCTTCTTCAAAGCCTTCCAGCCACAGGGCCATGCGCGCCAGTTCGATGGCCATGGGGTTGCGGTCCACGCCGAAGATGCAGTGGGCCACCACTTCGCGCAGGGCGTGGCGGTAGTCCTGCGGCTGGATGGCGCCTTCCTGCCCGCCTTCGAGGCTGCGCAACTGGGCGAGTTTTTCCGCCAGACGGCGGGCGGCGGCCAGCAGAAAGTGGCCGCTGCCGCAGGCGGGGTCGATGACGCGGATGGCCAGCAGGGCTTCGGTGGGCTTGGCCGGATTGGCGGCCAGGCGCTGTTCGATGACGGGGTCCAGTGCACTCTTGATGAGTTCCTGCACCAGGCTGTCGGGGGTGTAGTAGCTGCCGGTGAGCTTGCGGGCGTTGCCCTTGGCGGTTTCACTGGCGCTGCCGCCGTCTTCGGTGCGGCCGACGAAGCCGAAGGTGCGCGCGGGCAGGTCGATGGCGGGCACCAGTTCCAGCAGGCTTTCATAGACGCTGCCCAGTTCTTCCGGCCCCATGTTGCGGTAGTCCACCGGCACCAGGCTTTGCGCGCCGGTCGGCTTGGCCCAGCGCAGGTGTTGCAGGGCGGCGAGCAGGTGGGCGTTGTCCAGGCTGGCGCTGTCCAGGTCGGGGCATTGCGCGGGGGCGAACAGGCCGCCCAGCGCGGGCAGCGCCAGGCGCGGCTCACCCTGGGCCAGGCTGCGAAAGACGATGCGGATGGCTTGCCACTGGTCGTCGTGGCGGGTGCGGGCGCGGCGCTTGAGGCACAGCTCGCGCAGGCGAGCCAGGGCGTAGCCTTCGGTGTAGGCGCGGCGGGCGCTTTGTGCTGCCGGGGTATCGTGCTGGTCTTGAGATTGAGGGTGCAGTACGCCGCGCTCTTCCACGGTGAAGACGAAGATGAGCCGGTAGATCAGGCGCAACAGTTGCTGGAAGTAGTCATCCTGGCTGAGCGTGCCGTCGTCGAGGGCGGTGCGCAGGGTCTGGTTGGCGGGGTGTTGCAGAAAGCCCTGGCCGAAGGTCAGCAGGGCCTGCTCGACGCCGTTGCGCAGACCGTCGCGCACGCGGGTGCCTTCCTGCTGGCCTTCGCTGCGCCATTGTTCCCAGATGCAGATGGGTTGCCCCCTCTCCCCCAGCCCCTCTCCCGTAAGGGGAGAGGGGAGTGAATGCGGCGCACGGCTGGCGTGCAGCAGCCGCCAGACGCTGGCGAATTCGGCGTAGCGCTGTCCGCTGAGCAGGTCGGCCAGATCGACTTCGAGATAGCTGGGGCGGGTGAGCGAGGCGGCGTCGCGCAGCAGGCGCAGTTGTCTGCCGTTGCTGACGATGCCCCAGAGCTGATCGGGCGTGGCGTTGAGCCGTTCCTGCATGGCCAGAAAAGGCGCTTTCCTGCGGCTGCTGCCGCCCTGCACGGCAAACTGCGGGGCGGCGTCGTCCAGCCCCAGGGTGTGCGGGGCCACCAATACGGGCAGGTGGTCGGCGATCAGGCTGACCGGGTAGCGCAGTTCGCCCACCGGCTGCGCTGGCGCGGCTTGCAGGGTGGCGTAGCCAAAGGCGTGGCGCAGCAGTTCATCAACGAAGCGGGTGGTGAGTTGCGCGGCATCGACATCGGCGCGTTCCATCTGCGCGGCGAAGTGCTGCCACTGGGCGCAGGCGATCTGGAAAGCGCGGCTGTATTCGTCCTTGAGGCGGACGCCCCTGGGGGTGCCGTAGTCGGCCTCACTTTGGGCACTGGCGCGGCCCTGGGCGGCTTTTTCCAGTTGGTCGGGCAGGAATAGTCCGCCTTCGAGCTTGAGGGTGGGCAGGTTGAGTGTGGCCTGGGTCTTGCGGATGCGTTTCATGTTATTCGTCGGCCTTTGTGATGACTTTCCAGTAGCCGCCTTTGGTGGGGCCAACGTGGCGCAGCTTGCCCTGCTTCTTCAGTTGCTCCAGGTGGTAGCGAACACCCTTTTCCGTGATGCCGACTTTTTGGGCAAGGTCTTTGGCGGTGCTGGCCGGCTCTGATTGCAGGTGGCGCAGGATTTTTTGTGCTGTTGGAAGCCCGGCCAGGGTGTCTGGTGAGTTGGCTTCTGTCCCTGATTCTCTGCTGGTTTTCGTGCTTTCTATACCAGTTTCTCTACTAGCTTCAATGTTTTCTCTACCAGTTTCCGTGCTTTCTGTACTAGTTCCTCTGCTGGTTTGAGTGTCTTCTCTGCCAGTGTCTGTGCTGGTTGCCTGGGTAGTCTGCTGGGCACTTGGCCGCGTAAAGCGGGTGATGAACAGGCCTCCGATTTCGACAAAGCTGGTGGCTGGCGCGTTTTCCAGAATCAGCGGCACCCCCCGGCCCCAGGCTTCCACCAGATGAATGCGGCGCAGCAGTTCGGCAATTTTCGGGTTGCGGCGGCGGGAGACGTTGCCCTGGCGTATCTCGTCAAAGGTCAGGTTGCCGTAGAGGCTGCCGGGGCTGCGGATTTCCAGCCGATCCTTGAACACGGCGACCTGCACGAAATCCGGGTCGCGCCAGTCGCGGTGGCAGAAGGCATTGACCAGCGATTCGCGGATGGCCTTGAGGGAGATTTCGGGCACGTCCACACGGCGCAAGCCTTCCAGCCTCATGCCGATGTGGATGTTTTTCAGGGTGTATTTTTCGGCTTCTTCGATCAGTTCGAGGATGTCGCCATCGAAATCGTGACGGTCGATGATGGTGGAGCTGGTGTGGGTGGCAAATACCGCGCAGCGCAACTGGATGGGTTCGTCGGCGAAAAAAAGTTTGGCGGCGTTGATGGGCGCGCCCTGACGCAACAGGTCGAGCTTTTCCAGGGCGTTGGCGGCGCTGTCTGGCGGCAGGTCGGCGCGTGCAAGGAAGTGGCTGATTTTTTCGGGGTTCAGTTGTTCCAGGGTCAGGCCGCTGGGTTCGTTTTCCCAGCGCAGCGCATCCTGATTGCTTTGCAGGATGAGGTTCTTCAGTTCGCTGGCGCTGAGTTTTTTATCTTCATCCGCCACCCGCATGTAAGCACGACCATAGGCCAGATAAGGCTGCTGCCAGCCCTCGGCCTTGATGTGCAGGCACTGCTTGCCGTCGATGCGCTGTTGGGTGATGTGTGGATAGATGGCCGGTTCGATATGCGCGGCAATGGCTTGCGACACATCGCGCAGGGTTTTCTCGGTCACATCCAGCCCCACGGCCTTGCCATTGGGCGCGATGCCGAACCACAGCTCGGCCTGGCCGTGCTTGTTGAGCATGGCGGCCAGCGAGATCAGGCCCTGCTTCAGTTCGGCTAGGGACTTTTTCAGCTCGGTGGTTTCGGTTTCGGTTTCGGTCATGGCGTGGTTCACCCTTCCGTTCCGGACAAAACACGCCAGACATTCCGATATTCCGCTGCGGAAAGCGGCGAGCTTTCTGACCTTGCCTTGTTCCAAGCCGAAATTTCCGCCGATGCAATGAAATCACGTACCGCATGTATGGAGGCTTTTTGTTTTGAATCACCTGATGCCTGACGGTAACTTTCACCCAACGTTTCTGCGATGGAGCGCGGCACACCATTCATCCGCATCAAAACGCCTTCTTCCGTCTTCACGCCGTGGTAGATCATGGCTGGGAGTAGATTGATATGGCGCTTTTGCTCGTCGGGCAATTGCTCGAAATCAATGCCAGACAACCGGCTCAAGGCCGACAAACCCCAGGTACCGTTGTTGATGAGGTTACGATAGATGGCCTTGCATGCATTTGTAATAGCTTGAGTTTGATTTTCTTCGGCGCGGAAGTAGGTCGACGCAATTTGCTGAATGCTCTTGCCATCTACCCAATCCCGCGTAATGGATGCCAACTGCTGATGCTCCATTCCATTAGTCGTGATGTCCTCAAGGTTTCTGGCCAACTGGGGAATTTTGAGCATGATGCCGTAAAGATCGGACATGCTGGAGGCATTGCCGAAAAGCTTATCTGCCGAAAAATCTGCCGTTGTCAGATCACGGTTCAGTTCGCGGATACCATGCAAGGCTCTGCCAACGCCCTCAAACGAAAAGCCGGTGTTGTCCGCACGTGCGACTTGCCCTGGATTCTCCGAAATCTTGCGCGCATAAAGCTTGGTGGCCTCAATCAGTTTTTGTGCGCGGGTTCGGCCCTCGGACGATTCCTGCAAGATCCGATAGCCATAGGTATTGCGAAGCGAGTTCTCCATGCTGGCTATTACGCGATCCAGATTGCCGATCTCGTGGACAAGATGATTTACATAGCAACGGTAATCCTCCCACTGATCAGCACGAAGTACTCCAAGCAGTGCCTCGCCGTCGTTGGCCTGATCCAGCTCAGCAACCACGCTGACGAGTTGGGAAACCAGTTCTCCTGCCGCATCCCGCACATACTGCCGAATCTCGTTGCCACGATTGGTGTCGGCGATGCCGACTACGCCAACGCTGTCCTGATTCATCCGCCCGGCACGTCCGGCAAGATTCCAGAACTCTCGTTTCTTGAACGGGACTCCGTACGGATACTTTGTCGTTGCGAGAAACACCGATGAAACCGGGAAGTTGATTCCCTGTGCCAAAGTCGTGGTTGCGCACAGAACCTTGATGTCTCCTTCCTCAGTCAGCCACTCGATGAGTGAACGAACTTCATCGGATAGCCCCGCGTGATGCACGCCGACCCCATGCGAGAGCATCTTGATCAGTTCGAACTGCGGGCTGATTTCTGCCGCCAGAAAGTGCTGAACAAGCTGAACCCGATCAGACACACTCTCCTGTGTCGGCAGCGCCTTGACCACTTCCCGTGCCATGCTCCATGTCGTGCCGGGGTCGCTACCCACCGCAATGCTGGTGCCACGAGCAGAAAACACCGTCGCCATGGCGGCGGCCTGTAAATTGAATCCTTGCTGCTGCCCATTTGCCTTGATGAACTTTGATCGTGCGACATCCAATGGCTTGACGCTGCCGACCGGGTGCGTGCCGGACAGGTGAATCGTCTTGCGCGTAGTCAGCAGAGACTCGAACTCCAGTTGCCATCCGGCGCGCACCGTATCGTCTGTCTTAGCGCGGAACATGCCCACCAACTGCTCATTGGGGCGCCAGGGACTGGTGCCAACACTGATGGAGCGCCCGGAATTCGGATCGCTTGCCAGCCAACGTGCCAGTGCATCGGCGCGCTCAACGAACGGCATCAGCAGCAGGAAGTTGGTGCCAGCGCATTCCTGCTTGACGGTAGCAAGCAGCAATTCAATGCGCAGGCCGCGCGCCTCACTCTCCATGTTGTGCGCCTCGTCCATCACCATCAGCGATAGCGGACGGCTTACCTTTTTGTTGCGAATAATCAATTGCAGTTTTTCCGGCGTGGCCACCAATACGTCGAACGCTCTGGTTTCGCCGGTCTCTGTCGAAGACAGCAGGGATTCCTCGATGGCGTCGATTTCCACTGCGCCAGTGAGCTGCTCGACACGCACGCCGACAGGGCTGAAATCACGCCGCAAGCGGCGCGTGATCTGGTTGCCCAGCGCCTTGGTGGGCACGACATAGGCTACCCAGCCACCGCGTTCGGCAAATTGGTTCAAGGCCTGGAGTATGCGGAACTGCGCAAGCAGTGTTTTTCCGCCCGACGTCGGCAGGTCGATAACCACGGCGGTCGCCGCTGCATCCAGCAGCCCCTGTTCCTGTAGTGCGGCCCGTTGGGGCGGTAGCAACTCGAACATGGCTTGATGCTTGGTCGCCGAGCCGACGAAGCGCGTCACCCTGGAGTTGATCGAATGGGCAACCCACCACAGTGAGCCTGCAACCATCTGGCGCGAGCTTGCATGCAGCCAGCGCATGAGCACTTCCAGCGCCGCATCACCGCCCACCGTGGCGGCATCCGTCGCCGCCTCGAAATGCTTGTCGAGCACGGCATGAACACCGCGCGGCTCACCCTGGAGAACGTAGCGGGCTAGCACTTCGGTCGCCTTGGCCCAGTGGTAGAGCGCAATCAGGCGTAAGGCCATGGCTCTGTCCTGGGCGTTGGAGCCGCTGTCCAGCGAGGATTTTTCATACT
Organism: Isoalcanivorax pacificus W11-5; assembly: GCF_000299335.2. NCBI lineage: Bacteria > Pseudomonadati > Pseudomonadota > Gammaproteobacteria > Oceanospirillales > Alcanivoracaceae > Isoalcanivorax > Isoalcanivorax pacificus. Next base: position 3,005,819 of record NZ_CP004387.1, on the reverse strand, counting down.
CGCGTTGATCTTCCCGCAAGCCGGCAATGATTTCGCGGATCTGATCTAGGTCGTCCCAGCCGTTCTTGCGCAGCAACCGTACCCAGCAATCGAACAGGCGATACAGCAGACGCAAATGCCACGGCTGATTGGCCACCGACGGCACGGCAATGGCCGTCCGATTTTCCGTGAACCAACGCCGAATATCCGACCAGCGATCACCGCAATAGGCCAGGCCCGCCAAGTGCAGCACCTGAAAAATCCTTTCCTCAGTCGCGGTGGCAACAGGCATCAAACGGCGGAACTCGAATGCCCGCCAAGCCCCTGCCACGCATTGCAGGCGCAAATCATCCTGTTCGGGAGACTGGCTCAGGAACGCGGGCAAACCTTCAATGGCGGCCATTTCGTAGGCCAGCGCCACCCGTTTCAGCAAGTCTTCCGTGTGGGCGGAATCTGCCATCGGTAAATGCAACTGCCGTCCCACTGCTTTTTGCACCAAGCTGGACTGGGCCAGTTCCGTGGCTTGCTGACGCGCATCGACAGGGATTGCTGCCACCGCCCAGTGCGACTCCAATCGCTCCAATGCCTCTTGCTTAAGATTCATGAGTCACCCCCGTGCTGACGGGACGCGACCACCTTGGCCGAGAGATTGGCAATGCTTCCAGCAGGCAGATAGATTGCAATCAAGCCAATCGCCATCGCATCAGGGCAAGCATCCGTAAGCGTGTTGACCCGCACGCGCAAATCGTCTTCATGGGGAGGCACATCCCGCACCAGCATGCCGAACAGCCGCACCTCGCAGGTGTCGTTGAGATAAACCGCCACCGCAGCCTGATAGCGCGCACGCCAGGCCGCTCCGTTCGCCCGATGCCCTAGGTAACGCACCAGGCCATCGCGTATCTCGCGGCGGTTGCGCAAGTCTTCCATCTGCCGTTTCAACCCGTGTCGGCCATAGACCGCACTCGGTGGGTAACTTGCGTGGGACGAGGTTTTCACCTCGCCAAACACAAAACGCTCGCAGCCGTTCTTGTGCTGAAAGCCAACAAGGTCTGCGCCCGGCAAGCTGGAGCCGCGTTTGCGCTCATCACGCCCATCGGGCCACGGAAAGAAGCAATCATGATCTTCGCTCAGATGATGCTCGGCCAGTGCTTCACCAACACGCCAGTCCTCAGGTGCTGAGGTATCTGCCAGTAACGCATCCAGATTTTCCCGCGAGAACTCCGTATCGGCCAGACCATCGAGCAGTTCGCCAAGGCTGCGGACACCGACGTCATCAAAGACCAGAGCGGCCACCGGCCCGGCAAGCTGCTGATCCAGTTGATCGACAGGCAGGCCAAAGCCCACGCCTGTCACGGGTGCAGAGCCAAGCTGATAGTGTGGTGTGGTGGTTGGGGGCGTTATCACACCTTGGCCTCCGTCTTGATGATGACGAGAAGATCGGCACTGGAGGCGATATCTGCCAGTGAAATCAGGCTTTTTTCCAGATCGGTGGTTTCCGTCTCTGTCATGGATGGCTCGCGCTTCATCAGAGTGAATCCGGCAGCAGTACATACACGCCCATCACATCGACCGGCAGGCAAGGGCTGACGCTGTACTGGCCGACGTCACGGGTGGCCTCACGCACGCGCTGGTGGTCGGCCAGCAGGGCATCGGCCCGCTGCCGGGCCAGCGTTTGCAGTTGCTGCGGGTGCGCAGTGAGGAAGTCGAGTGCGGTACGGATTTCGCGCTGTGCCGCCTCTGGCGGCAGGTTGCCGCTGGGAGTGCATTCGAGCAGGCGACTCACGCCATCGTCGGCCAGCCATTGGGGAGCGTTGCGACCCTGCACAGCCAGAGCAACGGTTTCCTCCGCCATCATCTGGAAGGGTTCGCGACGGCGTACGTAGCTGAGCTGGTGGCGCAGGCGCAGCAGGTAAAGGGTGGTGACGACCTCCACGTCATTGGTAAGAGTGGCAGCGCAACGGGCGGCCAGCGGACGTTCGCCGCCAAGTGCGTCTTCCAGCAGGTGCTGGGCCAGCAGGCCAACCAGCGGGTGGCTGCGGTGCAGTTCGTTGAAGTCGATGAGTTGGGGGGCGTCGATACCCTCATCGGCCAGGCGCTGGCGCAGGGCTTCGGGCAGGTGCTGGGGCAGGAAGCGTGCGCTCTGCTTGCGGCCGATTTCCAGCGGTGACCCTAATCGCACACAAGCGCTTTGCAGAAAGCGCTGCACGTCAGCCTGGGTGCCTAGGGCCTGTTGCTGTTTGTGCCATTCGGGCAGCACTTCATCGGGCCTGATGCGGCGCTGGGCGAACACGGTGCGGTTGGCCCTGGCTTTTTCCAATGCGTCGCGCCATTGGGCTTGCAGCGGGGCGAGCAGTTGTTCCGGCTCGCCGAAATCGAAGGCGGCTTGCGGTGATGCGGTACGGCTGTCGCTGCGTTTCATCAGTGCCGCCTTGACCAGCGCCTGATTGATGCGGGCTTCGTCTTCGGGCAGGGGCACCAGCACGCCCAGTTCTTTCTGGATGGCTTCGCCTTTTTTGAGGATGACGTTGAGCACGAAGCCATCCACCGGGTTGTCCTGGCCGTAGAGCATGGTGCAGCGCACTTCATCGGCCTGCTGACCGAAGCGATCGACGCGGCCTTCGCGCTGTTCGTGGCGGGTGGGGTTCCAGGCCAGGTCGTAGTGGGCGACGGCGGTGAACAGGTGTTGCAGGTTGATGCCTTCGGAGAGGCAGTCGGTGGCGACCAGGATGCGTTGCTCGGCATCCTCCATGCCGTCCACGCGCTCGCGGCGTTCTTCGGGCGTGAGCTCGCCGGTGACAGACTCGATGACGGCTTTGGGAAAGGCGGCCTTGAGGTGCTCGGCCACGTAATGGGCGGTGGCGATGTAGCGGCAGAACACCACCGGGTGGTAGCCGTCCTTTACCAGCAGGTCGATATGCCGGATGAGTGCGGCCAGCTTGGGGTCACCCGCTTTGCCGCTAAGGCGCTGGGCATCGGCGATCAGGGCTTGCAGCCGGTTGGTATCCTGCATTTGGGCGGGCGGCTCCAGATCGTTGCTGGAGAGATCGTCGGCCTCGCCGTCGTGCAGGCGCTCGTCACTGAGCAGATCGCCGTCATCCGGCAGGGCGCCTTCCAGCCGGGTGGTCAGTGCCTTGACGGCGGCGGCGGGTGATGACGCCACGCAGCGCAGCAAGGCCAGGGTGGCGTACCAGATCAGGCGGGCGCCGCCTTGTTGTTCTTGCTGCCCGACGTGCTCTTCAAAATTCAGGGCCAGTTCGCGGCAATAATCCTGCACGGCGTCGAAGAATGCGCCCCAGTCACCGGAAAGCTGGTAGGTCAGCTCGGTCTTCATGCGGCGGGGAAAGCCGCGTCCGTCGCCGGTTTCGGCCTGCCATTCGGCGATGTCCTTGCGGCGGCGCTGGACGAAGTGGCGGGCCAGTTCCTGACGCAGCGGGTCAGCGGTGGTCATGCGGCCCTGCAAGGCGGCAAAGCGCGGAGCGAGCAGCGACAGCAGGTTGTAGAAGGCGGTTTCGTCACCGGAGTGCGGCGTGGCGGTGAGCAGGATCAGGTGGCGCTGTTCATCTTTTGCTAGACGTTGCAGCAGCTCGAAGCGCAGTTGCTTGCCCGCGCCGCTGCTGGCGCAGGTGTGGGCTTCATCGACGATGATGCACTCGGGTGCGGTGGCGAGAAACTGCTCGCGGTGGCGCTCGCTCTTGATGTAGTCCAGGCTGACTACCACCACGGGATGGTGGTCGAACAGGCGCACGCCATGCGGCAGATCACGTTCGATGCGGGAGGCCGAAGACGAAGTCAACGCCACGGCCTGAAGGTTGAAGCGGGCTTCCAACTCACTTTGCCACTGCTCGACAAGGTGTGGTGGGCAGAGAATGGCCAGGCGGGCGATTTCGCCACGGTCCATGAGCTCGCGTGCGATCAGACCGGCTTCGATGGTCTTGCCGATGCCCACGTCATCGGCAATCAGCAGGCGCACGGTGGACAGGCGCAGTGCCATCAGCAGGGGTACAAGCTGGTAGCCGCGCGGCTCCACGGCGATATTGCCGAAGGAGCGGAACGGGCCGGCTCCGGCGCGCAGGGTCAGGCGCAGGGCATCGCGCAGCAACAGCACGGCGGCGTGGTTGCCGGCGCGGGCGGGATCGGGCCAGTCGAAGCGGGCGGGTTCGACGGGATGCAGTTCCAGCTCGGGGATCAGGGCGATGCTTTCGTCATCGGCACCGCTCAAGGGACGCAGGCGCAGCCAGTCGCGGCGGGAGTCGCTTTGCACCACCCATTCGCGGCCTCGGGCGCGCACCAGGTTGCCGGGCAGAAAGTCGTGTTCGAGGATCGTCATACGCTTTTATTTCCTGTTCTCTCTTCCCCAGCGCCGAATACATCGGCGTGCGCGGCGAATTGTTGTGGCCAGCGTGAAGCGTCCGAAAAATCGAGCACCTGCCAGCCTTTGTCCTGCAGTACGCTGGCGGTCTGCTCATCCACCGCGGACAGAAACACCAGAGCACGAGCGGCCTTGTACTGGGCGGCGGCGATGGCGGCGCCATTATTGACGGCTACGTTGAGCGCATCGGGTTGTACCGCGCCTGCTTGCTGAAGTGCTGTCAGCCAGGCATCGAGTGGTTCGTTCGTTGATGTGGTTGCAGCAACGGCAGTCAGGCCGCTCGTCACCGGCTGCACCTGGGCGTTGGCCAGCGCCACCAGCAGCTTGAGCGCATCGGCGTTGCGGCGGTTGATGTGCTCGTGGTCGGGCTGGTTGAAGTAGGACAGCAGGCACTGGTAGCAGCCGGCTTCGCACGGATGATTGCCAAGCGTATCGGTCTGTTCCAGCGACGACAGATCGCCCAGCGTCCAGATGCCGCTCTGCGGTTTGCGATAGTGAATCAGTTGCAGGGCATTGCTGGCTATGAGCGCAAGGTCGTTTCGATTGTTTGCCAGGCGTGTGAGCACACCCGCACCGCCTTCCGCCGCTTCATAGAACAGCAGGGCACGGCGCTCGTCGGACTTCGGCAGTGGCTCGACCACCAGTTCGGATTCCTCGATCTGGAAGGTCATTTCGATACCGCGCCTGAGTGCGGCCTGCAAGGTGGCCATGGCTTCCAGCGACAGGGCCTGTTCGGGTGCGAAGATCAACAGATTGCGGTGGTCTTCCACAAAGGGAACGATGCGCTGGTTGGGCACCTTTTCCAGCAAGGTATCGTTATCGCCCTTGTCGTCTTCCGCATCCGGTGCGTCCTGCTTGCTCCAGGTGCCGGTGATGGGGTTGATGTAGAAGCCCAGTTGCTCCTTATCCTTGCGTCTGCGCCAGCCGCGGTTGATGCGCCAGATTTGCGCGGCGGGGGCATAGGTGAGTTTGCCCAGCGGATCCTCGCCCTGTTGGATCAAGGCCTGCTGCTGCTGGATACGGCCATCGGGGCCGGGCAGAAAGCGGTAAGTGGTTTGCAGCTCGAAGCCCTGACGCTGGCGCTCCTCATCGTTGATGGAGATGCGCTCGGTGGCCACGGTCTCCACGGTTTCGATGCGGTACAGCTCGCGCACCCAATCGTGCTCGGTGAGCAGGGCATCGCAGTTTTCGCAGCGGTTGACCAGCGGCTGTTCGCCGCCGGGCTCGCCGAGATGACCGTAACCGCACTGGCTGCATACCAGCGAGGCGATGGTGGCCAACTGGCTGTTGCCGGAGATGTGATCGCTATTGCCGACGTTGAGCTTGGCGCGCACCACGCGGTACATGCGGCCCTGGTGATAGATGAGGCTGCGGGGGCCGAATTCGGACAGCGCCAGAAAGCGCGGTCGGCTGACCATGCTGCCTTCGTCATCTTTGCCGTTGACGGTCTGACCGCCACGTGCGGGAATCCAGGCCATCAGCGGCAGGCGCGGGAAGTTGTAGCCCGGCAGGAAGCCCTGGCTGGCGAGGTAGCGGTAGGTGTAGAAGTCGTTGTTCTGGCCGTTGCCGGACTTGAGCAGCACGGCATACTGGCGTGCGGCGTCACCGTAACGGCGCTGGGCATTCTGGCGTTCCGTGTGCGAGGCGGTATGGCTTTTGACGATGCGGTCGGCCATTTCCATTTGCTCGCGGGTGGCTTCAAACAGCTTGCGCCAGCGCTCCAGCGCCCCGGAGAACGCTTGTGCCGCGTTGTCGATCACCTGGCGCACATAGTCCGGTGTGAACCAGGTGCTGCCTTCAAGCTCGCCAGCGAGCTGGTCGATCACCCGCCCGGCGCTGGCCAGAGCCCGTTGCTGAACGGCTTGTGCCTGTAGCGCGTTCTGCAAGGGCTGTTTCAGTGGCTTGCGGGACTGATCGAGGTCCAGCATGGGCGCAATGCTGTCGTCCAGCGGCACCTGGGTACTGGCCAGCCAGACCGCTTGCAGATGGCTGTCGATGAGATCGCGGTTGCTCAAGTCAAGGGTCGGCGCGCGCACGACACCATGTACCATCTGCTCGGCATTGTGGAAGAACCACTGGTCATGCGGACTGAGGGCCGCGCAGTAGGTGATGACCAACGCCTGCTGGCCCGAGCGACCGGCACGGCCGCCACGCTGGGCGTAGTTGGCGGGGGTCGGCGGCACATTGCGCAGGTACACGGTGTTGAGCGCGGAGATGTCCACGCCCAGTTCCATGGTGGGTGAGCAGAACATCACCGGCAGCCGCTCCAGCGGCGCTTCGTGGGCCGGGTTCTGCGCCCAGTCCTGCCTGTCTTTCTCGGTGTAGCGAAAACGCTGCTCCAGCAACTGCCGGCGTGGTGCATCCACCTGGGCCGTGTGTTCCTGGGCTTCGAAGTCGAACAGCGGATGCGAGGGTCGTCGCAACAGGTCGGCAATGCCGAGATACAGGGTGCGGAAATACTGGTTGATTCGATTGCTATCAGTTTGTGGCTGATCGGCAATCAGGCACCAGTCTAGAGCAGCCGCATTCAGGCGCCAGCCGACGAGTTGGGCGTCGATGGGTTGGCGCTGCACATAACCATAGTTTCCTGCGGCCTTGAGCATGTCTTCGATCAGCTCGGCCCAATCGGCATCTTTCCACTGCGCGACCTCGCTAGCGCAGGCACTGTCGCGCCAGAAGGCGGCGGTCTTGATCTGTCGCAGCAGGCGCGAGCGCGGGCCACCCGCCACCAGATCGGTACGTGGCTTGCCCCTGTATTCGGGACGCTTGCCGAGGATGAGATATCGGCCGGTATCGAGCTTTTCGTCGGGCGCAAAAGCCCAGCGTTCGTTCAGGTAGGTGTGGGCGTTGGTGCGGGCCTTGTCCTGCTCGACCGGGTCGAGGTAACGACTTTCCAGGCACAGATGGCGGCGCAGGGCGTCGAACAGCAATGCGAACAAAACTGTCCGCTGCGCAGCCGTCAATTGGGCCAGGGTGCCGTTCGCGGCAAAGACGCTGGCGTCAGCGCAGAAGGCATCCAGATCCCGGTAGCGAATCTGCAACAGGCCGAGCTGGTCCAGATTCGGATTGTTGAAGCGCCAGCCGTGCCGCAGATCGCGCAGCAGTCGATGAGCAATGATGAAACGCAATGTGCGTTGTGCTTCCTGCCGGGCCAGCCCCATGAGCTTAGGGGTGCGCAGATACTCCACCAGGGTCGCTTCATCCACCGCTTGAAAACCGAGGGCCCTGAAGACGCTTTCGGCCAGGTGTTCTTCATCGAGCTGGCCGCCGCTGCCTTGAAGTGCGCCGATCAGGCCGGCACGCAGCGTCAGCAGGAAAATGAAGTCGTTGAAATGTCCCGCTTGCAGAGCCGCATCCTGGCGGTTGTCGCTGAAGCCGAGCAATTTGCGCGGGTCGGGCTGGCCGGGGGCGGGTTCAGGCAGCGCGAACAATTGCTGCAAGGCCGCCAGCGCAATCATGGTGGTGGCCGAGGAGCGGCCTTCGCCGGACAGGCTGGAGAGGCGGTTGGCATCCTTGCCGTGGGCTTCGTGCGTCCTGCCGCAGTTCAGGCAGAAGCGGAACTTGCCGGGGATGAACCAGAACTCCGTCCCCGAGCCCGTTTGTCCTTTGGCATCGACCGTAACCTCATAAGGAACGGCATTCTTGTAGGTTGGCTTGACTCTGTCTTCACTGCGGCTGGTATCGATCCAAGTCTCTGGCAAGTCTTTGAGCAGGCCACCGTATTGCTGCCCGGGCACCAGGGGGCACAAAAAGCCATGGCTGGCGTCGTCTTCCGCCGCGATATCGTCGATTTCACGGGCACTGAAGCTGACCGGATGCTGGGCGTGCCAGACCGGCAGGTATTCCTGGCCACAGTCGCGGCAGAAGTGCGCGGGGTAAAGCAACACATTCTCTTGCTGTCGCCCCGGCGCGAAACGCTGGGCATCGAGCGTGACATGGCGTTTGCCGCGTTCTTCCAGCGTGGTGAGTACCTTGCCGGGGCCGCTGATGAACTGGTGCAACTTGAACGCGAACGGCGGCCTGCCCTGAGGCGTGCGCACATCATGGGCTGCCACCAGAAAGCGTTGCAGGGCGGCGCGGGCCGCGTCAGGCGGGCAGCCTGCGTCTTCGGCAAGGCGGCAGCTGGCTTCTTCCAACATCATGGGCCGGGCCCGGCGGGGAGGTTCATCAGACGGAAGGTCGATGCCCAGATTCAACTCGACCCAGATGGCCAGCGGATCGTCGCGGAACGCATCGAAATCCGCCCAGGCATCCTGTTCGCGCGCAATGGCCGCCGTTAGTTCTGGGCGGATGGCGTTGACGTCCTTGAGCGGGTTGGTGACCCGTTCCAGGGTCTCGCCGATGACGTCATGCTCGCTGATCCGGGTGCCAAACAGTTTGCTGGCCACGTCGGCCACCACGCGGTTGCGGTCGGCCTGGCTGCCGGTGCTGGACATGGTGGCCGAGGTGCCAATGCATACCAGTTGCGCGGCGTTCAAGCGCTCGCGCAGACGCCGCACCAGCAAGGCAACGTCCGCACCCTGACGGCCACGATAGGTGTGTAGCTCGTCCAGCACCAGAAACTCAAGCCCCTCGCAGTGCGCCACCACGCGCCGGTCCACTTCGTCGAAGCGTGTGAGGATGTACTCCAGCATCATGAAGTTGGTCAGCAGAATGTCGGGCGGGTCATCCGCGATGGCCGCGCGCTCCGCCTGGCTTTCCTGGCCGGTGTAGCGCTTGACGGTGAAGGGACGAAGCTCCGGCGCATAGCCATGCAGAAACTTGTCGAGCTCTTCCAGCTGGCTGTTGGCCAGGGCATTCATCGGATAGATGACAATGGCCCTGGTACGTGCTTTGCCATCAGATTGCTTGGCCTTGAGAATGCGGTCGATGATCGGGATGAAAAAGGACAGGGACTTGCCCGACCCCGTGCCGGTCGTGACCACGTAGCTTTGGCGTTCCTGGCCTTTGGCCAGGGCTTCCATCTGGTGCTTGTAGAGATGCAGGGGTTGTGGCGTGCCTTCGGACTTGCCGACCTGGAAGATCTCTGCGCAGGCAGCGTGCAGGATGCCCTGCGCCACCAGTTGCTGCACCGTGCCCTGGCGTTGGTAATTCGGGTTGATCTGCACCAGCGGTTCGGGCCAATAGCGGCCTTGCGCATATTGATGTTCGATCTCGGCCTGGATATCGGGCGCGGCGATGCGAACGAAACTGCGGGAAAAGCTGCCGTATCGTTCGATAAGCTGGTCGCGGAACTGGAAAACGTTATCCATGGGGAGTCCTCACTGATCCATCTTGTGGCCAATCGCCAAAGCCGCTGTACGACTGGAGGTGCCTGCTGTGACGCGCTTCCACTTTGCCCCTCGCCCCTTGCCCATCGATTCGATCAACCCCTCTGATTTCATCGCTCGCAGCACTAGTCGAACCATGTCCCGGCTCACGCCCGGGCAGGCTTCTACTATCTCGGAAATCGAAAACGGCAGGCGGCGCTCCAACACTTCTGCCCGCACCCGGTCGCCCTTGCTGCCACGCCCTCGCTCAATGGTGCCGACACGCTCCTCGAACTCACGATGGGCCTGCAGCAAGGCACCCCAGAAGTAGTCGAGCCAGGGTTTGACGTCGTGCTGCCCTTGATGCCACCCCTGCGAACTGGCTTCCAGCGTCTTGTAATAACCGTCCTTGGTATCTTCGAAGATGCGTTCCAGGCTGATATAGCGACCCACGGTATAGTCGAAGTGGCAGAGCAGCAATAGAGTCAGCAAGCGGGACATGCGACCGTTGCCATCTGGGAAGGGGTGAATGCACAGGAAGTCGAGCATCGCCAGCGGCGCCAGCACCAGCGGGTCGGCCAGGTGCTGGTCCAGTGCGGTGGCGTAGCGCCCTGTCAGATCAGCCATGGCCAACGGTGTGAGATGCGCAGCCACCGGCTGGAAGCGCAGACGCGAAGTGCCATCCGAGAGACGTTCGACGATATCGTTATTGGTGGCCTTCCAGCGTCTGCCAGCCTGCGGCATGTAGCGATACAGCAGGGTGTGCAGTTGCAACACCACGCTTTCGTTGAAGGGCATGTGCTCAGCGGGCTCGTGGATCAACGCCAAGGCATCACGGTAGCCGGCGATCTCCTGTTCGGAGCGGTTCTTCGGCCTTGCGTTGCGGATGACCAGAGACTTCAACCGCGACGGCGCGACAACAACCCCTTCCAGCCGGTTGGACGACCCGGTGGATTCGACCACCGCGATCTGGCGTAGCCCCTTGAGAGCTTCGGGCGACTGCACGGCGTAGAGTTGCTGCTTACCCTGATACTCGCCCAGCGAGCGCAACGTGGCAGCCTGAGTGCCATCGAAGCGAAGCGCGGCAAGGTACTCGGGTGTGAGCGAGTGCATGGAAATGTAAGCCTAGGCTGTCTAAATGGGGTAATCATAGCCGCTAAATGGGGTAATTTCTCCAAAAATGCCTCGTTACTCGTGTTTGACTACCCCATTCCCTGAATCGGACTGGTCGTAAGGAGCTGGCATGGCCGTCCAGGAAGGAAATGAGTGATATGAATTTAAAAGGGGCATTAATGTCAAAATTACCCCATTTACTCCATTTTCACGCCAATGTCGCTCATCGGCATTCCATCGAACTTGGGCGACAGGTACTTCCTGATGCGGGACTCTTTCGTGCGGTAGGAACTGAGCGCAAAGACAGGCTTGATCTCGGCCAGATACGCCTGCGCCACCTTGGCAAACGAGCTTTCACGAGCGCGCTTACGTTCTTCCAGCGCTTCGAGGTTGCGCTGCTTGACCTGCTGCCGCTCATGCGCAGGGTGGATACCTTGCTTGACCAAGGCACGCGCTTTCTCGCGGGCAGCGCGAGCCTCCGCAAGGCTTACCTGGGGAAAGCCACCAATGGCAAAGAGGTTCTCCTTGCCTTGCAGGCGGTACTTCCACCGCCAGAGCTTGCCGCCGGTGGGCTTGACCAGCAGGAACAAGCCCCCGCCGTCTGAAAGTTTCCAGTCTCGATCAGTTGGTTTGGCCGACCTGATCTTGGCATCGGTGAGTAGATTCTCGGGCATCGTTGGACTCCACTGCGGGGAAAAGTACCCCCACGGTTGAACACGAGTACCCCAACGCTACCCCCGAATTTTTCAGACCTCGATGAACAATAGGAACGCTCAGTAGACCGTATTGTTTACGCAACCCATTGATTTAAAGTGGGATAACCAATCCACCAAGCGCTACTGAGCACCACCGAGATCCAGCGAAATTCGTCAGACGTTGATCACACGTTAAACCGGAAGTGCACCACGTCGCCGTCTTTCACCACATAGTCCTTGCCTTCCAGGCGCCATTTGCCGGCGTCTTTCGCGCCCTGTTCGCCGTTGTGCTGGATGTAGTCGTCGTAGCCGATCACTTCCGCGCGAATAAACCCTTTCTCGAAATCAGTGTGGATCACGCCCGCTGATTTCGGCGCGGTGGCGCCCACGGGAATAGTCCAGGCGCGTACTTCTTTGACGCCGGCGGTGAAGTAGGTCTGCAGGCCAAGCAGGTTATAACCGGCGCGGATCACGCGGTTCAGGCCCGGCTCGTCCATGCCCATTTCCGAAAGGAAATCGGCTTTTTCGTCGTCGTCCAGTTCGGCGATTTCGGATTCGATCTTGGCGCAGATGGCGACCACGCCGGCGCCTTCGCTCTCTGCCAGTGCACGCACGGCGTCGAGCAGGGCGTTGTTCTCGAAGCCGTCCTCGGTGACGTTGGCGATGTACATGGTCGGTTTCAGGGTGAGCAGGTTGTAGGAGCGTACGCGCTTGAGTTCGTCGTCGCTCAGGGCGACGCTGCGCGCCGGTTTGCCGTCACTCAGGGCGGGCAACAACTTGTCCAGCACGGTGACCAGCGCGGCGGCGTCCTTGTCCTGACCCTTGGCGGCCTTGGCCGCACGCAGATGGGCCTTTTCGACAGAATCCAGGTCGGCCAGGGCCAGCTCGGTGTTGATGGTGTCGATATCATCCAGCGGCGACACCTTGCCGGCCACGTGAATGATGTTGTCGTCATCGAAGCAGCGCACCACGTGGGCGATGGCGTCGGTCTCGCGGATATTGGCCAGGAACTTGTTGCCCAGGCCCTCGCCCTGCGAGGCGCCGGCCACCAGGCCGGCGATGTCGACGAATTCCATCGTTGCCGGCAGTATCCGCTCCGGTTTGACGATGGCCGCGAGCTTTTCCAGGCGCGGGTCAGGCACCGGCACCATGCCGGTGTTGGGTTCAATGGTGCAGAACGGGAAATTCTGGGCTTCGATGCCTGCTTTGGTCAGGGCATTGAACAGGGTGGATTTGCCGACATTCGGCAGCCCTACGATACCGCACTTGAAACCCATCTCTCTGCTCCGCTTTCCGTTATGCACCGGGGCCGCAATGCTACTCAAGCCCGGACGGAAAAACCACCGATAGACCCTTAGGATTGGCTGCCGCGACCATTGGCCGGGGCGCCCACGCCGTGGCAGTGGCGGCGGGGGATTCTAGACTCTGTGGCTGAACCGTACCGGCGGCAGGGATGCGTCGGTCGCACAGCAGGAGTCAGAGCAATGTCCGAACAGCGCGTGGTCTACCAGTTTCCGATTTCCCATTACTGCGAGAAGACCCGCTGGCAGCTTGACCACAAGGGCATGCCGTACCAGATCCGCAACCTGTTGCCCGGCGCACACCGCCTGTTTACCCGCACCCGTGCCGGCGTGAATACGCTGCCGGTGCTGCGCGATGGCAAGCGCCTGATCGGGGATTCCACCCGCATCGCCTATTACCTGGAAAAGTATTACCCGCAAGTGTCGCTGCTGCCGGCCGACAGCGCCGCGCGGCAGCAGGTCATTGAGCTGGAGCAGCAGTTTGACCGCTATGGTGTGCACGTACGCCGCTGGATCTACGGTCAGCTGCTCGGCCGGCCGGAAGTGATGCGCGCCATGCTGGGGCCATACCGGCTGCCGGGGGTTGTGAAGAAAATCTTGGTGCCGGTGATCGAGCAGGGTGTGGCGCAGTTGTACCGCATTCGTCCCGAGCCGGTGGCGCAGTCACAAGTGCGCATGGAGGAAGGGCTGGCGCTGATCGAGGCCCGTATCCAGGGTGATCCGGAGCGCTATCTGGTGGGCGAGCAACTGACGCTGGCCGATATCGCCGCGGCATCGCTGTATGGTCCGTTATTGGCACCGGCAGGTACGCCGTGGGATTTCATGGATGAAAACGATCTGCCCGCCGGGGTGGTGGCGCAACTGCATGCCTACCGGGACCGTCCGGCGGGGCAGTGGGTGCTCAGGCGGTACGAGAAAGACCGGCGCGTTACTGCGGCTTGAAGCTGTTGATGCCGTTCATGGCACGCGGCAATTCGCCGCTGACGATCTCGCCGGTGTAGCGCAGCGCTTCATCGATCGCCCGTTCGATCAGGATGCGGTCGTCCTGTGAGGGTTTGCCCAGTACGTGCGGTGTCACCAGTGCGGCATTGCCGGGGTGGCCGATGCCGATGCGCAGACGCACGAAATCCTTCTGATTGCCGTGCCGGCTGACGATGTCGCGCAGCCCGTTGTGGCCGCCGTGGCCACCACCAATTTTCAGGCGTATGCAGCCGGGTGCCAGGTCGAGTTCGTCGTGGGCGACCAGCATCTGGGTGACGGGAATACGAAAGAAATTCGCCAGCGCTGCCGTGGCCTGGCCGCTGCGGTTCATGAAGGTGGTGGGGATCAGCAGGCGAACGGTTTCACCTTGCTCGGTGAAACTGCCGGTGAGGCCGAAATACTTCCGGTCCTCGGAAAGTGAAACGCCCCGGCTTCGCGCCAGGGCGTTCACATACCATGCGCCGGCATTATGGCGGGTGTCCGCATACTGTGCGCCCGGGTTTGCCAGGCCGACAATAAGTTTGACCGGATCCGCCATGATGCCTGGAAACGCTTAGGCTTCGCTGGCTTCGTCGCCAGCAGCGTCTTCGGCTTCGTCGGCCGCAGTGCCCTTCGGCGCGTGTACCGATACCACCGGCAGATCGTGGTCTGCGCCGTGGGTCAGGGCTACCAGCTCGACACCTTTCGGCAGTTTGATGTCGGACAGGTGAACCACCTGGTCCAGCTTCACGTCTGCCATGTCGATTTCCAGGAACTCCGGCAGGTTCTGCGGCAGACAGCTCACTTCCACTTCGGATGCGTTATGGGTGATCTTGCCGCCCTGCTGCTTCACGCCCACACACTTGTCTTCGTTGAGGAAGTGCAGCGGTACCTGCATGGTGATCTTGTGGGTCTTGTCCACGCGCAGGAAGTCGGCGTGCATCGGGGTGCCCTTGGCCGGGTGGCGCTGCAGGTCGCGCAGTACCGCCTGCTGGGTTTTGCCGTCGATCTTGAGGGTCAGGACATGGCTGTAGAAGGCTTCGTTCTCCAGCGCCTTGACCAGCTCGCGCAGTTCCAGGGTGACCATCTGTGGTTCGGCGCTGCCGCCGTAGACGATGCCGGGAATACGGGCTTCCTGACGACGCAGGCGGCGGCTCGCACCTTTCCCTACGTCGCTGCGGCCCTCGGCATGCAGCAAGAATTCGTTGCTCATGGTGTTCTCCAGTGGTGCCTGGACAGCTCCTGCGACCGGATACTGTTCAGGGGGTCATAAAAGGGCGGGCATTATCCGCTGACAGGCACAAAAAAGCCAGAGGGGCGGGCCGCCTCTGGCTCCTGTGTCCGGCCGGGCGTGGGGTCAGACCAGCTCAAGCCGGTCGAACATTGCCGACAGGGATTCCTCGTTGTTCACGCGGCGGATGGTCTCGGCCAGCATGGGGGCCAGCGACAGCACGCGGATGCGGCCGCTGTCGATGGCGGTGGTGGACAGCGGGATGGTGTCGGTGACGATCATCTGGTCCAGCGCCGATTCCTTGATGTTGTTGATGGCGGCACCGGACAGTACCGGGTGGGTACAGTAGGCGACCACCTGGCGGGCGCCGTGGTCTTTCAGGGCGCGGGCGGCCTTGCACAGGGTGCCGGCGGTGTCGACCATGTCGTCCACCAGTACGCAGCTGCGGCCTTCCACTTCGCCGATGATGTGCATGACCTGGGATTCGTTCGCTTTTGGGCGGCGCTTGTCGATGATGGCGAGGTCGGCGTCGTTGAGCTGCTTGGCCAGGGCGCGGGCACGCACCACGCCGCCCACGTCCGGGGACACGACCATCATGTCCTGGTAATTCTGGCGCTCGATATCGGCCACGATCAGCGGGGTGGCGTAGACGTTGTCCACCGGGATGTCAAAGAAGCCCTGAATCTGGTCTGCGTGCAGGTCAACGGTGACCACGCGATCAATGCCGACGGTGGTGAGCATGTCGGCCACCACCTTGGCGGTGATCGGCACCCGTGCGGAACGCACCCGGCGATCCTGGCGGGCATAGCCGAAGTACGGCATGACGGCAGTGATGCGACCTGCGGAAGAGCGGCGCAGGGCGTCGGCCAGCACCAGGATTTCCATCAGGTTGTTGTTGGTCGGATGGCAGGTGGACTGGACGATGAACACGTCCTTGCCGCGCACATTCTCGTGAATTTCGACGGCGACTTCGCCATCGCTGAAGGTGCCGACGTCAGCGGCGCCCAGCGGGATGTTCAGTTGCCGGGTCATGGCCTTGGCCAGTTCCGGGTTGGCGTTGCCGGTAAAGACGACGAGTTTGGACACTGGCGCTCCCCCGCGGGACTGTTGTATGGCTCGTGGTGGTCGCGCCCTGCGGGACGCAACCGTCAGCTATGCAGCGTAAGTGTACGAGAAGGAAGATGGCTGGGGTACCAGGACTCGAACCTGGGAATGACGGGATCAAAACCCGTTGCCTTACCAACTTGGCGATACCCCAACACTAACTGTTGTCGCTGTGCGAAGCTGCCAGGGCCTCGTGAAGAGGTGACAGGTTCTGGCTCCGCGCGACGAAACCTTTCCAGTGCGGTGGCAATGCGGCGAGCAGTGTTTCGCCGTGTTGCCGATCCGTGACCGGCGCAAAAATGCAGGCGCCGGTGCCGGTCATGTGGCTTTCGCCAGCATGCTTTTCGAGCCATGACAACGCTGCGTCAATTACCGGAAAAAGCCTTCTGGCAACTGGCTCGCAATCGTTGCGAAATGCCGTTCGGGTGGCCGGCTCAAGAAAGGCCGCTACTGTACTGACGGGGGTATTTCTTGTCAATTCCCGGTCACTGAAAATTTGTGCGGTCGCGACACTCACACCGGGATGCACAACCAGGTACCACTGCGGCGGCAAATCGACGAACGAAAGCTGCTCGCCGATGCCTTCGGCAAACGCACTGCGTCCGTGCACGAACACCGGCACATCGGCACCGAGCGTCAGACCGATAGCGGCCAGTTCCGGCAGGGAAA
The DNA here is from genome assembly GCF_000299335.2 of Isoalcanivorax pacificus W11-5. Taxonomy (NCBI): domain Bacteria; kingdom Pseudomonadati; phylum Pseudomonadota; class Gammaproteobacteria; order Oceanospirillales; family Alcanivoracaceae; genus Isoalcanivorax; species Isoalcanivorax pacificus. The sequence goes on along the minus strand of NZ_CP004387.1, from coordinate 2,989,149 downwards.
GGCCCAGTGACCAGAGCCGGTTCAGGCCCAGCAGGGTGGTGGCAGCGTCGCTGGAGCCGCCGCCGACACCACCGCCGGCCGGCAGGCGTTTGACCACGCGAATCTGTGCGCCGCGTTGACAGCCGGTGTGTTCACGCAATCGCGTGGCGGCGCGCCAGACCAGATTGTCCTGCGGTGCGCCGGCGACTCCGGGGCTGTCCAGGGTCAGGGTATCCGCCGCTGCAAAATGCAGCGTGTCACCGTGATCGAGCAGGGTGAACAGGGTTTGCAGGGTGTGATAACCGTCGCTGCGGCGGCCGGTGACGTGCAGGAACAGGTTCAGCTTGGCTGGCGCGGGCAGCGTCAGGGTCACGGTTGCGGCACCCAGCGCTGCACCAGCAGCGTGAAACGGTCATCGGCGTGGCTGGCGCGTACGCGGTGTGGCAGGGTCAGGCCGGCCACCGGCTGGTAGCGGTCGAAGCGCAAGGACCAGCCGAGCTGCTCCAGGGCCACCAGCTGGCCGGTTTCATCGTAGGTGGGCGTGCCGTGGGCCAGCGGCCAGGGCATGCCGCGCACCCAGTAGTAGAGGGCTTCGACCGGAATCAGCAGCCCGGTCAGGTACCAGGCCAGTTCGGCCGGTGAGCCGGCGGTGCGCTGCTCGCGGCCGTTGTCCAGCGTGGCGCGGTGGTCGTTCCAGTGCAGCTCGGCACTGCCGAAACCCATCGGGCCGGAGAAGTGGATCTGGCCGCCGTCACGGCGCTGGCGCCATTCCATGTTGGCGTTGCCGCCGTCGGCGGCGGTGCGGTAGCCGAGCCGGCCGCTGATATCCCAGTGGCGCAGCTCCTCCGGGTGGTCGAAGGTGATGTCGGTCAGCGGGGCGCGGCTCTGGCAGGCACTCAGTGCCAGTGGCAGCAGGATTGCCAGCAGCAGGTGACGCAGGCGCATTCAGCGGCCCCCTTCGAGGCGGTCACGCACGGCACGCAGGTGGCGGCTGCCGGGCTGCTGTGCCTCGGCCTCCTGCCACACGGCACGCGCCTCGTCCTGGCGACCCAGTGCCCAGAGCACTTCGCCCAGGTGGGCAGCGACTTCGGCGTCGGGGAACATGTCGTAGGCCCGTTGCAGGTGTGCCAGCGCTTCCTGGTACTGGCCCAGGCGATAGAGCACCCAGCCCATGCTGTCGATGATCGCCGGGTTGTCCGGTTGCAGAGACAGGGCGCGGCGGATGTAGCGATAGGCTTCATCAAAGCGGTCGGTGCGGTCGGCCAGGGTATAGCCGAGCGCATTCAGGGTTTCCGGGTCGTCCGGGCGCAAGGTCAGGATGCGGCGCAGATCGGCTTCGGTCTGGTCGAGGCGGTCCAGACGCTCGGCCAGCAGGGCGCGGGCGTACAGCAGCTCGGTGTGTTCCGGCAATTCGTGCAGTGCTTCATCCAGCAGGGCGAGGGCGGCTTCCGGGTCGCTGCGGCCAAGCAACTCTGCCTCGGCGGCATACAGCTCCGGCAGTTGCACCGGGTGATGCTCGCGCAGGGTCGCCAGCAGGGCGCGCATGGCGGGGATATTGCCCTGCCGTTCGTACAGTTGCGCTGCCTGAAGCTGCGCGGCAAGGGCGTTGTCGCCTTCCTGCACGGCCAGGTAGTGCTCGATGGCGGCGTCGTCGTCACCCAGCATCTCGTCGGCCTGGGCCAGGTACAGGTGAATCTGGTCCGGGCGGTAGCCTTCGTCCAGCAGGGCTTCCAGTGTTTGCCGGGCGCTGTCGACAGCGCCCCGCTGCAGGCCGTACAACGCCAGCGAGAAACGCAGGTCCTGGTCTTCCGGAAAACGCTCGGACAGCGCCTGGAGCTGGGTGATGGCCTCTTCTTCGCGGCCGTCTTCCAGCAACAGGCGGATATAGAGGACGCGCGGACGGCGGGCATCCGGCGCCTTGCGCACCATGCGGCGCAACTGGCGCAGCGCGGCGCTATGGTCGTCCATCTCGAACAGCAGGCGTGCTTTCAGCAATTGCGCATCTTCGTGCTTGCGATTGAGCTTGAGGGCTTTTTCGTTGGCCTGGAAGGCGTTTGCCAGATCGCCCTCCATTTGCAGGTGCAGCGCGCGGGCGTACCACAGCGGCGCCTGGTCGGGATAGCGGTCAGTGAGCTGTGCCAGGGCTGCCAGCAGCTGGGTGTTGCCCTGCTGGTCCAGGCCTTCGGCCTGGGTCACAAGACGGATCAGGCCGGTCTGCGGGTCATCGGCCAGCAGTTGGTCAATATGGGCCGCCGCAGCGGTCGGGTTCTCCATCACGATCTGGGCGATGGCGGCGATTTCATGCGCGGTGCGGTTGCCCGGTTCCTGGGTCAGCCAGCGCTCGGCCATTTCCAGCGCCAGCGGGGCGTCCTGCATATAGGCTGCCAGTTGCGCGGCCTGGCCAGTGACGGCGGGGCTGTTGTGGCTGCGCGCGGTTTCCACGTAATAGCCCAGGCTCACGTCCAGGGCATCGCGTTGCGCGGCGACTTCCGCCACCAGCAGATCAGCGAGCACCGCAGGGTCATAGGGGGCGGTGACCACCGGCTCAGGTTCAGGTGCCGGCGGTGGTTCGGCCGGCTGCCTGGCGGCGCAGGCGCCGAGCATCAGGGTGGCCACAGCCAGCGTCAGCCGGCGCGGGCGCTTCGGAAAACAGTCTCGGAGGCAGATCGGCATTACGCTGACGGGTCCAGTATCCAGAGTGAGGGGCAATAATGGCACAGGCGCCAGGGCCTGCCCACCGAAGGTCCGTCGCGCGGTCCGGTGACGGAGGCGGGCGGGAGTGCACTGGGGCTATGACATTGTTTCGGGTGATTAAATCCCGCAAAATGCGCCACCCGATACCCGCTGCGGTGCTGCGACCCCCTGACATGAAGCTACTGGCTACAGGCGTCAATCACACCACCGCGGAGCTCAGCCTGCGCGAACGGCTGACCTTCCCGGAGGCCCAGATCCCCGCCGCGCTGCAGGACCTGCGACGCCTGCCGGGGGTCGTCGAAGCCGCGCTGCTGTCGACCTGTAACCGCACCGAAATCTACTGCCTGACCAGCGACGACACCCCCGACCTGACCCAGTGGCTGGCCCGCTGGCATGGCCTGGACGGCCAGCGCCTGCGTGAAGCCCTGTACCGGCACGAGAACGATGCCGCCCTGCGCCACATGATGCGTGTGGCCGGCGGGCTGGATTCACTGGTGCTCGGCGAGCCGCAGATCCTCGGCCAGATGCGCGATGCCTATGCCCGTGCCCATGAAAGTGGCGCGCTCAATGGCGAACTGGCGCGTACCTTTCAGCAGGTCTTCAGCGTTGCCAAGCGCATCCGCACGGACACCGGCATTGGCGCGAACCCGGTATCGGTTGCCTATGCCGCCGTCTCGTTTGCGCGGCATATCTTTGCGGAGCTGCGCGACAGCCGGGCGCTGCTGATCGGCGCCGGCGACATGATCGAACTGGTGGCGCGCCACCTGCGTGACCAGGCGGTGGGCCACATCACCATTGCCAACCGCACCCTCAGCCGCGCCGAGGCGCTGGCCGCCGAGGTACAGGGACAGGCGGTGTCACTGGAGGATGTGCCGGTGGCGCTGGAAAAGGCCGACATTGTGATTACCTGCACGGCCAGCCCGGTGCCGGTGCTGGGCAAGGGCGTGGTCGAACGGGCGCTGAAAAAACGCCGTCACAAACCGATTTTCATGGTGGACATTGCCGTGCCGCGGGATATCGAGCCCGAAGTGGGTAAATTGCAGGACGTATACCTCTATACCGTGGACGATCTCCACGAGGCGATCGAAGAAAATGTCCGCCAGCGCCAGGAGGCCGCCCGTCAGGCAGAGGCCATTATTGATGCCGCACTGGACCGGCATGAACGCGAACGCCGCGAACTGGCCGCCGTCGACACGCTGCGCAGTTATCGCGAGCAGGTGCTGGCGCTGGGCGAAGAGGAACTGCGACGCAGCCTGACCCAACTGGAAGGTGGCGCAGACCCGGCGGACGTACTGCGTCGCTTCCAGCGCACGCTGCTGAACAAGGTGCTGCACGGCCCGAGCGTGCAACTGCGCCGGCTGGCGGCAGACAATCGCGGCGACGCGCTGCGGCTGGCTCGCGAACTGCTGTTGCGTGATGATGAGCCGGACTCCGACGGAACAGGTTCTGCATGAAAGACAGCCTGAAGCACAAACTTGAACGGCTGGTGGAACGCCACCAGGAACTTGCCGGCCTGCTGGCCACCCCGGAAGTGATCAGCGAACAGGGCCGTTTCCGCGATCTGTCCCGCGAGTACGCCGAGCTGGAAGACGTGGTCAGCTGCTTCAATGATTACTGCCGTACCCAGGAAGACCTGGCTGCTGCACGCGCCATGCAACAGGACAACGACCCGGATGTGCGCGAGATGGCGGGCGAGGAAATCCGCGACGCCGAAGCCCGCGCAGACGAACTTGCGCAGACACTGCAACGGCTGATGTTGCCGCGTGATCCCCGGGACGGCAGTAACGTCTTCCTGGAAATCCGTGCCGGCACCGGTGGCGACGAAGCGGCGATCTTTGCCGGTGACCTGCTGCGCATGTACAGCCGCTACGCGGACCGCACCGGCTGGCGCGTCGAGATCATCAGTGCCCACGAGGGCGAACACGGTGGTTTCAAGGAAGTGATCTGCCGGGTGGCCGGTGACGGCGTCTACTCCCGGCTCAAGTTCGAATCCGGCGCGCATCGCGTGCAGCGGGTGCCGGCGACCGAATCACAGGGGCGTATCCATACCTCGGCCTGTACCGTGGCGGTGATGGCCGAGGCCGAGGAAATTGGCGAAGTCGTGATCCGCACCGAAGACCTGCGCATTGATACTTATCGTTCCTCCGGTGCCGGCGGTCAGCACGTCAATACCACCGATTCCGCCGTGCGCATCACCCACCTGCCCAGCGGCCTGGTGGTGGAGTGCCAGGAAGAACGCAGCCAGCACAAGAACAAGGCCAAGGCGATGTCTTGGCTGAAAGCGCGGCTGTACGACAGCATGCAGCAGAAACAGCAGCAGGAAATGGCCGCCACGCGCAAATCACTGGTCGGCTCCGGCGACCGCTCCGAACGTATCCGCACCTACAATTTTCCGCAGGGACGGCTCACCGACCACCGTATCAATCTCACCCTGTATCGTCTGGGTGAAGTCATGGAAGGTGATCTCGACGAAGTCATCGGCGCGCTGCTGGCGGAACATCAGGCCGAGCAACTGGCCGCCCTGGCCGAGGCGCACTGATGGACGCCACTGTCGCCACGCTGTTGAGCGAGGCGCGTGCACAACTGGCGGGGTATTCACCCAGTGCGGCGCTGGATGCCCGCGTGCTGCTGGCCCATATCCTGGGCAAGCCTGAAACCTTTCTGTTCACCTGGCCGGAACATGCGCCAACCGATTCGCAACAGCGGCAGTTTCGCGAGTGGATTGCGCGCCGTCGCGACGGCACCCCGGTGGCGCATCTTGTCGGCCGGCGCGAATTCTACGGGCATGAGTTCCTGGTCTCGCCGGACACGCTGATCCCGCGTCCGGATACCGAGCTGCTGGTCGATATCGCGCTTGCACTGTTGCCGGATAACGTCCCGCAACGGGTGGCAGACCTGGGCACTGGCACCGGCGCCATCGCCATCAGCCTCGGCCTGGCACGGCCGCAATGGACTGTGCTGGCGGTGGATTTCACCGTCGCCATTCTGGATCTTGCCGAGCGCAACGTACGGCGGCTTGGCGCCGCCAACGTGCAGGTGCGCCAGTCGAGCTGGTGCCGTGACCTGCCGGGCCAGTATCACGCGCTGGTCAGTAACCCGCCCTATATCGCTGACGATGATCCGCACCTGGACGAAGGCGATGTACGGTTCGAGCCGCACTCCGCGCTGACTGCCGGGGCCGACGGCCTGGACGATATCCGCACATTGATCGCGCAGGCGCCCGCGCATCTGTTGCCGGGCGGCTGGCTGCTGCTGGAACATGGTCATGATCAGGGTGATGCCGTGCGTGCGCTGATGAGCGCCGGCGGTTTTCACGCCGTGCAGACGCGTCGCGATCTCGGTGACCGTGAGCGCGTCACGCTGGGGCAGATGCCGGGGAGCAGCGATGCTCAGTGACGACCAGTTGATGCGCTACAGCCGGCAGTTATTGCTGCCGCAATTTGATGTGGCCGGTCAGGAAGCCGTCGCCGCTGCACGCGTGCTGATCATCGGCGCGGGTGGGCTGGGCTGTCCGGTGGCATTGTATCTGGCCGGCGCCGGTGTCGGTGAACTGCTGGTTGTCGATCCTGACGAGGTGGACAGCAGCAACTTGCACCGGCAGGTCGCCTATCGTGAAAGGGATGTTGGTCAGCCCAAGGCGGAAGCGCTGGCCGCGACCCTGCGCGCGCTGAACAACGACATCGTCGTCACCCCTTATGTGCGTGCTGCCGACGGCGACTGGCTGGCGGCTACGTTGCCGGGTGTCGCCCTGGTGCTGGATTGCTGTGACAATTTCGCCACGCGCAGCGCGGTGAATGCAGCGTGTCACGCCGCGGCTGTGCCGCTGGTGTCGGGCGCGGCCATCCGTCTGGAAGGGCAACTGGTCGCGTTCGATTTCCGTGATCCGGCAACGCCCTGCTATGCGTGCCTGTACGGCGATGGCGACGGGCCGGACACGCTGTGCAGCGAATCCGGCATCCTCGGCCCGGTGGTGGGGACTGTCGGGACACTGCAGGCGCTGATGGCGCTGCGTCTGCTGACCGGCCACAAGGTCGATGGCGTGTTGCATCTGTTTGACGGCGCCACCTTGCAGTGGCGGCAGATGGCCTTGCGCAAGGACCCCGCCTGCCCGGTATGCCACCGTCCTACCAGGCTGACACCCGATGGCGGCAAACACTGACAAACCTTTCCGTCTTACGCCACTGCAACACAGTGTGCCGCTCGCTACCCTTGCCGGCATGTCCCGTTATCACCGTGCCTGGCAGCCAGGTGGCACCTGGTTCTTCACGCTAAACCTGGCCGACCGCCGCCGGTCGTTGCTGACCGATCACGTTGCTGTATTGCGTCGTGTTGTCAGGCAGGTTCAGCAACGCCATCCTTTTACCGTTCATGGCTGGGTGGTGTTGCCTGAACACTTGCACTGTGTTCTTGAATTACCGGCCACGGACAGCGACTTTGCGCTGCGGTGGCGTTTGATTAAAGGGCATTTTTCACGTTCGATACCGCCCGGTGAATTTATCAGCCTTTCCCGCCGTCGGCATGGCGAGCGAGGCATCTGGCAAAGACGCTACTGGGAACATCGCATTCGCAACGAGCGGGATTATCGAATGCACATGGATTATCTGCATTTCAATCCGGTGAAGCATGGTTGGGTCACACGGGTACGGGACTGGCCGTATTCCACATTTCACCGGCTGGTAGCGATGGGCGTTTATGCAGAGGATTGGGGAGGGGCGATGGCGATCTAGGGTATTTGCCGGAGTGAGGCTGGTGGGATTCGCTGCGCTCTTCCCACCCTACACCCCGTCGAAGCTGCCGTAGGGTGGGAAGAGCGCAGCGAATCCCACCACGTCCAAGCCCCTCCTCACTCCCGCAAGCTGGACAACACTCCCCCTCAAACGGCCCTGCCACCAATCAGACCGCCGATTGCACAGAGCCACTCAGATGCGGCTTCACCCCATCACTGGCCAGCAGGCGGAAATCGATGCCGCCGGCGCTTTGTTCGTGGGCGAATTTCACCGTGGCGGGAATGAACATTGGCAGCTTGAACTGCACGTCCACCGTGAACGGGCCTTCCGGCAGTTGATCATGCAGCGCCGCCAGGCAGCGGGCTTTTGACCACATGCCATGCACGATCTGGCGCTTGAAGCCGAACAGTTTCGCGGTCAGCGGGTACAGGTGGATCGGGTTGCGGTCACCGGAGACGGCGCCGTAACGGCGGCCAGTATCGCCGGGCACTTTCCACTGTTCGAAATCGGTCACCGGGGCCGGTGTGGCCGGCGCTTTTCTGTCCTGCCCGCCACCGGTGCCACCACCACGCCGGAACATGGTGGATTCACTTTCCCAGACCAGTTCGCCGGCGGTGCTGACGCTGGTGAGAATGGAAAACTCAAAGCCCTTTTCCACCTGTACCAGTTCGCCGAAACGGCATTCCACATCCAGTTGCTCACGCTCGTTGATGCGGCGGTACTGGGTGATGCGGTTGCGCACGTGCACCAGCCCCATGGCGGCGAACGGGAAATCCGCGTGCAGCAGCAGGCTCATGAACAGTGGGTGCGCGTGCAGGTGCGGATAGGTGATAGGCAGGTATTTGTCCGCCGGGAAGGCACAGACCTTGCGGTAAGTGGCCAGGTGCTTCTGGTCCAGTACCACGTCGCGCAAACGCACGCCGATATCCGGCAGGGCCGGGGACTTGCCCGGCTTGACGCCGGCCCGCAGCACGGCCTTGGCGAACAGCGGCAGCATGGCCGGTGCGTTGCGCAGTTCTCGAATATGGGCGGTGGTCATGGCGCAAATCCTTTTCGATTCATGTCAGAACGAATGCCCGGCAGTATAGGCAGCGGCCGTCGGGCGTTGATTGGCCGTATAGACTGCCGGTGGCGGCCTGCATGCGGCAATGCCGGGGCTGGGGAGCCTCGGATAACCGCCGGGAAAGCCGCGCAGAAGCGCCAGGGAGTTATTCAGTGGCTCCCTGGGGCACAATGAGCGCAGATGGGCCACCTTCCCGGTGGCAGGGAGCAGAGGCCGATGGGCGTTGGGGTGTGGCGATTGCTGTGGCTGTGTGGGCCGGCGTTGCTGCTGTTGGGGCTGAACGTGCTCGGGGCACGCCTGCCGACGGCGGTGCTGGGCCTGGCATGGCTGCTGCTCAGTGCGGTGATTGCCGCCGGGCTGTGGCGGCGCGCGCTGAGCCGGCGGCAGGCATTCGTGCAGGCCTACATCCTGCCGCAGAGCCGGCTGGCGCGGTGGCTGCGCGGCGGTTGGCTGCTGCGCCTGCGGCAGTGGTGCGTGGCGTTGCTGCTCGGGCTGGTGCTGCTGGTGGGCGTGATCCGCCTTGAGGACGGCCTGGCCTGGTGGGTGTTGCTGGGTGGCCTGCTCCTGCTGGCGGTGTGCACAGGCCTGGCCGAGCGGTACCTGGGCCGGCATGTGACGCCGGTGTATCTGCCGGCGCTGAGCATGCGCGTGGCGCTCTGGAGCAGCTTTGTGGCGTTGCTGTGCCTGATGACGATTCCGGCGCTGTTCAGTCATTACCCTGATTTTCAGCATATTTCCCTGATTGATGCGCTCTGGTCGGAAGCAGGGCGGCAGCATGCCGTCAGCGAGCCGCTGCTGTGGCTGTTGCAGGCGGCGGCGATGAAAGATGCGCTGGCCTGGTGGCTGGGGCAGCAGTGGTTGCCGGGGCTTGGCGAACCGCTGTTCCGCTACGGCGGCTGGCTGGTACTGCTGGCGGCGGACGGGCTGTTCCTGCTGGCGCTGCTGATGCTGGGGGGCGGCACACTGGCACGGCTGCCGGCACCGCCCCCCCGACGCGGTGTCCTGCTGGCTCTGCCACTGGTACTGCTGGCGACGCTGCTGGTGGCGGACCATCGCGCCACGCTGCGCGCGCAGTGGCTGCCGGCGGCGCCGGTAACGGTGGCACTGGGTGGCAAGGTGTACCAGGTGCCGGCGGCCCGCGCACAGCAGCTGGCGCTGCTGTCGGCGCTGCGTTTTACCGAGGGCGAGGCCGGAGCGCGTTCGGCGCTGGACAGGCACCTGACGCAGGGGCTGGACCGGTTGTTCGCGCAGCTGGAGGCGCAATTGCCGACGTTTGCTGACTGGTATTACTCACTGGGTGGCGAGTACGCGCGGCTGTCGATGATGATGCTGGAACAGAACAGCGGCGATTATCTGCAGGAAAAAGCCCTCGAACTGATCTACGAACCGGTCGGCTTTGCACAGCAGGTCGATATCCTCAGATTGCAGGCCGACGGCACCCTGCTGCGGGCAGCGGAGGACGCTCGTGAAGCCTGGCTGGCGGAAATGATCCAGGCGCTGACCGGTGAACGGGCCGGGCAGGGCCCTGCATCGGCGCCGGTGTCGCTGGACCTGGATACGGCGCTGGGCGAGTTGGACCGCTACAGCAGTCCGGCTTTCATGCAGAGGATGTCGGTGGCCGGCGGTGCGGCCACGGCTACGGCTGGCGTGGTGCTGTTCCGCGCCTTTGCTGCCCGCGCGGCGGCACGCTCGGGCGCGGCACTGGCCGCGCGTGGTGCGGCAAAAGGCGCCGCCAGGGCCGGCGCAGCCGCCGGGGCGGGAACGGGCGCGGCGCTGTGCGCGCCCACCGGGCCGGGTGCACTGGCCTGCGCGCTGGCGGGTGGCGTGGTGTCCTGGGTGGCGACCGACTGGGCGCTGCTGAAGATCGATGAGTACGCCAACCGCGATGAACTGATCGCGGACCTGCGGGCATCACTGGCGGAGGAGCGATTGCAACTGGAGGCGCAGTGGCGCGCGGCCTACGACACGGTGATCGCGGCGCAATACGGCGGCATGCGCGAAGACATCCAGCGTACGTTCAGTCCGGGACGCGCAGTCCGGGACGCGTAGTCCGGGACGCGCAGTCCGCCGGTGACTCGCCGTCCGGTTAGCGCACGCTGATCACTTGCTGCGCCACGCCAACGCGCCAAGAATAATGACGCGCAACTGTTTTTCCGCCGTGCGGATCAGGAACTGTTCTTCCTCCGCGTCACCGGCCGGCAGGTCGAGAATCTGCTCGGTCAGCGAAGTCATGTTGTTCACCACCAGCCCGGCCATCATCTGCAGGTCCTCGGCGCTGACCTGATTGAGCATCGGGAAGCGCGACAGGTCGGTGGCCAGTTCACTGGTGAACAGCCGTATCTCCTGGCGGATGGCAGTGCGGATCGCCTGGCTGCCGCTGAACCGTTCCTTGGCAACGAACTGAAAGTGCCGCGCATTGGCGCGCACATAGGCGACATAGGTCTCCATCGACTGCCGCATCACCTGCTTCACCGGCACGCTGGTGGAGCGCACTTCCCGCATCAACTGGCGCAGGGTGCGGAAGGATTCATCCACCAGTGCCAGCCCGAGCGAGTCCATGTCCGGGAAGTGTCGATAGAAAGCGGTGGGTACCACGCCGGCCTTGCGCGCCACCAGTCGCAATGACAGGGCGGTGAAATTGTCTTTCTTTTCAACGAGTTCCAGTGCCGCGTCCATCAGTGCGCGGCGGGTGCGGCCGCGTCGCGGGTCGCGGCGTGTCTCGGTGCTTGGCTCCATGAGGCGGGGTTATCCGGCTGTTCGTGTGTACAGGATTGTGGCCTCTGGCACCCTCAAAAGAAAGTGATCGCGAGTGTTCACTTTGCAACTTATTGAATATAAAAGGATATACATTATTTTGTGTACAGGTGTTGACATTTATGCCCTGGCGAAAATAAAGTGCACGCATGTTCACATCAATAGCCGGAGTCGCTGTCATGAACACAGGGAACATCGCCGAGCGCAAGACCCCGGGCCTGAACCGCCTGGGTTATCGCCTGCTGGATAACGCCGTCACCCGGGCGCTGGCCTCGCCGCTGTCCGTGGACGACTACCTGAGCCAGTTCAACCCGCTCTGGTCGGTCAGCGAAGTGCGTGGCCGTATCACCCGCACCGTACGCGAAACCGCCGACGCGGTGACACTGCATATCCGCCCCAATCATCACTGGCAGGGCCACCAGGCTGGCCAGCATCTGGTGCTGGGCGTGGAGATCGGTGGCGTGCGTTACACCCGCTGCTTCTCTATCTCTTCCGCACCGGCCATGCAGGGCGAAATTACCGTGTCGGTGAAGCGCAACGGCAACGGGCTGGTCAGCAACTATCTGGTCGACAAGGCCCAGGCCGGCGAAATACTGCATCTGAGCCAGGCGCGTGGCGATTTCCTGCTGCCGCAGGACGATGCACCGCTGCTGATGATCAGTGGCGGCAGCGGCATCACGCCGCTGATGGCCATGTTGCGCCAGCGTGCGGCCCTGGGTGCCACCGGCAGCGTGGTGTTCGTGCACTACAGCAACAGCTACGCCGACACTCTGTTCTACGGCGAACTGCGGGCGCTGGCAGAGCGTTGCGACTGGCTTGACCTGCGCCTGGTGATTGGCCAGGGCACGCCGATTGGCGAGGACCGGCGTGGCCTGTTCAGCATCGAGCAGCTCGATGAACTGGTGCCGGACGCCAGCGCACGCACTGCGCTGCTGTGCGGGCCGCCGCCGCTGATGGAACGTGTCAACGAGGCGTTCACCGCCCGCGGCTGGGCGCGCCCGGCGCAGGAACAGTTTCAGGTCAAACTCGCTGCGGTGGCGGGCGAGGGCCAGGTGAGATTCGTGAAAAGCGGCCGTGAAGCCAGTGGTGAAGCCGCGCCGAACTTGCTCGAACTGGCCGAAGGACAGGGCCTGAACCCGCCGTCGGGTTGCCGCATGGGCATTTGCCATGGCTGCAAATGCCGCGTCCAGGAAGGCCAGGTCCGTGACCTGCGCAACGGTGAAGTGCGCACCGTGCGTGACGAAGACATTCAACTCTGTGTGCATGCCGCCGCAGGCAGCGTGCAACTGGAACTTTGACCGGCGGTTAACAAACCGCCTGCACGGATGACGCTGAAGAGCGCGCCGTCACATCAGACCAGATTGGGAGAACGGACATGAATGCAGCAGTATCAGCCAGTGCGCTTGCTCAAACCACGACGCCGGTTCCCCGTGGCTGGCGTCACCTGAGTGCTGAACAGGTGGAAGCCTTCGGCGCCGAGATCGAAGCAGTGCGCCGCGAGGTGATGGAATCCCTCGGCGAGCGCGATGCGCGCTATATCCGCCGGATTCTGAAAACCCAGCGTTATTCAGAGATCGCCGGGCGCGGTCTGCTGTTCCTCGGCTTCCTGCCGCCGGCCTGGCTGGCGGGCACGGCGCTGCTGTCGTTGTCGAAGATTCTCGAGAACATGGAGATCGGCCACAACGTCATGCACGGCCAGTGGGACTGGCTGAAAGACCCGGCGCTGAATTCCAGCACCTACGACTGGGACAACACCTGCCCGGCGGAACAGTGGAAGCACTCGCACAACTATATGCACCACACCTACACCAACATCGTTGGCAAGGACCGCGATGTCGGCTATGGCATCCTGCGCATGTCGGATGACCAGCCGTGGCACCCGGTGTATCTGGCGCAGCCGGCCTATAACTGGGTGCTGGCCGGCCTGTTCCAGTGGGGCGTGGCGCTGCACGACCTGGAAATCGAGCGCGTCGGCAAGGACAAGAGCTGGACGGAAGTACGCCAGCAACTGCGTCAGATCTGGAAAAAGTCCAGCAAGCAGGTGCTCAAGGATTACCTGCTGTTTCCGGCGCTGGCCGGCCCGGGCTTCCTGTTCACACTGGCGGGTAACGTGACGGCCAACCTGGTGCGTAACCTGTGGTCCTACGCGGTGATTTTCTGCGGCCACTTCACCGACGGGGTGGAGATGTTTTCCGAGGACGACATCGTGGGTGAAACCCGGGCGCGCTGGTACCTGCGCCAGTTGCTCGGCTCAAGCAACCTGGAAGGCGGCCGTGCATTCCACATTCTTACCGGCCACCTCAGCCACCAGATCGAGCATCACCTGTTTCCGGACATGCCGGCGCACCGCTATGCGGAAATCGGTCCGAAGGTGCAGGCGATCTGCGAGAAGTATCAGCTGCCTTACAACACCGGCAGCCTGCCACGTCAGTTCGGCACGGTGATGAAGCGTATCCTGCGCCTGTCGCTGCCGGGCCGTCGCAAGCCGGCCACGGCCTGAGGTCTCCGACAGTCGGGGGCCGGGCCGGCAGCATGCCGGTTCCGGCCCCGCCCCGGCCTGTGCTAATCTGCCGGTTCTTCAAGCACTGTCAGGATAACCAAGCAGGATGGCAGAACTGACTGATTCAGGTGTGCTGCTGCGTATGGCCTACACCGCCATGCGTGCGGCCGGCATCGACGCTGACGCGGTACTCCAGAAAGTGGGCCTGCAGGCCTCAGTGCTCAAGCAGGCTGATCTGCGCACCCCCCATGACGCCCAGGAATGGTTCTGGCAGGCGGCGGAGGAAGTCTCCGGCGATCCGCACGTTGGCCTGCACCTTGGCGCCCACATCCCGATCTTCAAGGGGCAGGTGCTCGAATACCTGTTTCTGAGCAGCTCCACCTTTGGCGAGGGCCTCAAGCGGGCACTCAATTACCAGCGCCTGCTGTCCGATGCCGCCCGTGGCGAGCTGGAGGAAGAGGGCGATACGGTGGTGCTCAAGCAGATGTTCTGGAGCCGCCGCCTGCACCATTTCAATGAGTGCGGCATGGTCGGCCTCATCAAGTTCTTCCGCTTTGTCACCGACGGCGCGTTCGAGCCGCTGCAGATCTACTTCAAGCATTCCGCGCATGCCGACATGGAAGAGTACGACCGCATCTTCGGCTGTCCGATCCTGTTCGACCAGGAGCACACCGGCCTGCGGTTTGATCGCAGCCTGATGGACCTGCCGTCCTCGCACCATGAACCGGAATTGCTGCGCCTGCACGAACAGCTCGCCATCGAACAGGTGGCGCGTCTGGAAAAGCAGGATCTGGTTGCGCAGGTGAACCGCCTGATCGCCGAGTTGCTGGAATCCGGCCACGCCAACCTGGAAGATGTGGCGGCACGGCTGAACATCAAGCCGCGCCAGCTACGCACGCGGCTGGCGGATGCCGGCACCAACTTCAACCAGCTGGTGGCCGACTACCGCTGCCGCCTGGCCAAGCGTCTGCTTGGCGGAACGGAAGAGTCCATCGACGAGATTGTCTACCTGACCGGCTTCTCCGAGCCGAGCACTTTCTATCGTGCCTTCAAGCGCTGGGTCGGCATGACGCCGATCGAGTATCGCAAGGCGAAAAGCGACGAATAGGCCGGCGCTTGATACCGGGCATAAAAAAACGCGGGTCAGGCCCGCGTTTTTTTATGCGTGATTCCCTGGTGATCAGGCGCCCAGCAGGCTCTGGCCACACACGCGCACCACGTTGCCGCTCACGCCCTGGGACGCCGGGCTGGCGAAGAAGGCGATGGTTTCCGCCACGTCCACCGGCTGGCCGCCCTGGTTCATGGAGTTCATGCGGCGGCCGGCTTCACGGATCGCGAACGGAATCGCTGCCGTCATCTGCGTTTCGATAAAGCCCGGTGCGACCGCGTTGATGGTGATGTCGCGCCCGGCCAGTTCGCCGGCCATGCCCTGCACCATGCCGATGACCGACGCCTTGGACGTGGCATAGTTGGTCTGGCCCATGTTGCCGGCGATGCCGGAGATCGAGCTGACGCAGACAATGCGGCCGCCTTCGTTGAGCGTGCCGTCCGCCAGCAGGCGGGCGTTGATGCGCTCTTCAGAGGCGATGTTGATGTCGATCACCATGTCCCAGAACTTGTCCGGCATGCCGGCCATGGTCTTGTCACGGGTCACGCCGGCGTTGTGCACGATGATGTCCAGGCCGCCGAGTTCGCGTGCCTTGTCACTGATCAGCTGCGGGGCATCGGCGGCGGTAATGTCGCCTTCCAGTGCAATGCCGTTGATGCGCGAGGCCACTTCGTTCAGGTCTTCGGCCATCGGCGGGATATCCAGCACGATCACGCGTGCGCCGTCGCGGGCCAGTACCTGGGCGATGGCCGCACCGATGCCGCGCGCGGCGCCGGTGACCAGCGCGGTCTTGCCGGCCAGTGGCTGCTGCCAGTCAAAGCCCTGGCCGGTGAAGCCGGCGTTGCCGACACGCACGACCTGGCCGGATACATAGGCGGATTTCGGTGACAGGAAAAAGTGCAGCGCGCCGGCAAGCTGGGGTTCGGCGCCGGCATCGGCATACACCAGGTTGGCGGTGGCGCCGCTCTTGATCTCTTTGCCCAGGCTCTTGACCAGCCCTTCCAGGCCGCGTTGCGGAATGCGCTGCTCGATATCGCAGGTTTCCGGGGTGCGACCGATCACCACGATGCGGCCGCATTTTTCCAGCTTGCGGACCACCGGGTTGAAGAAATCCCAGATGGCGCGCAGCTCGCCGGTGTTCTTGATGCCGGTGGCATCGAACACCAGTGCCTTGAAGCGCTGGCCGTCTTCGCGGCTGGGGCTGTAGGCATTGACCTGTTCGCCGGCGGCTTCGGCGGCCTTGCGGATGTCTGCTTCGGCAGCGGCGCCGGCCAGGGTGCTGACGACTGCTTCCGGGGCCGATTTCAGCGTGGCCAGCACGCTTTGCGCCGCACTGCCGCCGGCAGCGGCGCCCAGCACCACGCCGCCCTTGATAAAGGACACGGCGCCGGGCTCAAAGCGCTCGAGCATTACGGGAATCGGCAGGTTCATCGCGCTGAAGACTTTCTTGCCAACGGCGGAGTTGGCAATGGCCTGATAGACGTCGCTCATTATCCTCACCTTGAGAGTAGGTAATCCGGTTGATGTGGGGGCGTGCATGCGGCGCCGGGCCGCAGCAGGGTGCGCCAGAGACAGCACCTTAACATGGGCACCCCCAGGCTGGGCGCTATTGAAGCACCACGCGCCCCGGTCGATATTGACCCGCAGCGGAAGCCCGGTCGGCGGCGCAGCCAATGAGCGCGCAGGGCATCTGGCTAGACTGCGCCCACTGTTCTTGTTTAGTTTGGTTCTTTATGGCTTGGCCCTGCGTGCGCGCCCCGCGCCGCCCTGACCGGAGGAAGGAAGATGTTAGCAGCCAGTAAAGTACGTAGAGTGGCCATCATCGGTGGCAACCGGATTCCGTTCGCACGCAGCAACACCGCCTATTTCGGTGTGTCCAACCAGGACATGCTGACTGCCGCCCTGCAGGGCCTGGTACAGCGTTTCAACCTCAAGGGCGAACGCATCGGTGAGGTGGCCGCTGGCGCGGTGATGAAGCACTCGCGCGATTTCAACCTGGTGCGCGAATGCGTGCTCAGCTCCGGCCTGGCGCCGGAAACCCCGGCCTATGATCTGCAACAGGCCTGCGGCACCGGCCTGGAAGCGGCGCTGCTGGTGGCGAACAAGATCGCCCTGGGCCAGATCGACAGCGGTATTGCCGGTGGCGTGGACACCACCTCCGATGCGCCGCTGGGCGTCAACGACGAGAAGCGCAAGGTGTTCATGGCCATCAACAGGGCCAAGACCAATGGCGAGAAAGCCAAGCTGGCGCTGAAACTGCTGAACCCGAAATGGTTCCTGCCGGATATCCCGAAAAACGCCGAGCCGCGCACGGGCCTGGCGATGGGTGACCACGCCGCGATCACGGCGGTCGAGTGGGGTGTGACCCGCGAAGCGCAGGACAAGCTGGCGCTGGCCTCGCACAAGAACCTGGCCAAATCCTATGAAGACGGCTGGCAGAAAGACCTGATCTCCCCGTTCAAGGGCCTGGAGCGCGACAACAACCTGCGCGGCGATTCCACCCTGGAAAAACTCTCCAGCCTGAAGCCGGTATTCGGCGGCCCGGAAGGCACCATGACGGCGGCCAACTCCACACCGCTGACCGACGGCGCCTCCGCCGTGCTGCTGGCGTCGGAAGAGTGGGCCAAAGAGCGTGGCCTGCCGGTACTGGCCTACCTCACACTGGGCGAAGCGGCGGCCGTTGATTTCGTCAACAAGAAGGAAGGCCTGCTGATGGCACCGGCCTACGCCGTGCCGAGCATGCTCGACAAGCTGAACCTGACACTGCAGGACTTCGATTTCTACGAGATCCACGAAGCCTTCGCCTCGCAGGTGCTGGCGACGCTGAAAGCCTGGGAAGACGAGAACTTCTGCAAAACCCGCCTCGGCCGCGACAAGGCCCTGGGCAGCATCGACATGAGCAAGCTGAATGTGAAAGGCAGCTCGCTGGCAGCGGGCCACCCGTTCGCTGCCACCGGCGGCCGCATCCTGGCCAACGCGGCCAAGCTGCTGAACGAAAAAGGCTCCGGCCGCTGCCTGATTTCCATCTGCGCGGCAGGTGGTCAGGGTGTGGTAGCGGTACTGGAAAAATAAGCCTCCCGCAAAACGCCTGGCGCGCACGGCAGTGAGCGTCAGGCGTTTTTGCCGCCCAGCACCGCGACCATCAACCGCACAGCTTCCTCGCTCACTTCTTCCATATCCCCGCGATCGACATAAATACCGTCCAGCATCAGCTTGCACAGGCCGTGCAGCGTGGCCCAGCTGGCCTGCGCCAGCCGTAGCGGCCGGCTGCCCTGTGGCAGCTGCGTCTGGCTGACCAGCGCGCCGATGCGCTCGGCGTAATGGCGGAAGGCGTGGTAGGCGATATCACGCAGCTCGGCGGTCGGCTCGGCGTTTTTCCAGATCGCGCGGCCGAACATCAGCTCGTACTGTTCCGGATTCTCCGTCGCAAACCGCAGGTAGGCGCGTACGAAGTTGCGCAGGCCATCGCCCAGGTCTGCACCGGGCGCCAGGTGGGCGTCGGTGATCATGCTGTCCAGTGCGCTGAAGCCTTCACTGGCCAGTGCGCACAGCAGCGCGTGCTTGTCCTTGAAATGGTGATAGGGCGCCATGCGCGAAACGCCGGTGCGTTCGGCCAGCCGGCGCAGGCTGAGGGCCTCGACGCCGTCGTCACGCAGTAACAGCGCCGCTTCACGCAGCAGTGCGCTGCGCAGATCGCCGTGGTGGTAGCGTGGAGTGGCAGGGTGCTTGTCAGTCATGCGCGGCAGTATGAGGGTTGTCTTGACAGCGTCAAGATACGCCCCTATCTTGACGCTGTCCAGATGCCGGGGCCAACCGCCCGCCTGGCCTGCTATCAGGGGAGAGACACCGATGACTGCCAACGCCGCAGCCACTGCAGCACCGTATCCGCACATGCTTGAACCACTGGATCTGGGGTTTACCACCCTGAAGAACCGTGTCGTGATGGGCTCCATGCACACCGGCCTGGAAGACCGGCTGTGGCACCGCAAGAAGCTGGCCGCCTATTTCGCCGAGCGTGCCCGGGGTGGCACCGGCCTGATCATCACCGGCGGTTTCAACCCGAACCGCAAGGGCTGGTTCTATCCGTTTTCCGGCAGCATGCTGAATATCGGTGACGCGCTCAGCCATCGTGTGGTCACCCGCGAAGTGCACAAGGCTGGCGGCAAGATCTGCCTGCAATTGCTGCACGCCGGCCGTTACAGCTATCACCCGTTGTCACGCTCCGCCTCGGCGGTGAAGTCGCCGATCAATCCGTTCAAGCCGAAGGCGATGTCGACGAAAGAAGTGCGGCAGACAGTTAAGGATTTTGCCAATGCCGCCCGGCTGGCCAAAAAGGCCGGCTATGACGGGGTCGAGATCATGGGCAGCGAAGGCTACCTGATCAACCAGTTCACCGCGCCGCGCACCAACAAGCGCACAGATCAGTACGGTGGCAGCAGCGAAAACCGGCGCCGTTTCCCGGTGGAAATCGTCGAGGCCGTGCGCAAGGCCTGTGGCCGGGATTTCATCATTGTGTTCCGTATGTCCGTCATCGATCTGGTGCCAGACGGTTCCACGCACGAGGAAGTGCTTGAACTGGCCCGCGCGCTGGAAAAGGCCGGCACGGATATTCTCAACAGCGGTATCGGCTGGCACGAGGCGCGGGTACCGACCATTGTCACCTCGGTGCCGCGCGCCGCCTTTATCGAAGCCACGTGCCAGGTGAAGCAGGTGGTGTCGATTCCGGTGATCGCCTCGAACCGTATCAACACCCCGGAAGTGGCCGAGCAGATCATTGCCGACGGGTTTGCCGACATGGTGTCGATGGCACGGCCGATGCTGGCCGACCCGCATTTCGTCAACAAGGCGGCGGCCAACCAGGCGGATGCGATCAATACCTGCATCGCCTGCAACCAGGCTTGCCTGGATCACACTTTCCAACTCAAGCGTGCGTCCTGCCTGGTGAACCCGCAGGCGTGCCATGAAACCGAGCTGGTCTACCTGAAAACGCGAAAGCCGAAAAAAGTGGCTGTGGTCGGTGCCGGCCCGGCAGGGTTGTCCGCCGCCACTGTCGCCGCCGAGCGTGGTCATGACGTGACGCTATTCGATGCGTCCGACCGTATCGGTGGCCAGTTCAACATGGCCGCGCGGGTGCCCGGCAAGGAAGAGTTCTGGGAAACACTGCGCTATTTCAGCAAACGCATTGAACAGACCGGGGTGAAGGTCGAACTGAACCGCCGTATCGGCCAGGGCGAACTGGAGCAGGCGTTCGACGAGATCGTGATCGCCACCGGCGTGCTGCCGCGTCAGCCGGCCATTGAGGGCATTGATCATCCCATGGTGTGTTCCTACGTGCAGGTGCTGACCGGTGAGGTGACGGTGGGCGCGCGCGTGGCATTGATTGGCGCCGGCGGGATCGGATTTGATGTCGGTGAGTTCCTCGCCCATGACCACGGCGCCACGCAGCCGCAACCTCTGGCACAGTGGCAGCAGGAGTGGGGAGTGAGTTTCCACACCGACACACCGGGCGGCCTGGAACAACCGCAGCCGCAACCGTCTGCACGCCGCCTGTACCTGCTGCAGCGCAAACCGACCTCGCTGGGCAAGGATCTGGGCAAGACATCCGGCTGGGTGCACCGCGCGGTGCTGAAAATGAAAGGTGTGGAAATGATCGCCGGTGCCAGCTATGACCGTATCGACGACAAAGGCCTGCACATCACTGTCGGTGGCGAACAGCACCTGCTGGAAGTGGATAACGTGGTGATCTGTGCCGGCCAGGAATCGCTGCGCGAGCTGTATCAGGAAGGTAACGCCAAGTACCACCTGATCGGTGGTGCGGAACTGGCGGCGGAGCTGGATGCCAAGCGCGCGATCCGCCAGGGCGCGGAGCTGGCAGCGAAACTCTGAGGTAGGTGAGCGCGCGCCTTCGCTCTACTCGCCTGGCCGGGCTGCGTTGGCAGGGTGGGGCGAGTGAAGGCGCCACCCGCCTGCGCTGGTCAGCGGCAGTATTGCCCGTAGCGGTTCAACGCCCGCGTGGTTGAACGTTCCACGATGTCTACCCATACCCGGATTGTTTCATCAGTACGCTGGTTCACCAGCGTACTGAAATCCCGTGGCATCAGATCGGCGTCGGCAGTGAGCCGGTCGCCCGGTTGGGGGGGCTCGCCGTCCAGCAGTTTCAGCAGCGCCTGGCGGCCGGCAAGATCCAGCAGCAGGTAATCGCATTGCTGGCTCAGCAGCACCGTGCCGGTGGGGCCGTCGGCGTGTGCCGGTGCTGTGCCGAGCAGCGCGGCCAGCAGTAACAGCATGCTGTGGTGACATGGCATCCATGCCCGGATGCGACGGACTGATCGCATTAGGTGGTGTTCTCCTTGTTATTGGCGGCGATGCAGCAGGCGCGTCGCCCTCGACCGCCGTCAGCTTACACAAGCGGTCGCTGTGGTGTTTCAGTCTTTCGTCTGGTTTTTATGGCTTTACGTTGCCCGAGCCGTGGCGCCGGAGTCAATCGCAGGCCCGGCTATCAGGCACTGCGAAACATGAAATACACCGCGCCGACCAGGCACAATCCGGCCCAGAGAAAATCCCATTTCAGTGGCTGCTTCATGTAGAACATGGCAAACGGCACGAACACCAGCAGCGTGATCACTTCCTGGGTGATTTTCAGTTGCGGCAGGCTCATCACGGTAAAGCCGGTGCGGTTGGCAGGCACCTGCAGCAGGTATTCGAACAAGGCGACCCCCCAGCTCAACAGGGCTGCGATGATCCAGGGTTTGTCGTTCAGGTGTTTGAGGTGGCCGTACCAGGCGAAGGTCATGAAGACGTTGGAGCAGGTCAGCAGGATCAGGGTGGTCAGCAGCGGGTAAGCGGTCATGGGCAGTGATTCCGGACAGGCAGAACGGGCTGGGATGGCCCGATTCTACGCCTGTCCGGATGCTGCGCCACCGGGCGCCGTCGCCTCAGCGCCGGCGCGGCGGTATCCAGTACAGCGCGGCAACCACGTAGATCAGCACCAGCCCCCATTTGCCTGCCGAACACAGCCAGCTCATGAAGACCAGGCCATCAGTGAGTGCGGCAGGATGGTT
Source organism: Isoalcanivorax pacificus W11-5 (assembly GCF_000299335.2). Lineage (NCBI taxonomy): Bacteria > Pseudomonadati > Pseudomonadota > Gammaproteobacteria > Oceanospirillales > Alcanivoracaceae > Isoalcanivorax > Isoalcanivorax pacificus. The sequence goes on along the minus strand of NZ_CP004387.1, from coordinate 2,967,263 downwards.
CAGGAACATGGCCTGCATGCCATTTTCCAGCACATCGAGCAGGCCGGACAGCATCGGCAGGGGCAATAAACGGTCCCAGGCAGCGCTGGCGCCGCGACGGCTGAACAGCACGGCCAGCACGCAGGTGGCAAAGGTGGCATACCAGACCGGGTGCAGTGCATCGAGAATCAGGTGGGCCTCATACGCGCCGAGCACACCGGCCGCTTCCCACGCGTTGAACTGTGCCTGGTAGTCGGCGGCGGTGGTGAACAGCAGTTGCACCCGGAACAGAATTTCCGGCTCGCCGAGCGGGACCAGTGTCAGCGCCAGGGCGGTCTGCGAAATGATGAAGACAATGCCGGAAACCAGCATCAGCCAGGGCAGGTTGAGCAGCGTGCGCAGGCGCGGCAGCGTCAGTGGTACGGTCATGGTGTCCCTCTCGGTATGGCCGGCGTGGCGTTATCGGTATGGCCGGCGGTGATCCCTGTGGAGCCTGCTATTCTGTCGTGCGGGTCGTGGCGGGATCAATACGGGAGGGCGGGCGCGGGCCGATTGGCCGGGCGGGACTGCTGCCCCCGGACCTGCCGGGGGCGAACGCGATTATTCGGTGACGCGCAGGCAGACGCGCGTGTCGTCGCCGCCGGTGAGCACGGCTTCGTCGCCCTTGGTGTGCCATTCGATCGCATCGTTGCCATACAGGGCGCCGGAAGCCGACACCTGCTGGGTCAGCGCATAGCGCTCGCCATCAATCACCAGCGTCGCGCTTTCGTTGCTGTAGGTGGCTTCCACGATCAGGTCGCTGGCGCACTGATAACGCACCGTGATGGCCGGCTGCGGCGCGGGGGTGTCCGCGTCCGGCACGGCGGGTTCCACTGGCGCGGTATCTGCTTGTTCGGTCGGTGCCGGGGAAGGAATGGCGGTGGATGAACTGGCCGGCTCCTTGTCGCCGTCACTGCAGGCAGTCAGTGTCAGCAGCACGGCAGGCAAGAGCAGCAGGGAAGCAAGGCGGGACATAAGGCACATCCTGTTTGTGTCAGGCGGAGGTGGCCATTATGTCGGATTGAGAACCAGGTCGCAGCGGCCCGGGATGTAAAAAATCAGCTAACAATGGCGCCGCACCTCCGTGCCGGGACGGGCACGGAGGTGCGGGCGGTCATTTCAGTTCGGACGATGACAGCCCCAGCAGACGGCGGGCGATGATCAGCAACTGGATCTGTTGTGTGCCCTCGAAGATGTCGAGGATCTTCGAGTCACGGGCCCATTTCTCCAGCAGTTCTTCTTCGGTATAGCCCAGCGTGCCGGCCAGTTCCACGCAGCGCAGCGTGATGGCGTTGCCGACGCGGCCGGCCTTGGCCTTGGAGATCGAGGCTTCCAGCGAGTTGGACTTTTTGTTGTCCGCCATCCAGGCGGCCTTGATGGCCAGCCAGTAAGCGGCTTCCCACTCGGCCTCCATGCGGTACAGCTCGGCTTCGACGGCGGAGCAGTTGTCCACCGGCTTGTCGTAGTCGTACTCGATATGGTCGGCCAGCAGTTCCCGCAGCCGCTCCAGCGAGGCCTTGGCCACGCCGATGGCCATCGACGCCACCAGCGGACGGGTGTTGTCGAAGGTTTCCATCACCCCGCCGAAGCCTTTTTTGACATCGATCTCGGGGTTGCCCAGCAGGTTTTCCGCCGGCACGCGGCAGTCACTGAAATTGATCGCGGCAGTATCCGACGCCTTGATACCGAGCTTCTTTTCCAGCCGTACCAGTTCCATGCCCGGCGTGCCCCATTCGACCACGAACGACTTGATCGCCGCGCGGCCGACAGACAGGTCCAGTGATGCCCACACCACCACGCAGTCGGCGCGTTCGCCGGAGGTGACGAAGATTTTCTCGCCGTTGAGCACGTAGTGGTCGCCGTCCTTGATGGCGGTCGTGCGGATGGCGGCTGAATCGGACCCGCAGCCCGGTTCAGTGATTGCCATGGCAGCCCATTTGCCCTCAAAGCGCTTGAGCTGCTCGTCGTTGGCCACTGCGGCGATGGCGGCGTTGCCCAGGCCCTGGCGCGGCATCGCCAGCAGGAAGCCGGTGTCGCCGTAGCAAAGTTCCATGGCGCCGAGACAGGTGCTCATGTTGGCACCGTTCTTTACCGTGCCGTCATCGTTGATGCGGCCCTTGCCGGTACGGGTGGCGCCGGCACTGGACTCCGGGTCGCCTTCATTGAAGCCGTCGAGTACCGAGGCGAGCATGTCCAGTTCTTTCGGCGCTTCGTGCTCGGCCTTGTCGTATTTGCGTGAAATCGGGCGGAACACACTCAGCGCCACCTGATGGGCGTTGTTGATGATCGGCCGGATCTTTTTCGGGATTTCGATATTCATGCTGTGCTCTCCTGGATGCGCGCAGTCAAAGATGCAGGCCGCCGAAGGCGACACCAATGGCGCGCAGGTCGCGATACCAGCGCTCGACAGGGTATTCCTTGGTGAAGCCGTGGCCGCCGAGCAGCTGCACGCCGTCGGTGCCGATCTGCATGGCTTTTTCCTTGCACAGGGTGCGCGCCAGGTGCGCTTCGCGGCGGAATGATTTGCCTTGTTCGGCGCGGCACACCGCACGCCAGGTGAGCATGCGCATGGCATCCAGTTCGATCGCCATGTTGGCGATCAGGAACGCGACGGCCTGGCGCTGGCTGATCGGCTCGCCGAAGGCCTTGCGCTCGTTGCAGTAGGGAATCACGTAATCCAGTACCGCCTGGCTGGTGCCGATGGCCAGCGCACACCAGGCCAGCGTGCCGAGATCAACAAAGGCGCGGTAATCGAAATCGTCATCACCGAGTTTCTGTGCGGCAGACACACGCACGTTGTCCAGCAGCAGCGGACGCTGGCCACTGGCGCGTATTCCCATGGAGGGATCGTCGCCGGCGCGCAGCCCGTCGGTACCGCCTTCGACGATGAACACGGCCGGGCCGTCATCAGTCTGTGCGGCGATCAGGAACAGTTCCGCTTCGGCGGCCAGCGGCACCAGCGACTTGGTGCCATTGAGCACATAGTGATCGCCGTCGCGCCGGGCGGTGGTCTGCAGCTGCAGCGGATCGAACAGTGGCCTTGGCTCGGCCACGGCGAGGGTCGCTTTGGGCGGGTTCTCGCTGGCGAACGCCGGCAGATAGCGTGCCTGCTGATCGGCGCTGCCCCACTGCGTGAGCGCGTTGGCCACGCCCATCGGTGCGAGGATGGCAATCGCCTGGCCCATGTCGCCCCAGGCCAGATCCTCGGCCACCAGCATGGTGGTTACCGGCGAGCGTTCGCTGGCGGCACCGCCGAAGGATTCCGGTACGGCGAAGAAATTCAGGCCCAGTTCCAGTGCCGCAGCCACGGTTTCGTCGCTGGTGCAGCTGGCCGCATCAGCGGCTTCGGCGCGGGGGCGCAGCACGTCATCCGCAAACGCTTTCACCGAGTCGCGAATCATCTGCTGTTCGTCGGTGATGTTCAGGTCGAACAGGTCGGTAGTGTGGCCGGGAGTATTCAGGCGTTCCGGACGCTTTGGGGTGCCCGCGCTCTTGAAAGTGCGTGCACTGGTAGTGATGACCTGGAAGCCGGTGCGGGTCAGGGTATAGGCCATCCGTTCCGCCAGCTTGCGCAGCCCGAGCCTGTCCAGCAGATCGGAGCTGGCCATCTTGTTCAGTGCGGTCAGTGCATAACCGACGGCATCTTTGGCCATGTGATATTCCTCATGATTGAAAAGCAGGTCTGGAAAACTGAGTCGGCCCCGATTATGGACGCGACCCTGATGCTCACAATGACTCCGTCGCCTGGCGCGGATGGCGGTGCGGCAATTGGTCGCGGCGCGCGCGTGCAGCGTCGTTCAGGCAAAGGGTGGGGATAAACAGAGGGGAAACGCGCAGGCGTGCAAGAGGACAGGCCGCGACACAGCTGGCGCGGCGTGCCGGAAAAAAAGGGGGCGCCCCGAGGGGGGAGGCGCCCCAAGCCGCATCATGCGGGAGTCAAATCATCAACGCAGACACAGCAGCGGAATGGTGTTGCAGAGCAGTTCGTTGAGCGGGTCCAGAACCGGATCCAGTGCGCCGAGCACCGGGTCCAGGACGTCGTCCAGCAGCCCGCCGCTGATGTTCAGCAGGGCGCCGGTGCTCGGGTCGAGTACCTGCAGGTCCAGCAGGCGGTCTTCTTCGTCACCCACGCCCAGTGCCAGCAGCGAACCGGACAGCAGGCCCAGGTCCACCACGCTGCCATCCCCGAACAGGCCAAGCTGGTCGATCAGGTCGTTGAGCATCGGCACCTGCGACAGGCCGTCTTCCAGCGCACCGACCACCATGTCGAGGGCGTCGCCCAGCCCCGGTACGGTATCCAGCAGTTGCGTGACACCCGGCAGGCCATCTTCCAGCAGGCTCAGGTCCACGGACAGCACGCCGTCTTCAGCCACCAGTGCGTTGGTCAGTGCGTCCAGCACCGCCTGCGGATCACCCGAGGTGAGTTCGTCTGCGAGGGTTTGCAGCGAGGCAGGATCCAGGCCGACGTTCAGTTTCAGCGCGCAGTCCTGTGCCGGGTTTTCCGGGTCACAGACCGCCACCAGCAGATCGTCGAACTCGGTCGGATTGTTGATATCCGTCGGCAGTGGCAGCGTGATGATGGCCAGGTTGTCCAGATTGCCCACGCCGCCGCCTTCGTCCGGCACCAGTCCGATCTGGGTCAGCAGGTCAGCCAGCGGGCCATTGACCAGATCACTCAGGCCGGGAATCTGGCTGACCAGCGTGTTGTTGAGGGCGACGACCACACCGCCGACACGGAAGCTGCTGGTGCCAGCGTCCTGCAGTGCGTTGTCGGCCAGGTCACGAATGTTGGTGGAGACGTTCAGGGTGTAGTTCTGTTGCATCTGCAGGGGTGAACTGGGCGTGAACACCACGATCTCGTTTTTCACGTCGAAGTTGCCGGCGATGTCCGTGCCGGAGCTGTCGTGTGTCAGAGTGATGGTGTCGGCGCTGACAGTGGATGCCTTGACCGGCTCGCTGAAGACGATGGTCACACTGGCGTCCTGCGGGACCAGCGTGGCGCCGTCAGCGGGCGTAATGGAGACGATGGTTGGCTGTTCACTGTCCGGCTGGGTGCCGGTGGTGAAGGTGGTATCGCCCACATCATCGCTGCTGATGAATTTTGGCGTCTTCGGTGGCAGACACAGCGCGGTGGCGATGTCGGCACCGACATTGATGGTGTATTCGGTGTTGCCCACCAGGGGGGATTGTGGTGTCAGGGTCACGTTGCGGCCGTTGACCTGATAATTCACCGGCACCACGGTGCCGCCGTTGGTGATGAACAGCGTGGTTTCATTGACCGACGCGGCGCTGACATTGTGCGTGAAACGCAGGTTGATGACGCTGTTCAGGGCCACGTCCGTGGCGCCATCCGCCGGCAGGATGCCGTTGCTGTCGATACCGAAAATCTGGTCCGGATCATCGCAGAATTCCGGGGTGCGCGGATCTTCGCCGCCAGGGACGTCGATACGGCTCGAGTTCGGCCCGCCGCCACCGCCGCAGGCGGTGACCAGCAGTGCAGCCAGCAGCAGTGATGTGCCGGTGATCCAGGGTTTCTTGATCTCGTTCATGTTCCTTCTCCCGCATGCCATGCATGCCTGTTCGTTCAATTCGGTTAGCGCATCTGGATTTCTTCACGGCTCGCCTGGATCACGGCTTCGACGCGACGGTTCTGCGCGCGGCCTTCGGCGGTGCCGTTGTCGGCGATCGGCTGGGATTCACCCATGCCCGAGGTGCGGATGCGCTCGGCGCCAATGCCGAATTCAGAGATCAGGACACGCATGACCGCGTTGGCGCGGGCGACAGACAGGTTCTGGTTATAGGTGGCCGGGCCGGTGGAATCGGTGTGCCCTTCCAGCAGCACTTCCGCGCCGGGGTACTGGGTCAGTACCTGCGCCACTTCCTCGATCTCCGGCAGGTAGCCCTGCTTCACGGTGGTGCTGTCGTGGTCGAATTCCACGTGCAGGGTGATGTTCACGGTTTCGGTCAGCACCAGGTGGCAGCCAACGTCGTCCACCAGTGCGCCCGCCGGGGTATCCGGGCATTGATCCAGATGGTCCGGTACACCGTCGCCGTCGCTGTCGATCCACATCGGCTCTTCCTTGCGCGGCGCGGGTTTCGGTGCCGGCGCTTCGGCGTAGCGCTTGCCGAACAGCCAGTTCAGGCCGATGTAGGGCTGTGAATCGAAGAAGCGGTCATCGGTTTCCAGCAGGCCGCGCACGCCAAGGTCCAGCATGAAAGAGCGGCTCAGCAGGCGCTGCAGGCCCAGTTCGCCCACCACCATGTCTTCTTTCTTGGTGTCGAGCAGTTCCGGATCGAGTTCATTACGGCCATAGCCGAGGCCGGCGTAAGGCTGGAAGCCGATCACCGACCATTCGGGGAAATGCAGCCGCCCGACGATGCTGGCCAGTTCAGCGTCAACATCCAGGTCGATGTTCTTGGCGCTGGTTTCCGCCTTGCCGTACTGCAGCTGGGCGGAAAAACGCGGATTGAAGCGGTAACCGAGGTTCACCGCCGGTTGCCAGTAGTTCTCGACGTCGCCGATGGCCTCGCGACCGTCTTCGATATCGTAGTAAGACCCCTGTATGCCCAGGTAGCCGAAGGATTCCGGCCACTGTTGCCCGGCAACGGCGGGGGTGCCGAGGATGAGGCCCAGCGCGCCCGCTGCAAGCCCGATTCTGGAAAAGTTCATGTGCATTCCCTCTTGCTGACTCCCAAAGAAAACAGTCGGCGCCGGGGCAGGGCCGGTGCCGCAGCGCGAATGATCGCGGATCACCGGATGTGTTCGGGGCCCGATGCCGGGGAATGGCCATGGAATGGCGCGGCAGATGACGAATTCGCCACGCCGGGCAGGAGGGGAAATGGTCGATATATCAGTGGCTTGGGCGGCAGTCGCCGGTACAGGGTGTGCCGGCAGGGTTGGCACGCCAGTGTTGTATTTATGTCATCAAATGTATGTGAGGCGGGTCCTTGCTGAGAAGAAAGTACTGATCGTTTACGTCCGGCGAGGTGCAGAGGGGGAGAAAGGGGGGATGCAGGGTGGGGAACGGGGGTCTGTCTGTATCCATATGTAACCGCTTGATAACTATCGAAACAATTGTCTTGTAAGAAAATGCTTACAAGACAAGGAGGTTATTTCGTACAAAAAAGGTGGCAAAAACGGCTATCCGTTCCGTGTTCTGTTGTGATGTCTATTTGATATATATGGCGTTTGCGGGTTTCCCGGCCAGGTGGACGGGGACGGGGTCCAAAACAAGACGCCGCCCATACGGGCGGCGTCTTGCGGTATCGAGGGCCCCGCCGGAATGGCGGGGCAATGGCATTACTCTTCGTACAGGGCTTCACGCTTGGTCGCGCGCAGGATCGCCTCGACGCGGCGGTTCTGGGCACGGCCTTCGGCGGTGGTGTTGTCCGCGATCGGCTGTTCTTCACCCCGGCCCACGGTATCGATGCGGTCCGGGTTGATGCCGAAGCTGTTCACCAGCGAGTTCTTCACTGACGCGGCACGTTCACCCGAGAGACGCATGTTGTAGGAGGCCGCACCGGAGCTGTCGGTGTGGCCTTCCAGCAGCAGGCGCGCGGACGGGTACTGCTTCATCATCTCGGCCAGTTGTGCCAGTTCACCGATGTACTCCTGGCGAATCTCGGCCTTGTTCAGCTCGAACTCCACGTACAGTGTTTCACGCACATCGCTTTCCAGGTACTTCTGGCAGCCCTGCTCATCCACCAGCGCGCCGGCCGGGGTGTTGGGGCACTGATCCTGATAGTCCGGTACGCCGTCACCGTCGGTGTCCAGCGGGCAGCCGCTGGCGTCCACGGCAACACCGGCCGGGGTGTTCGGGCAGTTGTCGCGCTCATCCGGCACGCCGTCATTGTCCTGGTCATACACCGCCGGGACGACTGGCTCCGGTGCCGGTTCAGCCTTGCGGGTGGCGCCGAACACCAGGTTCAGGCCAGCATAGACTTCACCTTCGAAGCGGTCGCGCCATTCGGTCCACAGCGGGCGCGCGCCGATGTCGAAAATCCAGTGCTCAGCCAGCCGTGCCTGCATGCCGAATTCGGCGCCTGCCACGGTTTCCTCGTCCTTTTCATCGCCACGACGATCAAAACGCAGCTGACCGGCTGTCACGCCCGCGTAGGGTTCGAACGGCCCCCAGGACGTGTCATGGAAGTGATAGCGCAGGGAACCCAGCGCCAGGTTGGCATAGCTCTTGTCATTGGTGATCTCGGTGCGCACTGCATTGCGTTCCCACCAGAGCTGGGCAGACCAGTTTGGTGCGAAGCGCGCGCCGGCCTGCAGGCCGGGCAGTGTCACGGTGTCATAGCCGTTCGGGCCGAGTTCGTCCTTATCGAACCAGTACTGGCTGACGTGGCCACCGAGGTAAATGTATTTTTCCGGAATATCGTGTGCCTGGGCGGAAACGCCGATCAGCGAGGCGCCGGCGAGGCCCAGCAGGGAAACGTATTTGCGAGTCGTGGCTTTCATCTTGGTCCGTCCTGGATGGGGGGAATGAATAACGCCGTCATTTTCTGTTACATCCGTGCGGCAGGTAAACCGGAACGGCAGGCAGTCAATAAAAATTAACATACTGCGGCTGAACGGCAGGACGCAAAAAAATGCGCTGAATCAATGCAGGCGCACACGTATCGTGCATGGCCCATGCTTGCACCATGGTGCGCAAGGTTGCAGTGCAGGATCAGGCGTCGACCACAGCACCGTTCTGCTTGCGCGCGTTGTACAGCGCATAATCGGCGTCGTTCAGCAGGTTCTGCAATGTGCGGCTGCTGTGTTCGGTGGAGGCAACGCCGAAGCAGGTGAGCAGACTGATAGCGGCGCTGTCGGTGTTGATGTCCTGGCGATTGAGCAGGCGGCACAGGTTGTCGCTGATGCGCAGTGCATCGCGCAGCCCGGTGTGGGGCAATACCAGCATGAACTGTGCGCCTTCTACGCGCCCGAACAGATCACTCTCGCGGATCTGCGTGCGCACTTCCCGCGCCACCCGCTGCAGCGCCTTGTCAGAGGCGTGGCGACCGAGGCGGTCGATGATGTCGCGGTTGTTCTGAATGTCGATCAGCATCAGCGACACGGGATAATCGTGCCGGCTGGAAAGGGCCAGCTCGCGTTCGAGCATGTTCAGCATATAAGGACGATTGAACAGTCCGGTGAGGTGATCGTGGCGGGCCAGTTGCTGCAGGTGGTGATTGCTGCGGGCAAGCGCCGCGTTGCGGCAACTGATCGGGTAGACCACCAGCGGCGTCACCAGTAGCGGAATCAGGATCGACAGGCCCAGTGCGAACACCCAGTTGCGTTCGCCGGTGGCCAGCACGCAGATTGCGGTGATCGTCACGGCCAGCAGCAGCATCAGCAGCGTCAGCCATGCGGCCTTGCTGACCGCACGCAGCCGGTCCTGGCTGGTGATGACCGGTTCGTTGTCCTGCATCGGCAATGATTGCGCCGCACCCTGATTCCAGAAGCCCATCCGTGTCCCCCGCGCCCGCTGCTGGCTTGCCGTTGACTGTTCCGGGGCAGTGTAGCGCAGCCCCCCGGCGGATATAAGACGGCTGGCCCGGGTGTGCGGGCGGCTCACTGTCCCAACAGGGCCTGCTTGAGATCAGTGGAATAGGGACGTTCGCCGAACCAGATCGTCAGGTAGGCACGGGCGAAATCATCGCCCTGCTCCATCACCAGTGGCTGGCCGTTGAGGCTCAGCAGCAGCCGGCCGTCGGCGGCATAATCCAGTTGATAGACGTCGCCAGCGCCGATATCGCGGTAATGGCTGTTGAATGCCTGCAGCCGGGGTTTGAGTTGCCGGAAGGCGTCCTCGCTGATGTTGCGGCCGATCATGGTCTCGGCGGCCTTGCCGAAGGCATCGCCGGGCACATCGCGGCGATAGCGGAACAGCAGCCGCAGGGGCGGGTTGAGATCGCCGTCGCAGCGGGCGCTGGCCAGCGTTGCCTCGCCGACGCGGAAAAAGCGCAGTGCCCGCACTTCGCCGCTGCCGCAGTCGGTCAGCGAAACGTCCTCAGCGAAAAACTGCGCCGGCGAAGGCGGTAATGCATGGGTCATCGGCGGCAGCAGGGCAATCAGCAGTGTGAGTACAAGACGCTGCATGGCATCTCTCCCGGTGGGCCGGAGGCTGTTTCACAATCGGCTGCGGACCCAGCGGATCATGCCGCCGAGCACCGGCACATGTTCCAAGAAGCCCTGGCTGCTGTCCCAGAAATCCTGATGCAGCACCACTTGGCCGGCATCGTTGAAACGCAGGTGCGTCATGCCGATGGTGCGGGCATCCACGTCGCGCCCGGCCATCGAAAACCGGGTATGCATCAGCCAGCGCACGTAGACCTCACCGTCCTGGGCGGTCCAGCCGAGAATCTCTACCTGCATGGCGTCCATGGCCTGGCCGGTGCCGGCGAGATGGTCGGCCAGCGCCTCCCGCTGCGTGGCGGTATAAAGGGTGTCGTTGAAAAACAGATCGCTCGCATAGGTCCTGGCGACGCGTTCGCGGATATCCGTGGCCGTCATGTGAGTGAACACGTCGACAAAATGCTGCATGGCGGTGTCCAGGTCTGCCGTGGTGCTGGCGGGAAACCGCTCCAGGGCGGCCAGATACTGGGCGGCGAAATCCTGCGGCGGGCGATGGGCACAACCGGTCAGCGCCAGCAGGCACAACAGCGGCAGCAGCAGAAGATGGAAAGATCGGAAAAGTGGGCGCATGGGCAAAAGTGTCCCGCTTGTGCGGTGAACCCGTTGTGAATCGGTGCGGAGATGATTCACGGTGGCTTGACCGCGTGCGGGCTAGCGTCTGCGAATGCAGATCATGAAGCGGCTACAACAGATTCCTCCGGCCATTCTGGGCAACGCGGTATTGTTCCAGGCGTTGTGGTTTGCTGCGGTGCTGGGTGCGGCGCAGGGGCTGCAATGGCCAGCGCTGGCGACGTTGTTGGCGCTGGTGGCGCTGGCGTTGGGCAGTGGTGCATCGTGGCGTGCGGAGGGCCGCATGGCACTGGCCGGGTTGCTGGCGGGCGTGTTGGCGGAACGTGTCTGGTTGTCGCTCGGCCTGATTGAATATCGCATGGCCTGGTCATCGGGCTGGCCGCCGCTCTGGATCATGATGCTCTGGGTGGGTTTTGCCATGAGTCTGAATCACAGCCTTGCCTGGTTGCAGGGGCGGGTGCGGCTGGCGGCGCTGTTCGGCGCAGTCGGCAGCATCGCGTCGGTGCTGGCCGGCGTGCGATGTGGTGCGGCCAGTGCGCCTGCCGGCCTGTTGCCGCTGGCGGTGTGTTATGGCCTGGTATGGGCACTGCTGGTGCCGGCGCTGGCCTGGTGGGCCGCGCGCGGTGCCGGGCCGGGCGGGCAGACAATGTGGCCCGGGGAGGGCAGGACATGATGCTGGTGTATGGCGCCTTATTGCTGTTGATCTGGAGCCTGCTGGGCTGGTGGGTGCAACAGCGCACGGCCAACGGCGGTTACGCCGATGTGGTATGGGCCTACGGTGTGGGCGCCGTGTCGCTGATTTATCTGTGGATGGGCGAGGGCGTCTGGCTGGTGCGCCTGGTGACGGCTGTGTTGCTGGGTTTCTGGTCGTGGCGCCTGGGCACGCACATCCTGTTGCGGGTGCTGGGCGATGCCGAGGAAGGTCGTTATCGCGCCATGCGTGAGGCACTGGGTGCGCGCATCGGTCTGTTTCATTTCTTTTTCTTTCTCGGGCAGGGCCTGCTGGCGTGGCTGTTTGCCCTGCCGGCATTCGTGATCAGCGGTCATCAGGGGCCGGTGCAGCCCCTGTGGTTGTTACTCGGGAGTGTGCTGGGCGTGGTCGCGCTGATTGGCGAGAGCACCGCCGACCGCCAGCTGGCGCAATTTCGTGATGATCCGGCTCACCGTGGCAAGACCTGCCGCGAGGGGCTGTGGCGTTACTCGCGGCATCCGAATTATTTCTTTGAATGGTTGCACTGGTTCAGCTATCCGGTGCTGGCCATCGGCGCCCCCGGCGCCGCCTGGCTGTGGCTGGCACCGCTGATGATGTGGCTGTTCCTGTGGTTCGTCACCGGCATTCCCTATACCGAACGTCAGGCGCTGAAAAGCCGGGGCGAGGACTACCGGCGTTACCAGCGCACCACCAGTGCCTTTTTCCCATGGAGACCGCGACATGATGGTTGATCTCGCCGAGCGCCGCTGGGTGCCCGACAGTCTGATCCGTTTTGGCATTCGCCGACTGCTTGACCAGCGCTTGCGCCAGGAGCATGCCGATGAACCGGGTGCGGTGGAGGCGCGCAAGCAGGCGTTGATGGCGCAGCTTGCCGACGGGCCGGTGGCGGAGCAACAGCAGGCCGCCAATGATCAGCATTATGAAGTGCCGGCTGCGTTCTATCGGCGTGTGCTCGGGCCTTACCTGAAATATTCCTCCTGCCTGTGGGGAGAAGGTGTCCGCACCCTGGCGGAAGCCGAAGAAGCCATGCTGGCGCTGACCTGCCAGCGCGCTGGCCTGAAGGATGGCCAGCGGGTGCTGGAACTGGGCTGTGGCTGGGGGTCGCTGTCCCTGTGGATGGCGCAGCATTATCCGAACAGCGAGATAGTGGCCGTCTCCAACTCGGCGTCGCAGAAAGCCTGGATTGATGACCAGGCACAGCAGCGCAACCTGCGAAACGTGCGCGTGATCACCGCAGATGTCAGCAGCTTCAATCCCGAGGGGGATTTTGACCGCGTCGTCTCCGTGGAAATGTTCGAGCATGTGCGCAACCACCGGGTGCTGATGCATCGCATTCACGACTGGCTGCGGCCCGGCGGCAAGCTGTTCGTGCACATCTTTTGTCACGACAAGGTGTTCTATCCGTTCGAAACCGACGGCGAGGAAAACTGGATGGGGCGCATGTTTTTCAGCGGCGGCGTGATGCCCTCGTTCGATCTGCTGGAGCGCTGCCAGGACAGGCTGGTGTTGCAGGATGCCTGGCGTGTGAATGGCCGCCATTATGCGCGCACGCTGGAAGCCTGGCTGGATAATGCAGACCAGCGCCGCGACAGCCTGATGCCGGTGCTGGCGGCCACTTATGGTCGTGAGGATGCACGCCGCTGGCTGCAACGCTGGCGCATGTTTTTCATGGCCTGTGCGGAGCTTTTCGCCTATCGTGACGGCAATGAGTGGTTTGTCGGCCACTATTGTTTTGTTCGCCCGGAAGCACCGCATTGACGCAGCAGGCTGCCCCGCAGCCGCCGCTGCGGGACAGGTTGAAGCGCGCCGCCGGGCGCTCCGTGCGAGAGGATGCCATGGCCAGCCGTCGACGTTCCGGCGTGCAATACCGGCTTGCCCGGTTCTACCTGACGCAGGTCGTGCTGATCAGCCTGACCACGGTGCTTGGTGTGATGGCGACGGCCAAGATCATCGAGCACGTGCTGGTCAAACAGGCGCTGATGCTGGAGGCGCAGCATTTCTGGCAGCTGTACGACCGGCAACCGGATTTTCCCCGACCGAACACCCGCCACCTGCTCGGGTTGCTGGATGACCCGGCGCATGCGCATGACCGTATCCCGGATGCGTTCCTGAACCTTGAGCCCGGTTTCCACCGGGTGCCGCTGGGCGGCGACCAGCCGATTGTCTATCTGGAGCGGCGGGGTGACCTGACGCTGTACCTGATCTTTGACGAACGACGGGTGTCGGCACTGGCGCTGGTATTCGGTGTTGCGCCGCTGGCCGGCGTGTTGCTGGTGATCTACCTGATGTCGTTCCTGACCTGGCGCAAGTCGCGGCAGCTGATGTCGCCACTGGTACAACTGGCAGAGATGCTGCGTGACGTACCCTTGCGCGAAACGGGAACGGCACGGCCGGATTTCGCCAGCATCGAAACCGAAGCGGATTCCGAAGTGGCGGTGCTGGTCTCGGCGCTGGAAGCCTATTCCGACCGGCTGCTGGATTTCGTCGTGCGCGAGCGGCAGTTTTCGCGTGACGCCAGCCACGAATTGCGCACGCCACTGGCGGTGATCCGTGCCAATCTTGAGCTGCTGTCCGAGCGCTATCCCGGCACGCCCTCGGTCCGCCGTATCGAGGACACGGTCGGTGACATGGAGGCGCTGATCGAAACCCTGTTGCTGCTGGCGCGCAGCGAATACAAGGCGCTGCCCTCGGATCACCTGATCGTCAATGATCTGGTGCTGAACCTGGTGGAACGCCTGCAGCCGCTGGCGCAGCGCAAGGCGGTGACACTCGACTGCACGCAGCGCGCCATGCTGACACTGGAGGTGCCGGAGCAGGTGCTGTCGATTGTTCTGACCAATCTGGTGCGCAACGCCATCAATTACACCAACTCCGGCTCTGTGGAAGTGATCATCGGCGAGCAGGAGATCCTGGTGCGTGATACCGGGCCGGGCATCAATCCGGAAGAGCTGGAACGCTTGTTGCGCCCGTTTGAACGCGGGCAGGGCAATGCCGAAGGCGGGCATGGTCTTGGGCTGGCGATCGTGCAACGCCTGTGCGAGCACTGCCGGTGGGAACTGGAAGTGGCCAGCCAGCCGGGGCAGGGTACGCAGGTGCGTATCTCGTTTCCCGGCTGGCAGCGGCGCGGCGAATAATCCTGCCCGCGCCGCCGGTCAGCCGTCAGGCTGCCGGATTGCGGATCGAGAACCCGACGCCCGGCAGCGTCTCCAGCAGGGCTACCTCAAAGGGCTTGTCGATCACTTTGCGCAGGTTGTAGAGATGGCTGCGCAGCGCATCGGAATCCGGTACCAGATCACCCCAGAGTTCATGTTCGAGTTGTTCGCGGCTGACCACCTTCGGTGTTTCGCGCATCAGGATACGCAGGATGCGGAACGCCGTGGGGGACAGTTTCAGCACCTGGCCGTCGCGGCGCACTTCCTGGCGTGCCGGGTCCAGTTCCAGATCGGCCACGGCCAGTACATGCGGCGCCACTTCACGGCGTTCGCGGCGCACCAGCGCCTGGATGCGCGCGGACAGCTCCGGCAGTGCGAAGGGTTTCACCAGATAATCGTCGGCGCCCTTTGAGAAGCCTTCGAGTTTGTCGTCCAGGTGGTCGCGGGCGGTCAGGAAGATCACCGGCGTGTCCAGGGTCAGCTCGTGGCGCAGGTAACGGCACAGAGAGTAGCCGTCTTCACCGGGCAGCATCACGTCGAGCAGGATCAGGTCATAGTGATGTTCGCGCAGCAGTTCGCGCGCCAGGGCAGCATCGCCGGCATAGTCGGCGGTGGCTCCCAGTTCCTCCAGGTATTCGACAACGGTCTGGGCCAGCTGGCGGTGGTCTTCCACCAGCAGGATGGCGAGTTTTTCCAGAGAACGGCTCATGATCGGGGCCCCTTGCAGCGTGACGCCGGTCGTCCTGACCGGCCTTGGATTATTGATCATGCTGCCCGGTGGCGCGTCAAGGGCGCATCAACGTGAAGGCGCCCGGCGGGCAGTGAGCCAGCGGTCCAGGGCATTGGCGAAGACCTGCTTGTCACGTTCGGTCATCGGTGGCGGGCCGCCATGGGCCAGGCCGGCGCCGCGCATTTCCTCCATGAAATTGCGCATCGTCAGCCGCTGGCTGATGTTGTCCGGGGTAAACAGCTCGCCCCGGGGGTGCAGGGCGGTGGCGCCGGCTTCGATGGCGCGGGCGGCCAGCGGGATATCGGCGGTGATCACCAGTTCGCCGGGCTGGATCTGGGTGGCAATATAGTCGTCCGCCTCGTCGAAGCCGCCGGGCACCTGGATGGCGCGGATCAACTGGCCTGGCGGGGTACGCACCGGCTGGTTGGCGACCAGCACCATGGGCGTGTGGGTACGCTGTGCGGCGCGGAACAGCACGTCGCGGATCATGTTCGGGCAGGCGTCGGCGTCGACCCAGATGGTCATGGCGGGCTCCGGTCAGGTTGGCGGCGCTATTGTGGCATAACCCACGTGCCACTGGCGCTGGCGATTGCAATTCGCTATACTCCGCGCCGCTTTGATGCAGCATCCCGACGCAGCCGCGTTGGACACAGCAAGCTGCCACGTCCGCACATTGCGGCGTTGATCCCGTTTTCGGCCCCTCCCCCTATCTACGCGATACGGCCGGGCTTCTCGCGGGAAGCCTCGTAACCGGTGAGCGAAACCCAGGACCTGTCCGTCCCGGGGTATCCGGTATTATTCCATCCACGTCCACAGCGGCTGCTGTGGCGATGCAAGGTGATTCATGTCCGAACAGTTGACCGCCCAGCCCGGTTTTGATGCGCTGGAGCTTTCCCCTACCGTCAAGCAGGCCATCCGTGCGCTCGGTTACCAGACGCCGTCTGCGATCCAGCAGGCGATTATTCCCCATATTCTTGAAGGCCGTGACGTCATCGGCCAGGCACAGACCGGCACCGGCAAGACCGCCGCGTTCGCGTTGCCACTGATTTCCCGCTTTGGTGATGCGCCGGCCGGCGCCGTGCAGGTGCTGGTCCTGGCGCCGACCCGTGAGCTGGCGCTGCAGGTTACCGAGTCG
Organism: Isoalcanivorax pacificus W11-5; assembly: GCF_000299335.2. Taxonomy (NCBI): domain Bacteria; kingdom Pseudomonadati; phylum Pseudomonadota; class Gammaproteobacteria; order Oceanospirillales; family Alcanivoracaceae; genus Isoalcanivorax; species Isoalcanivorax pacificus. The sequence continues at coordinate 2,950,820 of NZ_CP004387.1, read as the reverse complement.
TTTGAAAAATACGGCCAGCAAACGCCGTCACTGCGTGTGGTCACGCTGTGCGGTGGCATGGACTACCGCCCGCAGACCCGCGCCCTGCGCGAAGGTGTGCAGGTGGTGATCGGTACGCCGGGCCGGGTGGTCGACCACCTCAAGCGCGGCACCCTGAAGCTGGACGCGCTGCGCTGCCTGGTGCTGGATGAAGCCGACGAAATGCTGCGCATGGGCTTTATCGACGACGTCGAGTGGGTGATGGAACAGACCCCGGCAGCCTGCCAGGTGGCGCTGCTCTCGGCCACCATGCCGCCGCCGATCCGCAAGCTCGCCCAGCGTTTCCTGAAATCCCCGCAGGAAATCACCGTGGCCACCAAGACGGCCACCGTGGCGGCGATCCGTCAGCGCTATCTGTTCATCAACCAGCGTGACAAGCTCGACGCGCTGGTGCGTGTACTGGAAACCGAAACCTTTGATGGCGTGATCCTGTTTGCCCGCACCAAGGAAAGCACCGTCGAACTGGCTGACTTCCTGCAGCGTGCCGGCTTCCGTGCCACCGCGCTGAACGGTGACATGGCGCAGCCACACCGTGAGCAGGTGGTCGAGCAGATCAAGGGCGGCCGCATTGATATCCTGGTCGCCACTGACGTGGTCGCGCGTGGTCTGGACGTGCCGCGCATCTCCATGGTGCTCAACTACGATATTCCGTTTGACGGCGAAACCTACGTGCACCGTATCGGCCGTACCGGCCGCGCGGGGCGTGAGGGGGATGCGATCCTGTTCGTGACGCCGCGTGAAAAACGCATGCTGCAGAACATCGAGCGTCTGACGCGCCAGAAAGTGGAAGAAATGGCGTTGCCGACCTCGGCGCAGATCAATGTCGTGCGCAAGACACGCTTCAAGGCACGTATTCAGGCGACGCTGGATGCCGGCAAACTGGATCTGTACCGTGAAGTACTGCAGGAATTCCTGCAGGAAAGCGGCGCCGAACCGCTGGCCGTTGCCGCAGCACTGGCGCGCCTGGCCCAGGGCGATGCTTCGCTGTACATGGAAGACCGTCCGGCACCGGTGGTGCGTGCGCGTCAGGAGCGTCCCGAGCGTGAGCCGCGCCGTGCGGAAGGCGGACAGCGTGACCGTGGTGCACCGCGCAAGGCCACCGCGCCGGAAGCAGGCATGACCCGCTACCGTATTGAAGTGGGCCGTACCCATGGCGTGAAACCGTCCAACATCGTGGGTGCCATTGCCAATGAGGTGAAGCTCAACAGCAGCCACATCGGCCGCATCGACATCTTCCCGCAGTTCAGCATCGTGGATCTGCCGGACAGCCTGTCGGAGTCCGCCATCAAGCATCTGCGCACCGTCTGGGTGGCAGGCCAGCAGATGAATATCGTGGTAGATGGCGGTGTTGCACCGGCGGCGGCCCGTCGTCCCGGCAAGAGCGCTCCGCGCCGCGAGGCCAATGCCCCGCGCCGTCGTGCCAATGGCTGACGTCAGCTGAAAAGAAAAAAACCCGCAATGCGGGGTTTTTTTGAATCATCGCAGATTAGCGGGAAAGTAGTGGCGTAGGGTGGGCAGAGCCAACGGCGAAGCTCACCATATCCAAGCGATGATTCACTCCCGCAAGCCTGATCGGCACTGCGGTCTTCATCAGCTTGGGCAGTGTATCACTCTCTAAGCGCGAGCTTCCCGGCTCAGCACATCGGCTACCCACTGATTAATGCTTTTATGCGCGAGTTCTGCTTTCACCGCCACTGTCGCGTGTAGCTCTGGCTCCAGGCGCAAGCTGAGCTTGCCGGAAAACGGTTTTTGCGGTGGTCGATTGAGTTTGGCACATGTGTCGACGTAGTCGTCGACGGCCTCCTCGAAGGCGGCGTGTAATGCCTGAACAGAGTCACCGTGAAAACCCACTACATCCCGGATGCCAGCGATGTGCCCGACGAACAGGTCGTCTTCGTCACTGTACTCAATCCGGGCAGCATAGCCCTTGTACTTCATCGCATTCATGGGGTAACTCCTGCTTGCTCAAGAAAGGCCCGTGCGTCACGGACCTGATACGGCTTGGCCTCCTTGTCGGGATGAGGGCGGTGAAAGGTACCGACTACGCCATTCAGTTCGAAACGCACCCTTGAACCATTCCCTTCGATAGCGTTGGCACCGAGGGCCGCAAAGAGCGACTCAATCCGTTTCCACTCCAGCGATTTCGACGTGGGGCTGGAGAAGACGGCCTTCAGGGTGCTGCGCTGTTTGCTGTTCATGGTATCGAATCGTAATACCACTTTCAGGGGATGACAAGCTCAGCCTGAAACCGTCCCCGGGTGGTTCCAGGCTGGAGACAAAGCGTTGCGAGGCTTTTTTCAGAGATTCTCGAACCTGTTTACGTCGAAGACCCCGGCCTGCAGCGGCTGATGCTCCCGCTGCCAGGCGGTGAAATCATGCAGCACCGCCCAGAATTGCGGATGCGTGCGGCGCACCCCCCAGCTGGTGACGATGCGCTCGAAGTCCTCGTCTTCCTCGGCGCGGCCCAGCAGGGACACAAAGTGCTCCACCTGCGAGGCGGGCACATCAAAGATGAAATTCGGATAGCTGCCGATTATGCCGGGGAACACGGTAACGGTGTCCTTGTCCGGTTCGTAGCGCAGCGATTCACCCAGCATGAAGGCCACATTGCTGTGCGCGCGGTTGCGCAGCAGCGAATACACAGTGCGCTCGCCATCGGTATGGCTGACGCGCACGAAGACCACTTCCGGCAGCTGCTTGATGCCCGGCAGCTCCGCCGCCGGTGTTGAGGCAATGCGCGCCAGCGCCTGGTCGGCGCGCTGAACCCAGGCGGGTTGTTCGCGGCGGCCGCAGTTTCCGCCCTGGCAGCGATTGAGCGCATCATCCGGCATCGCGTTGATGTCACGCAGGCGCTCCAGCAGGCGGATGGCAAACTCCTGTTGTGGGGCCTTGGAGACATAGGGCTCGGCGGAGGGCGCCGTGTCATCCAGATGATGGTAAGAGATGTCCAGACGCAGCTTGCCCAGGCCCTGATACCAGCCACGCTGGATGTCTTTGCGGGTGCCGGCCGGCATCAGCCGCAGGAAGTTCTGCTCGGCGCCGTTGCGGATCAGGTCGAAGTACAGCCGCGTCTGCGCCTGATGGGCCAGGTTGCCGAACACGTCGAAATTCACCACCAGTTCGTAGTAGGTGCGTTCAAACAACGGGTAATCCATCAGCCACAGGGTGAGTGGTACCTCGCCGACCAGCCCGCGGGTGACCGACGCACTGTCGTGGTGACGGAAAATGGTCAGCAGCGCATTAGTGTTGTGGCCGTCGCCGTCCCAGATATCACTGAACGACGCGCCTGCGGGCTGTGCCTGCATGTACTGCTGCTGGCGTTGTGCGAGGTAGTCATTGCGCTGGCCACGATAGTGCAGCCAGTTTTCACCGGCATCCAGCAGCGAGTAATCCTGGCCCGGCATGCCCAGCAGGGGCGTGACTTTCGCCCGATAGTCGGCATCGAGGATGAACTGGTCCCGGTCCGGTGCCTGGAAAAAGGTCCAGAACTGGTCGCGGATCACATCGGTGGCAATCTGGCCACGACACACCGGCCCGCGAATGAAGGTGCGGGTGAAGTACTCGGCCTCATCGAGCATGAACTGGTAGCGCGCCTGCGCCGGGATATCGGCGAAAGTGAGGAATGGATTGGCGCGCGCCACGTCGTCATAGCCGGGCAGGCTGCTCACGGCCCAGTCGTCGCTGAAGAACAGTTCGCGCACACGCGCCAGGCGCGCCTCGCTCAGGGCAAAGGTGATGTGCCGCTTGTGTACCAGGGTGCCTTCCACCGGCCGCAGGCGATAAAAGAATGCCTGCCCCGGTGCGTCGTTCGGGCGCACGGTGGCGATCGGGGCAACCGGTTTGCCAGGCGGGGTGGAAGAACGCACGACGTCGAAGAAACGGGGCTGGCCGTCGATGTCCTCGAAGTAAAGGTGCGCAAGGAACAGGTGCTCGAACAGCCAGCGGGCCACGAGACGATGACGATCGTCCTCGCGATTCAGAAAGCCTTCCCAGGTGTCGACAGCGCGCTGCTCGGCAGCGCTCAGTGTTACTGGCGCTGTATCAATCGGCGCGCCCTGATTCAGCCAGCCGCTCAGCGTGGCGAACTCATCGTCGGTCAGGCCGGTCACGGCCAGTGGCATGCCTTCCAGCGGATGATCCTGCGCGTACTCGTCGAACGCCTCGCTGGTGACGCACTGATTCTGGCGCGCAATGCCCAGCTCGATATCGTCCGGCAGCCGGCTGTTGGGTTTTGGCGGGTGCTGTTTGCCCAGCGCCAGCATGCGGTACAGCACCGACTGCGTCTGTTCGCCGCCCTGCAGTACAGAGTGAAAGCCGCGTGAACGCCAGCCGGCTTCGGTCTGTTCATCCATACCCAGGCGAGTGGGCGACATGGCGTGCTTGCGGGTGCCGTCGTAAACCGGTTCTGGGTTGGCTCCACGCACCAGCCCCTCAGCGGTTTCCAGTTTCAACTGGCAGGGCGCATCGTAACAGCCATGGCAGGCCAGGCATTTGGCATCGAGGATGGGTTTGACGTCTTGCTCGAAGGAGACTTCGCGGGCGGTTGGCATCGGCAACGGGGTGTCGGCGCGGGCCATGTCACGGTTGTCGGTGCAGGCGCCGAGCAGCAGTCCGATGGCGCACAGGGCAAGCAAAGGCAGTGCGGGGTAACGCATTGACCGGCTCCTTGTCGTTCTCTTATCCGGGGGAGTTGCCCCGCCGGCCAGGGCGAGGCAATGGTTCCGATGCTAGAGACTGAGGATGGCCAGCACCACCGCAACACGGCAGGCTTTTGATTGTTTTACTGTTACAGCGCGTTGGCACCGCTACTGAAGTGCGCCTGCCGCAGCGCACTCAGGCGTGCCTGGTACTCGCTTTGCCATTGCGTGGCCGGCAGGGTGCCCTGCAGCGCACCGAATTCAGCGTCCAGGGCGGCGACGGCCGCCTGGTAGGCGGCCAGTTGCTCTGCCTGCGCAGCCAGTTGCTGGTCGCGCTGGTTCATTGCCTGGATCTGTTCATCGGTGAAATATTGCCGGCGCAATGACTGGGTGATGCGTTGTCGTTCTGCCTCGCTGGTGACGCCGGTAAGTTGCAGCGCCAGGGCGTGCTCGTAGGCTCCGCGTGCGCCCTCTACCTCCCGCAGTGCTTCGGCATAGTCGCCGAAGTGCTGTTGGCGCAGCGCATCCAGTGCCTGCTGGCGGGCGTCGGGCGGCATTTGCCCGGCGCTGGCCATCAGCTCGCCGTAACCCAGGCGGTAACGCGCCCAGGCGGCTTCCTGGCCATACATCAGTTCCGCTTCTTCCCTGCCCAGCATCTGTTCGCGTAGCGCCTGCAGGGTGTTGAAGCGCTGAGCCGGCGGTTCACTCATCGACATGACCGTGGACTGCATCGCGGCCTCGTAGGCCGGCATGCGTTCCTGGATGCGTGCGACCATCTCGGCGAACGCCGCGTCCGGGTAACCGGCCAGCACTTCGGCCAGCAGCGCCTGGCAACGTGCCGCGCTGTCGCAGTATTGCGCGAGCTCGCTGAAGAACGCCTGCAGGTTGCCCGGCGCGGCCTGTGCTTCGCTGAGCACATCGCGCAGGTGCGTCAGGGTGTACTGGTAGCGCTGTTGCGCACCCAGGGTGGCTTCGTCGCTGGCCATGATGTCCTGCCGTGCCGGTTGCTGTGGCGGCGGGGGCGATGCCGTGGCAAAGGGCGCGCCGGCATGGGCCGCGCCCGATGGCCCTGCGGACGTTGCGGCGGCAATCAGTTCTGCACTGATCGCTGCCGGATCATCCGCAGCGTTGCTCCACCACAGCCCGGTGGCGAGGCTGAGGATGACGGCGCAGGCCGCCGTCATCCACAAGGTCCGGGTACGCATGATCAGGGCGCAGTGTTGAAGTCAAATTCGCCCATCACCGGGAAGTGATCGGACAGATCCCAGGTGCCCCAGACCGATGACGCCACTGAACGCAGCACTCGTACATCGTTGCGCGAGGTGGTCGGCAGGCGGTGGTCGTTGGCGTAGACCACGTAATCCAGGTATTCCACCGTGGTGCCGCCGGAACCCGCTGCGCCGGCGTTTTCGTTGACGCGCGGATCGAAGGTGGCTTCGGTGTAGCCGGTGCTGACCGGATCGGTGGCGTTCAGGTTGGTCAGCATCTGCGCGTAGTCGGTCGGCCACAGCAGTTTGTTGACGTTGAAGTCGCCGCCCATCAGCACCGCGTCAGTGGACGGAATGCTCTGGTCATCCACCAGGTCGCGGATCTGCAGGAACTGTTCCTGGCGCAGCGTGCGTGCTTCGGTGGTATCGAACGACGCGGTATGGGTGGAAGTCAGGTGGTACGCCTTGCCGCCCTTGATGATTTCCGCATAGATCACGCCCTTGTCGGCGAAGCAGTCCGTGCCCGAGCAATCCGGATAGATGAAATCCGCCGTCGCGACGATCGGGTAGCGGCTCAGGATGGCCACGCCGCTGTCGAAGATATTGAAAGTGCCGAGCTCGAACGGAATGCGCGGGATATGCGTCTGGTACGGGTATTCGCTCGCCATGGCGAGCAGGAAATCGTCGCGTTCGCTGGCAAAGGCTTCCTGCAGCAGGATCGCATCGTAGCCGTCCAGGTGATTGGGCAGCTCTGCCAGGCGTGCGCCGATGTCGCTGGCCACCAGTGGCAGGGCCCAGATGTTATAGGTCAGCACCTTTAACTGATCGGTGCCGCTGACGGCTTCCGTCGGCGTGTTGTTGTGAATGGTGTAGTAGAAGTCATCGTAGCCGCCGGTGAGCTGGGCCTTGAAGCTGTTCACCGAGGCGCGGCCACCGTAAGTGGTCGAGAAGGTGTGGATGTTGCGATCGCTGTACCAGGGTGAGCTGAAGTCGCTGCCGCTGGCACCGTGGACGATGTTGCTGCCACTCCAGGTGCCGACCATGCGCTGCTTGAGCGTGACCGATGAGGTGCCGTTGCTGACCACGGTATCGAAGTGGAACGTCTCGCCGGAATGCACACCCCAGTAACGGTTGTAGCGCAGGACGCGACGGGTGGCGTAGGCCGGGATGGTGGTTTCTTCCTGGGCCCATTCATCGCCCTGGGTCATGGTGTCGGTGCCGTAGTGGTTGACCGAGATGGTCACCGGGTCCGGCGTGCTGTTGGTGACAAAGATGTAGGTATCGGCGGTGGCGGCGGACGACGCGAGTAGCGTCAGTGCGGCCAGCCCGAGCAAAGATACAGAGCGCATGGTGGTCCCTCCCGGCTCAGATGATTGTTGTTGTTGACGGTGTATTCCCTGTGACACGCCCGGTTGGCGTGCCTACCCAAGAGTAGGCAGTCGGGGGGAGGCTGGATAGGAACAATCGTGCCAGCGACAGGAAAAATCGGGACAACCGATGGGCGGAGCGGGACAAAAGGTGGGCACTTTGGGGGCCAGCCTGAAGTTTATTGGCAGGCTGTTGAAAAACAGCCTGTGCTGACGGCTCAGCCAGGCCGTCAGCAAGATCAAGCGCGGTAAACGATTGATTGTGTGTGCTCACCTTTGCGGACCTGTGCCGCAAAGGTGGCGTGCAAAAGCCTCACAGGTTTTTTTTCAACACCCTGTTACAGCTCGGTGGTGCTGGCAGATTGCTGGCACTGGCGGCGGTCATTACTGATCAGCCAACAGCCTTGCACTTGTACGGTTGTGCCGGTCAGGCTGCCGTCGGCCAGTTCCCGGCGCATCAGCAGGGTGAATTCCGCGTCGCCGTAGCCGTTGAATTCGATAAAGCCATCAATCGGCCGGAAAGTCTCACCTTGCTCTTCGGTAATGGTGCAGCTGCTGCCGTTCTGTTTTGCTTCGGCCACATAAGCGGTGTGCAGGCGTAACGGCATGTCTGTGTCGTTGCCGCTGAACTCGCGTGTGCCGGCGATGTCCGGCGTCGCGCTGAAAACCAGGCTCCATTCGGACGGGTCAAAGCGGTCGTTGCCGGGCGTGACGACGGCGGCCTGATACAAGAAGGTCTTGCGGTCACAGGTGCTGCTCAGAAACGCATTGATATCGTCATTCACCGCGATCACTTCGGTATCGGCGGATTCGATATAGCCGTTGATATAGGTGCGTGTGTCATCCGAGCTGTCACCGCCGCAGGCGACAAGCGTGGCGGCCAGGGTGCAGGCCAGGACGGGGCGAAGCATCATGCTGTTGTCCTTGTCGGGTCAGGGGAAGGGGCATTCTGGCTGGCTTAGTCTGGCACTGCTGTGCACCGGTTCCGTGCTGCGGCATGATGGCCGCCGTGCAACGACAGACGCGCCACGGGTGACGCTGAACGGCTTTCAGGATACACCAGCTGCGCAGAGTATGACTGTCAGGACGGCCTGTTAGGACGGCCTGTCAGGACGGCCAGGGGCGCGGCGTCAGTCGCGCGGGCAGATACAACGGGTGAGCCGGTTCACCGGAGGCGTTCAGGCGCAGTATCTGCATGTGCGGCAGCAGCCGTCGCACCTGTACCGCACGCGAGCGGTGCGCGCCGTGATTACCCCAGCCACCCACCACCACGGACGCATCGGCGGCGGTTTTGCGCAGCCAGTGATCGTTGCGAGGACCGACCGGTGCCTCGGCGGCCAGCAGGGCGGCGGGGCTGACCGTGCGCCAGGCAAACAGATTGACCACGCACACGCCGCTGTAGCCCCAGTCATGGGCGAAGCGGATGCAGCGGCGCACCGTCGGGTTGTCGACCTCGGGATCATCCGTAGAAGGGTTCAGGCCGACGATCAGGGCGTAGTCGTCGCCGTCGCCCCAGCGGCGCCAGAGGGCGTAGCGATAACGGCCGCAGCGGGAGAAATGCGCGCTCTTGTGATGCAGTCTGATAAGGGTCATGGCGGCCGCAGTATAGCGGCTGCCGACGGCACGGCAAAAAGCACCTGACCGGATCAAGCATGGCTGTACGCTGTGGTCAGTGCGAGGTGGCCGGGAACGCCTTAGTGTGTGGCGGTTATGAACACGGGAGTGTGCGATGGAATTCCGGGATGTATTGCACCAGCGGCGCAGTATCCGCGCCTTTGAGCCGACGCCTGTGCCGCCGGCACTGGTGGACGAGGTGCTGGCGGATGCGCTGGTGTCACCGAGCTGGTCGAACACGCAGCCCTATAAAGTGGCGGTGGTGAGTGGTGCCGAAGTGGAAGGGTTGCGGCAGGAATTCCGTGAACGCTTCCAGCGGCTGGCGGCGCTGCAACGGGCACCGTTCTGGAAGAAGGCGCTGGGTGCGCTGAAAGGCGGCGCCATGCCCGACGGGGATTTTCGTCCGATATTGCGCTACCCGGAGGATCTGCAGCCGCGTCGCGTCGCGACAGGTCTGGGGCTGTACAGGCTGCTGGGTATCGGCAGGGAAGACCGCGCGGCGCGCGAGGAGCAAATGGCGCGCAATTTCATTTTCTTCGATGCGCCGGTGGTGATGTTCGTGTTCGCCCACAAGGGGCTGGGCGTCTATTCGGCACTGGATGCCGGCATCTTCCTGCAGAGCCTGATGCTGTCTGCCACCGACCGCGGGCTGGGCACCTGCGCCCAGGGTGCGCTGGCGTTGTGGCGCTCACCGGTTGCGCAGCGCTTCGAGATTCCGGCGCCGTATCAACTGCTGTGCGGTGTCTCCATGGGATATCCGGCGGATGCGCCGGTGAACCGTTTCAGGCCGGACCGGCAATCACTGGATGAATTGCGGCTGCCACCCCGGACGCAGTAAGGCGCTGATTCATTCGGTGGCCTGATCGATCTGTTGCTGGCGCCGTGCGGCCGCGTCTTCGTTGAACTGCTGCATCTGCTCCTCGAAGGCGTCCATATCCTGGGGTCGCGCGGGCACGCGCGGTGGCGCGGGCGCATCCTGCTCTCTTGCCTCGGGGTGCGGTGTCTCGGTGGGCGGTGTGTTGATGCGCTGGGTGACCAGCAGGCCAATGATGGCCAGGACAATCAGGGTGATCACGATACGCATGGCGGGTTCCTCGCCGGCGTGGTTGGCTGCATTGGGGAGTGAAGGGCATTTGACACCCAGCGAGCCGGAATCGCAAGGCCAGGGGAGCGATGTGCCAGCGCGGCGCTCCCCTGGTCAGACGAAGGCTCTTCGTCACATCAGTCGTCGCCAGAATCCTGTCGGCGCCGTCGCATTCACCGGCAGAATGTCCTCCCGCGTCAACAACGGCAGCAACCGCGCTGCCATATCCAGCGGCGGCTGGTAGTGCAGGAACAGCCCGCCCAGTGAACCGAATACCCGCGCCAGCATGATGAACTCCGCCGGCAATTTGTCGACCGGGTCGGCTTCCGCCTGCGCCAGCAGGTCACGTGCCCGGGTCAGCATCTGCTCCGGAGTAGGCCAGGCGAAATGAATGTCGCCCTGCAATGCCGCCTCACGCAGTTGCGCCAGCATCGCATCGGCGAACGCGAGCAGCGTGTCAGGGCGGCCACTGCGGGTGCCGAAGCCCAGTTGCAGCAGTGTGTCGGCGATCAGGGTGCTGTCACCGACAATGCTTGCCTGCAACACGCGGAAATACCCCTGGCGGAAAGGCTCCGGCAAGTGCGCGGTACTGCCAAAATCCAGCAGTACCAGGTCGCCGTCCCCGGCCAGCAGGATATTGCCCGGGTGCGGGTCAGCGTGGAAACAGCCGCCGACCAGAATCTGGTGCAGCCAGGCATCCAGCAGCCGGCTGAGAATGTCGGCGATGGCGGCGTTGTTACCGGCTGCGCGATGGCGGTCCAGCACGTGGGTGAATTTTTCGCCGTGCACGAAAGTGGTGGTGAGCACACGTTTGCTGCACAGCGCGTCGACAGTATCGGGGACACGCACACCGGTGACGTCTTTCAGTGTCACGCCGACCTTGCGCATCGCGCGCGCTTCAGCGCGGTAATCCAGTTCGCTGCGTACCGAGCGCTCGATTTCGTCCAGGATGGTGGGCAGATCGGTGGGCGGCAGCAGGTGGCTGATGCTGTCGATGAACAGCCGCATCAGCGTCATGTCCAGTTCAATGATGTCCGGCAGGCCGGGCCGCTGGATTTTTACCGCCACCTCGCGGCCGTCCTCCAGCACCGCGCGGTGCACCTGGCCGATACTGGCGGCGGCCAGCGGTTCGTCGTCGAACTCGCGGAACAGCACCTCGACCGGCAGGCCGAATTCTTCTTCCAGCACGGCGCGCATCTGTGCCGGGGACTCAGGGCGTGCGTTGTCCTGCAGGGCGGTCAGTTCTTCCACCCAGGGGGCAGGCAACAGGTCCGGGCGGGTCGAGAGCAACTGGCCTATTTTCAGGAAGGCGCCGCCCTGTTCCAGCGACGTCTCGGCAAAACGACGTGCGTTACGGCGATGCAACGTGGCCAGTGCCCCGGCCTGCCGGTGCGCGGGCAGGAAGGCTGAACGGGTGCCCCACAGGCGATAGCTGGCGGTGAGGCGCGTCAGCATCCAGCCGGTTTTCGACAGGCGCTTCAGGCGCGCCGGCCAGCGCTTCGCCTCCGCAGACAGCAACTGGTACTCAGTGGCCAGATCGCTGGCGCCGCTTTCCACCAGGCGCCAGGCCTGGATGGCCTGGCCGGCCAGCTTGCGGCCCTGCCAGGCGGTGCGTTCCAGGGCGGCGATACTGGCGTCGAGCACGTTGAGCCAGGCGCGCAGGCCGTTGTCCTGGCCGTCACTGAAGGCATTCAGCGCCTGCCAGCGGGTCGGCGAATGGCTGTCACGCGGCGCGGCGGTGGCAGTGTCTTGCGGCATGTCAGGCTCCTTTGTCATTTTTTGTAGTACAAAACTGGTCAAAATAAAGCCGTCACGAGGGGACGGCGGTATCAGTCAGAGATTGTTCAGGCAGTGCCCGCACAGCCACACGGCGGGAGTGCCGGGCTGGTCGCTGAGGCCGCGAAAGGCATGTTGCCCGCGCGGCAGGTCGGCGCCGCACTGGATGCAGTGGCCGGGCCGGTTGACGATCACGTCCTGCCAGGCGTCCACCGAGGCCAGCAATTCGCGGGCGGTATCACCACCCTCGGCAGCCGGCACCAGGGGCTTGTCGGCGGGTACCTGTCCGCGGGCACTGGCGGCCAGGCGCCGGGCGTCACGGGTCACATTGCCGACCAGGCTGGCGGAATCGGCGACGATGTTGTCGACCAGGTTGAAGGTGTCTTCCAGGACATGCCGGATCAGATGCGAGACGCTGACGCGCTCCCGCTCTGCCGCATCGCGCAGGGTGGTCTCAAGATCGCGCGGGACACGGGTCTGGATGACCCGGTCCTTGCGCTCGGTCTCGCTGGCGGGCCGGCGGCCGCGCCCCCGGCGTTCTGGTCTGTCAGGACTCATCTCAGGGCTCTTCTCAGGGCTCGTCACACCTGCCTCTCGAATTGATGTAGTACAAAATAATACATCCATCCGAGGGGGTAGGGTCAAGCCTGCCGGTCTGCCGCCGGTCAGTGGCCGATGACAACGCCCTCGCCAAAGGCGATATAGCCGGAGATGGCCGCCACATCATCGACGGGGGCGGGGTAGTACCAGGCCGCGTCGGTGATCTGGCGGTCTTCGGACTGCAGGTGGAAGTAGCAGATTTCGCCGCGCCAGTCGTCCCGGGTGCGGCGTTCGCTCGGCACCAGGAAATTGCGGCGTACGCTCTCGGGCGGAAAGAAGTGCTGGCCGCCCATGAAAATCACGTGGTTACTTGCTGCGAGCACGTGGCCCTGCCAGATCGCTTTCATCAGAACCCCCGGATCTCCAAAAAGGAAAAAAGGCATTACAGCCGGAAATTGAGACGTGCGTGGCGTAAAAGCCCTGTTGCGGCACGGTCTGCTCCGGTGTAAGCGGGCGGCAGTTTAGGGATTCCGGGCGAACAAAAAAACAACAATCCGGGACGAAGCGACGTGCGGTAGAGGGTGATATTTTTGGCTGATATTCCATTTCATGCCAATGGGCCAGCAATCTGGCTGTCATTAAATAGCCATTTTTTATCAATCGAACGGTCATCCCCCTGCGTTAGTTATTGCCACTTCAAATTCATACGCTCTGACTTTGGGGAAAACGCATGAAGCACTGGCTTGCCCTTTCCGTTTCGGCCGTTCTGGTCACCACGCTGGCCGGCTGTGGTGGCAGCAGCTCCGACCGTAATCCACCTCCGGGTGAACAGACACCCGCGTCGCTGTCGTTGAGCCTGCTGGGCCGTTACAGCACTGACCAGTTTGACGAAAGCGCGGCGGAGATCACCACCTATGACGCAGCCGGGCAGCGCGTGTTCGTGGTCAACGCCCAGAAAGGCGCGGTGGATGTGCTGGATGTGAGCCAGCCCGGCGAGCCGGTGTTTCTGGAAGAGCTGTCGGTCACGGACCTGGTACCGGGTGCGACCGTCAACAGTGTGGCACTGCACGGCAACCTGATGGCGCTGGCGGTGGAAGCGGCCGTCAAGACGGATAACGGATATGTCGCGCTGTACAGCCTGGATGACCTGACCCGCATCAACCATGTGGAGGTGGGTGCACTGCCGGACATGCTGACCTTCACCCCGGACGGCCGGTATGTGCTGGTGGCCAACGAAGGGGAACCGTCTGATGACTACCAGACGGACCCGGAAGGTTCGATCAGCATCATCGACGTGACCGATCCGGCCAGCCTGACAGCAGAGACTGCGGACTTCACCGCCTTCAACGGCCAGGAAGCGACCCTGCGTGCCAGCGGTGTGCGCATCTATGGTCCGAACGCCAGCGCCGCGCAGGATTTCGAACCGGAGTACATTGCCGTGTCAGCCGACGGCAGCACTGCCTGGGTAATCCTGCAAGAAAACAACGCGTTCGCGCGGATTGATATCGCCACCGCCACCGTGACCGACATCCTGCCGCTGGGTTACAAGGACATCGGTGCCGAAGGCAACGGCATTGATGCCACCGACGAAGATGGCCTGATCAATATCGCCACCTTCGCCGGCGTCAAGGGCATGTACCTGCCGGACGCCATTGCCGCTTACGAGGTGGACGGTGCGACCTATATTGTGTCCGCCAACGAAGGTGATGCCCGTGCCTGGGGTGAGGACAATGACGCCTACTGGGGCAGCAGCGATGATTGCTCTGACGCCGATCCGGGCCAGGGTTTTGTCGAAGAACTGCGCGTGAAGCATCTGGTGCACAGCAACGGCTTTGCACGTCGCTGTGGCGATGACATGCCGCCACAACTGATCAGCCTGGCGGCGGGCGGCCTGCTCAACCCCGGCGTGTTTGGCTACTGCGGCGCGACCGCCGGTGACGCCGGCGACTGCCGCGAAGACGACGTCCTCGGCCGCCTGAACATCAGCTGGGTCATGGGCTACCGCCAGAACACGGATGGCACGCCGGTGATGTTCAACAGCGCCGGCGAAGAGGATGCCGCCGGTGACCGCATCATGTACGACGCACTTTATGCCTACGGCGGCCGTTCATTTGCCATCTGGGATGCTGACGGCCAACTGGTGTGGGATTCCGGTGATGCCTTCGAACAGTACCTGGCCAGCGATGAATGCATGGTTGGCTCGCAGCGCAGCATTCCCTGCAAAGACTACTTCAACTCCGGCCATGATGAAGGCGACGCCTTTGACAGCCGTTCCGACGCCAAAGGCCCTGAACCGGAAGGTGTCGCTCTGGGCAAGATCGGCGACAAGACTTTCGCCTTCATTGGCCTGGAGCGCATGGGCGGCGTGTTTGTCTATGACATTACCGACCCGCAGGCACCGGCCTTTGTGGATTACTTCAACAGCCGCGAAAACTGGACCGCCGATCCGGAAAGCGCGCTGTCGATCATGGGCGATCTGGGTCCGGAAGGCCTGACATTCGTACCGGCATCGCAATCGCCGAACGGTGAAGCGCTGCTGGTCATCGGCAACGAAGTAAGTGGTTCCACCGCAGTCTTCCAGGTGAACCAGGTATTCGAGTGAGGTTTTGATTCGTCACATTCTTGGTCCGGATGATGATGATCGGGCGGTCGGATGACCGCCCTTTTTTTTTAACCATCTACGAGCCGCGAGCTGAACAGTGGGCTTCGCCTGTTCTGGCCTCTGGCCAGTAGCGCGCAGTTCCCCCTCAATCCCCCGTTGGATCAATTCTGAACGTTTTCACCGACTCCATCTTTGCCAGGGCATCCGCCAGCCGCCGGATATTCGACGCAGCACGTGTCCTGATCACCATGCGATACTCCAGCCCCGGTGAATCCTCGCCGTAGCGATAACTCAGCATGGAAAGGTGAAAGCCATGCTCGCCCAGAAATTCGCGCAGGGCCTGTTCTGTCATGCCATGGCCGGGCTGAAACGTCAGACGGTGGTGGGCATAGGCGTGCGACGGCATATGCGACTCGATCCAGCGAAAGGCCGACAGGGTGCCCAGCGTCATCAGTGTGGCAAGGGTGGCCGGTAGAAAGAACCCGACGCCCAGCAAAATGCCGATACCGGCGGTCACCCAGATGGAGGCGGCGGTGGTCAACCCGCGCACCGTCGGGCCTTCCTTGAAGATCACGCCGGCACCAAGAAAACCGATACCGGTCATGATGCCCTGCGCCATGCGGGTCGGGTCGGTACGCACGGCTTCCAGCGGTATGTCATTGCCCAGCCAGCGCCACTGCCAGGTGCTCGCCAGCATCAGCAGGGCCGACGCCAGACAGACCAGCGCATGCGTGCGAAACCCGGCCGGGCGGCCATGGTAGCTGCGTTCCAGGCCGATCAGGCTGCCGGCCAGCCAGGCAGCCGTGAGGTGACCGAGAATGGACCAGGTGGCGGGATCGGCAAGCAGGGTGGGGAAGGGCATCTCGGGAACCCGCGCGTGCCGCCGAAACGGCGCACGCGGGGCAACACCTTGCAGCGTTTACTTGTTCGGCTGCGGGGTAATGCGCAGGTACGGCTTGATCGCCTTGTACCCCTTCGGGAACCGGCGCTTGATCTCCTCCTCATCCTTGATGCTCGGCAGGATCACCACATCGTCGCCATCCTGCCAGTCCACCGGCGTGGCCACCTTGTGCGAGTCCGCCAGTTGCAGTGAATCGATCACGCGCAGGATTTCCGCGAAGCTGCGGCCGGTGCTGGGCGGGTAGGTGATGGTGGCGCGTACCTTCTTGTTCGGGTCTATAAAGAATACCGAACGGACCGTCACGGTTTCCGAGGCATTCGGGTGCAGCATGTCATACTGCGTGGCCACGCTCTTGTCGGCATCCGCGATGATCGGGAAGTCCACCTCGCACTGCTGGGTTTCGTTGATGTCCTCAATCCAGGTACGGTGCGAATCCGCCGGGTCCACGCTCAGGGCCAGGACCTTGACGCCGCGCTTGTCGAACTCATCCTTCAGCTTTGCAGTGCGACCCAGTTCCGTGGTGCACACGGGGGTAAAGTCGGCCGGGTGCGAATAGAACACGACCCAGCTATCACCTGCCCATTCATGGAAATGGATCTTGCCAATGGATGAATCCTGAGTGAAATCCGGCGCAGTATCGCCGATACGCAGTGACATGGTGCTTCTCCTTGGTCAGAACGGTTCAACGGCAGCGCGCAGGCATCAGCCGGCCTGCCCTGGTGTTCCGACGCTACTCCGTCGCTGCGGGCTTGTGAAGTGGTGAATATGTCTTTGCTCATTCCAGCCGGTTATAAGTGCAGGCACCCTGCATGCGGTGCCGGACCCGGCAGTCACCGGTGAGCGTGCGCGGCGGCTATAATGGACCGTTGCTGTTACACATATCAGGATGCTGCATGATCACGCACGAGATTTTTCCCCGCTTTTATGAAACCGATGCCTTCGGCCACATCAACAACACCGTGGTGGCGGGCTGGTTTGAAACCGGCCGCGAGGCCATTTTCCGTATCTTCTCGCCGGACCTGGACCCATCCCGGATGAATCTTATCCTGGCGCGTATCGAGATTGATTTCGTGGCCCAGATCTATTACGGCCATGAGGTGGAAATCCGTACCGGCGTGGAGCGGCTGGGCAACAGCTCCTTTACCGTCTGCCAGGAAGCCTGGCAGCAGGGCCAGTGTGTGGCGCGCGGCCGTGCCGTACAGGTATATTTCGACCACGGCAGCCAGCGTCCGCAACCCCTGCCGGGGGCGTACCGCGAGGCGCTGGCGGCCTTGATGGAGAACAAGCCCTGACAGGGCGGCCTACAACAAACAGACTGTTCACTGGGGGATGCAATGCTGATCAGTAATATGGAAATCGTACCGGGCCTGCGTATTGTCCGGCATCTGGGGCTGGTGCAGGGCAGTACCGTGCGGGCCAAGCATGTTGGCCGCGACATGATGGCCGGGTTGAAAAACATCTTCGGTGGTGAGCTCAAGGGGTACACCGAATTGCTGAACGAATCCCGCGATGCTGCTCTGGAACGTATGAAAGAGCAGGCCAGAGCAGCGGGTGCCAATGCCGTACTCAACGTGCGTTTTGGCACCTCCACCATCGCGCCCGGCGCCTCCGAGATTCTGGTGTACGGCACCGCCGTCGTGGTCGAGAATCTCGCGCCATGATTGAACTGGCCGTCTTTCTTACCCTGCTGACACTGGGGTACGTGTTTGGCAGGCTCAACGAGCGGCGCCATTATGCGTCCATTCAGCAGCGTGAGGATGAGTACCGCGCACTGCTGTTGCTGCCGGGCCGTTACGTGCCGGAACAATACATCCATCACAACAGCACGCTTGTCAGCGGCAATGTGGTGGTCTCGGTGGATTACTTCAAGACCATCGCGGCCGGGCTGCGGGGGCTTGTCGGTGGCCGCATCGCGTCTTATGAAAGCCTGATCGACCGCGCCCGCCGCGAGGCCATTCTGCGCATGCAGGAAGAAGCCGCTGCACTGGGGGCCGAGGCCATCCTGAATATCAAGATGGAAACCAGCCGTGTGGCCGGCAACGACCGCAATGGCCTGGGCTCCGTTGAAGTGCTGGCCTATGGTACCGCGCTGTTTCCACGACGATGAGGCTGCCCGAGGGTAATCCGCGTCCGCCGGAGCACATCAACAACCCGCCCAGCAGCGCCCTGCTGGAATTTGCCTGGCTGCTGGGTGCCGTGGCGCTGGCGGTCGTTGGGATTACCTTGGTGCTGTTGTTGCTGGCCCGCCAACTGGCGCCACACATTCCCTTTGCATGGGAAGTGGCGGTCACGGAGCATCTCACCGACGAGTCGCCTCCGGACCCGCGTAGCCAGGCCCTCGACACGCTGGCTGCCGCGCTGGCTCAGGCGGGTGGTGTCAGCGAGGATATCCGCATCCGGGCGCATTACATGGATGCGGACCTGCCGAATGCCTTCGCCACGCTGGGCGGGCATGTCTTCATCACGCGGGGCCTGTTGCAGAACGTGTCATCCGAGAACGCGCTGGCAATGGTGCTGGCCCACGAGATCGGCCATGTTCATTATCGCGATCCGGCGGCCCTGTTGAGCCGTCAGGCTGTGCTGGCGGTGGTCTGGGCAGTGGCCACCGGCGACACCGGCGGTGCGGGTGTTCAGCAAGCACTGATGCAGGCCGGCATGTTGACGTCACTGAGTTTCGATCGCGACATGGAGCGCCGGGCCGACCGCTTCGCGCTGGATACACTGAAAGCCTATTATGGCCACGCTGCGGGCGCCGAAGAGTTCTTCCAGCATATCCGTGATCACTACGACGAATCAGAATGGGAAACGCTTTTTCGTTCACACCCACTGACCCAGGAACGCCTGGATCGGCTTGCCGGTGAAGTGCCTGCGACGCCGGTGACGCTGGCCCCGTTGCCCGATGTGCTGCAATTTGAGTAACGCCCCTGCCTTTACCGCTTTTTACGTCGCAGCGCGCTGCGTACCAGATGTGGAATGCTAAACTTTCGGTATTGAATGAAGTGCAGCACGGGAGAATGTGCAATGAAGATACTGAAATGGAGTGCCATGCTGCTGCTCTGCGGTGCGCTCGGCACTGCACAGGCTACTGAAGTAAACGGAGTGGCCTTGCCGGAAACGCTACAGGTGGACAATACCAGTCTGGTACTGAACGGTGCCGGCGTGCGTAACAAATATTTCATGAAGGTGTATGTCGCTGGTTTGTATGTGCCAGAGCCATCATCCGATGCTGCTGCGATCATGAACGCCGATGAAGCACAGGCCATGCGAGTGGAGATCACCTCGTCCATGATTACGCGTAGCCGTTTCCAGGAGACGGTACAGGAGGGGCTGAAACAGTCCGCCGGGGACGAGTACCCGAAGTACGAGCACATGCTGGACGCGTTGTGGGCGGATGAAAATCTGGATGTCGACAAGGGCGATGTGTTCGAGTACCGCTATGTCCCGGGCGAAGGGACACAGTTCCTGCGTAATGGCACTACTTTGAAAGTGGTCAGGGGGCTGGATTTCAAGCGCGTGCTGTTCGGCATTTACCTCGGGGATGATCCGGTGCAGGAATCGTTGAAGGCGGAATTGCTGGGGCAGTAGCTGTACGCGGTATCTGTCGATGTCCGGTAACACATGCCCGTTGCCATGACTGCCTTGGCGGCTTACGCATCATTGCGCCGTAGCGTTGCACGAAAGCGTGTGGGACCAGCCCTGTTAAGAATGCGGGAAGCCGCTGCAACGTTCCTTTGTCTCGAAAATAACCTGCGCCGCGAGCACAGCATCATGAGGTAGGAGTTAAAATGGCCGTGTGGGTAGGCAGGCTGGCCCACGTGACTCAGCCAATCAATTCCTCTGGTGACGTCGCATCAAGAATCCGGTCAGCCCACAGTTCAAGCCGTTCCAGCGAAGCCGCCTCGAGGCGTGCTTCAATAGCGGGCGACAGCTCACCAAAGCGCTGTGTCATCAGCCGTGACAGAATACGGCGGGCTTCGTCATTGCGGCCCTGCGCCACGCCGGCCAGCAGCCCTTTGCGTTCGTACTCGGCGTACCATTCCTGCACACGTTCAGCGAGCATGTCATCCACCTCCTGCAATTCCTGCATGGCCGGTATTGTGATACCTGGCAAGCGGCCCGGCAACAGTACCCGCCGGAGCCATTCGGTAAAACTGCGGCGCAGGCCCGCCTGCTGGGGGGCGTGCAGCCAGTCTGTCAAATGCCGCAGTATCCGCTGAATGGCGGCGGCGTCACGGCTGTTCTCCAGCCGGAACAGGGCGGCCACTAGGTTCTGCAGCGGTGCTAGGGAACCTCTGAATAACTCCCCGGTGGTTCTGGCTTTCTGGGCGGCGCCTGATCAAGGCGCGACTTCGAAGGCATAGCGGGCTACGTCGAGAAGTCGTAACGCGGAGCAGGCGCCGCCCAGAAAGCCCCGCAGGGCGGGCGCTACAGCACGCATTAGCCGCGTTGCGTCGCTTGGCAAGGGCGATGCCATTGCCGGCGCGCCGCGCCTTGCTACTGCATGCTGTAGCGCCCGCAGAACCACCGGGGAGTTATTCAGAGGTTCCCTGGATCCTGGTCCTGAAAGCGGCCCTCGTCCAGCAGCAGATAGCGCAGCCGGGGCTGGTACCTGGCCAGTTCACCATGGACGGGGAAGACCAGGTCGCTGATATCGGTGGCCGCCTGCCAGCGCGGCCGGCCGTTGTAGAGCACCAATGGCACGATGGGGGGCAGGTGGCCGGTCTCGCCCAGTTGGCGGGTGCGGATCAGGTCCTGATAGAGCAGGGCGGCATAGTCCATGATGCGGACGGCCATATACGGGTCCACGGAGGACTGGAATTCCAGCAGCAGGTAGAGATAGAGCCAGTGTTCGCCCCATCGGACCCGCCAGATGACATCGGCACAGCGGCTGCGCAGATCGTCCGTGACGTAGCTGCCGTTTACTTTTTCGAGAGTGTCCAGGTCCAGTTCGGCCACCCAGCTCTCCGGCACAAAGCCGGTGAGCAGGTCGCGGACCATCTCCGGGTGGGAGAACAGCAGTCGGTAGCCGGTATCGTGGTCGTCCATGGCATGCTCCGGTGACACCGATGTCTTCCCTGGCACCGGTTCAAACACAGCATGACACGAAATAATGGTGCGCCTGTCAGCCAGGGACGCTTCTGTGAGCACGCGATTGCCGTCAGTGGATGCAGGATATCTGCCTGATGGTTTGTCAGAGATTCGCTCATAGACAATCGGGGAGGGGGGAGCTTGGCTTTGTGACGGCACCAACTGAAGCGGGAATGCCCGCAGGAACTCTTCAGAAACGCCCGCTACACATCAGAAAGCTTGACCCAAAAAACCACCGCGAAAAACGCCACGAGCACCCCTTGCACGCCAACGTTTCAATGCAACCGCTCCTCCGGTGCTTCCGAAACAAACCGGTGCGGCGGCAATTCAATACGCAACACCCTCGGCCCCAGCATCTCCGTATGTCCGGTATACCGCTCCCCGCCCGTCACCGTGAATTCAAACTGATACAACCGCCAGAGCCGCATGCGCTGCGATGCATCCCGCCGTAGCCATACTTTCTTCAGTGCCACCGTCTGGTCCAGCAGATCCACCGCTTCCCGCTGGCAGTGCAGCCGTGTCGCCTGCAATGCATACTCACGTGCCCCCTGTGCACGCCAGAACCAGGCACCAGCAAGGGCAAACAATGTAAGCAGTAGCAGGTCGGAAAGGCTAAGCATGTTATGGTCCTGGCTGGAGAGTCAAAAAGCCCACGTAGTTTGAACAGGCCCACCAAAGTGGACTGCACATCAACCGCTTGTTGTGCGTGACCATGCCGGCGGCATGACGGAGGTGTCAGCGCAGGCTGATGTTCCGCAGCCTGCCGAATAGTCCGGCGGCGCACGGGAAGGCGAGGTGGCCAGCCGGCATCCAATGCACTCTACACGCGGCGATGCCAGTCTAGCAGAAGGAAGAGCCAGCTTGACCAGTGGGCTTTTCCAGAATCTGGATGCAGATATCAAGCGTCACATCCAGATGATCCAGCGCTGCTGCGGCGGCCTTGCCCTCAGCGGTCGCGCGATACAGATGCGGTGTCATCACCAGCAATTGCGCAAGATGCTTCGTGTTGAGGGCGATGTGATACTGCTTTCGCTCTGAAGATACCAGGCGCAACCCCGCTGCCTGCGCTGCGTCACTGCGCGGCAAAGATTTTTCCTTGACCTGCGGATAAATGATTTCTCGCAGTTCGCGCAAATGATCCGGCCCCGCCTCCACCAGCACCAGATGCCCACCGGGCCCCAGCACATCGCTGAAACCGGGATAACTCTGGAACCCGAACATGCACAGCAGGATATCTGCGCTGCCCGGTGCCAGCGGTGGTTGCCGATTGGTGCTGACCAGCCAGTTGACGTCGCACCGGCGGCGTGCGGCGCGCTGTATGGCCCATTTGGAGATATCGAGCCCATAGCAGTGCTCCGGCGCCAGGGGCAGCGCGCCAAGCAGTTGGTCGAGGTAATAGCCCTCACCGCATCCGGCGTCGAGCAGCACGGCCTGAGGATGGCTGACGGGTGTCAGCGCCTGGGTAACGAATCCGGCCACCGGCGCATACAGCCCGGAGGAGAGAAACGCATGCCGTGCTGCAACCATCTCCTTCGAATCGCCCGGTGCGCGTGACCGCTTGTGCTGCACCGGTAGCAGATTGACATATCCTGGTTGACCGATGTCAAAGCTGTGCCCCTGTGCGCAACGCAGTTGCGGCCCCTCAACACGGAGCGGGGATTGGTCCAGGGGACAGGTAAGGCGGGTAAAAGGGGCCATGACAGACACACCGGCGGTGGTTAGCGGCGCAAGTGTAGGCCTTCGGCAGCTGAGGGCAAGTGCGTGGTCCGGCAGGGTATTTAAAGACATCTCCGGCAGGGCCGGTGGACCCCGTGTCAACAGACCCTAGGCGCCCATGATGTGTTGCTCGATGAACTCGACAAAGATGCGTGTGCGTGACGGCAGGTTCTTGCGTCCGGCATAGATGATATAGAGGTCCATGTTGGGCAACCGGTAATCCTCCATCACCGGCACCAGACGGCCGCTCTGCAGGTCCTGGCGTATCTCGAGATCGCTGCAGATCGCCACCCCGAGCCCGGCCATCACCCACTGATGCAGTACCTCGCTATCGTCCGTGATCATGCTGGGCTGCACCTTGATGATCTCCTGGCGCCCGTCGCCCCGCAGCGGCCAGCTTTCCCGGAACGAACCATGGCAGTCCAGCACCAGGCAGGCGTGGTCCTTCAGGTCGGCAGGCGAGTTCAGTGGCGGCCTGCCGCGCAGATAATCCGGCGAGGCCACCAGATACGAGCGATTTGCCACCAGCCTTTTCGCCACCATGGTGGAATCCGAGGGCTGCCCGATGGTCACTGCCACGTCATAGCCATCGCGGATAAAGTCCACCTGCTTATCTTCCATGTGAAACTGGATCACCATCTGCGGATGTTCATAGGAAAAACGCAGGATCAGTGATTCCACCTGCCGTTTGCCAATGGACAAACTGGACACCACCTTCAATGAGCCATGGATGTCATCCCCTGTGCCGGATGCAGAAGCAATGGCTTTCTCCAGATCATCAAAGATCACCAGCAACCGGTGGTACAGCTCCTTGCCTGGTTCAGTCAGGCCCAGTTCGCGGTTTATACGCTGTACCAGCGTCACCCCCATGACGGATTCCAGGCGCAGCAGGCGCTTCTTCACGGACACCGGCGCCAACTGCAATTCACGGGCTGCACCCGCGATGGTGCCCGCTTTGACGACTGCCATGAAGATGTCCAGATCCACCATCGGGTTCATTTGTTTTCCTAAGAAGAAAACCAACTTTTCTTAACGTTCGCTTCGTTCATGCCGCCCGTACCCCGTAGAATCATTCAGAGGTCAAAAAAAAATCGGGATTCTGCTCGTCTTGATGGGTTGTGGCTGATCTGCCGCGCACTCAGGAAGCGCGCTGTGCAGCATCAGGTGGCCTGGATGCGCCTTCTGAATCCTTCCCCAACAAACCACTCATCCGGAATCCGGAAAATCCTCAATACGCGGCAAAATAAGTGTTACCAAAATCTCCTGCCATGGAGGTGATACATTCCGTGTACAGCGGATGTAATAATCCTGTCTTCACTCATATTGAGATACGTAGACCCCTTTATTTCAACGGTCCATTTTCGAAAGATAACTTTTCGCTATATTCCATTTCGGCGTTCCCGGAAAATCATTAATCTTCGCGTTTGCTTGCGGATGCGCCACCGCAACATCTCGATATTTTCCCTATATATGAAGAACATGGATGATGCCTTGGCATGTCTGCGGAGCGGGGCGGCAACAAGCCGCAATGCGGGGCATGGGGCGAGTACGCAACGGTGAAAACAAGGCGCATGCGGTAACAAGGCCTTGGGGGTGGCTCGCTGAGGCTGGGTGAACCCGGCTCATGCGAAGGGGAGTTGAGGTTGTCGCCGAAGGCGCATCAGCCTGTTGCCGACAACCCTCCATTGCTGCCGGCCACGCTCTGTACCAGGTATTCCTTGAAGTACTGCGTCCGGGCGGGCAGGTTCCTGAGGCGGTCATACGCCATATAGAAGCGGATCTCGGGCATTTGATAGTCAGGCAGTATCTGCACCAGCTTGCCTTCCTGAATCTCCTCCCGGACTTCCATCTCACAGAAAACGGCCACGCCCATGCCGGCGAGCAGCCACTCCCGCAGCACCCTGGCATCGTCGGTCACCATGCTGCCGGTGATCTGCACCGCCTCATTGTGCGTGGCGCCGAAGAAGGTCCAGGTGTCACCGAGCGTGCCGGGCGAGTCCAGCAGCAGGCATTCGTGCTCGCGCAGGTCGGAAGGCACGCGGATAAGAGGATGGCTCTCCAGATACTCCGGCGTTGCGCACAGGCACCAGTGGCTGAACAGGGGCCGCACCACCAGCCCGGCCGGGTTCTCCGGTGGCGAGTGGGTAATGGCGATGTCGTAGCCGCCATAGACGACATTGATTTCCGTGTCGGTCAGGTCCAGATCCACTTCGATCTGCGGGTGCTGCTCGCTGAAGCGCGTCACCAGCCGGGCGACATGCTGCCGCGCCGATTGTGGCAGGTTCGAGGCGACCCGCAGCTTGCCGCTGCTGCCGTCATCGCCCCTGGACACCATCGCCAGGGCATGGTCCAGCCCGTCGAACACCCCGATCAGATGGTTATACAGCAGCTTGCCGTCGTCCGTGAGGCCCATGTTACGGTGGTAGCGGCTGATCAGCGTTATGCCAAGATGCGCCTCCAGCCGTTCCAGGCGCTTGCGAACAGAAATGGGGGCCAGGTCAAGCCGGCGCGCAGCCGCAGCGATGGTGCCGTGCCTGACTATGCAGAAAAACGCCTCAACATCCGATATATGACTCATAGCATCATCCTTTATGCCTGCTTGTTGGAAAGGTTCGATCCCGCGTGGGTCATAGAAGGTGAGCTGGTGCTCCCGCTGGTGTTGTTGACATGGGCAGGACGGCGAAAGGAACGGGGCAGGCTAAAATATCAGAAATATATAATTTCCTGATATTAATGGTGCACCTGAATAAATCTCCCTGAGCCTTTTTCATCGTTCTGATTGTTGTTTTAAGTGTTTCTTTTCTACACATCCCGACAGTGTGAAAGGTAACGTGCCGGGCGCTCGGTCTGGTGTGCATGCCGAGGCCCATAGTAGTGGTCGTTCACCTTCACGGGCAAGTTTCCGTCATGAATCATCATGAAACACGGTGTCAGGGAGGTTCCGTATGTCCCTGTAATGCTTTCAAATTGCCATCATTGCCCCGTCGCAGAACCGCCAGCAACTTCCAGAAGCAAAAAGCTACACACCTGCAATTGAATGAAATCGACCTTCCCGGCCCATTTCACTCCTCTCACATTAGGGTGTCCGTGAAGACCAGTATCAACGGAATATCACGAAATCTAATATTTCCTGAGGTTCCGTTTTCGTTTGTGCACTGAGTGACTACCCTCGATTCAACCATGGGAATCATGGCGTATACGTCGTGCGCAGTTCTAATTTTATGCATTGCTTCAAAGCACGGTATTCAGCACGGCACAGATGCCCATAGATCCCGCATCTTTTTATCAAACGCGCTACATGGATAAACAATCAGGACAAAAAGGACGTTGCAGCACCAGATGACGGATATGTAGATGTGAGCAGGGTGCACGGACACCCCGGCCGGCTGTCGCCGGCCGCTGTGCTGTGCACCCCTTCATCACTGGTGAGTGAAACGAACAGGCAACGATCAAGACAGGTTATGCCAGGGTGGTACGCGCACACAGGGATGTGATCTTTTTTCGCCCAAGGGCACTACGCCATGGGCACCTTTATTTTCCGGGGACCAGGTGGCCGGCAAGGCCCGCTACCTCGCATCACACAACAAGTGCCTGGGCACACCGGGCCGGCGGCTGGCGTTGCGACTGCTTGCGATAGCCTGCCACCGACGGAGCTTCTCCTGCGGTGGTGAACTGAACAGAGAATGACTCAAAAGAGTGATTACTAAACTTATTAAAAGTATCCATATAAATAAAAATGGAGATGTAAAGCATGAAGCTCAGATCATTTGGCTCCCTTGCCCTGACCAGCTGTGCGCTACTCACACTGGGGACATCCGTATCCGCCAACATGGGGAACTCGCCCTCAACCTACGGCCTGTTACCTGGCGACATCGCCTCCGCCCAGGCCCTGTCGATCTTCAATTCGCAGATCTCGGCGGTGTACTACAACCCGGCCAACCTGGCGAAAGACCCGCGCGGTGAACTCACTGGCGGCATCTTCCACGCCGATCACGACCTGCAGGCCAACGGCTCCACCATCATGGACGAGCCGTCACAGCAATTGCAGCTGGGCCTGAAGACGGACCTCAGTCAGATTTCTACCCTGGAGCATCCGCTCTACTTCGGCCTGATGGTCGGCGTCGAGAAGTTTGCCCAGGAAATGATGGCCTTCTCCTCCGAGACCTCGGACTACGGCCAGTATTTCACATACGGCCGTCAGCCCCTGTTCCTGACGGCGGGCGCCGGCACCAGCGTCTGGCGCGGTATCGATGTGGGCTTCGCACTGCGCGTCACTCTGAATGCTGACGCCACCCTGAACACCCGCTCCACCCTGGGCGGCGTGACCAGCCAGGAATCCCTGAACGTGTCAGCCGCACCCAAGTTCCGTCCCATCCTGGGCGTGAACATCAACTGGGGCGAAACCTTCTGCAGCCGTGCCAACTGCTGGATGGACAACCTGGAAACCGCGATTTCCTACCGTGCCTACTCCAACACCCGCACCAAGGTGAGTTCCAACGTTATCGTGCCGGGTACCATTCCTGCACCGGGCCTGAACCTGGCCATCAAGACCCTGGATTCCTTCCAGCCGGAAATCACCACGGTCGGCGTGAAGTATGACTTCGGCACCTGGCGCTTGGGCGTGACCGGTGAATACCAGGCATGGTCCCGTCTGGAGCGCGAACTGCGTGACGACACCATCAAGGATCAGGCCAACGCCAACTTCAAGGACATCTTCATTCCGCGCATCGGCGTCGAAATCCCGGCAGGTGATCACTTCACCTTCACCGGCGGCATCGCATGGGAAGAAACCCCGATCGAAGGCAAGCGCAGCCTGGACGTGAACTACCTGGATGCCGACCGCTGGGTAGTGGGCCTGGGCATGAGCGCCATCATTCCGAAAATGCCGCTGCTGGCGTACCCGGTGCGTATGGACCTGGGCTACCAGTACCAGCAACTGGATAACAAGACTTACGAGCTGACCTCCACCAACCCGCTGACTCCCCCGGGCGTCTACGGTGAAGTGGAAACCGATGGCGAAGTGCACGTCTTCGCTGCGTCAGTCACGTTGAAATTCTGAGCCGGGCGTTCTTTA
Organism: Isoalcanivorax pacificus W11-5; assembly: GCF_000299335.2. Taxonomy (NCBI): domain Bacteria; kingdom Pseudomonadati; phylum Pseudomonadota; class Gammaproteobacteria; order Oceanospirillales; family Alcanivoracaceae; genus Isoalcanivorax; species Isoalcanivorax pacificus. The sequence goes on along the minus strand of NZ_CP004387.1, from coordinate 2,923,174 downwards.
TGCATATCGACAAAGAGCGTTTAAGTAGAGGTTTACCAGGAGGCAACATGAAAAGAATAATGCTAGCAGCCTGCATCGTGTCCCTCGCTGCCTGTGGTGGCGATAAGGATGATGTGGCGACAGATCAGCAGCAGGAGTGGGAGGCGGCCAAGGCTAGCCTTGTTTATTCGTTTCCGGATAATGGCCAGCAGCAGGTGCCGGTGTCTTCGCCGGTGGTATTGCGTTTCTCCAGCCCGGTGGTGGTGACCAATGCTGCGCTGATGGATCTGGTTGAGCTGCGCGATGGCGAAGGCAGCCTGGTTGAGTGGGACAGAGTTGAAGAAGCTGACAGCGGCCAGAGTCTCCTGTTGTATCCCGAGAACAATCTCAGCCCGTTAACGAACTATCAACTCAGCATCGCCAGGATTGATCTCGAAAAAGGTGATGCCGAGTCGCGTAATCTGAGCTTCTCTACCCGTGCGGCCTATGAAGGGCCAAAAAGCCAGGTGGCTGAGGAAGAGTTCCGCATCCTGCGCACCATTCCAAATGGTGAAGACTTCGAGGTGCTGGAATTCACCACCTTCCGGGTGCAATTCTCACAGCCGCTCGAGCGCTCGACTGTGATCTATGGCGACGGCGCCGATGCTACCGTCCAGCTGACCGGCCCTGAAGGGGCGGTTGATGCCCACGTGCTAGTGAGCGGCCCTTACCTCACCGTAGATCCGAAAGAGGACCTGCAAGCCAATACCAGCTACAAGCTGACCTTCACCACCGGCCTGCAATCCATCTACGGCGACAGCATGCCAGGCGGTGGCTTCGGCAACCCGGGCGGCACCATCGCATTTGAACAGGACATTACGCCAAAGGCCACTGGCCCGCGCGGTAGCATGGTTCAGAACATCGCCGATACAGCGGGGCAAAAATCGCCCTTAACGGGTAAGCAGATCAACGAAGTGCCGATGGCCTCCGTGCTGCTGGGCCGGGATACTGCAACCCAGGCGAGTGGTGTGGTGACGGCGGAACTGGCGTTTGTGCCGGACTTCCCGGATGCGACACCGTTGCGGGTAAAGCGTGGTTCCCTGATTGAGGGTGCTTCCATTGAGGTACTGATTGGGGGCGAAGTGCCGGCTGGGTTTGAGTCTGGCAAGGTGCGGATGGATTTTCTGTCGGACGCGACGGGTTACCTGTTGCCAAACCCGTACAGTGATGCGGATGATGCGCCACGCCAGGTCCGTTTGTGGATGGATGTGGCGGTCTCTACCGAAACACCGAAGGCCAATGGTGCCATCACGCAGGATATGCTGCACATTGAGCTGGTGGGTACGTCATTGGTGGAAGATGGGCTGATGGTCATCAATGCAGTCGGCGTGGTGGAGCCGGATGTGCTGGGCTCTGAGCGTGCTACTGGGCTGTTGAGCTTCTATATGGAAGAGGCGGCTGATCAAGATAACCCTCCGGTGGCAGTACCTGATGTCTCTCCACCAGTACTGCAGAGTGGGGTGCCTAGCAGCGTGGTGGATTACATCAAGCGTACGGACCCGATCATCCTCAACTTTAATGAGTTCATCGACCCGAAAACACTTCAGGGCAAAGTGACCCTCAGCAAGCAGACCGCAACCGATACAGAGGAAGTGGACATCGAGTACTACATCGATGGATCGGCGCTGGTCATAAAGCCGGCCGAACCGTTCGAGCACCCGACAGAAACTGCCGGCGAGCTCACCTATCATCTGAGCGTGGCGCCGGGGCTTGCTGACCTGGGTGGTAATGAATGGACTGATGGGCTGGAAGATAGCTTCTCGCTGCCAGTATTGACGGAGTTGACCCAAGGGTATCGGACGGGGTTTGGTCCGCTTCCGGGAGGTGGGTTCGGGTCAATTATAATTCCCCAGGGCAACGTTACTAGCGTTCAGGAAAAGTCTCCCTTTATTCTCGGGCTTTATCCCGGCTTTCCCTGCGCCCTGGATACCATAGATCAGAATCTTGCCCAGAACATAGCGGGTCGCTGCGCTGGCGGGATACATCCGCAAGATACGGTCCCGCCGAACAATAGTGTGGAGCCGCTTCCTGCTGATGACCTGATTCCCGTGGTGCAAACTCCCGCGAACCGACCTATTGTGGTGGTGTTTTCAAAGCCGATGGATGAAGGCTCCATCGTATATGGACGCACCTTCCAGGTATTTGAAATCACAGAAGATGATCAGATTGTCAGTGCGGTTCCAGGTAAACTGGAAACAACTCAGGATACTTTGCAGTTCACGCCGGACGAGCCCTGGAAGCCGGGCGTGCTCTACCGTTATGAATTGCATTCGAACGGAGACATAGTCAGCAGTGCGGTGAACTGTGATCCTGATACACCGTCTCTTGGCATATGCTCTCTTGATGGCTTGCCTTTGCAAACCCAACTTCTATCTGAAGTGGAAGTACGTGATGAGCCCGTAGCTGCGGCGGCATCGTTTCCGCCTATCGCTTCTCCATACTACATTCTAGTGAAAGCCTCAACCGCTTTGACAGGGGGGGGGCCGGTTCTATCTCAATATTTCAGGGGCAGCGAAGCCAGCCGCACGGTGCTACAGATGCTGCGTCTGTCAGACCAAGTGGATGCAAATGCTAATCTGATCAACGACAGTGCGCTGGGGGTAATGGGACCTTTAGGTATCGATGGGGGTATTGGGGCATCGGGCTTAAGTAGTACACCATTGTGGTACGATTTTGAGCAGAATGAGACCGATCATATTGCTTGGCAGACAGATAGCAGCACGGGACACCTTGTAGATGAGCGGCATGACGGGACCCTTCTCGATCCGGACGGCGTATTGCCGCCACCTAATAGTGCAAAGGTGCTATCAGCATTTTATGGCCTGAAGCATATTTCCGACGCAGAGTTTTTGCCGGACCCATCAATCCCGATGGTAGGAAATGCAGTGAAATATATGGGCGCCAATATAGGTTGCGCCTATGAATCCTATCATCTATTGGAAGACCAGGAAGGCTGTGAGCAGGACCATGTCGGCGTATTAAAATTCTTGAATGGCCAAATACAACGAGTCTGTTACTACGGCAAGCCAGCTACCTGTCCCGAGGACAAGTTTACCTACTTGCACGGTGTCCTGTTTGCGGAGGTGACTGATGAGAAAACAGCTCAGGGCGTCAAGGTGAATATCCATCCGGGGCATATAGTAACCACCTCCTTCAAGGTATATCTGAAGTCCATTTCCAATAACAGCTTCGATATGTCTGACTCGGGATATCAATTGATGCGCATGCGCTATGCTGACGAGGAGGCTGATAAACTGATTCCCGCTTATATAAGCGAGGGTGCTGACGGGCCCGCTCTGCGTGCAACGGTAAATCTTTATATGGACGCCCCCTACCTGTCTTATGATCTGACAGAGGTCAAAAATTTGATCAGCTCAGCCCAGGGGAACTCGGCATATCACAATTTCCACAGCTACCCGGTTACGATGAACTTGGCTGGCCCTGTCGCGTTCCTGCCGGATGGCAGGATGCTGGTGGAGCAATACAACCAGGAGGCGGTGTACTTCAATTTGAGAGGTAACTCTCCGCTTATGCACGTCGACTTGGTGGTGCCCCCCTTGGGAACACATATAAGGTATATTTCAACACCGATCAAATAACAACGGTTGCGTTCATTGGGCACCTTCGGGTGCCCTTCTATATTATCGATATATTATGCGCGGCCAAATGAGAAATAGTATTACCATCTCATTAAGTTATGATTCTGGGAGTGGGAGTGGGAGTGGGAGCGGGGTTTGACCTAATGAATCATATAAGTTAGATCGATTGAGGTTTACCAAATTAATCTTATCCGGTCGATATTGGCATCTTGATCCAGAAGGCTTTTCGAAAGGTCGGTATCGGAAAATAGGGATTTTTGGGATATCTTTCTCCGGAGTATAAAGACGAGGAAAAAACCACTGGCGCACAGAGCGCCAGTGGAAATTGGTTATTTTATTTTATTTATTGAAGTACGCAGCTTCTTAATGAAAGATGATTTGGCCCTAGAGTATCAAAGCTGGCTACCCCACCAAAATTCAACGCGCCGCCAGAAGCAACGCTAATTGTTTGAGGGACTTGGTTGCCGCCGGTACAAGGTGAAGCGGTGGGGTTGTTACCGGTTATACCTGTAACGATACCCAAGGCGGACACGTCCCAAACGAAAGGTCCAGGGTTAAAACTGCCGACACTTGGTAGCCCCAAAGGGTTATGCCCGGTATCGATTTGGCCACCAACAATGCCGCCTGCAGCAGTCATATCACCTCCCCAAGGGAAGCCGCCTGTCGCGATAGCGGAACATGTAGCATCTTCCCCAGGAACTGCGCCCGCTGCCACTACATGGAAGTGGTGGTTTCCGCTGCCATCAGCAGTGCACGAGGCTTTAGCTACCAGAGTTAGGTAACAAGTCGCTTCGGCACCAGTAAGGGCTGAAGAGAATGTCGTATTACCCTTGTAGACGCAGAGCGCATAGGGCGAAGTTATATTGGGTGTGGCGTTGGCTGTCGTCATTAACCCTATGCCGATAAGAGCACCAGCACCAAGCAAAATATGAGGAATTTTTTTCATGATAGTCTCCGTTTAATATCAATTTGTTCATTTATGTATTGGCTTGTATGGTCGAAGCCGTAACTACTGGTTTAGCTTCGAAGATCAAGGCAAAAGAAGAGCCATAATTGGATCTTCCAGATTGGTTGTATCAATGTGGCCAGTTTCATTCCATTAATTAATTATTTTAATTATTGGTTGAAGAAAAAAATTATTACTTTTCATGGTTATGAAGATTGCCATCTTTATGGGTTTAGAAGGCGATTGTTGGCTGCTATGTTTTATGGTCCGTTGTGGGATGGGATTATACTGACTTGGTCTATGAGTAATAATATAAATTAATATTGGACCAACTCTGTTTATATGTAACCGATAAAGGTAGGCTTCGTCAGGCGAAGATCCAACATAGATAATTATGGTTATCGTGATGTGCCGGCGGAGGTGCGGGCTTGTCTGGCCGTAGTGTCGATATGTGCTAGATGAATGTTGTGACGTCGGAATTAAGGAGGGTGTGCAAAACTCTGTGCTACGCACGCCAGCCTTTACGGGCTGATTTGATCTTTCAGGTGCCGGGAGTGGATTGCCATCTGCGATAGTGTCAGGTTCCTGTTCTGAATTAGATGTGTCCAGGTAGTGGTCAGAACTCGGACGCATTGAGTTATAATATCGGCGTACAACAGATTTAGCAGATTCAGGGCGTTGGTCATTTCTCCTGTCAGGGCCATGGGGTTTCTCGCCCTATTGACGCCCAGCTGATCAAGTGCCTGCTCCGTAGTGCTCAGCGTAGCCGCCTTGTAAATCACTTTCAGGTCAATCCCTCGTCTCAGCGTGATATTACGATTAATGCAGCCAATCAATTACGCTGAACTACCTAAAGAGTGAACGCAGCAGTATAAATCTTCTACCTCATGGTTTATTGAATTACGCAGCTTCTCAGCAAGATATGATCTGGACCTAGTGTATCAATGCGGGCTACACCACCGAAGTTTAAACTCCCACCTGAGGACACGCTGATTGTCTGAGGAACTTGGTGACCTCCGGCACAAGGGGAGGGGGTGGGGTTGCTGCCGGTGATGCTGGTAATTACACCAAAAGCTATTGGAGCCCAAGTGAGGCTACCTGGATTAAAGCTCCCAAGGCTGGGTAACCCAAGTAAATTATGTGCGGTATCAAGTTGACCACCGACAACTCCGCCGCCAGCAGTCATATCACCACCCCAGGGGAATCCTCCTGTGGTGAAAGCGGTGCATATAGTACCTTGCCCTGGCATGGTTCCGGCGGCTACTACATGAAAATGGTGGTTGTCACTCGTATCGACCTCGCATGAGATTTTGGTGACAAAAGTGAGCCAACAAGATGCTTCCCAACCTAAAAGAGAGGACGAAAATGTAATGTTTCCCTTGTATGTGCAGAGCGCATAAGGCGACGCTATTGAGGGAGTGGCTCTGGCTGTTGCTACTAACCCTGCACCAATAATGATGCTGGCGCCGATTAGAATCAGTAATCAGGGACAGCCACCGATTAGCGAATGTCCTACGCTCGAATCAGCTATCTCCTCTACCTGATATCATTCTGCTCAGTTAATCTGGTTATGAACTTCAAGGAGGAGGTCATGACCAAACCCCGTAGCCAGCAGGTATCGCTGGAATCCACGCCGTACTATCACTGTGTCGGCCGCTGTGTTCGTCGCGCCTTTCTATGTGGAGAAGATCCTCTCAGCGGCAAGTCCTTTGAGCACCGACGTGCATGGGTGGTAGAAAGGCTGAGCCTGCTGGCAGAGGTATTCGCTATTGATCTATGCGCTTACGCCGTGATGTCCAACCATTATCATCTGGTGGTGCGCATCGATGCAGATGCGGTCGAGGGCTGGGACGACCGTGAAGTGGCTGCAAGGTGGATGAAACTGTTCACCGGCCCTCCCTTCGTACACGATTGGCTCTCTGGCCAAGCACCTGACGAAGCCTCTGCGGCCAGAGCGCTGGAGGAGGTGGCCAGGTGGCGCGACAGGCTGTGTGATCTAAGCTGGTTTATGCGATGCTTGAACGAGCATATAGCAAGGCGCTCGAACGAAGAAGATGGCTGTACCGGGCATTTCTGGGAAGGGCGATTCAAAACCCAGGCGTTGCTGGACGAGCAGGCTGTCCTCGCCTGTATGGCTTATGTTGACCTGAATCCGGTCAGGGCAGGTATCGCCGAGACACCCGAGCAGTCTGACTACACCTCGATACAACAGCGCATCCGGCACCTGAATAGATCGCCCGATCATGCTAATGCCACCTCGTTCATTGGAGATGGTTCAGAACCCGACAGCCCAAGAGTTTTACCCCTGGTGGCAGAAGGTACAGAGGCCTCAGAAGATACTGATGCGGTATCTGTGACGGTATGTGACTTCCGTTTGCTGGATTATCTGGAGCTGGTGGAGTGGACAGGGAGAGCCGTACGCCCGGGCAAGCGAGGTTCGATAAGCACCAGGTTACCACCGATTCTGCATCGGCTCCGAATAAGCCCGGAAGCCTGGCTGTTGCATATGTGGCCCCGCGCCAACCGGCGATTGGCAGCAATGGGCGCTCCACAAAACCTGGCCCTGTACGCTGCGGCGACAGGGAAGAAATGGGTGCCCAAGGTCGCCGGCACCCTGCATACATCCTGGCAGTAAGCCGTCGAGTAGTGGCTTTGTTGTGACGCCAGGGGCTGCGGAGTTGTCAGGGCACATGTCATTGGGGACGAGCACCCATGACCTTTCGCCGGAACTGCTCGCAGCCAGTCAGTTCGCCGTTCATGACGGCGGTTTCTATATTCTGCATCTCCCACGGGCAAAGCCCGGCGTTGAAATAGTCCCGGTAGCTATCGGCGCGGCTCGCAATGCTCTGGCCCAGTTGCAGGTAATCTTCGTGGTCATCCAGCCAGTAGAAGTGCTCCTTGCCGAGACGCATTCGATAGCTGCTATGCGGGTAGTGAAAGGCTGACTTGACCAGGCCAGCCACTGCCGGCAGGTGTTCGATATAGCTCATACAGGCCAATAGCCACTGGCCGGGTTGCACCGGGCTGGACCGGTAGCGGTACTCCCAGGGGGTGCTATCGGCGTGATGACGCCGTTTGTAGCGCATTGCGGCGCGGCAGGAGAGAGATTTCATGAAATCTGAAATAGCCGAGACGTTATCTTTCGGCGTCATCAGAAGATGGATCCGATCCGGTAATAAACACCATGCATGAATGGCGATGTTATATTCCTCACGAAGGTCCCTGATATGATGAATGCAGTGTCGATAGTCGAGTTTGTCCTTGAATATCTCTGTATGGTCGGCTGTTTTGCGAATGACGTGATGGGGTGTGCCGGCAATCAGGATTCGACTCGTTAATGACATGCTAACCTCCCTCATGGGTTTAGGAGAGAGAGGTATAGTAGGAAGGATAACGGGGGTGAAATATAGATAACGATGAAAACTGCTATTGCCTTATTTTCCAGTGAAATGTCGTCATTACTGTGACAATGAATGTATCAGAAAGTTTTTATCGGGATACTTCGTAAATATCTTCTAGATCATACTGCGATGCCATCATTTCACGCTACGCCATCAAGTCAGAATAGACTGGTGGCGTAGCGCGAGAAGGTTATCGATTGAGCGCTGTCACTAACTGCTCGGTGGTGAGGTAGCCGCCAAGGCTGTTGCCATCCTCGTCAAATATTGCAGGCGTGCCGCGCACCCCCAGCTTTTGTGCCAGCGCATATTGCTCAGAAACTGGTGCTTTGCAAGGCACAGGGGTTTGAGAGAGGCTATTTTGGGCCTTCACTTCAGTCAGGGCAGCCTGCTGGTCTTCCGAGCACCATACACGGCCCATCAGCTCGCCAACGGGTGATGCAACACCTGCCCTTGGAAAGGCGAGGTAATGCACGGTGATCCCTTCCTGAACGATTTCGCCTATATGAGTATGGAAATTTTTGCAGTATCCACAGCTAACATCTGTAAAAACAAATACTTCGTACTTCTCTTCGCCGGAAGCCTGGAAAGTTATACTTTTTGAAAGATCAATATTATGTAACGTCTCGACTCTATCAAGGCGCATTTTCTCTTCTGTCAGGTCGGTAAACTCTGTACCTGATAACTCAATCAACCGGCCAGAGAACATGTACCGGCTATCATTGGTTGCATAGAGGTACTCCCCGTTGCTGAGCTGCACCTGCTTCATATTCGGTACAACGCTGTCCTCTACGCTCTGAACAGTAATATCTGGATTGGTAGCCTCAAAGGCTGCTGAAAGCCGCTCGGATACCGTGTCTGCGTGGAGGGAGGTTGATATAACAGATGATGTCAAAATGACAATGGCGTGTAGTTTCTTCATGATGCTGATCCCTAATCTGAGTTGTGAATGAGGCAAGTATGTACTGATCAGCCTCTTGGTTTGATCTCAACCAATTCGATATCGAAAATCAGTGTTGAGTGGGGCAGTATCTTTTGGCCAGACCCTTCTTCGCCATACGCCAGTTCAGGTGGAATAACGATACGCCACTTCTCGCCCTCGCTCATGAGCTGCAATGCCTCTTGCCAGCCCGGCATGACCAGCTTGACTGGAATGGAAGCAGGTTCTTCACGGTTCATGGAGCTATCAATAACTGTGCCGTCCGGCAGTGTGCCGTGATAACGCGCCAGTACGGTGTCTTCGAGCGTGGGATGGCTGTCGCCTGGCTGGCCAGAGAGACGTTCATACTGGAGGCCACTTTCCAGAGTCACCACGCCAGGTTTGGAGGCGTTGGAAGCGAGTAATGCCTCGCCAGCAGATTTGTTGGCTGCGATGTTCTGCTCACGTTCCGCTTCGAGGCGGGCGACGATCTGTTCTTGATAGGTATCTGTGGCCTGCTTGGCCATCTCATCATCCATCAGAAGCTCATCAGTTCGGCCATCAACGACCGCTCTCATGGCAAGAAACATAAGCTCATTGTCCAGGTCTGCCTCGGCCAGCTGCGGGACCAGCTTTTGCCCGATTTGCATCCCGACGGCATACGAGGCCTTCTGCTGGTCTGTCTCAAGGTCATTCAGCGTCACACTGCGCTGCGAGCAGCCCCCAATAGCTATAAGAACTGCCGCAAGGTATATGGTTTTCATCTCGCTTCCCTTCTCGTTTGTCTGATTAGTTGAAACTCGCGCTTTGAACCCATCAATCGGTGCTAAAAAAATAGGTTCTTCCGCGATTATGCGAGAGGTGTGATTGCTGATTAAACGGGTAGTTCAGGATTGAGAAGGTGATAAAGGTATGTCGAACTGCTGTATTCCTTATATTTGTTTGCTGGTTCTATCGATTGCTTGGTTCTAGGGAAGGGGATCTATAGGGTGAAGTTAAACGCCGGGCATCTCATTGATCAGGGTATGATTCTCGATGGGCTTAGCATCTTTTCAGATTGATGCGCTTATGTGCCTGATATTAGGCATATTCTATATGAGCTTTTAGGTTTGGTTGCCCAGTTTTGACCCGAGCGGGGTATCGGGAATGGGCTGCATGTCGACTATAAGTTATGTGAAAATAAGTTTTACTATAGTTCATTACACTCCCGACGTGTGGAAGAAAAGTAGTGAAAAGCTGATGCAGCGGATAGCACAGTCTGGAATCAGTGATCCAGAAGGTACTTTCTTGGATTGCCCGTTTTTTCTTTTGATAAACGAGGACAGGCGGGCCCCGGGAAACGCTGGCGGTAAATAAAGCGGTGTAAGTCCGCAGTGGCAAACAGGGACAGGCACTGATTAGCGAAAGGCTTACACCCGAATCAGCGATTTCCTATACCTGATATCAATTAGCCCACTTAATCTCGCCATGAGCTTAAAAAGGGGAAGTCATGACTCGACCCGCAGTCCGAAGGTATCGCTGGAATTAACCCGCATACATGGAGACAGGTACCTATTAGCAAGGTGTAATGGGAGAAGAGCGAAGTAGCGGGAGAGACTATGTGGTCTAAGCTGGGCCATGTGCTGTCTGAACGAGTATAAACTAGTTGATGGATCTTGATTCGATATTCACTATTCGGTCCGGCGCTGTTTGTTCCCGGTATTTTTCTCTACGATAATGAACGGGGACAGGCACCGATTAGCGAAAGGTTTACACCCGAATCAGCGATTTCCTATACCTGATATCAGTTAGCTCCTTTAATCGAAATAATCAGGGACAGCCACCGATTAGCGAATGTCCTACACAGGAATCAGCGATTTCCTCTACTTGATATCATTTTGTTTGGTTAATCTGGTGATGCACTTCAAGGAGGAAGTCATGACCCGACCCCGTAACCAGCAGGTATCGCTGGCATCAACCCCTTACTACCACTGCATTGGCCGCTGTGTCCGCCGGGCCTTCCTGTGTGGTGAAGATCCTCTCAGTGGCAGATCATTTGAGCATCGTCGTTCCTGGGTAATAGAACGGCTGGCGTTGCTGTCGGAGGTATTCGCTATTGATCTCTGTGCTTATGCCGTTATGTCGAACCATTATCATCTGGTAGTCCGCATCCGCGCGGACCAGGCGAATGGCTGGGACGACCGGGAAGTGGCAAGTCGATGGATGAAGATATTCACCGGGCCGCCTATTGTGCACAACTGGTTAGCCGGCCAGTCTCCGGACGACGCCACCGCGGCGCGGGCACAACAGGAAGTGGCTAAATGGCGCGAAAGGCTGTGTGACCTGAGCTGGTTTATGAGATGCCTGAACGAGCATATAGCCAAGCGTGCCAATGAAGAGGATAGCTGCATACCCCCGGATGCCTGGTTGCGGTATATGAGGCCTCGGGTAAACAGCCGTCTTGCCGCGATAGGGCAGCGAGAAAGACTCAAGGACTATGCGCAGGCTACCGGGAGGAAATGGGTACGGTGTTCTGGGGAAGATATGGGTATTAACGCACGCGGATGCCCAGTCTTGACCTGGTAAGGAAAATTCCTTACCCTGCGAGAATGCTTTAGGAGAGCTGTTATGCCCGAAATTCACGAAGTCTCAACGCTGACCTCCAAGGGCCAGATTACACTGCCTAAGTCCATCCGGCAGGCGCTGGGTGTCGACACCGGCGGCAAAGTAGCGTTCGACTTACGCGGTGATGAGGTGATTGTGACCCGCGTCGTCACTGAACACGAAGATCCGGCTATTGGTGCGTTTCTGGCACTGCTGGAGGCGGATCTCCGGGCGGGCCGGCATATTCAGGCTTTGCCTGACGATTTGGCTAAAACCATGCTGGCTAGTATTGACCACCCCGTGAACCTTGATGATGACATCGCCGGTGAAGTGGCGCTCTGATGCAGCACCATGGATGGACGCTGTTATTTCACGAGAGTGTGATCAATCAGTTGCGTAAGCTGCAGGCTGCTGCAGAGCGGGCCGAGCATAGCGACCCGCTAGGTTACGAGAGTAATGCCAACGTCAAGCTGTTCCGGGCGCTGAGCCAGTTGATCATGGATGTTGTGCCAAGCGACCCGGCGCGCGACGAGTTCCGCCAGGGTAAAACCTTGGGGCCGGCATATCGTCACTGGCGGCGAGCAAAGATCGGGCGGCGGTTCCGCTTGTTCTTCCGCTACGACTCGAAGGCAAAGGCCATCGTGTATGCCTGGGTCAATGACACGCATAGCCTGCGGTCGGCAGGCAGTAGATCTGATCCTTATGCGATGTTCGAGAAGATGCTTGGAAGAGGAGACCCGCCCGACGATTGGGAAGCGCTAATAGCGGCTGGCAAAAAAGAGTGGCGCTCACCAAAGAAAAGTTAAGGCAGGCCGTTTCAGTGCTTGCTATGTCAACCGGGACTGGCGCTACGCATCATCAAAAAAACAGCAAAAAAACGGGGACAGCCACCGATTAGCGGTGCCTGGGTGGCGGAGCGGCTGGCGCTGCTGTCGGAAGTGTTTGCCATTGATCTCTGCGCTTATGCCGTTATGTCGAACCATTATCATCGGGTAGTCCGCATCCACGCGGACCAGGCGAATTGATTAGCCGGGAACGGCACTGATTTGCACCAGACAACTTCGGATATCTGGCTTACACAATCCGGCAGAATCGCGAGTTGGTCGCGGGGAGCTCAAGTAATACCCAATGGTTACGGACGGAACGCAGGTTTTTCCGGAGCAAGGAGTGGGAGCTACCCGGTTAACGGCATCTTCGTTCTGGGGTATTAATATGCTGATTTATAAAAGGTTTTAAGGTGAGTCGGGCTAGACAATATGCGGCGATTGAGTCATCAAATGATGACGAGTATGATGCCTCTATGATTGCATGATTGGAGATCAGCATGCGCACCACAATGAATATTGACGACGAGTTACTGGCCGAAGCCCAGCGGGTTACGGGAGTTTCCGAGCGAGCCGCACTGGTTCGTGAGGGGTTGGCTGCATTGATCCAGAGAGAAAGCGCCCGCCGACTGGCAAAGTTGGGAGGCACTGAGCCTCAGTTGGATGACGTTCCCCGCAATAGGGCAGAGTAACGGTGATCCTCGCGGACACATCAATATGGATTGATCATTTGCGCTCCGGCAACGAGCACCTTGCTGTCTTGCTGGATAGAGCAGAGGTATGCATGCACCCGTTCATACGCGGGGAGCTGGCGTGTGGAAACCTGCAACAACGCACGACAATTCTGGCGTTGATGAGGAACTTGTCGTCTGCTCGTGTGGCTACAGACGATGAGGTGCTTTATATGATCGAACACCACGCCTTGATGGGGCAGGGGCTAGGATACATAGACATGCATTTGCTGGCGGCAGTGAGGCTGTCCGATGGCGTTCGGCTTTGGACGCGTGACAGGCGTTTAAATGCTGCGGCGCAGCGGCTTGGCTATGGATATCATTGAGCCCGAAAGAAGCCATCCAAGGGGAGTGCCGGAGCACTTCGATGTCCTCTCGGCGCTGAATGGGTAATAATCAGGGACAGCCACCGATTAGCGTCAGAGAAGACTTCCTGCCAGTTCAGGAGAAACTTACGATCCATCTCCCTCAGTAGCGCTCGCCAAGCGTTTAACCAGGCACCCTCGTCTTCCCAGAGCTGCAAGCGGCGCCAGCAGGTGCTCGGCGAAGGATAGTGAACTGGCAGGTCCCGCTATCGCGCGCCAGAACGGAGAGTCCACAAGATGCCTTCGAAACATCGCCTGTTGTCTATCGGCTTCGGGCCCCCTTGCCCACGAGGCGGGGGCGGGAGGTGTGCTTTGATCTTGTTCCATTGTTCATCTGTGACTTCTGACTGAAGGCGTTTCATCGAGGGAAAAATGTGGCCCGCGGAGAGCAAAGAATAGACTATTTCGAGTTATGAAAAATATTCTAATTGTTATTATTTTAAATGAACTTCCATGATTGGAGCAAACTGCCGATTGGCGGCCGGATGAGTTGAGATTATGCCGCAACATCCGCGTGGCTTTAACTCTGGTACAACGTCGAGAGCAATGTCCGTAGGGCGTGAAGTTAGCTTCCATCTTGCTAAGTAGCGTCATTGGAATTCGCGCTTTATGTAAGTTGACACTGCGCGCATTAAATTCTTTGTATAGATATAATCTCGGTACAATTTTATCAAGAAAACACGACTAGATTCGGCCTGTATCTATAATGATCATGTTACTGTCAGCGCTTTACATGTGAGTAGGCAGCATCCCGCTGATGATACTGAGTGCATTCGCCGATGCAGTGCGAGAGCTGCCGTAGAGGTGAGAACTAAATTTCGACTACTGACCCAGTAACAGAGCATGTAGTTCCGAAATCGTCATTTATTTGAATGCCGCCAAGGAAGTCGTAAGTGTAGATCATACTACCGGAACAATCACCTCCACAGAAAGAGTCGACTCCCGTCGATATATAGAAATCAATAGGGCTGAGCGGGCTTGGGAGACTGCTATGAGGAAAATATCCTATGGCTGGGAGGTTAGTTAGTGATGTGAAGCTACAAATTGGATTGCCTGATATAGAGGCGCTATTTATCGATAAAGAATAAGGAGCAGTGGGGTTTGGAGTGAAGGTCGCGTCCAGGGCTATACTGCATGACATGGCACAAAACCCGTTTGTTACCTGGATTGTGCCGGTGTAGGGATCTGAAAATGCTTTGCTACCTAGAATGGACGTTGCGATTGCTATAAGGAATATACTTCGAGTTGTATTCATGGTTTCCTCCTATTGTTGATTATTTTTTATCCTTTTTCTTTCATTTAATAAAGTTAAAGTAGGATTTATAAATTTAACGATGTAATTGAAAGAATCAGGGGAAGCCACCGATCAGCGAATCTCCTGCACAGTAACCAGCGGTTTCCTATACTTGACATCATTTTGTTTAGTTAACTTGGTTATGCACTTCAAGCAGTAAGTCATGACAGGAATCCGCAGCCAGTAAGTATCGCTGGAATCAAACTCTTATTAGTACTGCATTTCCGCAACCTCTTTTGGGTGTTGAGCATGTTCTGTGAGCGTTGAGCGGGCTAATTGTTGTGTGGAGCCCGGTCGCATTACATTTGATATCATTGCGATATCTTTCTGGCTTCAGATCCTGACGGAAAATCTGAGGCATCATTCTGTGAACGGTGGTGGTAAATAATTGGTTTTCTCTGATTGATGTAAAATTAGTAAATCTAGCTTTTAATTTATTCGGGTAGATCATGCTTGATTACTGCCGTACTTTGCGGATGTAACTTTAGCTGGCATCCTTGAAACCGTTTGTTAACGGTTTCTATTCGTCGACTGATAGTTGCTACTTAATGGATATTGATATTAATCATGGAGAGAAGAATGAAGTTGAATAACCTGATAATGGTTGTCATCGGTATGGCTTGCTCTGGAGGTGCTAGTGCATCAGGGCCTCTGTACTACAGCGTTAATGGTGGTGCCTCGGAGCAACTTGATGTCACGCCAATTTCTGATCATTTCAGCGGCACTTATACGTGGCGAAATGGGTTTTGCACTGTTGATTGTACTTTGTCAGCAGATGTTTCAATAAGCGAAGATTCAAATGGAATAACTAGTTTCCTGTTCTCCTCTCCTGTCTCCGGCGGAAATTTTTTCTGTAGTACTCTGACATTCAGTCCGACTGCCTGGAGTGGAAGTGTGCCCACTCCAATTTCTGTTAATGACTCGCCTATAGCATTTACAGTGAGTGGTATCGAGCAAAACTCATTATGTGGAGTATGTAGCGACCAGATGGATATGTATTTCCATGCCGAGGACGGAGGCTATTTTTCCTTTGATGGCCCTATTGCACCAAATGGAACGTGTTTTCTAAAAGGTGATATGTCAAGTTCCAATTACTATGAATTCTGGAACTAAACTTAGAAGTTCATGAGGAAAAGGGAAGGAGGCTGTTGAGGAGCCTACTTCCCTATAAAGGAAAAAACAGCTACAGCCACCGATTAGCAAAAGGCTTACACCCAAATCATATTTCCTATACATGATATCAATCAGATTCTTTTAATCTGGCCATAAACTTCAAGGAAGAAGTCATGATCAGACCTCGGAGCCATCAGATAGCGCTGGATCAACCTCTTATTACCACTGCATTATCCGCAGCGTCCGTCGGGTGTAGCGCGTGTCCTGTGAACGTTGAACGCGGTTTTCACGCTTGTGGCATTTTGCGACCTGCTTCGTGGGTTCCGGCTGCCCAGCTTTTCCTGCTCCCGGATGTGATGCTCAGATCAAACCAGCCCTTGCGGCTCTTTCAGCGCTAGGGCGACTGCCTCACCTAGCCGTCCACGGGGATGCCCACATTTGTCAGAGAAAGAGGCCGGTCAATGGTAAAGCCTGAGCCGGGATATATAAGTCTTTAAGGGGGGCAGTAAATTCCTTGATAATGCTTATTGTATCGCCGGTTGAGGGCACCATGAACGAAGTCAAATGGTCCAAAAGGGCGATGAAACAGGCAGGCAAGCTTCACAGTGTAGATCGCGCAAAGGTATTTCACGCGATCACCACCCTGTCAAAGATGCCTGGGGTCAGAAATGTAAAGGCCCTCAAGAATCACCTGTATGGCTACCGACTCAGGGTCGGTAACTACCGGGTTCTGTTCGACTGGGATGGGGCCGGTTGTCAGCATCGAGGAGGTGAGAAAGCGCGATGAACGCACATTCTGATGTCCAGGTCATTAATGGTCCTGACGGAAGACCCGCTTTCGTGGTCATCCCCTATCGGGACTATGTTTCCACCCACACACGCGAAGATCTGATCCCGCACGAAGTGTCGGGCTACGTACTCGTTTACGCACTCTCTCCAGCTGCCGCATGGCGTCGGCATTTGGGGCTCACTCAGGCCGAGGTGGCCGAGCGCATTGGTATTACTCAGGTCGCGTATGCGCAGCAAGAAAAAGCTAAGCGCCCCCGAGCCGAAACCCGAGCCAAGATCGCTTCAGCCTTGGGCATCCCCCCTGACATGCTGGACATAAACTGATACCTATGCACAGAGCCAGCTGGTGGGAAATCAGAATAAGCGGGGGGCAGGTGGAGCGTCGGGCAAAGCTGGAGGTAAATCAAGCGTTGCAAGGTCGCTATTCAGTAGGAGGGTAGCGCCCCGCTGAAGTCCCGAGTCATGGTCCGCTGCCCGTAAGGTCAGAGGTTAAGCGTTGGCAAGTGAAGGTGCAGGCTCGGTATGGAGCTCCGAATTTATGTCTTCCGGAATCTCACTGAGATCTGGCAACTGACCGAATCGTGGATGGCCGAATACAACGACGAGCGTCCCCACGATTCATTGCAAGACCTCACGCCATGGGGATACTTGGCGAAACACCAACAGACGGAAAGCTCTAATCAACGGTGCAACTGAAACAGGGATGTTTACAGGGTAATGCTTGCCAAGGCCTACACGCTCAAACGTCTGATCCACTGAACGCAATCAAATCAGCCAGCCAGATCCAGCTCATTATGAATCAGTACCACACACTGCGACGCGAACAACATGGTCGGTCCCAGACTGATCCTCTCAGCCCCCAGTCGCGCCAGGCTGCCAAAGGTCTTTTTGGGCATGGGAATATGGTCGGTAAGCAGGAAGCAGGGGGTGGCGGCAAAATCCATCAAGCGAACCGGCGTACCTTTCCTGTCCATGACATAAAGCTGATGATCTTCCGCCAGTTCCTTCACCAGCCTTTCAAAGCTGATTGTTCGCACCTGGATACCCGGTTCCACAGCCCGCTCCTGCTCCTTGCCCATGCCTTGTGACATATCCAGTGCCCTGGCCACCTTGGCCAGCAGCGCCTGCTCATGGAAGCCGCCGATATGCTGCATGTCGGTAGCGGTAAAGGTGATGGTACGAGAAAAGTCACGGGTGCTTTCCAGCACCAGATGCACGACCACATCGTCCCGGTGGGACTGCGCCACGAACAGGCTGTTCATCAGCGTATGGGCCAGAATTTCCGTGTGGGCGTCGCCGCCAACATTGGCCAGCAACGCCTGGCTGTCGGTGGGGGCGGCGCGAGCGCGGAGCACGAAGGTACGCATGGTGGTTACTCTGTCGGAAGGCGGTTGGATTATAGCTCAATGGAGAGCAAGGTCCGCCACCGAATGGCGCTACTGGATACGACAAATACGGAGACATCGAGCCCGCTTAGTGCTGGGCCGATGCCTCGTCATTGTCGTTACGGCCTGGTTCTCGAGCAGACACTTAGAGGCGCTTCAGTGAGCCTGCGAAGTGTCTGACAACTGCTCCAGGGCTGCGATCAACTGGTCAAGCTCATTCCCCTGTATCACGCCGGACGCCATGCCTTTCTCGATCTCCAGGAGAAAGGCGTTCGCTGTGGGGCCCAATTGAGAGCGAATTTTGTCCTTGACCTCGTCTACCGAGAGAGCGGGTGTTATCTGGTCTTTCGGGTGTTTCTCTGTCATAAGCCTAACCCTGTCTGTTTGCGGTAGACATGTTAAGGAGATGGCGAAAATATACAACCCCGGAGATGTAATATTGTGCTGGTGGCAATTTGAGATGCCTATGGCGTTCTGCCTGAGCGTCTTGATGAGGTTCTAAGGGCAGGGATTTGGTGGTTTCTGACGAGCAAGTCCGGGAGGGCCGCGCGACGTGCTGCATTAATGTATAAGTTGGCTGACAAAAAGGAAGCATTGCAGTATTTGAAAAAATCCTTCCTGATGGTGTTTCCATTTGAGAGCATATCGGGCAGCCTACAGGATCAGTAATTCGTTGATCAAATGAACATACACGACGTAATAGAGCCATGAAGGTATCGGGTGCCGTTATCATTGCCTTCTGTCTGTCTCTCGTCTCATTTGCGATGCTGGAAAACAGGCATCCAGATGAGGGAAAAGGGGAGGGGGCTACTGAGACCCCTGATAATGAAGAGAAAAGCATAATTTCTGATAGTTTATTCCCTCTCGTTGAAAAATCACCCGCCGCGAAATTACCGTCATCTAACCTGCCTGAGCTGGCTAGCCCTCTACCAAAGCCCGGCTCGCCGCTCCGTCTCCTGGCATTATTCCAGACCTACGATCAGGCCCAGGCGTCGGCGGTGATTCTGCACCCTGAGATTGGTGCATACAGATACCATGTGGGGGACGAGATAGACCGGACGAGAGTATTGGCCGCCATTTTGCCGGACAGGATACTGGTGAGAGAAGGTGAAAGCATGGAGGTATTTCATCTTGAGCCGTTGAGCACGGCCTCTGCGGCGCTGCCTGATAACGAGGATGAGAGGGCTGTCCTCAGTATGCCGCTGAGTGAAGCCGAGCAGAAGAAGCAGAATATTTTGAAGCATTTTGATCTGTACCCCGTCAGTGACTCGATGCCATCGGGATATATTGTCGGTGATAAGTTCCCGGAGGACGCTGCCAAAAGCACAGGGGTGAAGGCCGGTGATGTACTGGTTTCAGTCAACGGCTATCCCGTAGGCGAAGATAATAGCGACTATCTGGCATGGATATCTTTCCAGGCTACCCAAAAGGCTTCGATAGTGATTAGCCGAGATGGGAAAGATTTTGTGATTTATTATCCAGAAGATATTGTGGGCGCCCAGGGGCAGGGCGGTTAAGGCCGGCTATGCCGGCAGCAAGCCAGGGCATCCCCGGCTTGCCTTGCTCAGTTACGGGTTTGTAATCTCGTCAATCACGCCTCTCGAAAGCGGACTTGGGTTGGGTGCACTCGGAGTGTGGTTGGGATCAAAGATCTGCGCTTTCTCCCAGATTGAGTACAGCCGTCCAAAAATATTGCAGTTGCCGGGACCTGGCGGCATGATCATCCCGTTCAGATCTATGGTGGCCCGGACGCCGGGCGGGTTTTCATTGTACTGATAAGGCAATTGCCCCCCATTACCTGGCGCTGCTGCGCAATTGGCGCCAGCCATGGTCACCTGGACGTTATTGAATATATTGGCAAATGCGCCTGCGTTGACCATGGCCGGTGTGGCAACGGTGGTCCATGCACCCGCCCAGGGAGCGCCAATCGGCAGGCCGTTGTTAAACGCCAGCAGCACTGCTGGTGGCATCTGCATGCAAAGCGGGCTGGGTTTGGGGAAGCCCTGGGGTGATGGCTTGTCGATGCGGTGATGAGTGACAGTAAAGTTCATCACTTTGGGCTGCTGGCCTTCTTGCCACAGGTAGCCGCCGATTTGTAGCCGGCACCGCAATCCAAGTAGTGGAGATGAAAAGTCCACCAGGTCACCTGCCCAGGCGGTACTGCCCTTGATCGGGTAGAAGCTGTCAAAGATGAAGTAGAAATCACGCTGGACAGCTTCCTGGTATGACAGGGGGAAGGGCTCCTGGGGGACGCCGGGAATACTCTGCCAGCCGCCGAACAAGTCCGGCTTGTAGTGCACGGTAAAAGACGCATTCGCTTGCCAGGCTGTCATGTTCAGCAGGCAGGCAAGTAGAGTGCCGAAGATCAGCTTTATCCTTAAGCTCATGTTTGTCTCCTTGGAATGGTATTAAATGCTTCTGTCGCGCAATATGCGCCTTATTATTGTTTTTTGTTTTTATGGAATTTTAAATGGTTTATTGGTAAATACTGCGCTTCCTTAAAATTGAGAAATGATTCCATTCCAAGGTCTTTTTGATACTTTGGATAGCTAAAGCTGCGGTTATTATCTTGACTTATTATTTGGGGAGCTTCTTCTGTCAGAAGCTTTTTGTGCTTATTCTAATTGGACGCAGCGGGCTGCCTGGTAGCGGCTGGAGGCGCTCCCTATGTACCTGTGAAGCGAATTGGTTACTTTAAGACGAGATTTGACGAGCCCCTCCCTAGCTTGGGCGATGCCTTGGTGTGGTGGGCCCGAAATGGCTACTGCCTTTTATATATGCTTTGATATGTTTTCCTGAGGCATGAGCGGATGTGGTTATGCCGGTCATGTGCGCAGGCAGAATGCTGTCTTTTGGATGATGTCATTTTAACGTCAATTCATTTCGGAATGGAATGATATTTAATTGATACCATATAAACAAAAATATCTTCGCCATATACTTGGCGCCACCTGTTGCATCCTGAAAACCAGCTTTTCATTTTCGTTTGTTTTCGTTTGTACACTGAGTGACTACCCTTCTGGTAATTCCATCACAAAACGTGATGGATAAACCACATTGTTCTTTATATAAATCAATAAGATGCAATGTGAATAACTGGCTACACCGGCATGACAGAACAGGGAAATGATCGCCAGCCCGAGACCTGTGCGCGTAGGAATTGGGGTTGATACAAGAGCGATTGTGCCGGAAATAAATGCAGGACGGTGATCATCCTTCTATTGAAACGGTGGTGACTTGCCATTGACCGGATCAATACCGGATCGGCATGAGGCGCTCCAGGGCGTCGTTATGCGTTTCTGCTGAAGGATAAATCGGCTGAGCTTCGGTTCAGGATGGCCCGTGATAAGCAGATTAAAGCACTCCGCAGAGTGCCTTATATGAATAAAAACTAAGGAGATAGCATGAAGCTCAAATCATTTGGCTCCCTTGCAGTTGCCAGCTGTGCGCTACTTACTTTCGGTTCAGCGTCCGCCAACATGGGGAACTCGCCGTCCACTTATGGCCTGCTACCCAACGACATTGCTTCTGCCCAGGCGTTGTCGATCTTCAACTCCCAGATCTCGGCGGTGTACTACAACCCGGCCAACCTGGCGAAAGACCCGCGCGGCGAACTGACTGGCGGCATCTTCCACGCCGATCACGACCTGCAGGCCAACGGCTCCACCATCATGGACGAGCCGTCACAGCAACTGCAGCTGGGCCTGAAGACGGACCTCAGTCAGATTTCTACCCTGGAGCATCCGCTCTACTTCGGCCTGATGGTCGGCGTCGAGAAATTTGCTCAGGAAATGATGGCGTTCTCTTCGGAGACTTCCGATTACGGCCAGTACTTCACTTACGGCCGTCAGCCCCTGTTCCTGACCGCCGGTGCCGGCACCAGTGTCTGGCGCGGTATCGATGTGGGCTTCGCACTGCGCGTCACTCTGCATGCTGACGCCACCCTGAACACCCGCTCCACCCTGGGCGGCGTGACCAGCCAGGAATCCCTGAATGTGTCCGCTGCACCCAAGTTCCGTCCCATCCTGGGCGTGAACATCAACTGGGGCGAAACCTTCTGCAGCCGTGCCAACTGCTGGATGGACAACCTGGAAACCGCGATTTCCTACCGTGCCTACTCCAACACCCGCACCAAGGTGAGTTCCAACGTTATCGTGCCGGGTACCATTCCTGCACCGGGCCTGAACCTGGCTATCAAGACCCTGGATTCCTTCCAGCCGGAAATCACCACGGTCGGCGTGAAGTATGACTTCGGCACCTGGCGCTTGGGCGTGACCGGTGAATACCAGGCATGGTCCCGTCTGGAGCGCGAACTGCGTGACGACACCATCAAGGATCAGGCCAACGCCAACTTCAAGGACATCTTCATTCCGCGCATCGGCGTCGAAATCCCGGCAGGTGATCACTTCACCTTCACCGGCGGCATCGCATGGGAAGAAACCCCGATCGAAGGCAAGCGCAGCCTGGACGTGAACTACCTGGATGCCGACCGTTGGGTCGTGGGCCTGGGTATGAGCGCTGTGATTCCAAAAATGCCGCTGCTGGCATACCCCGTCCGCATGGACCTGGGTTACCAATATCAGCAACTGGATAACAAGACTTACGAGCTGACCTCCACCAATCCGCTGACCCCGCCGGGCGTCTACGGTGAAGTGGAAACCGATGGTGAAGTGCATGTCTTCGCTGCGTCAGTGACGCTTAAATTCTGAGCCGGACGTTCTTTATGGATATGAAAGAACGTTTAAGTAGAGGTTTACCAGGAGGCAACATGAAAAGAATAATCATGGCAGCCTGCATCGTTTCCCTGGCCGCGTGTGGCGGGGACAAGGATGATGTGGCGACGGAACAACAACAGGATTGGGAAAGCCAGAATCAAAGCCTGGTGTACTCGTTCCCGGATAATGGGCAAGAGCAGGTGCCGGTGCCCTCGCCGGTGGTGTTACGATTTACAGGTCCGGTCATGGAAACAGCGCCAGCTATCGTGCTACGCGAGGCTGGCGGTCCGGTAGTATCTGATGTGGAAATGGAATGGGTGGATGGTAAACGGGGGCTGATCATTACCCCGGACAGAAAGCTCAAGCCTATGACCGAGTATCTGGTGCAAATTCCAGCTATTGAACTGGAGAAAGGCACTGCAGCGGCGCGTAATCTTAGCTTCACTACTCGCGGACTCTATGAAGGCCCAAAAAATCAGGTTGGGGAAGCTTCTTTTGAAGTGACTCGTATGATCCCTGATGGTGAGAACTATTCAGTGCTGGATTTTTCCAGCTTTCGGGTTCAATTCAGCCAACCGCTGGACAAGACCACCGTGAAATATGGTGATGGCCCAGAGGCAACGGTCCAACTGGTTGGTCCGGGAGGTCTGGTCGATGCACACCTGTTGATCAGCGGTCACTACATGACTGTTGATCCCAAAGAGGATCTGACCCCCGGGGTCGAGTATTCGTTGAATATTACGACCGGGATTACCAGTACCTATGGTGAGACGTTGCCGGGAGGGAGCTTCGGGAATCCGGGCGATACATTGGCGGTGAGTCTGAAGGCCACGCCGCAGGATACCACTGCACCGGGGACGGGGGAGCGGGTTTCGATGGTGCAGGATGTGGCGGATACCGGCGAGCTCTCTCCTCTGACTGGCATGCCAATCAACTTGGTTCCGATGGCCTCGCTGCTTCTGGGGGACGAGACTGCAACCCAGGCTAGCGGGATAATAGCTGCAGAATTGGCTTTCGTGCCGAATTTTCCGGATGCGACACCTTTCCGTGTAAAGCGGGGATCGCTGATTGAGGGAGCTTCTATCGAAGTGCTGATCAATGGTGAAGTGCCGGCGGGTTTCGATTCTGGCAAGGTCCGCATGGACTTTATATCCGACGCGAGTGGTTACCTACTGCCGAACCCTTACAGTAATGCCGACGATGCGCCACGACAAGTACGTCTGTTTATGGATGTAGCTGTCTCAACAGAAACCCCGCAAGCGAATGGTGCGATCACTCAGGATCTGCTGCATATTGAGTTAGTTGGGACTTCTATTGTCGAGAATGGACAGATGGTGATCAACGCGGTAGGCGTTGTAGAGCCAGATGTGCTGGGTTCAGAACGTGCAACTGGTGTTCTGAGCTTTTACATGAAGGCTTACGAGGATCAGGATAATCCTCCGACACCTGTTGTCGATGGGAATCCGCCAGTAGTTCAGAGCTGGATTCCAGGTGTCGACGCAGCCGGTTTCATGAATACAGATCCAGTAATAATTCAGTTCAGCAAACCCATAGACCTTTCCGGTGCTACGGAAGGGATGGTGATTGTGGAGGAAAATGGTGTTCCTGTTGATGCTGAAATTGAGGGTCGAGGGGCCGCTCTTATAATACGGCCTGAAGGCGGATTCAAAAATTCATTTCAACAAGACCTTGGCATAGTTCAGAGCTATGTATACAAGATTACTATTAAGAAAGGCCTGACGGATGTTTCAGGTAACGAGACGCTACAAGATATTCCTCTAGAGTTTGAAATGCCGCTTATGATAACCACGCAAGAAAACTATGTGTGGGATCTTGACTACAGCACATTCACTCCTTTTCTAAACTACTTGGGAGAAGGGGACGCAATTGTAAGGTCTCCAATGATTACAGCTGTTTATCCAGGGTTTCCCTGTTCGGTGGATGAATCCTTGCTGAATCTTGATTCCGGTATGACTGGGAGATGTAAGGGTGGGATTGATCAAGTTTATTCCAGAACGGAAACACCGGATGGTGGCACCCTTATTAACACGCCTGACAAATTGCCTGATGATATCCTGCCATTGCAGGTGTTGCCTGCAAACCGGCCTATCATAGCTATCTTTACGAAAAACATTGATCCAGGAAGTGTTCGCTTGGGAGGTTCTTTCCTTGTAGAAAAGGTAGATGCAAGTGGGAACCCTGCTGACTCTGTGGATGGTAACGTTATCGTTGACGGACGGAAAATTACCTTTTATCCAACAGATGAGTGGGTGCAAGGGCAATATTATCGCTATGTAATGGGGTCGAATGGGAATAGGAAATCCTCTTCGGCTATTTGTGATGGATCTCAGTCTATTTGTGGAGAAGATGGGCTTCCCATACAAACGCAGCTTCACGAACTGACAGTCACTGAATATCAGGGCATCGACCTGATTTATCAAGATGCTAACCTTGAGTCTGGTGGCGGGGACCCATTAGTACAGTACTTTAAAGGAGGGGTTGTTTCGCAGGATGTGATCCAAGTTTTGAATGCACCTTCATCGGATACTAATGCGAACATGATCCATGATAATAATTTCCCGAGGGAGCATTCTGGAAACCATGCTCTTCTTACCGTGCCTTATGCAGTATACTCTGAAGCAGAAAAAGGTGCAGAGGGGCAGCCTTTGGTTCCTGACGCATGCGATGCCTCTGAGCCTTCTTGCGAAGACCCAAATGGGCTCATTCCGCCAGTTAACAGCGCTAAACTGATTGCTGCGGGAGAGGCTGTGAACCCCGTCAACCCGTTCGGGAAGTACATGATACCAACTGTATCGGTAGGTTGTGGCTTTGAGTCTGTGCTCAACCCTTCATTGCCAATAATGGAGCCCAAGGTT
Organism: Isoalcanivorax pacificus W11-5; assembly: GCF_000299335.2. NCBI lineage: Bacteria > Pseudomonadati > Pseudomonadota > Gammaproteobacteria > Oceanospirillales > Alcanivoracaceae > Isoalcanivorax > Isoalcanivorax pacificus. The sequence goes on along the minus strand of NZ_CP004387.1, from coordinate 2,897,619 downwards.
TGTCCGGAGGCGAAGTTTACGTACATCGCCAGTGACTTAATCACAGAGATTGGGACGTACGATGAGTCTATCGGTGGTGTAGGTGTTAAAATATGGCCGGGACAAATCATGTCTACCGCTGTACCTATGTACGCACCATTTGAGGGATGCGGAGGAAATTGCGTACTGGGTTTGGACTCTGGTCCACAAGTCATGCGTATGCGCTACTCGAAGCTGGATGATGGATGTATTGAGGATCCAGTTTCCAATACGAGTTGTGTAAGAGATCAACCGATTAGTGCAGTCATTAGGAATGTGGGCGGGCAACCATTTATATCAGTTGATGTTGAGGTGTATATCGACGCTATAGATTTGCAGAGTAAGGTTACCGTTGTCGGGGACTATATGTTGGCGCCTGGTATGGCTGATACATTGACCGATATGGTTAGCGTGCCTGTAACTTTAAAGCTTGAAGGTATGGTGACCTTTAATGATGACGGCACAATGAATATAAATATGGAAAATTCAAACGAGGTGGATGTCTCATTCGGGTTAAAACTTTACGGTGAAGCGTTGGGATTTGCATTCCCCATAACCTGGACCTCTATAAAGATTCCTGAGGGGGGAAGCAGGATTAGATACGTGTCTGAGATAATTAAGTAATTTAGAGTTAATGCTTTGTACTGTGGCCGGCATGTTAATGCCGGCCATTTTTTTGGTTCATCGCTGAATGCCGGGGAATGCGGCTTTGATTTTGGGAAGAAGCGACGTCCCCCCTGTTTGAGTAGCACCTGACTTTGGAGTCCAATACCCACTACGAGGAGATTGGACATGAAGAAGCGATTCACCGAGGAGCAGATCATCGGCTTTCTGCGTCAGGCAGAGGCAGGGCTGCCCGTCAAGGAGCTATGCCGCAAGCATGGTTTTTCGGAGGCCAGCTATTACCTCTGGAAGAGCAAGTTTGGTGGCATGAGCGTCTCGGATGCTAAGCGGCTCAAGGAGCTGGAATCCGAGAATGCCCGCCTGAAGAAATTGCTGGCCGAAACACTGCTTGAGAACGAGATCACCAAGGAAGCCCTGCGAAAAAAGTGGTGAGCGCGCCAGCCAGGCGTGAACTGGTGCGTTTCATGACGAGCAGGGGCTTGTCGGAGCGTAAGCGTCCGGCTATCACGCCTTTTCAAACGGCACCCTGCTTCCAGTGATGCGGCAGCAGCTCATCAATGGCATTGTTCTTCTGCGTCGGCAATCGCTGCAGCACATCTCTCAGATACGCGTACGGGTCATGCCCATTCAGTTTAGCTGACTGGATCAGACTCATGATGGCGGCGGCACGCTGGCCACTGCGCAGGCTGCCGGCGAACAACCAGTTGGAACGCCCCAGCGCCCAGGGCCGGATCTGGTTTTCTACCTGGTTGTTATCCATGGGCACAGCCCCATCCTCGCAGTAGCGCGTCAGCGCCTGCCACCGCTTGAGGCTGTAGTCGATCGCCCTGGCCGTGGCGGAGCCATTCGGCACTTTCTGCCGGTGTGTCATCAGCCATTGGTGCAAGCTGTCCAGGATGGGTTGTGATCGTTGCTGCCGGAGACGCTGTCGCTCATCGGCGGACAAGGCGTTGGCCTCGCGCTCGATCTCGTAGAGCTGCTGGATCAGTCTCAGCGCCTGTTCGGCGATCTGGCTTTTGTTCGCCGTATGCAGGTCGTAGAACTTCCGGCGCGCATGGGCCATGCAGCCGATTTCAGTGATGCCGCCCTGGAAGCCGGCCTTGTAGCCGCTATAGTCGTCGCAGACGAGTTTGCCCTGCCAGCCTTCGAGGAAGGTGCGGGCGTTGGCGCCGGCCCGGTTCTCGGCGAAGTCGTACACCACGGCATGCAGGGCGGCAGTGGCCGGGCTGCAGTAGGCCCAGATATAGGCCCGGTGGGCTTTCTTCTTGCCGGGCGACAGCATGGGCACAGGCGTCTCGTCAGCATGCAGGACCGGCTGCGTAAGCAGTGTTTCACGCAAGGCATCTGCCAGCGGTTGCAGGGCCACGCCGCAGCGGCCCACCCAGTCAGCCAGCGTCGAGCGGGCGATGCCCAGCCCGGCGCGGGCAAAGATCCTTTCCTGTCGGTACAGCGGCAGATGATCGGCGTATTTGGCGATCAGCAGGTGGGCCAGTAAACCGCTGGTGGGCAGGCCCTTGTCGATGATCTGCGCCGGGACTGGCGCCTGGGTGAGGCGCTCACAGTGTTTGCAGACCCACTTGCCGCGCACATGGCGCTCGACGGTAAAGGTGCCGGGGGTGTAATCGAGCTTTTCGCTGATGTCTTCGCCGATGCGCTGGAGTTGGCAGCCACAGGTGCACTCGGTGTTGTCCGGTTCGTGCGTGATGATCGTGCGCGGCAGGGCCGGCGGTAACGGGACTCGCTTGGGCTGGCACTTCGCCGGTGCCGAGGTGGCCCCCACTGATGCGACGGGCTTGGACAGTGTCACCTCAATCGCCGCGATATCCGCGTCCACCAGTTCATCCAGCAGGCTGGCCTGGTGGCTGTTCAGGCCTTCACTGCGCTTGCCGAAGCGATGGCGCTTCAGGATGGCCAGCTCCTGCGTGAGCTTGTCGTTCAGCAGCTGGTGATGCTTGAGCTGATGACCCTGCTGCGCAATGGTCTGACCTTGCTGAGCGATGGTGTGCTCTTTTTCCGCCGCATCGGCCAACAGTTGCGCCGCCAGTTGGCGTAGCTGTTCGGCAGTGAGCTGGTCGAGATGCGGCGGTGTCGTCATGGCCATTATCTTGCCAGACGCCGCCGCCGGAAGTGATACCAGAGAGGGCGCGCTGACCGGCGCACAGGCCAGCGCCAAGCGGCTTAAAGTATGGCAATGGCCTTGTCACGACCAACCCGGTGCCAGGGTAAACCGACCACCAGCGCCTGAAGCTGTTCAGGACTTAACGCGATACGCTCGCCCTGACTCAGCCTGCCCCAGACAAAGCCGCCCTGATGCAAACGCCGCGCGGCCAGCCACAAGCCAAAGCCATCATGCACCAGCACCTTCATGCGGTTGCCTCGCTTGTTGGCAAACAGGTAGGCGTAGTGGGGACGTGCTTCGCCAAACACCTGGACCACACGGGCCAGGGCCGTATCCGGGCCGGCGCGCATATCCAGCGGCTCCGTGGCCATCCAGATGGCATCGACCCGGATCATGCTTGCAACGTCCGCAGCCAGGGAAGGGCGCGCTCGATCTGCGCCAGAGGCCAGCGTACCGTTACGCCAGGCAGCTCGAACACTACCTCCGCCGCGCCGGACACAGAGGGCGTCGGCATCGGCACAGGGATAAACTCACGCTGAACCGACGGCTTGGAACTGACTTCGGCAGCACGGCGCCACTTGTGGATCAGGTTCGTGTTGAGACTGTAGCGCAGCGCCACATTGGCGACGGATGCATCCGGGGCCTGGCACTCCTGAAGAATATTGGCTTTGAACTCCGGGGAATAGCGGCGGCGCTTGGCTGGTGTCTTGGCTGGAAGCATCTCACTCATATTAGGTGTCCACTTAGAAATAGGTGGACACCTAAGTTACTGGCGGAAATGGCGTCGGGTAGATGAGTTCGCCGGACGGTTACGTCGGAGCGGCGGGCACTGCGTGTGGTGCGCATGAGCGCCAGCGCTTTCCGGTATCAGCCTGCGCCAGACCGTAATGGGGTGCTGCGCGAGCGGATAGTTGCATTGGCGCACCGTCACCGCCGATACGGGGCTGAAATGATCTACCTGAAGCTACGGCAGGCGGGTCTCCTGGTGAACCACAAGCGTGTTGATCGGCTGTATGCGCTGGAAGGGCTCCAGGTTCGGCGCCGAAAGCGCAAGAAAATCCCTATCTCGGACCGCTGTCCCTTGGTGCGTCCAGTAGAGGCGAACCGGGTCTGGTCCATGGATTTTGTCTTCGACCGCACGGCCGATAGCCGCGTGCTGAAGTGTCTGACGATTGTGGATGACGCCACTCATGAAGCGGTTGCCATTGCTGTTGAGCGCGGCATCAACGGCATGGGTGTGATACGCATGCTGGACAGGCTGGCACTGGCTCGGGGGCTGCCTCAGGCCATCCGCACCGATAACGGTAAGGAATTCTGTGGCAAGGATATGCTGACCTGGGCCCATGAGGCTGGCGTGCAGCTGTTCCTCATTCAGCCAGGCAAACCCAACCAGAACGCCTATGTTGAATCGTTCAATGGGCGCTTCCGGGATGAATGCCTCAACGAGCATTGGTTCACTAGTCTGGCGCATGCCCAGGTGATCGTGGAGCAATGGCGTCGAGAATATAACGATGAACGGCCAAAGCGTGGGCTGGGTGGATTGACGCCATCCGCCTATGCGAGACAGTTGGCACGCAATCCGGCTACATTAACCCTTGGCTCTAAAGCGCTGTGATACTCAAAAGCGGGGGGACGTCGCTCAATGGATATCGCATCATTTTGGCCGAAGTCTATATGAAAAAAGCGCGGATTCCATGAGTGGAATCCGCGCTTTTTCTAAGAGAATCTATGCGACCCTCACTTGCTACTAATATCTGTTAGTGCGTAGCAACGTAGTAATTGCTGCTCGTCAGGTTACCCACGACTGAACAAGAGCCATTGGGGGTAATCGGACCATTGAACACGAAGCTGCCGCCATTTGCAGGATCAAATGTTACATCAATCTGATTGCTGCAAGAGCCGCAAATCGAGCTAACGCTTACACCGGTCAGAGTAAAGGTTACAGGAGCAAGCGGCGAAGGGATGCTGGAGTGCGGTACTGAGCCCACCCACGGGAAACCCGACAGGCTTACAGTGTTGCAAGCGAAGCTGCCGCTGGTGCTGGCCGAGCTTACAGAGAGAGTAGTGTTGCCAGACAGGTTGTCAGACAGGGTGCCGGTAGCGCTCAGCGTGCAGCCGAGGTTACAGAAGCCAGCAGTAACAGTGGAGGTGCCAGTGAAGGTATCAGTGATCGGCGTTACATCCAGTTGCTGAGTCGCGCCACCATTGACGGTGTAATAGATCGGGGAAGCGTGGCTGGCGCCAAAGGCTGCCAGGAGAGCTGCGCCGAGAAGACCTTTAGAAATAGCGTTCATGTGATTATCTCCATTAATCGTTTGTTTGTTGTGATTCTCGCGTTAGTTAAGTGCTAACGCGGGTAAAAGAATGAATGCTTTAAGTGCGATGGAACAACCCGTGTTAGAGAAATGATGTTTTTCTATGTGGTTAAAAAGCGATGATAATTTGGGGGGTGTTTCCATCATATGGTTCAATTCCATGCTGGCACTTTGGCCGCTTTAAGAAGTGTTGCCTGATTTTCATTGTTATTCTTCGGGAACTCCGACGTATCATATTTTCTGTGAAATCATTATGTGTCTACAATAAAATTTGCGTTGACATCAAAGTGCCCCGTTTTGAATATGGGAACATAGTTCTGGATTGTTGCTCACTGTCGGGAAAGGGGGATAGGAGAAAGCGGTATTCGGCGATATTCTTGTCGGGCACGCGGTCATCGCCTATAAACAAGCTCAATGTCTTGCTTATAGGCGTTTTTTTAATTGAAGTTGGATATAAGGTCGTCTGATGAAAGATAGCCACCTAGCTTCCGCCCATCGGTGGTCAGGATATAAGGCGTGCCATGAACTCCCATTTTCAAGCCAGTCTGGAAATGTTCTGCTACTGGCGCCTGGCACGGGACGGCTGGTTGAGTTACACGCCCTGACAGCTTGGCCTCCGTTAGAGCGGCCCTGGGGTTTGAGGCGCACCATACTTTCTCCATGAGAGACGCCACGGGGTCGTTCAGGCCGGCACGAGGAAAGGCGATGTAATGCACAGAGATACCCCCTTCATTGATGGCCTCAATCTGCTTGTGGAAATTCTGACAATAAGCGCAGCTTGTATCGGTGAAGACAAATACCTCACCGATTTCATCTCCTTTCGCTGAGAAAGTTATGAAAGTGCTTGGATTCATCTCGGATAATAGCTTGGACCTGATCTCTTGCTGTCGGTTTTCAGTGAGATTATTGTTTGTGCCCTGCGATATATCAACCATCTGGCCAGTGAATATATAGTCTCCGTTCTCGGAGGAATAAATAAGCTGACTACCGTTGACTTCAACCTCCATTATATTGGGTATGGGGGTCTCGCGAACGTGGGTGACAGTCATGTTCGGGTTGATTTTCTTTATTTTATCAGCTATTTGGGAGTGCTCATCACTCCCGTGCGCATGAGTCTGGAATGCTGCCAGAAGGAGCAGGACCCACACCCTTCTTGTATACTTGATCACCGAAATTACCCCTCTTCAGCTATTTTCAGCAGCTCAATTTGGAAGATAAGCGTCTTGTTAGGTTCAATGGCTGGAGGACGCCCCTGAGTGCCATAAGCAAGACGTGAGGGGATGACAACTTCCCACTTGTCACCTTCTGACATATGAGTGATTGCTTCTCTCCAGCCTTCGATAACGCGCTCTAGTTCAATAGAGACAGGCTCGCCCCGCTCAACAGAGCTGTCAAAAACTGTACCGTCGATAAGACGACCTTCGTAGTGGACTTCGACGGTATCCTCTGCTGTGGGGTGCGAGGCGCCGTCGCCAGCGCTTAGTACAGTGTACAAAATTCCACTATCCAGGCTGCGTACTCCTTCCCGCGAACTGTAACTTTCTATGAAGGAGGATCCCTCTTGTGCGTTCTTCTCGCCAGCGATAAGCGCTTCTTCTTCTTTCTTTTCGGTTGCCCAGATGTTGTGTTCGTTGTGGGCTGCCGATATTTCTTCGGGGGTCAGCGAATAGCGAAGATTATTACCTTTGATGGCATCGTGTACCCCAAGAAGGAAAAGGTCTTTGTCTATGTATTTATCTTCGAGTCCAGCTTTGACTGTTTTCCCGGCTTCTATACCAAAGGAATAGGCGGTCACATCTGAAGACGATGAAGTATCAACCTCCTGTGGGGCCTGTGATGCACAACCGGAAATGGATAGTATGGATGCGATGATGGCTAAATGCTTCATTTTGTCCTCTCTTTATTACGATATTGTTTTAATGGTTTCATTATGACATTGCGCCAAATGAATGATATCGATATGATTCCTATGAATTTTTTTGACGCGCTGTCGAGCATAAGTTAAGAAAGTTGTGTTTGGCTACATGTTGCGTTCCGAATGTAATGATGCGCCTGATATTAATATGATGTTGCTGGTGTAAATGATGAAAATGTCTATAAATAGAACATTGCTTGTGTTGCTTCTTTTAGTTTCCACTTCTTTGATTTTGTTCCGAGAAATTTGGCAGGGCACGAATAAGGGTGCGAGCTTCGATAGTGGTCAATCTGAAAACTATGTGGTGCATGATCAGGAAGTAGGGAGGCAACTTGGGCGGCGCACCGATAGTGTTGAAGAGGGGGTGGTTTCTCCCCCGTCTCAGGAGACACCGGTACCAGAACGGAAAGAAGCGAGATACGATTTCTCAGCAATAGCGCTTTTTGAAACGCATGATAAAGCTATCGCTTCAGCCGTCGTCTTGATTGATGGATATGGTGCTTATCGATATGGAATTGGGCAGAATGTGATTGATGAGTATTACATTCGGGATATCCAGCCAGATCATGTGATTATTCGGGGAAACGAAGGCGATTTTAAGGTCTATCTTGCTCCTCTATCAGGTCAAGACGCGCAGGAACCAAGTGTGGCTGATTCCGGAGCGCGGGGTGGGGATATACTGGATGACACCAAGGATCGCCGTGAGAGAATGCGGATATTTTCTACTTATGATATTTATCCTGTCAGCGAAGACTCTGCAGCAGGCTATGTTATTGGTGAACGATTCTCCCCTGAAATGCTTGAGGCCACCGGGGCAAAACCTGGGGATATCATCGTTTCAGTAAACGGTTATAATGTTGGAGCAAAAGAAGGCGATGATCTGGCCCTGAAGTCATTCAGGACAACCATGAAAGCTTCCGTCCAGCTACGACGCAGTGACGGCACCACTTTCTATTTCAATTATCCCGAAGATGCAGATGACCCCTAACCAGCCTGGCCGCTGACCGGCGTTTCAATCACGCCGTACCAGCCCATGCCGGTGTACGTCTCGTAGCCTGGCGTCAGCGCAAATGCAACGAGGCTCTGATCGTTGATATAGAACCCGCTGCTTTTCTCCTCGGTGCGCAAAGGGTATGGCGTGTATAACGCGTGCTCTAGATTCGAGCCGGCGATAACGCGCGCTTCGGCATCGAGGATGTAAGCCTGGCTCTGGTTGTCGGCGGCCAGCAGAACTGAACTCATCACTGCCTGGGCCTGTGGTGCCCAATCAAAGAATATCCCCAGCACGCCTGTCGGTTTGCCATCGGTTCGGCCGGCAGCCCTGATGGCCGTTGCATAGGTAGCAACCGGTGCGTCGTGAAGCGCAGCATTGATGCTCACGTCCGCCACGGCGAAGTCATCCCCGGTACGCGTCGACAGAGCAGCGTTGAACCAGTCAGTGCCGGACACATCCATTCCGATCGCGTCAGGGTATCGGTCTGGCCTGCCTGTGCTGATGACGCGTCCCTGAACGTCCACTATCCAGAGATCAAGGTAAACGGTATAGGAGCGCAAGATGGTGGCCAGACGGGCCGCGGCGTGCTGCTGCAGGGCGCGGTCTGCAGGCGCTTCCGCGGCGGCGACCACGGCGCTGTCCGTAGCCCACCACCTCACATCGCAGGATCGCTCGTACAGATTCCTGTCAATAATCTCGATGGCGTTCAAGGCCAGGTCCGTCAAACGCTGTCCACGGAAATCAATCAGCATCTTTTCCCCGGCTTCTTCGATCTGCCGGGTATGGCTCGCTACACCCGTCCGGAATTCTGACGCTATGCCGTTGATTTGCGCCGAAACATTGGCAATCTCCTCGGCCACCACGCTGAAGGCCGCGCCGGCTGCGCCTGCTCGTGCGGCCTCGATGCGGGCATTGAGTGCCAGGATGCGGGTGGTCTGCATAATGGTTTCAATGGCGCCGACTTTCTCGCTGGTCATGCGTGAGATGTCATAGGCGAGATTCAGGATGGTATTGTCCTGCATGCCTTGCTCCTCGCTCATCGTGGCCCTGGCGACGCAGTACACAGGCGCCGGCCGGCCACAAGGACGTCCCCCCAGACGATCATCAGGGGCGGAGCAATTATCGGGCCAGAATTGTGAGCTGTTGCTCAAATCCGCGGTGAGGCGCGCGGCGCCCACCGCGAGGTGGCAATGGGAAACGGCGTCAAACTTCCTTGCAGGAAAACTCCACCCCCAGGCTGTAGAGCAACGCAATCACACTTTTCAATGGCGGGTTCTTGTCGCGCAGGAAGCTGTTGCGCAGTTGGCCGGTTGTCTGGCCGCTCTGCCATACCAGTGCTTCTGGGTTCTGGGCCTGGAAGGCGCGTCCGACGGCTTTCAGGATGTAGTCGATGTCCCGGGTGGCGAAGGCGTCGTTGAGGTAGCGGGCTGTGCCATAGGGATGGCGCAGCGCTTCGGTGGGATCGTACTCGTAGGCTGCTCCTGGCTGGAAAGTGATCATGAGGTTTCTCCTGATTGCGCCGGTTCGGCAATGTGGCCGGCGGTGATAGGTCGCCCTGCTGGGGGGGCGAGGGTGCTTTCACGGGGATAATGCGCAACTGCTTTGTTTTGATGTTGGCATATGTGCATTTATTTTGGAAGATGGTTGGCGAGCCGGTCGATAGGTGGCCTGCTGTTGTAGTTATTTGTTTTTCCTTGGAAATCGTTCGGTTTTACTGTGGCTCACAGCGGGGCGCGCTGCCCAGTATCGGTGCTACTTGCCTCATTTTCGCGCAATCCGGTTTACATGCGGCATGTTGACCGTAACAACCGGATACCGGAATCGCACTGTGTCACTTGGAGTGTGGCGCGAGTATCGTCTTTGGCCGTGCCTGGCACCGGCCGCACTCACCCACGTCCCTGATCAGCCAAGGAGCGGATAATGGCCGGTTGGTATGAACTACATAAAAGCAGTGACGGGCAATTCCGGTTTGTTCTGAAAGCCGGTAACGCAGAGACCATTCTGACCAGCGAGCTGTACCGCGCCCGCAGCAGTGCAGAGAACGGTATCGCTTCTGTACAGGCCAATTGTGGTGCAGACGAGCGCTATGAGCGCAAGACGGCCAGTAACGGCAAAGCCTATTTCAATCTGAAGGCGGCCAACCATCAGGTGATCGGCACCAGCCAGATGTACGCGAGCGATCAGTCCCGGGATGCCGGCATCGCATCAGTGAAGAGCAATGGTGGCTCGACAACGGTGAAGGATTTCACCGAAGGCAAGCAGGCCGGCTGATTTATCGCGCGGGACGCAGCACGACCTTCTCGCTGCTGCCCGCGTTGATGCGCGCATAGCTGGCCAGGCCTTCATCCAGTGCTACCTCGGTGGGTGGGGTGGGCAGCGGCAACGCGTGGCTGTCGAACAGCGCACCGATCTCCCGCAGCATTTCTGCGCAGTCTTCACAGCCATAGAGCAGTGAATTGGCACCGACTATGCTGGCGCCTTTGCGATAGAGCGCGAGCAGCGGCAGTTCCGCCATGCCATTGGCGGGTGCGGCAATGACGACGAGGTGACCAAACCGGTTCAGCGCGGCCACGGCCGGTGCAAGCCAGAAGCCGGTGGTGTCGAAGATAATATCTGCACCCTCAGGGAAATGTTGTGCCACCTGTTCAGCCAGCGTGTCCGGGTTGTCCAGCATCAGGCAGGAATACCCCTCTGCTTCCAGTTGTCGTTGTTTCCCCTTGTCGCGCACGGCGGCAAGCACGGCGGCGCCTGCAGCCCTGGCCAGTCCGATGGCGGCACTGCCGACGGCGCCGTTGGCGCCTATCACCAGCACCCGTTGGTTTCCGTCCAGGCCGGCCCGGCGCAGGCCATCCCAGGCGGTGGTGTAGGGCACGCCACATGCCGCAGCCTGGGCGAAGCTCAGTGACGCCGGTTTGAGCGCCACGCCACCGGCGGGCAGGCACAGCCATTCCGCATGGCTGCCATCGCGTGTAAAGCCGGGCTCCCTGCCGGTGGCCCAGACGGCTCTGCCGATCAATTCAGCCGGGCCTGCCTCGACAGTTCCGGCCACGTCCCGCCCCGGCACACGCGGCAAGGTGGTGTAGGGGAAGCGGCCGAGCACGTTTTTTACGTCGCTGGGGTTGAGGCCGGCCGCGTCGACACGGATCAGTACGTCACCGGCGGCTGGGACGGGGCGGGGCAGATCAACCAAGGCAAGATGGCGCAGATCGCCAGTGGCAGTGAATTGCAGAGCGTGCATGGCGGGCTCGCGGGCTGCTCAGAAGGAAGCGGTGATTGTATAGTGAATCGGCATTGAAGCGTTGAAGAGAGTGGGGCGGTATGAACAGAGCGGGGGGATGGTTGCTGTGCGGGCTGTTGGCGCTGGGTGGGTTGGGCTGTTCTTCCGCTGATGAACCGACAGGCGCAGAGGTGGTATTCGGGACGGCATTGATATGCCTGGGAGATGCCGCCGAGCCACTCTCCGTTGAAGTGGCGTCCACCGAAACACAGCGCCAGCGCGGGCTGATGGGGCGCGACGGGCTGGCGCCGGATACGGGCATGCTGTTCCGCTATCCGGACGAAGCCACGCCCAAATATGGATTCTGGATGTTCAACGTGCCCTTCGCACTGGAAGTCGCGTTTATCAGCGCAGCCGGCGAAGTGGTGGACATCAAGAAAATGGCACCTTGTGTCGGTGTGCCAGCACGAGAGTGTCCGCCGTATCAGACACCGCACCCGTACCAGTCGGCGCTCGAAGTCAGTCCGGGTGTCTTGCGGGCACATGACGTGTCACCTGGCAGCCTGGTCCGTGAGGCGATAAACGGCGTATGTGATGGGGATTGATGGCGCAACGCCATGCTGTACGTTGGTGCCATAAACTTGACCCGGCCCGTTTAAACCGCCTAAATAAAACCCGCCTGCAGTGTCTCGGAAACAATCCCGCCGTATGTCTCCCGGGTCTGGCATGACCGTGGGCAAACACCTTTGCCCGACAGTAATAACCATAACAACCAGGGGTTTTCGGGATGAGCAGATGGACCTTTCCCATGCTGTGTCTGTTGAGCACGGCAGCCTTCGCCACGCCGGTGGAGGATTTTCGCAATAGCTGGAACTATGAGGCGCTCGCGCATCAGCGCACGCTGGAAATGGGTGAGCCGCTGGGGCAGACCAGTTTCCAGTACACGCACAACAGCTACAACTCGGTGGCGTATCAGAATCTGGGCAGTTACTGGGACCCGAATCATCAGGTCAGCGTGGTGGACCAACTGGACCTGGGTATCCGTGCGCTGGAGCTGGATGTGCACTGGGCCTACAGCAAACTGATCCTGTGCCATGGCACCAGCGACCACACAGGCTGTTCCACCTTTGACCGTCACTTCGAGGACGGCATCAAGGAAATTGCCACCTGGCTTGAGCGGCCCGAAAACAACGATCAGGTGATCCTGATTTACATCGAGGAGCATGTGGACAGCGAACATGATCGCGCCGTCGACATCCTTGATCTGCATCTGGGAGATCGTATTTATCGACCGGGTTCCTGCCGCACATTGCCGATGGACATCACCCGTGCCGACATGATCAATGACGGCAAGCAGGTGTTGTTGATCGGTGGTGATTGCAGCACCACCCGTTGGGCACAGACGGTGTTCAATTACGGCTTCCCCACGGGCAACGACAGCTTCGCGCCTTATCCGTTGTGCACCATCAGCGGGAGGACGCAGCAGTTCGTGCAGACCAATCTTGTGCGGATTTTTGAAGACGGCACCAACCTGAGTGCCACCTTTGGTAACCCGCCGCCGCCGACCACGCCGCAGCGCATGGCGGAGGCGATGCAGTGCAATCTGGGCATTGTTGGCCTGGATCATCTGGTGCCGTTCGATAGCCGTCTTGCCGCTGCCGTATGGAGCTGGGGCGAGAACGAACCGAATAATTCGGGCGGTAACGAACACTGTGCCGAGCAGCGTGCCGACGGTCGCTTCAACGACGTGAACTGCGGCCAGTCGCGCCGCGCCGCCTGCCAGGCGGACGATGGCAGCTGGATGGTTACTGCGGCATCGGTTACCTGGGCACAGGCGGCGTCGACCTGCACGGCGGAGTTTGGCAGCACGTATCAGTTCCAGGTGCCACGCAACGGTTTCAGTAATCAGAAGCTGAAAGAAGCCCGTGATTCTGCCGGTGCCACGGTGGTGTGGTTGAACTACAGCGACCTGGCCAGTGAGGGCGAGTGGCTGCCGGTAAATTATCCGGTGGTGCAACCGCCTGAACCGCCGGCAGAGCCGGTGTGGCGCAAGCTGCGCAATGATCATGGCCGTTGCCTGGATCTGGAAGACCGCAGCACGGCGGATGGCACGGAAATCCACCACTGGAGTTGCCACGGTGCCGACAGCCAGCTCTGGTGGCATGATCCGCAAGGCCGTCTGCGGGCGAAATCCGCGCCGGATAAATGCGCGGACGTGTCCGGTAGTGGTACCAGCGAAGGCACGCGCGTAGTGCTGTGGCCGTGCCACAGTGGTGATAATCAGGTCTGGACGCGGGGAGCCAGCAACTCCTTCCGGCCAGCGCACGCACCGCACCGGGCGTTGGATATCAAGGACCCTTTGTGGGGCAATGGTCAGCGCGCGCATCTGTGGACTTTCCACGGCGGCAAGTCGCAGCGGTGGAGCTGGGATTGATTGCATTGAGATATCTGTGGCCTGGGCTGATTGCCGGGAGTTAGCGGTGGTCAGCTCAGGGGGATGTGTCTGAGGAATTTTTTTACAGGCGGGTTTTGGGTGAGGTTGGATGACTTCCCGACATGCGCGGGGGTTCAGGCTGATGCTGCCGTAGTAGGCGGTGGTGTGGTGTTCGGCTTGGGCTGACCCTTCCCCCCTTAACCAGAGGGCCGGGAGGGGGCGCCTTCGCGCAGCGAAGGCGTGCCAATCTTCTCCCCCTCACGGATCAAGCCCGTTCAGCCGCGCTGAACCTTTTATGGTTTACCTATATCTGTCTGGCTCGGGCTGGTTTGAGCCAAATAATGCTTCCGGCGACTGCGCATCAAGGATCAGGTCGGCCCACAGTTCAAGCTGTTCCAGCGAGGCTGCTGCCAGGCGAGCTTCGGTGGCAGGGGACAGCGCGCCAAAGCGTCGCGTTATTTGCCGTGACAGAATACGACGGGCTTCATCATTGCGGCCTTTTTCCAGGCCTTTCTCAAGACCCTGTTCCAGACCTTTCTCCAGACCTTTTTCCAGACCTTGCGCCATGCCTTTGCGCATGCCGTCCTGGAGGCCCTTTCGTTCGTACTCGGCGTACCATTCCTTCACACGTTCAGCGAGCATGTCATCCACCTCCTGCAATTCCTGCATGGCCGGTATTGTGATGTGGGGCAGCCGGCCCGGCAACAGGACCCGCCGGAGCCATTCGGTAAAGCTGCGGCGCAGGCTGGCCTGCTGCGGTGCGTGCAGCCAGTCTATCAGATGCCGCAAGACCCGCTGGATGGCCGGCGCATCGCGGCTGTTCTCCAGCCGGAACAAGGCCGCGACGAGGTTCTGCAACGGGGCCAGGGCCTGCTCGTCAAAACGGCCTTCGTCCAGCAGCAGGTAGTGCAGCCTGGGCTGGTAGCGCGCCAGTTCGCCGGTGACCGGGAAGATCAGTGCCCCGATATCCGTCGCGGCCTGCCAGCGAGGCCGGCCGTTGTAGAGCACCACGGGCACGACCGGAGGCAGGTGGCCGGTCTCGCCCAGTTGCCCGGTGCGGATCAGGTCCTGATAGAGCAGGGCGACATAGGCCATGATGCGCACGGCCATATACGGGTCCACGGTGGACTGGAATTCCAGCAGCAGGTAGAGATAGACCCATTCCTTGCCCCAGCGGACGCGCCAGATCACATCGTCGCAGCGGCTGCGCAGGTCATCGGTGACATAACTGCCGCTGACCTTTTCCAGCGTGTCCAGGTCCAGTTCGGCCACCCAGCTTTCCGGCACAAAGCCGGTCAGCAGGTCGCGGACCATTTCCGGGTGGGAAAACAGCAGTCGATAGCCGGTATCGTGATCGTCCATGTCGGGCTCCGTGTCCGTGCCTTCCCTGGCATCGGTTCGGACACAGCATCACACGGGAAAGACAGTGTGCCTGTCAGCCAGCGGCACTACGGCAAGCGGGTTATTGCCGCCAGCGGATGCAGGAGATCTGCCGGCTTATTTGTCAGCTATTTGCGCATAGATCGAATGCGATAGCGGCTGACGGCTGGCAATGCCGTGCCGCCGTATGAAGCGGTAGGGAGGGAAGAGCGCAGCGAATCCCGTCATGGCGACTCTCACCAGCCCGCAATCAACAGGCCGCCACCCGCTTCCTGCAAACCCAACTCAATTGCAACGCAATCACCAGCGCAAGCAATGCCGCGACCGCACCGATCAGAAACGCGGACGCATAACCATAGGCCCCCACCATCAACCCGGCCAGCGGGCCGGTCAGCCCATAGGCCACATCCTGGAATGCGGCATAACCGCCCAGGGCCGTGGCACGCATCTGTGGCTCGACCCGGCTCACCACCACCAGCCCCAGCGAGGGGAAAATCAGTGAACTGCCCAGCCCGGTAATGGCGGCGCCGGCCAGCGCCCAGGGCGCGCTCGGGGCCAGGTACAGTATGAACAGCCCGGCGGCTTCCACCATCAGGGCCACGACGGCCACGCGCGGGCCGCCGAGCTTGTCTGGCAGATGGCCGAATAACACGCGCACCAGGGCGAATGACAGGCCAAAGCAGGTCAGCGCCAGGCCGGCACCGACCCAGCCTTCATGGACGAAATGCAGGCTGATAAAGGCGCCAATGGCAGCAAAGCCGACCCCTTGCAGAGCCAGCCCCATGCCAGGCTGCCAGATGCTGCCCAGCACACTGATGAACGAGCGGCGTTCGCCGGCGGTGACGGGCACCGTCGGGACATTTCTCACCAGCACCACGCCGAGCGCGGGCAGCAGGCCGACCAGCAGGCCCACCGATGCCAGGTCCACCTGCTGATACAGCCACAGGCCCAGCGGCGCACCCAGCGCCATGGCGCCGTAGATGGCCATGCCGGTCCAGGCCATGACTTGGCCGGAGCGTGCCCCGCCGACGGTACCAATGCCCCAGCCGAGCATGCCGGCGACCAGCAAGCTCTGGCCGTAACCCAGTATCAGCCGGCCGATGATCATGATGCCGAGACGGCCTTCGGAGGACAGCGGCAGCCAGTCAGTGGCGATGTACAGCAGACCGGACAGGGCGCACAGCCACAGCCCCTTGATCATGGCGGGCCTGGGCCCCTGTGTGTCGGCGATCCGTCCGGCATAGCCGCGCGTCAGCAGCGTCGACAGGAACTGGATGCCGACGGCGGTGCCCACCAGCACGCTGCCGAACCCGAGTTGTTCATGCACGTAGAGCGAAATCACCGGCAACGGCAGGCCGACTGTGAGGAAGCCCAGAAAGGTGCTGAAACAGAGCACGGCCAGCAGGCGTTCGGGGGCGGGTGGGAATGTGGTGCGCATCAGGCTCTCCAGAGAAGAACGCGCCGGCAGACAGGGCGCGACGACAGGGGCCTGCGGGATGATGTATTTTTATCGATATAAAATCAAATTATCGATAATTTAAAGAGGTTACACCGGCCCGCTTTATCGGCGGGCCGGCGCGGCGATCAAAGGTTCCGATTGACCCAGGGTACATCCAGAGGTTCACCGCCAGGACCCTCGGTAAAGCCCATCCAGGCTGGCGTGTTCTGTTGCTGAACCCCTGGCCGGGTCCAGTCACAGACGCCGGTGGCAAAGACGGTGGCCAGCCGTGTCTGCTGGTCAGGGGTAAAGGTGATGCCGTCATAGTCAGCACTGTCGAAATCCAGTGGTTTCAGGCTGCACTTGAGGATGTCCTCGGCGACCGGCCCGCCGGCCACCTGGCGTGGTGACGCACCGAATTTTACCGGGCATTCGTCGCTGAACAGGCCGACATCGACACCGTCGTCCAGGCAGCGGTCTACCGCTTCGGCGGGTTTGTGGGCTACGACTTTTTCCGCCTGGCTGGCGTCGCTGTCGTCGGCCTCGATGGCGCTGAGCCAGGTGTCCATCAGCAGGAAGGCGTCATTCGACGGGTTGGCGCCGACATACGCCCAGATCACCTCGTTATCATGATGGCCCTGTACCCGTTCCAGGCGATCGCGCAGTGCCAGCGCGCGCCAGTTGAGGTGGATGTCGACTGCGCCTTCCTGGCCTCGAACATCAATGATCGGCACGTTCGCCAGGTGGGGACTGCCCGTGACCATGCCGCTGCGGTAGGCATTTTCCAGTGCCACTTCGGAGCTGATGGCGCGGCCGGGGCCCGGTACCCAGTTCTGGTCGGCATCGTAGTAGCCGATGTGCTCGTTGAGGTGCACGAAGCGCTCGGCATCAATCGTCCCGTCCTGCAGTGCCTTCAGGCCGTACTGAACGCCTTCGTTGTCCTGCGGGTATTCGGTGATATGGACGCCATTGTCCAGGTAACGGCCGAGCAGATTGCGGTTGTGCTCGGCGTGGGAACAGCGCACCCCCTGCGGGTTGGTGACGGGGTCGTAGGTGATCGCCGCCGGGAAGCCGGTCCCGCAGTTGCTGGGGAGGCTGGGAATGCCCAGCGGCAGGAAGGCGCCGTTCCAGGCCAGGCACTGGGTGGCTTGCGCGTGGCCGGTGATGGCCAGCCGTTCCGCCTGCGTCAGGGCACCGTCGGGGAGGGTGACATAGTTGTCCGTGAGAATGCCGCAGTCGAAGATTTCCAGCGAATTGGTCAGTGCGTCGGCATAGATCTGGGTGGGCAGCACGCCGTCAAGCAGGCCGGGGTAGGACGAGGCCATGGTCAGTTGCATGATGGCGCCGCCGGAACCGCCGCTGCCGATGGTGTAGCGAATTTCGCCATACTGCTCTGTGATGTGCTCCTTGAGCATCAGCACGGCTTCCGCTGCCAGGGCATGGTTGGAATTGGTTCGGTGATCGTTCAATGACGATTTGGCCAGCATGAAGCCACGCCGCAGGGCACCTTCGTTAAAGAACGGATTGTCCGGCGGCGTCTGGAAGCGGCTGCCGCCGGCGCCACCGCCGAAATTGAACAGCAGTTTGTTGTTCCAGCCTTTCTGTGGTGCCGCCGGGTGGTGCGAAGCGGCGGGATCATGGAACACCACCAGTGAGTACATGCCCCGGTTTAGCGTGCCGGTCTCCACGGCGATGATGCTGCGTACGGTGTCGCCGCGATCATTGGTGAATTCGGCCACGTCTGTGTCGGCAGGCGGGTTGGCCGTGTCAAACGGGATGAAACAGGCGTTGGCGCCGGAGATGGCGAAGCTGCAATCGCTGGCGGCACTGGTGGGCTGGTAGTAGTAGCTGATGCTGGCCGGGGCGTTGCAGTGTTCATCCGTGGTCTGGTCCAGGCCGCTGATCCGCGATGTGGTGTCTGCTTCCCAGTCGTTCTCGGGGTTAGTGACGGTGACGGTGGCGGCGGTGGGCTGCGCGCAGACCCAGGGGGCCAGGTGTGGCCCTGAAAAAATCGGACCGCTGCGAGGATGGTTTTTCACGGTCAGGCTGTGCTCACCGGCAGTGATGGTGTTGTCACCTTCGGCAAGCCCGGTGACCAGGCCGGTGTAGCGGCCGTCGGTACGCAGCGCAAAGGCTTCGGTGATATCCGTACCGTTGAGCATGACGGCGACCCGTCCGGCTGCGGCGGGGTCCGAGAGCTGGATTTCCATGAGCACATCCCCGCCCGACACCATGCCAGGGGCGGTGGACAGCGTGCTCAGACCGGTGACGCCCCCCGCCGGGCTGCCCCGGTGGTTGCTGGAGCTGCCGCCGCAGGCGGTCAATGAGACGAGCAGGATAGAACAACCGGCGCATAGCAGCGCTGTGCCGGCGCGTATAGACAGCATGGACATCAGAAGTCTCCCGTGACCGCCTCTCGGGTGCCGGCGGCCTGTTATTTATTGTTGGGTTGTTGCAGCGTGTCGGGCGCATTTTCTGGCACGACAGTGACTGAGTCTAAATTATCGATAGTTGGACCGTTAATCGATTTTGTGACGAGGCGGTCAGTGTACAGAGAGGGCGGGCGTGGATTGTGAGAATGATAATGCGTACTATTAATGCCGGTTCCCTCGCTGTCCAATGTGCTCATGAACGCTCCCGCCCTGATGCCTGCCCGCCTGCTGCTGATCGAGGACGATCCGCTGTTGAGCGAGCGTGTGCAGCACCATCTGGCTGAGCAGGGACATCTCGTCACCCTGTGCCGGCGTGGGGACGACGGGCTGGAGGCCGCCCGTGCCGGAGGCTTTGACCTGGTGCTGCTGGATATCCTGCTGCCTGGCCTGGATGGCCTGTCGCTGCTGGCTGCATTGCGTGAGCAGGACGGGGTGCCGGTGATGCTGTTGTCGGCGCTGGGGGATGAGCAGGACCGCATTGCCGGCCTGTCCAGTGGCGCAGATGACTACCTGCCCAAGCCTTTCAGCCTGGCTGAACTGTCCGTGCGGGTGGATGCGATCCTGCGCCGGGTACGTCTGGAGCGCCGGCGCTGGCAGGTTCAGCCCGATGCGGCCTGCCGCCAGTATGGTGCGCTGACACTCCACCCGGAGAATGAAACCGCCGACTACGCAGGGTGCCCGCTGGCATTGACGGAAACCGAATTCCGCCTGCTGGATGCCTTCTGCCAGCACCGCGACCAGGTGCTCAGCAAGCCTTATCTGTACCAGGCCATCCTCCATCGCAGTTTCGGCCGCCATGACCGGGCGCTGGACCTGCATGTGAGTCACCTGCGCCGCAAGCTGCGCGCCGCAGGGGGCAGTGCGCAGCTGCTGCGTACGGTCTGGGGGCAGGGTTATATGCTGGCGTCCGAGCTGCTTTGATGCCGGGTCGTTACTCCCTGTTATGGCGTTTGTCCGCCGTGCTGTGCCTGAGCGCGGTGCTGGTGGTGTGGCTGAGCTGGCACCTGACCATGCAAGTCGGCGAGCGGGTGCTCAGGCTCGGCACGGAGGCGAAAACCACGCTGCACGGCTACGCCGCTGAGGCCGAGCAGGCCTGGCGCGGTGGTGATGACGCCATGCGCCGGTGGTTGTCCACCCTCCAGGCGCGCGAACCCGGCGATGCCATGCTGGTGGACCAGCACGGCGTCTCGCTGACCAGCGTGCCGCTGACGGAGCATCAGCGTGCCGGGCTGCGTTTCCAGCGTGAACTCGACTATCGGATGAGCCTGCGCTCGGTGGAAATGCCCTATATCGGTATTCCGTTTCCGCAGGCGCCAGAGGCCGGTCGGCTGGTGATGCAGCTGCCACCCCGGTTCTTTCCTGGCCGGGTGATTCCCTTCTGGCGGGCCCTGTTGATGGGGGTGCTGCCGGCACTGCTGGCGTTGCTGCTGGGGGTGCTGGTGTACCGCCAGCTCATGCGGCCGCTGCGCGCGCTGGAGGCCCAGGTGCTGCGCTTTCGCGATGACCCGCAGGCACGGGTGGCGCCAGAGCTGGCGGCGCGCCGGGACGAGTTCGGCCAGGTGGGCGAGAGTTTCAATCTGATGGCGGAACGTGTCGCCGGGGTGCTCGGCGCCCAGCGGCAACTGCTGCACGATATGTCGCACGAGTTGCGTACGCCGTTGAGCCGCCTGAGCGTGGCGCTGGATGGCAAATTGTCCGAGGACGCCCTGCGCGAACGGGTGGCGCGCGAACTGGCATTGATGAGCGCGCTGGTGGACGACACGCTGGAACTGGCCTGGCACGACATGGTGCAGCCGGTCTCGTCGACCGAGACGGTCACGCTTGGCCCGATGTGGGATCTGGTGGTGGAAAATGTGGCGTTCGAGGCGGGCTGGCCCGTGTCACGTTTTCCCAACCGGTTGCCGGAGGACGCGCGGGTGCGGGCCCACGTGAACGATCTCGCCCGTACGCTGGAAAATCTGGTGCGCAATGCCGTGCGTCACTCGCCCCCGGAAGGCGAGGTGCGCCTGCAGGGCCAGCGCGAGGGCGACATGTGGCACCTGTGGGTGGCCGACCAGGGGCCGGGTGTGGCTCCGGAAGCGCTGGCGCGGATTTTCGAGCCCTTCGTGCGGCTGGACACGGCACGGGAACAGGGCAGCGGCTTCGGCCTGGGCCTGAGCATTGCGCGCCGCGCGGTGGTGCGCCAGGGCGGCACCCTCTGGGCGGAAAACGGCGCACCGGGCCTGAGGGTGCACCTGCGTCTGCCGGCCGTGGAGTGAGCGCCGGTTCCCACGGCATCAATACAAACATCCCTTCTTTGTCTGCGCCTGTAATCTTTGCTTGCATCGCGTGCGGTGGGCTGGCTACCGTGGCTCACATCTGATAACAAACAGACGTTTGATTTGCGTCGCTGCATCCCCCGTTTGATGGCCCAGGATATCCGGCATGCCTTCTCGTGTTCCGTCCCGTTCCGTACTGCTGGCGGTGGTACTCACCGTACTGTTGTTGCTGTGGCTGTTGCTGGGAGATCGTCAGACCTTCCGTGCCGATGCGCCCGAAGCACAGGCCGGGCGCGAGGCGACACTGCCGCGCGTCGAAGTGGTAGTGCGTCATGCACAGCCACATGCTGCGTCGATCCGTGCCCAGGGGCAGTTGTTGCCCTGGCGCGAAGTCGAGTTGCGCGCGCGTGTCGCCGGCCAGGTGCAGCGTCGCCGGGTGGAAGAAGGCGACCGGGTTGCCAGCGGGGCGGTGTTGCTGGAGATCGATCGCGAAGACCTGCCGGCACAACTGGCCCGCAGCGAAGCGGAGCTGGCAGCACGCCAGGCCGAACTCGATGGCGCCGAAAAGCTGCATGGCCGTCAACTGGTGTCGGCCAATGAACTGCTGCGGCTGAAGGCATCCGTGGCCGAAGCCCAGGCGGATGAAGCCACCCTGCGTCAGCGACTGGCCCATACGCGTCCGGTGGCGCCATTTGCCGGCGTGATCAACCGGATTGATGCCGAGCCGGGAGATTTTCTGCAGGTCGGTGACAACTACACCCATCTGGTGGATGACGCGACCTTGCGGGCCAGCGCCTGGGTGGGGCAGCGGGAAGTGCTGCAACTGGCGGTGGGACAGGCCGTGCAGGTGACCCTGCTGGACGGCAGTGAGATGACCGGCGAAGTGAACTTCATTGCCAGCCGCGCGGACGAAAATACCCGCAGCTACCGGGTAGAAGTGACCGTGCCAAATCCCGAGCACCGGCGTATTGCCGGCGCCAGCGCGACCCTGGACATCGCCCTGCCGGCACAGCCGGCGCACCGGGTGTCCCCGGCGCTGCTGGTGCTTGATGACGCCGGACGCATGGGGGTGAAGTACCTGGATGACGACGACCAGGTGCAGTTCGGCGCAGTGCGCCTGCTCAGCGCCAGCAGCAGCGCAGCCTGGGTGGCCGGCCTGCCGGAGACGCTGCGGCTGATTTCCCTCGGCGGCGGCTTTGTCGAGCCCGGAGCGAAAGTGGAGGCGGTGCCTGCTCAGGAGGACGCCCAGGCTGACGTCCGGAAGGACACGGCGCCCGCCACCGAAACGGAAGCACCCTGATCATGCAGACACTGATCAACGCGGCGCTGGATCGTACGCGCACCACCTTGTTGTTGCTGCTGTTCCTGTTGCTGGCCGGCCTGACGGCCTATCAGTCTATTCCGAAAGAAGCCAACCCGGACGTCACCATTCCGATGATCTATGTATCGCTGACGCTGGAAGGCGTCAGCCCGGAAGACGGTGAACGGCTGCTGGTGCGGCCGATGGAACAGGAATTGCGCGCCATCCAGGGTGTGAAAAAAATGACCGCGCAATCCGGTGAAGGTTACGCCTCCATCACGCTGGAATTCGACGCCGGATTTGATCCGAAACAGGCGCTGGCGGATGTGCGCGAGCGGGTGGATATCGCGCGGGCGGAAATTCCCGATGAGGCCGACGAGCCGCGTGTGATGGAAGTGAACGTGTCACAGTTCCCGGTGCTGTCCGTGGGGCTGTCCGGCCCGTTGTCCGAGGTGGAATTGCTGATGACCGCGCGGGAACTGCGCGAAGCCATCGAGGGCATTCCCGATGTACTGGAAGTGGAAATCGGCGGCGAGCGAGAAGACCTGCTGGAAATCGTTGTGGACCCGCTCGTGCTGGAAAGCTACGGCCTGAATTTCGATACGCTGTTCAATCTGATTTCACGCAATAACCGGCTCGTGGCCGCCGGCAGCCTGGACACCGGCGCCGGCCGGATGGCATTGAAAGTCCCCGGCGTGATCGAAAACCTGGAAGATGTGCTGTCGATTCCGGTGAAAGTGGAAGGCGACAAAGTCGTCACGTTTGCCGACGTGGCCAACATCCGCCGTACCTTCAAGGACTCGCAAGGCTACGCCCGCATCAACGACCAGCCTGCCGTGGTGCTGGAAATTTCCAAACGTGCCGGCGCCAACATCATCAACACCATCGATGCCGTGAAGGCACTGCTTGAACAGGCCGCGCCACTGTTCCCGGAAGGGCTGAAAGTGGATGTGATCATGGATCAGTCCTCCGAGGTGGACGATCTGCTCTCCGAGCTGCTGAACAACGTTGCCACGGCCGTGGTGATGGTGCTGATCGTGATCATTGCCGCCATGGGGCTGCGCCCGGCGATGATGGTGGGGCTGACCATTCCCGGTGCGTTTCTCACCGGCATTCTGCTGGTGTGGGCGCTGGGCTTCACGCTCAACATCGTGGTGCTGTTCTCGCTGATCCTGGTGGCCGGCATGCTGGTGGACGGTGCCATCGTGGTGGCGGAGCTGGCGGACCGGCATCTGTCCGAAGGGCAATCCCCGCGGGAGGCCTGGGCAGGTGCGGCGCAACGCATGGCGTGGCCGGTGATTTCTTCCACCGCCACCACTATCGTCGTGTTCGTGCCGTTGCTGTTCTGGCCTGGCGTGGTGGGTGAATTCATGAAGTACCTGCCTGCCACGGTGATCCTGTGCCTGGTGGCTTCCCTGGCGATGGCGCTGGTGTTCCTGCCCACACTGGGCAAGGTCCTCAGTGCCAAACAGGGCCGGGGGGATGCACAGGTCAGCGCCGGTGGCCGTGCCTACCGGCGTGTGCTGGGGCGGTTGCTGAATGCGCCGGGCTGGACACTGGTGGTCGCGCTGGCACTGGTTGTGCTGGTGTACCTGGCCTATGGACGCTTCAACCATGGCGTGGAATTTTTCCCGGAAGTGGAGCCGGAGTCGGCGCAATTGCTGGTGCGTGCGCGGGGCGATTACTCGGTGCAGGAAAAAGACGCCGTGGTGAAACAGGTCGAGGCCCGTCTCAGTGGCATGAGCGAGGTCAAGGCGCTGTATGCACGCTCGTTTGCCGCG
Organism: Isoalcanivorax pacificus W11-5; assembly: GCF_000299335.2. Classification (NCBI taxonomy): domain Bacteria; kingdom Pseudomonadati; phylum Pseudomonadota; class Gammaproteobacteria; order Oceanospirillales; family Alcanivoracaceae; genus Isoalcanivorax; species Isoalcanivorax pacificus. The sequence continues at coordinate 2,873,394 of NZ_CP004387.1, read as the reverse complement.
GCGTCCGGGCAGCTTGGCCCGGATGTGATCGGCGTGTTGCAGTTCCAGTTGATCGACTGGGACGAGCGCCGTCCGGCGCGCGCCGTGCTGGATGAAATGAGTGCCCGCACGCGGGATATTCCCGGGGTACTGCTCGAATTCCAGGAACAGGACCAGGGCCCCAGCGGCGGCAAACCGTTCCAGCTGGAGATCAGCGCCCGCGACCCGCTGGTGGCGGACCAGGCGGTGACGCGCCTGCGCGAGGAAATGGAACGCCTGGGCGGTTTTGTCGGCATTGAAGATGACCGCAGCCTGCCCGGCGTCGAATGGCGCATGAAAGTGGACCGCGAGGCGGCGGCGCGTTTCGGCGCCGACGTCACCAGTATCGGCAGCGCGGTGCAAATGGTGACGACCGGCCTGCTGCTGGCTACCTATCGTCCGGTGGATGCCCTCGACGAAGTGGATATCCGCGTGCGCCTGCCGCAGGACTGGCGCAGCCTCGACCAGCTTGAGCGCATCACGCTGAATACCGAGCGGGGCCAGGTGCCGATCAGCCAGTTCGTGACCCGCGATGCGGCGCCAAAGGTCGGCGTGCTGCACCGGGTGGACGGGCGCCGGGCCATTACCCTCAAAGCGGATCTTGCGCCGGGCTTCCAGCTTGATGACCGTATCCGCGCCCTGCGGCCGGCACTGGAAAACCTGCCCGAAGGCGTAATGCTGAATTTTGCCGGTGAACAGGCGGACCAGGCAGAAACAGGCCAGTTCCTGGTGATGGCGTTTTTCGTTGCGCTGTTCCTGATGGCACTGATCCTGGTGACCCAGTTCAACAGTATTTACCAGGCCATGCTGGTGCTCAGCGCCATCGTGTTTTCCACCGCTGGTATCCTGCTTGGCCTGCTGATCAACAGCCAGCCCTTTGGCGTGGTGATGGTGGGCATGGGCATCATCGCGCTGGCCGGTATCGTGGTGAACAACAATATCGTGCTGATCGATACCTATAACGAACTGCGTGCCGCCGGCATGACCCCCGCTGAAGCCGCACTGGAATCCGGCTGCCTGCGCCTGCGTCCGGTATTGCTCACTGCCGGCACCACGGTGCTCGGGCTGTTGCCGATGGTGTTCAGTGTCAATATCAACCTGCTGGAACCGAGCCTGGGTTTCGGGGCGCCGTCAACGCAGTGGTGGACACAACTCTCCAGCGCGATTGCCGGCGGATTGACGTTTGCGTCCGCGCTGACATTGTTGCTGACGCCCTGCATGTTGCTGCTGGGGGCGAAGTTTGGTGAAAAGACACGGCGGATATTGCGGCGCAATGACGCCTGAAAGGCGCGCCTTTTGAATACCGTTTCTCTTCCGTAGCAGGTGATGACGTCTTCAGGTCGGGTTGGCCCCTCCCCTGGCAGGGGAGGACGCTGTGCCGCAGCGTCTCACCCAACATGGCGACAAGCGTAAAACTTCGTGCATTGCCCCCCTGTGGCACTGGCACCCCGGAGCACCACGTTTACACTGGAACCCCTTGATTTCCCCATGTTGCGTGGCAACAGGAGGTCCCATGTCTGTATCCCGTATGCTACTGCTGGCCGGCATGCTGGCGCTGGCGGCCTGCGACGACACACCCGATCCGCCGACACCCGAAACATCCGCGCCACCGGCCGAACAGCACCGCGCCGCGCCGATGGTGGATGATGCCCCGGCCACTGTTGAGCAGCCTGCGGTGATCGGCTTCCACGGTTTCGGCCCGGCCCGTTTTGGTCAAGACCAGGAACAGGTGCGCATGTCCTGGGGGCGGCCGCTGCGCGAAGGCGGCTCGACGTCGGACAGTTGCTATTACCTGTTCCGCGAGCCACAGCCTGACAATGGCGGCTTCGGTATCGGCTTTATGATCGTGGACGGAAAATTCGCGCGCTATGACGTGGACATGGAACAGTTCGCGGCGCCGGGCGACATCAAGGTGGGCGCCACGCTGGATCAGTTGCGCGAGACCTATGCCGACCGCATCACCGAACAGCCGCACAAGTACGCACCGGACTGGCTGTATGTGATTGTCGCCCCCGAAGACGGCAGCGACGCGCGGCTGGTGTTCGAGGTCAACGAAGAACAGATGGTGACCAGCTGGCGTATCGGTGTGCCGCCCGCCGTGTTCTATGTGGAAGGCTGCGCCTGAAGAGCATCCAGCCGCGCCAGTTCGTCTGCGGTCAGGGCCTGCATGCGGGCGATATTGCGCTGCGGGATCTGCTCCGGGTCCGGGTAATGCGCCAGCGCCTCGCTGACGCTGTCTTCGCGCAGCAGGTGCAGCATCGGCCAGGGTGACCGGTTGGTGCGGTTTTCGGCATCCGCCGGTTCGGTGTCCTCGAATTGATAGTGCGGGTGAAAACTTGCCACCTGGTACACGCCTTCCCATTCGAACCGTTCCAGCAGTGCATCGCACAGGCTGAGGAAATCGTTGTAGTCCTCGAAATCTGCCAGCATGCCGGGAATGATCAGCAGCGTGGTGTCGATGGCCTTGTTGTTGTCCAGCGCGGTCAGGGCCAGATGCAGGTCGGTCAGCAGCGTGCCGGCATCGGTGGCGTGCGTGACCTCGAAATGAATCTGTCCGGCCTGCAGCGGGCGCCGTGCGAACGGGCACAGGTTCAGGCCGATGACCACCTCTTCCAGCCAGCGGCGCGTCTGTTCGATCAGTATGTTGTCTGCGTGCATCAGGTTTCCAGAGTCAGTGTATCGCCGACCCGGATGACACCGGTGTCGAGAATTTCCGCGCGTAGCCCACCACGCCCGGCCAGCGTGCGCAGGGCAGCGGGCGCGGGGATGCCTTCCGCCTGCAGGATACGGCCGACCACCGCGCACGGCTCGCACAGCTCGATGCCGCGCAGGCGTATCCGGCCGACCCGAAAGGTCTGGCCGACCAGGTCATTCAGTGCAGCGTCATCGATCAGCAGGTTGCGGCGCAGCAGCGAGGCGGGAAGGGAGCTGCCGTGTGCCTGGTTGAAAAAATCCACCGCCGCCTGTTCGATCAGGGTGATCTGGTCAGCGGGTGTATTGTTGCGGCGGTAATTGCGGTCACCGACGATGCCGCAGCCGGCGTGTACCTGCACGGCGTCGCTGGCCTGAATGGCCGCGCCACGAACAGGGGCAGTAAAGATGGCGCGCAGGGTGGCCATGTCGAACGGTTCCAGCTTGTCGGGCGACACAGCATACCCTGCGCGGAAGGGCAGGTGAACGGCACGGGGCGCCCCCGTGCCGTGCGGCTCAGGGTGCGGGGCTGGCGGTGCGGCTGCGCAGATAGGTCACCAGCGCAGCACGGCCATCCGGATCATCCGTCACCATCGTGTCGCGCGGGAAATAGAACGGGTGTGGCGCATCCTCGCCCCGCGCCGGGTCGAGCAGGTTGTTCAGCGCCTCGGCGCTGTCCGCGCCCGTGACCGACCCGTTGTGCAGGAACTCGGTCTTGCTGTCCAGCGCCAGCAGCAGCGGTTTGGAGAAACCACGTGGCTGTCCGCGCAGGCTGGCGTCGAGCACGATCAGCGCATTGTCGTAACCGGGTTGCGGGCCGGCCAGTGTGGTCTGTACCGGGCTCAGGCCGCCACGATCCGGCAGCAGCACCAGCAGATCGTCGTTGTAGCGCGGATAAAGTGACGTCATCGAGACCACGATATTGGCCACCGGGTCGTCCGGGTTGGGCGTGTGGCAGGCGGCGCAGTTGGCGCCCTCGGGGCGCGGAGAGCGGAATATCTGCTCGCCGAGTGCGATCTGGCCCGGGTCCAGGCCTTCCGGTGCGGCGGGTGACGGCAACTGGTCGGTGTAGGCCTTCAGGGCTGCCAGCGCGTCGTCATCAACACGGCGACCTGCCGGGCCGGCGGGGCTGCCCGGCGCCAGGCCGGTCTGCGCGGCATTCACGTAAGGCAACACGTCGCTGATGGCCACGCCATCGGGCAATACACCGGTATCGCGCAGCGCCTCTTCGTACCGGTTGGCGATCTCATCGCCCACCGGGCCGGCCAGGGCGTTCAGCAGTGCCCGGCCTTCGGTGGTCAGCAGGCTGGTCGGGTCCAGCGCCACGGTATAGACCAGATTATTGAAATCATTCAACCGTGCGAAGCTGCCGGCATGGCCCCACGGCGCCGCGAGATCGGTGCGGAAGAACGGCGGTATGTAGGTCGCGTTGCCGATGCCGTCCGGCGTCGGATCAAAAAACGTCACCGGGTAGTAGCGCTCGCCGGTGACCGTATCACTGCCGGTCAGGTATTCGCGCGCGGCGGCGGTGGCTTCTGCCACGGAAGCGCCGTCGGGAATGCCGGCGAAATCGCCATTGCCGAGGGTGGCATCGCCCAGGGATGTGAACTGCAATTGCAGCAGCGGCAGGTAGGCGAGCGGATTGGCGGCGGCGGCAAAGATATTGCCGATGTCGACACCCTCCGCCACGACGCCATCCACTTGTGCACCGACAGAGCCGGGACCGGCGAAGCCGGCGGGCACCACGCTGCCATCGGTGCCGGCGTGGCACACCGCGCATGTCACACCGACCTTGTCGCCCCGCGCCAGGTCCAGCGTGTCGGCGGGATTGAAGCCGGTATCGCTGCCGAGTGGCTTGCGTGTGCCGTCGGCGGCGAACGGTACGACACCGATGACGGCGCCCTCGTTGATCAGCGCCAGGGTGACGGCCGGGCTGGCCAGCACAGTGTCGGCCGGGTCGACGCCGTTGTTGATCTGGTCCAGTGCATCCAGCAACGCAGCGGCGGTGCCACTGCTGAGTGCGTTGACGTTCACGTTCAGGCCCAGGCTGAGCGCATCCAGCGGCGTAACACCGGCGGCAGCGATGCCCTGCGGCAATTGCATGGCGTCGGTCCAGAAGCCTTCGTTACCGAAAGTCTCGTAGCTGAAAATGGTTTTGCCCTTGGCCACATTGTCCACCGGCACTTCCACCGGACGGTCGACAAACACGGTGCGGTCATTGTCGCCACCACAGGCGGACAGTACGACGGCAGCCAGCAGGCCAGGCAGGGCATGGCGTAGTGAAAGCAGTGGATAAGCATGGCGCGTTGGCGCCGGGGTCTGGTGATCGCGCTTCATGGAAAACTCCTTTTTCTTGTCGGAGGCCTCACGGCCGGCGCTCGGTCGGACCAGGACCTTCCCGGGGAGTGAGCAGCCGTCAATGTGCTGTCACGGGCCGACGTTAGGCGCTGGTGAATGAACGTCGAGTCAATGGGCGAGTGAAATGAAGAGCGTCTTTTCTGGGAGATCGTGTGAGTGAAGAAAACAGGGCCCGTGAAGGAAAAAAACAAAACCACCATGAATTCATGGACCTGAAAAAAAGAAGGTGGGTATTCGGGAAACGCACAATAAAAAAAATGGTGAACAGCAGGTGAATTCACCGGCGTCAGTGACACAGAGCGCTGGCATGGAGAGAAATGCGTTTTTTTGTAACGGGGCGCGGGCAGGCGTGACGGGATGCAAAACACCCGTCCCATGTGGCCGTGGCCGGAGCGGGCCATGACGTTAGCCTGGCGCCGCTGGCGGTATCACCGTCGCTCGCCCTCAGGTGGCCTGTCCGGGACCGGCAGCCGCGGCATAGTGCCACGCCATTGACCGTCTGTGTCTTGCAGCGCTCCCGGGCCTGTGCTTTTCTCTCTGGGGCGGTCTGCATCCAGGGAGGATCAATGCTGCGAACGGTAATCGCGCTCGTACTGGGCTGCCTGGTGCCTGCCGTGGCGCCGGCGACGCCAATGAGTTTCAGCGATGCCTGGCAGGCGTTGCAGGCCAGCGACGACAGCCTCGCTGCCGGTGAACACGCGCGCGAACGGGCCGCCGCGCTGCTTTCTTCCAGCGGCTCCCTGTTCCTGCCGCAGATCGATCTGATCGGCAGCTACACTCGCCTTGAAGAACCCGTCGAACTTGATGCCCTGGCACTGCGGCCGCTGAGTGACGCAGCCGATACGTTGCCGGGGCAGTTGCTGATTTCCCTGCTGGGCGGGCCGGATGCCTTCCTCACCCCGATGACACGCCGCGACATCACCCGCAGCGCGCTGGTCGCGTTCTGGCCGTTGTATACCGGCGGCAAGATCACCACAGCGCGCGACATCGCGGCACTGGGCCAGCAGGAAGCCGATGCCTTGCTGGAAGAAATCCGGCGTGCCCGTTTTCTGGAACTGGTGTCGGCCTACTTCGGGCTGGTGACAGCAGAGAAAGCGCTGGCCAGCCAGCGTCTGGCGGAACAGACGCTGGCCGGACACCTGCGCGCGGCCGAAGCACTGGAAGAACAGGCACAGATCGCGGTGGTCGAGCGTCTTGCGGTGCAGGCCGCCTACGATCAGGCCCGCATCGCCACGCGCGCGATGCAGGAAAAGCGGGACATCGCACAGTTGGCCCTGACACGCCTGGTGCACGGAGACAGCGATGTGGAACCCGTCTCGCCCTTGTTCATCCACCCGTCGCTGCCGGCGCTTGCCAGCTTCGAACCCGGGCTGGCTGATCATCCCGGCCTGCGGATACTGGGTGTTAAAAAAGCGCAGGCCGAACACCTCGCCCGCGCCGGGCGCGGTCTGTATCACCCCGATGTATTCATGTTCGGCAGCTACAGCGTTTATGAGGACGATTCCCTGGCCAGTGAACTGACACCGGACTGGCTGGTGGGCGTGGGCGTACGCCTGCCGTTGCTGGACCGCAACGGCAGGCGCGGCAAAGTGCGCGCCGCCGACAGCGCGGTAGCGGAAGCCGGGCGTCTGCAGCAGGGCGCTGAGCGTCGTCTCAGCCTGTTGCTGGAAAGTCAGTACCGCGAGGCCCGCCAGGCGCTGCTGGAATACCGCGAGCTGGCCAGCAGCGTGGCGCTGGCGGAGCAGACGTTGCGCCTGCGCGAGCGTGCCTTCGCCGAAGGGCTGGGCCGTGCGCTGGATGTGGTGGACGCGCAGTCTTTTCTGTCGGCAACGCGCACCCGCCGTGATGCGGCGTCGTTTCGTTACGTGCTGTCGCTGGCGCAGGTGTTGAGCCTGGCCGGGCGGCAGGCAGAGTTTGTCCGTTACCTTGACGACGGGGAGGCAATCCAGTGAACGCACGCAAAGGGCTGATGCTGGTGGTGGCGGTCGTGGTGTTCTGCGGCGTGGCGTGGGCCTTCGTGCAGGCCTACCGCACGCCGGCGGAAAGGCTGCAGGGCCAGATCGAGGCGCGCCAGTACATGGTGTCGTCCAAGGTGCCGGGCCGGCTTGGTGAATTGCGGGTGCACAAGGGCGACCGGGTCGCCGAGGGCGATGTGCTGTTCAGCATCGACAGCCCGGAACTGGAAGCGAAGCTGGTGCAGATTGATGCGATCGACCGCATCGCGGGTTCACTGCTGGACGCGGTGGAGGGCGGCACCCGCGAGGAACGCATCAATGCCGCGCGCAGTGAATATGAAAAAGCCAGAGTGGCCGAGGCGCTGGCGGAAAAAACCTGGCAGCGCATGCGCGCGCTGGCAGAGGAAGGGGTGGTGGCGCGGCAGCGGCTGGATGAAGCCTACACCTTCTGGCAGGTGGCGGTGAAAACCAGTACCACGGCGTCGGAAGTGCTGCGCCTGGCGGAAGCGGGGCCGCGCCGTGAAGCGCGCGATGCCAGCCGCGCCAACGAAGAAGTCACCGCCAGCCTGCGCGAAGAAGTGGAAACCCTGCTGGCGGACACTCGTGCGCATGCGCCACACGCCGGTATCGTCAGCAACGTGCTGCTGTCACAGGGTGAACTGGTTCCGCAGGGATTTCCGGTGGTGATGGTCACCGATCTGGACGATGCCTGGGCGCTGTTCAATGTGCGCGAAGACCTGTTGCAGCAGTTGCCGCAGGGCGCCGCTTTCGAAGTGGAGATTCCCGCACTGTCGACGCGCGCCAGGTTCCGTGTGACACACATTGCCGTGCTGGGTGATTTTGCCACCTGGCGAGCGACCTCGTCCGGGCAGGGGTTTGACCTGCGCACCTTCGAGGTGGAACTGCGCCCGGAAAAACCCGTGCCGGGGCTGCGGCCCGGCATGAGCGTGTTGCTGTCCCTGGCGCGCTGACATGGGCCGCAGCGGTTGGCAGGCACTGCGCGACGATCCCTGGCTGCTGGCGCTGGTGGTCTGGTTGCCGCCGCTGCTGACCGGATTGTTTATTGCCGTGTTTGCCAGTGGCCTGCCCCGCGATCTGCCGGTGACGGTGGTCGATCTCGATCACAGCACGGCCTCGCGCGCATTGCTGCGGCAACTGGACGCCAGCCCTGCACTGGACACCGCGCATGCGCGTGCGAGTGTGAAGGAGGGGGCGTTCGCCTTGCGTACGGGCGACAGCCTGGCCTTGCTGGTGATTCCCGAGCATTTTGAAAAAGACGTGCGGCGCGGGCTGAGCCCGCGTGTGGAAGCCTATTACAACGCGCAATATCTGCTTGCCGGCAAGTTCATTGCGTCCGCGTTGCAGGAAAGCGGTGCGGATTTTGCGGCCCACGCCGGCGCTGCGCAGCGGCTCGCGGCCGGGCAGCACATGCCGGAGGTGCTCGCGGCGGTAGCGCCGGTGCGGCCGCAGATTACCGCGCTCTACAATCCGGCCATGAGCTACGCGCGTTTTCTGGTCACCGCCATCGCGCCGGCGGTCTGGCAGATACTGATTGTGACGGCGATGGTGTTGTTGCTCAGCCGTCAGCTCCAGCGTGAGGGGCTGCCGGAGAGCGGGCCTCGGCGATGGCGGTTGTTGCTGCGCTGGTGCCTGCCCCTGACACTGGTCTACTGGGTGCAGGGCCTGCTGATGCTGGGGCTGTTCCGGCATTTTGTCGGCTGGGTGCCGGCGGGATCGGTGCTGATACTGGTGCCGGCACTGTTGTTCACCGTGCTGGCGGTGCAAAGCATTGCACTGATGATTCTGGCGCTGGCACCCGACACGGTGCGTGCGTTGAGCCTGTGCGCCGCGTATCTGGCGCCGGCCTTTGCCTTTATGGGCATTACCTTCCCGCGTGGCGACATGCCTGCGCTGGCGGTGTTCTGGGGCAACCTGATGCCGTCCACGCACTATGTGCAGTTGCAGGTGGCAGTGGGTGACCACGCCGCGCCATGGAGCGCGCTCTGGCCGTCGCTGCTGGTGTTGTTGCTGTTTTTACTGCCGTTGCCGCTGGCACTGCGCGCGCTGCCGTCACGCATGGTGGCGTCATGACGCGCTGGTGGCACGCCTGGTGTGATGAGGTGCGTCATGTGCTGACCGACCACGCTGTGTTGCTGGTGTTCGGTGGCGGGCTGCTGTTCTACGCCTTGCTGTATCCGTTGCCCTATCACCGCAACGTGCCGGGCGAGCAGGCGGTGGCCGTGCTGGACCATGATCGCGGTGCACTGGCGCGGCAACTGGTGCGCTGGGTGGATGCCACGCCGCAGATCCGGATCACGGCGCAGCCGCGCAGCCTGTATGAAGCGCGCGCGCTGCTGGCGGCAGGTACGGTGCATGGGCTGCTGGTGATTCCGGAGCAGTTCGAGCGCGATGTCTACCTGGGCCGGCCGACAACCCTGTCGTATGCCGGAGATGCCAGTTACTTTCTGATCTACAGCAACATCGTCCAGGGCCTGGTCACCGCCGGCACCACGCTCACGGTGCAGACACAGGTGGCCCGGGCGCTGCGCAGTGGCGAAAATCCGGCCCGCATTCCGGGTCAGGTGATGGCCCTGCGTGTGACGCCCGAGCCGGTATTCAACAGCAGCGGCGGATATATCAATTACATTGTGCCGGCAGTGTTTGCACTGATCCTGCATCAGACGCTGCTGATCACGGCCGGCAGTGTCACGGTCAAGGACCGCCGCCGCCGTGCGGCAGGGCAGATGGCCGCACCGCCCGGCATGGCGCTGATGCTGCGCGGGCTGTTGTTTGTGCTGATCTATGTGTTTTTTGCGCTGTTGTACTTTGGTTTTTTCTTTGCGTTGTACGATGTGCCGCGCGTGGCGCCACCCTGGGCGTTGCTGGGTGTGGCAGGGGTATTCCTCGCCAGTACCACAGTGTGCGCCATGTTGATCGGTTATCTGGTGTCGCGGCCGGAACTGCCGACGGTGGTGGTGCTGATCACTTCGCTGCCGATTGTTTTCACGGCCGGTTTTGCCTGGCCGGCACAGAGCCTGCCGGCGGGGCTGGATGCGCTGAGCTGGGTGCTGCCGGCGCGGCCGGGCATCCAGGCGCTGCTGACACTGAACCAGATGGGTGGTGGCCTGGCCGGGGTGCGGGACGAACTGCTGGTGCTGGTCGTCCAGGGTCTGGTGTATGCGCTGTTGCTGGGGAAGTTGGTGCAGCGCCAGACGAAAAAAAGTGTTCTCCCGTCATAAAATGGCAACAGCGCGGTGTAACTGAAAAATCCGCTGTCCCCGTCGATTCGCTTCCTTTCTGCACGACAAGAAACAAGCTGCTTGACCTCGACATGGCTTGAGATTCTATAGTGCGCGTCCGGGCGTGGGTCCCGGGACCAGGGAGAATGTAATGACGACAGATATTCCGGCCAGCACGGCGCGGCCGGCAACACGACGGGAATGGCTGGGCCTGGCGGTGCTGATGCTGCCCACCGTACTGCTGGCGCTGGACATGACCGTGCTGCATCTGGCCGCACCGCACCTGAGTGCAGACCTGAAACCGACCAGTGCACAGCTGCTGTGGATACTCGATATCTACGGTTTCATGATCGCCGGTTTCCTGGTGACCATGGGCACACTGGGCGACCGCATTGGCCGTCGCCGGTTGCTGCTTTGCGGCGCCACGGCGTTTGGCCTGGCGTCGGTACTGGCGGCGTTTGCACACACTGCCGAAGCGCTGATCGCCAGCCGCGCCCTGCTTGGCGTGGCCGGTGCTACCCTGATGCCGTCGACGCTGTCGCTGCTGCGCAACATGTTCCAGGTTGATACACAGCGCACGCTGGCGATCACCGTCTGGATGACCGGCTTTATCGTCGGCAGCGCGATCGGGCCGCTGGTGGGTGGGCTGATGCTGGAGTTTTTCTGGTGGGGGTCCGTTTTTCTGCTGGGCGTGCCGGTGATGCTGCTGTTGCTGGCGGTGGGCCGCTGGATCTTGCCGGAGTTTCGTGATGACAACGCAGGCCGGCTTGATTTCGCCAGTGCGCTGTTGTCCGTGGCGATGGTGCTGGCGGTGATCTACGGCCTCAAGGATATGGCGCGCAATGGTCTCAGCCTGATGGCGCTGGGGGCTGTGCTGCTGGGCTTGCTGGTGGGAGTGATCTTTGTGCGCCGCCAGCGCCGGCTGGCGCAACCCATGTTCGACATGGCGCTGTTTCGCAATCGCGCGTTCAGCACGTCGGTGGGCGCGATGATGCTGACCGTGCTGGCGATCTCGGGCGCCTGGCTGATGGTGTTCCAGTATCTGCAGGGTGTGCTCGGGTTGTCGCCGCTGAAGGCGGGCATCGTGATGCTGCCGGCGACGCTGGTGCAGATATTCGGTTCGTTGCTGGTGCCGGTGCTGGCCGGACGCATGCCGAAATCGGTATTGATCAGCGGTGGCCTGCTGCTTGCGGCGCTGGGTTTCCTGGCCATGGCGCAGGTCACCGGGCTCGACAATATGGCCTGGCTGATGATCGGCACGGTGATCATGGGGTTCGGTGTCATGCCAATGATGATTCTCGGCACGGACCTGGTGGTCAGCGCGGCCCCGGCAGAAAAAGCGGGGGCCGCCTCGGCCACCTCGGAAACCGCCAGTGAACTGGGTATGGCGCTGGGGATCGCGGTGATCGGCAGCATCGGCGCCGCCATCTACCGCAGCGAAATGGCGCTGCACCTGCCCGCCGGGCTGCCACAGGACCTGGCACTGGCTGCCACCGATACCCTGGGCGGCGCACTGGGTGTGGCGGCAGCGCTGCCGTCATTGCAGGCCGAAAGCGTACTGGTCCCGGCGCGCGCAGCGTTCTCGGCCGCGTTGCATACCAATGCGGTGATCGGGGCGGTGATCGTGACAGTCGTTGCGGTCATCACCGGGCTGCTGCTACGCCAGCGCCCGGCACCGTCCGCCGAAGCGGCCTGTTGACGTGCATCAAGACCGGGTGGGCCAGGAGGCATAGACTGGTGACAGGCAGTACATGGAGTGTCATCCACCACCTGGGAGGTTGCTTGTCATGGCCCGTATCTCATCTCTGCGCATTGCGACTGATTTTTCTGAGCACGCTGACCGCGCTGCGCGTCGCGGCGCCCGTCTGGCCCGCGCCCTGGGCATCACCGGGGCGCGTCTGATCCACGTTGCTGAAAAACCCGGCCTGCTGGCGGTGCAGTCGTTGCTGGCCGATCCCATCGAAGAGGCAATGGCGCGCGCCATGGACGCCAGCCTCGACGCCATTGAGGCCGACACCGGTTACCGGCTGAGCGGCGATATCCAGGATGGCAAGATCACCGAGATCCTGCTCGAGGGCGCCGACGCTGAGACCCTGGTGGTGCTCGGGGGGCAGGGCGCCCACGCCTGGCAGGACCGGGCGCTCGGGTCCACCGCCACCCGCATTGTGCGCCATAGCCAGAGCCCGACACTGGCAGTGCGTGGCGAAGCGCCGGGGGATTACCAGCGCGTGCTGGTCCCGGTGGACCTCTCCGAGGTCTCCGGCCAGGCGCTCGATATGGCGCTGACTATTGCGCCGGACGCGAGCCTGGAACTGCTCTACACCTGGGCGCCGGTTACCGTGCTCTACGGCAGTTTCGTCTCCATCAGCGGCGACATGATGGCGGCCTATGCCGCCGACCAGCAGGCTGCCGGCCACGACGGCCTGAGCCGGCTGTGCGAAGCGCACGGGCTGGCCCCGGAACGTGTGACCTGCACCGTACGTCGTGATTTCCCGGCCCGGGGCATCCTGCATCGGGCCCGGGAACTGAACGCCGACCTGATCGTGATGGGCAAGGAAAGTGGCCATCGGCTGGAGAAACTGCTGGTGGGCAGCGTCACCAGCCAGGTGCTCGCCCATGCCGACGCCGATGTGCTGGTGGTGCCACGTGCACCGGGCTGAGCCGGGAACGTAAAAGGGTGCTAAATCCGGCGGCATGCCTCGGTATCTCCCCCGGGGGAGGAGCGTACTGTGGGCCTGAAGTCAGTCTTCACTGACGTAACGCAGGAGGACAGGTGATGGCAACGCAGAAACAGATCGATGCCGCCCGGCGGAATATCCGCAAGGCGCAGAAAGCCTGGCAGAACATGTCGTCGGAAGAACGGGCCCGTTCACAGCCGGAAGGCCGCCGGCGGGTCAAGCCGGGGCGCACCGGCAAGGGCGACTACTACCATGTGGAAGTGCGCGACAAGTACCAGTTCGAGCTGTTCCGCACCCACGACGTGGGCGACCCGGGTGGCGTCCAGCGCGTGGCCGGCAAACGGCCGAGCGGTTCCTGGGATACCCTGAAATGGCTGATTGCCAAGGACCATGCCCACGTTACCGACGGCAAGCTGGTGGCAGATTCCGATGACGCGAAAGAGGTGCTGGCGCAACTCGGCTCAGAGCCGGTGCATGTCAAGGGCGATATCTTCCGCGCCAAACCACGGCCGAACGTACCGGAAAAAGACAAGCCCACCCAGGCCCAGCAGCGTGCCCGCGAGGAGAACATCCAGAAAGCCCAGAGCACCTGGCAGGCCATGAGCAGCGAAGAGCGGCGCCACAGCCGTCATTGATCGCTATTCCCCGCGCGCCTGAATGGGTAGGGGGCAGGCGCCTTCCCCTTCATCAGTATCTGCTGCACGACGTCGCCATTAATCCCGCGATCCGCCCGGCCTGCTGCTACACTGCGCGCCATTCTTTGCCGCAGGTTGATACCCGTGACCGATACCGCGTTTTCCTCATTGCCGCTGGCCGATGCCTTGCTGGGTAATCTTGCCAGCCTGGGTTACACCGCCATGACCGACATCCAGGCACAAAGCCTGCCGGTGATTCTGCGTGGCGCGGACCTGATTGCGCAGGCCAGCACCGGCAGCGGCAAGACCGCCGCCTTCGGACTCGGCCTGCTGCAGGCGCTCAATCCCCGCTATTACGGTTGCCAGGCCCTGGTGCTGTGCCCCACTCGCGAGCTGGCCGACCAGGTGGCGCGGGAGATCCGCCGGCTGGCGCGCGGGGCGGACAACACCAAGGTGCTGACGCTGTGTGGTGGCGTGCCGATGGGCCCGCAGGCGGCTTCGCTGGAGCATGGTGCACAGGTCATCGTTGGCACGCCGGGGCGAATCCAGAAACATCTGGCGCGCGGTTCGCTGGTGCTGGAAGGGGTCAATACCCTGGTGCTGGACGAAGCCGACCGCATGCTGGACATGGGCTTCTATGACAGCATCGCCGGCATCATCGCGCAGACACCGGCACGGCGGCAGACGCTGCTGTTTTCCGCTACCTACCCGGACGGCATCCGGCAGATCGCGGCGAACTTCATGCGTGATCCGCAGCAGATCAGCATTGCTTCCGAACAGGCCGCGCCGCGCATCGAGCAGCGTTTCTTCGAAATCGACCCGCACCAGCGCACCGACGTTGTGGCGCAGGTGCTGGCCTGCTTCCGGCCGGTATCCTGCGTGGCGTTCTGCTTTACCCGGCAGCAATGCCAGGAGGTGGCGGACGCACTGTGTGCCCGCGGGATGGCCGCCATGGCGCTGCATGGCGACATGGAGCAGCGAGAGCGGGACGATGTGCTGATCCGCTTTGCCAGCCGCAGCCTGACCGTGCTGGTGGCCACCGATGTGGCCGCCCGGGGCCTGGACATTGATGCACTGGACCTGGTCATCAACGTGGAGCTGGGCCGCGATGTGGAAACCCATGTGCACCGCATCGGCCGCACCGGCCGTGCCGGCGAAAAAGGCATCGCCGTCAGCCTGGTGGCGCCACCGGAAATGCGCCGCGCCCAGGCCATCGAGGTACAGCAGGGCGCCGCGCTGAACTGGCACCCGCTGAGCAGCCTGAAACCCCGGCCCGGTGGGCCGCTGGTGCCGCCGATGAAGACCCTGTGTATCGCCGCCGGCCGCAAGGACAAGCTGCGCCCCGGCGATATTCTCGGGGCCTTGACCGGTGAAGCCGGATTGCCCGGCGACAAGGTGGGCAAGATCAGCATTACCGATTTCCAGGCGTTCGTGGCGGTGGCGCGGGAGATGGCGCCGCTGGCGCTTGAGAGACTGAATGCGGGGCGGATCAAGGGGCGTTCATTGCGGGTGAAGTTATTGTAATCAGCGCTGTTGTCTGCACCAGCGCCAGCCTGCCGGCACCCGCGTGATCACGCAGAGCGTGCCTTCATAACTTTCAGACACCAAGGGGCCGAGAGCGTTATGGCCAGCGCCCCGTGTCCTCCTGTTTCGCCAATATCCCTGAGTTCAGTGATAGGTGGCCGTGTCTGCGCCCGATATGATGCCGTATCGGTCATATGTCCTTGTTTTCTGGCGGTGCTTCAGGGGGGCTGCTATGCACGATGTGAAGTTGTTGCCGGCCGTGCCGGTGATTCCCGGCGTGTCGGCGTGCGGGGGCGGTGCGTCCGGGAAGAAGGCAGGTGACGCCAATGCCGCGCAGCGACTGGCCGGTAAACAGCGCCGGCTGCGATGGGGGGCTTTATGATGCGCAGCCGCACCAGTGTCACGGACGTGCAACGGCTGGCGTTACTGAAAATGCTGGCCAGAGAGACGAAAGGGGAACTGATGCTGATTCCGTTGGAAAAAGTGCCTGCAGTGATGGCCGTGCTGGAAGGACGAGCACCTGATGCCGCGCCGATGCCGGTGTCACGGGATCAGTAGACGCAGACAGCAGATCGTTTCGTTGCGACAGAAGAGAGCCCGGCGGATGCCGGGCTTTTTTGTCTTGGGGCCGCAGCAGAGGGCCAGACACGTTCAATCCCCGTTTGTGTGCCAGCGGAACAGCCGCTTCCTGTAGTGCAAATGCACGATACAAACCATTTTGCCAGCAATACACCATCACCCCGGTCATGGGGGGCGTGGACTGCTCTGCAGGACCGCCACTCGACTGGCCATACAGGGCCACTGTGCTGCTCAGATGGCATGGGCTTAAAAAAAACGGAAAAGGTTCTGGCGATATGAAGAAGTGGAAAGGATGTCTTGCGGTGTTGTTGACCTGGGGTGGGATGCCGGCGTTCGCGGCGGCGGATCAGATCAGTTACAGCCATCTGGAAGCCGGTTATCAGCGGATGACGGGCGACGGCAGTTTTGACGGTTACTTCTTCCGGGGGGCCTTCCAGGTCACGGACAGCATCTACCTGGCGGCGGGTTACGACGAACTGGAAGACAGCGGTGTCAGCCAGGAAGTCATGACGCTGCGTGCGGGCCTGGCAGTGCCGCTGCAGGATGGGCTCGACGCCTATGGCGAGCTGGGTCTGGTGCGTGCGGAGGTTGCCGCGAGTGTGCCGGGGCTGGGCACCTTCAGCGAGAAGGAAACCGGTTATCAGCTGGAGGCTGGCGCCAGAATGGCGATGGCGTCGCGGCACGAACTGCGCGGATTTTTGCGAAGCGTCGATGTGGATGGCTACGACGAAACCTTTCTCGGGGCGCAGGGGGTGCTGCATGTTGCTCCGCGCGTCGGCCTGCTCGCGGGGGTGAGCCGGTTGTTCGATGCGTCAGAATTTCTGTTTGAGCTCGGTGTGCGCGTCAATTTCTGAGCCACGGTATGGATGGGCCGGTACGGCTGAATGCAGCGGTCAGCAAAGTGACTGGGCACGGTGCCTCGGCCTGAACGTCAAGGGAGAGAGCACATGACCTTTATGAGAATGCGTTATGCCAGCGCGGTGATCCTGTGTGGCGTACTGGCGGCCTGTGGCGGCGGCGGCGGAGGTGGGCGCGCTGGTGCCCCGGCGCCGGACTGGCCCGCACCGGGGACGCCTCCCACGACGGCGGAGGGCGGTGCGGACCTGACGGCGGTGCAACCGGTGGCTGACACGGCGGGCGCCTTGCAGGGGCTGGAACTCACCGGCCTGCCCGACGGCCTGGACAGCGCCACGCTGTATGCCGAGTTCTATACCACCGAGGGCGAGGCGCCATTGCAGGGGCGTGTGGACACTTTCCGCCTGCTGCCGGTCTTCGTGCTCGACGACACGGTGCAGCTGCCGCTGCCGTTGCTGGATACGGAAGGGGCCACCATCGTCTGGCGGCTCACCGACGGGGCCAGCACCAGCGAAACATTCCAGACCCGGATACAGGCGTTGCCGGCGCCGCGCACGGGCAGTGTCGAGGCGCTGCTCTCTGGCACCGAGTCGATGCTTGAGGCGGCCACGCAGGCACTGGGCAAGCAGTACCCGGAAGAATGGGAATACTGGCGTGACAATGACCCGACACAGATGCCGGTCTACCTCGTGCCGCTCTGGCAGGCGTGGCACGCCATGTTCGATACCGAGAACGATATTGCCTGGGTCAACCAGCCCTGGTCGGCGGAACAGACGACCATGCTGGAGCGTGTGCTGGCGGCCCAGCCCATCGACGAGGCCATGCTGGGCATGGCGGATTACATCGCGCAGGGCCATAGCCTGCTGGACGAGGCTGCGGACCTGTTGCCGGTACGGACCAGCAGCGGCGTCACCGCCAGCAGTTACGCACTGCACGAAGGCCGGGTTGCACCGGGCGGTATCGTGCACGAAGCCGGCATGCTGCCGATCAGCAATGCGGCGGAATTGTCGGCGGGGCTACAACAGTACGACGATGCCCGGCGCTTCCATCGCAATATGGACAACTTTGACAAGCACGTGGGCACCTACCTGACGGCCGTGGGGGTGCTGGCAGCATTGCCGGTGGTCGCGGGCACGGGTGGCGAGGCTGCGGTGGCCCTCACGGCGGCGCGGCGCCAATTGATGGCGCAGATCGGCAATATCGCCACGGTTTTTTCGCGGGTCAATGCGATGGCCAAGTGGTTTGCCCCCTGCTGCATCCCGTCACTGGCCATCACGCTGGACCCGGCCGACGGTCGCGTCACGGAAGACCTGCCTGAAAACCAGCTATGGCTGGACGAGGCCCGCGCGCGCGCGGAAAGCGAGCCGGTCAACCTGACGCGTGAAATCACGGACATCATTCTGGCCGAGGCCGGTGGCGCCCTGACCGGCAAGCTCAGCGAAACCGTTGCCGAGCAGTTCAGCACCGCCGTGCAGCAGTCTGGTCTGGCCGAGGACGGCGCCTCAATGGTGATTGATTTTGCCGCCAGTCGTGCCGGCAAATCGGTGCTCGAACGTTTCCCGGTTGGCGCCGACATGGTGTTTTTCTGGGACGATATCGACCTGGTGCACAACGAACCCCAGCAATGGCTGGCGGTGGAGGCGCGCACGCTGGATGGCAGCGCGGACAGCGCCATTGTCGAGCAGGCATCGACCGGGTCGCACGAGATGGCGTTCCGGCTGCGCGCGCCGCAGGCATTTCAACTGCAGAGCTCGGTGTTGCGGTTCAACACGCGGCCGGAAGCACTGCCTGCCGCAGCGCCGGCCATCGACACGCAAATCGTTTCGCTGGACTACCTGAACCTGCGCTTTGATCCGCCGGTGCTGACGGTGGCGGATGAGCCGGTGGATTTCACCCTGACGCTGGAGAACGCCGCTCCGGAAAGCGTCAGCGGCGGTGACTTTATCGACGTGGCCGCCTTCCTCGACGGGTTCACCCTCGGCAGCGCCGTGCTGCAACAGCGCGACGGTGAGGTGATGCGGTTTACCTACACGCCCCCGGAAAGCGGCTTTCCGGAAGATACTGTGCTGGAAGTCGAGACGTTTGCCACGCTGGAGACCGGCCTGCGTAACCCGGCGTACAGCCCGCCGGTGCGTCGTGGCGCCTTGCTGCTCAGTGCCGACGGGGTGGTGCAGGGCCTTACCGTGGCGCCGGGTGCCGCATGTGTTGCCGACGGCGAGTCACAGCAATTCACCGCCACCACCACGGCGGGCGAGCCGGCGGATGTGATCTGGCAGGTGGAAGGGCCGGGGCAGATCACGGCGGGCGGTCGTTATACGGCTGGCGGTACCGGCAGCAGTGCACGCATCATCGCCCGCCTGCGGGAGGATGAGTCAGTCATGGCGGAGGCCCGCATCACGCTGGGTAACTGCAGCTGCTGGTGGCGTACCGAAGTCGCGGGGGATTTCCAGCAACGGATGACGGGCGATGGCCAGTGGATCGAAACGGATGCGCAGCAGCGTATCACCGGGCTGGTCCATTATGCCGGCGAGTTCTCCCAGGTTCGTCTGGACCTTTCCGGCGATCCGATCCCGCCCGGCGCCACCGGCAGTTTCCGTGCCTCGGTGCCCCAGGGCTATCTCGGCAACAGCCTGCCGGGCTTCGGCACCGTCTGGTACAACCCGAGTGCGGCGATCGCCAATGAAGCCGGCCTGCCGCCGGTGCCGCAATTGACGGTGCAGGTCACCCGCCATGACATGCTGGTGTACCCCGACGCCGCCGGGGTCGCCACAGGCGCGCGCAACCTGGAAGCCAACATTACGGGTGTCGCCGTGTACGAGTCGGTCGAGTACGAGCCGATGCGTATCGAGCGGCTCAGCGGTGGCCTGAACATGTATTTGCGTGGCACCTACTGGATTGATCTGGGGGGTGGCACCATCAATTGCAGCGGGGGGCTTTAAGGCAAAGTCCGGCCGCTGCCTTGTCGTTGCCGCAGCAAGGTGGACAAGATCAACATCACGGATTTCCAGACGTTTGCGGCGGTGGCGCGGGAAGTGGCGCCGCTGGCGCAGGGAAGGCTGAATCCGGGCGGATCAAGGGACACTCGCTTGACTAAAATCTGTGCGATCGCGCAGATTATGATTGAATTTTCCGCTTGCTCTGTGAAATATGTGCGTTCGCGCAGATATTGCCTTTCAGTGCGCTTTCTGCCATTAATATGTGCGATCGCGCTGATTGAGTAATGTATGGACAGTACCACTCTCGGGGCACTCGTGCGTCGGGTCCGCAGGCGGCAGCAGCTGACGCAGCAGGCTTTGGCGGCTGCGGCAGATGTCAGCACGCGCTTTGTGCATGATCTGGAACATGGAAAATCGACGGCGGCGCTGGGACTGACGTTGCGGGTGTTGGCTGCTCTGGGTATTGAGGTGCAACTGGTCGCACCCGATGGCGGAGATGACGTAACGCCATGAAACTGAACGTGACCCTGGGCGATGTGCTGTGTGGTGAACTGTCTGTCGATCAGCAGGATCGCTTCACTTTTCAGTATTTACCTTCCTATGTTGCCCACGCACGGCTTGCGTTGTCGGTCTCCATGCCTTTGCGTCAGGAGGCGTATCCTGACCGTGTTGCGTTTCCATGGTTTGAGAACCTGCTGCCAGAGGGGCTGCTGCGTCATCTGATCGCGGATGATCTGGGCACCGACGTGCAGAATATTCCCGGCTTGCTGGCGCGCCTGGGCGGGGATGTGGCGGGGGCGGTGTCGTTGTCCGTCGAGGGGCGGCAGGCGGACGCGGTGTCGCCGTTTCACGATACACCACTGGATGAGCGGGCGTTGGGGCGGTTGCTGGAAGAATCGGCCTTGCATCCGTTCCTCGCGGACCGGGCCGGCGGCCCTCGTTTGAGCCTCGCGGGGGCGCAACAGAAGCTGCCGGTGATCAACGATGGGCAAGCCGTCCGGTTGCCGCTCTCGAAACCCTCCACCCATTTGCTCAAGCCACCGTCGCCACGTTTCATCGCGTTGCCGCAGAATGAATTCCTGTGCATGCGTGCTGCCGGATTGGCCGGGCTGGATGTCGCGGGTGTGGCCCTCCGGCCTTACCTCGGTTCCAGCGGGGAGGCCGGGGTATGTTTGCAGATTGCCCGCTATGATCGCCGTGATACGGGACGCATTCATCAGGAAGATATTTGCCAGGCACTGAGCATCGTGTCCTCACGGAAATACGAGCAGGACGGCGGGCCGGGCATGGCGCAATTGTTTGAAACGGTGCGCCGTCATTCGGCGATGCCCGCCAGGGACATTGTCGAACTGCTGAAGCGGGTAGTGTTCAACCTGCTGATCGGCAACGAAGATGCGCATGGCAAGAATTTCTCGCTGCTGTATTCGGGGAAGAAACCGCGGCTGTCGCCCGCCTATGATCTTGTATCGACCAGTGTTTATGCTGAACTGGGCCGGGACTTTGCCATGCGCATCGGCGAGGCTACCCGTTTCGAGGCACTTGATGAGCACGGCTTCCGGTTATTCGGGGAGCAAAGTGGTACCGCACCGGCGCGCATGCGCACTCTATTGCTGCGTTTCCTTGATCAGGCGATGCGCGCTGTCGAGCAGGCTGCTGATGAAGTGAAGCCCTGGTGTGAGGGTGAGGCGGCAGCCATGCCCGACAATCTGCTGGCGCAGTGTCGAGCCCGGTGCAGCGTACTGGAAAAGCTGATCACTTTTTTGCGCTAGATAAAAGAAGCCCGGCAAATGCCGGGCTTCCGAGGGGCGCGAAATGATGAGCCGTTATACGCGCTCAATCACCGTCGCAATCCCCTGGCCCAGGCCGATACACATGGTGGCCAGGCCGAGCGTGCCGCCTTTCCATTCCATGACATTCAGCAGGGTGCCGGTGATGCGCGCACCGGAGCAGCCCAGCGGGTGACCCAGGGCGATGGCGCCGCCGTTGAGGTTCACTTTCTGTTCAACCTTGTCCAGCAGTTTGAGATCCTTGAGCACCGGCAGGGACTGCGCAGCGAAGGCTTCGTTCAGCTCGACATAGTCGATGTCGTCGATGGACAGGCCGGCACGCTTGAGCGCTTTCTGCGTGGCCGGCACCGGGCCGTACCCCATGATGGCGGCGTCGCAGCCGGCCACGGCCATGCTGCGGATTTTTGCACGCGGCGTCAGGCCCAGGGCCTGGGCGCGTTCGGCGCTCATCACCAGCATGGCGGACGCACCGTCAGACAGCGCCGAGGAGGTGCCGGCGGTGACGGTGCCGTTGCGCGGATCGAATACCGGCTTCAGGCCCTGCATGCCTTCCAGCGAGGCGTCCTTGCGGATCACTTCGTCGATTTCGCACAGCACTTTGAAGCCGTTCTGGTCGTGGCCTTCGATCGGCACGATTTCGTTTTTCCAGCGGCCTTCCACGGTGGCTTCCCAGGCTTTCTGGTGCGAGCGCACGCCGAATTCGTCCTGCTGCTGGCGGCTGATGCCGTGCATGCGGCCGAGCATTTCGGCGGTCAGGCCCATCATGTTGGATGCCTTGGCGACAAACTTGGAGGCTTCCGGGTTCAGGTCGATGCCGTGGTCCATGGCCACATGGCCCATGTGCTCCACGCCGCCGATCACGAACACGTCGCCGTTGCCGGTCATGATTGCCTGGGCGGCCATGTGCAGTGCCTGCATGGACGAACCACACAGACGGTTCACGGTCTGCGCGGCGGTGGTGCGCGGCATGTCGGCCAGGATGGCGATGTTGCGGGCGATGTTCATGCCCTGTTCCTTGGTCTGGTTCACGCAGCCCCAGATCACGTCCTCGGTTTCGGTCGGATCCCAGTTCGGGTTGCGCTCGCGCAGCGCGCGGATCAGCAGCGCGGACAGTTTTTCTGCGCGCACATTACGGTACTGGCCGTTCCGGGATTTGCCCATCGGGGTACGGACAGCATCTACGATGACTACGTCTCTCGGGTTCAGACTCATTGCTTTATCTCCTGTGTCCGTGTTCAGCCGAAGAAGCTCTGGCCTTTGGCGGCCATGTCTTTCAGCAGTTGCGGCGCTTCATAGATGCCGCCCAGGTGTGCGTACTTGTCGCACAGGGCCACGAACTCTTTGGTGCCGATGGAATCAATGTAGCGCAGCGGGCCGCCACGGAACGGAGGGAAGCCGATGCCGTAGATCATGGCCATGTCGGCCTCGGCAGCGGAACCCACGATGTTGTCTTCCAGGCAGCGCACGGTCTCGGTGCACAGCGGGATCATCATGCGGGCAATGATCTCGTCGGCCTCGAATTCCTGGCGCTCGGCGACGTGCGGCTTGATCAGCGCGTAGGTCTCGTCGTCGACCACTTTCTTCGGCTTGCCCTTCTTGTCTTCTTCGTACTTGTAGAAGCCCACGCCGTTCTTCTGGCCGTAGCGCTTGTTCTCGAACATGACGGTGGAGACATCCTTGAAGTCGTACTGCATGCGGTCCGGGAAGCCTTCGGCCATCACGGCGGCAGCGTGGACACCGGTGTCGATGCCGACCACGTCCATCAGGTAGGCCGGGCCCATCGGCCAGCCGAATTTCTCCATCACCTTGTCGACGGCCTGGAAGTCGGCGCCGTCGCGCATCAAGAGGCCAAAGCCGCCGAAGTAGGGGAACAGCACGCGGTTGACCAGGAAGCCCGGGCAGTCGTTGACGACGATCGGGTTCTTGCCCATTTTCTGCGCGTAGCTCACCAGGGTGGCGACGGTGGCGTCAGAGGTTTTTTCACCGCGGATGATTTCCACCAGCGGCATCATGCTGACCGGGTTGAAGAAGTGCATGCCGGCAAAGTTTTCCGGTTTCTTCAGCGCGGTGGCCAGGCGGGTGATGGAAATGGTGGAGGTGTTGGAGGCCAGCACGGCGCCGTCCTTCAGGTGACCTTCCACTTCGGCCAGCACCGACTGTTTGATCTTTTCGTTCTCGACCACGGCTTCGACCACCACATCCACGCTGCCGAAGTCGCCGTAGTTCAGGGTCGGGCGAATCTTGGACAGGGTCTTGCCCATCGTTGCCGGGTCCATCTTCTTGCGCTCAACGCGCTTGGCCAGCAGCTTGGAGGCTTCGTTCATGCCCAGGTCCAGCGCCTTGTCGGCGATGTCCTTCATGATGATCGGGGTGCCTTTCAGCGCGCTCTGGAAGGCGATGCCGCCGCCCATGATGCCGGCACCGAGTACCGCCGCCAGGTTGATTTCGGCAGCGCCTTTCTTGATATGCGCGCCGTTGGCTTTTTTCACGGCCTGGTCGGCCAGGAACAGACCCACCAGCGCGGTGGCCTGCGGGGTCTTGGCCACTTTGGCGAAGCCCTTGGCTTCCACTTCCAGGGCCTTGTCGCGGGTCATGCCGCCGTGTTGCTGCATGACATTCACGGCCGCGACCGGTGCCGGGTAGTTCTTGCCGGCCTGCTGGGCCACGAACGCACCGGAGGTCTGGAACGCCATCATGTTTTCCAGCGGCGGCAGGGTCAGCGGCTGCAGTTTTTCGGCACGCTTGGCCTGATAGTCGATCTTGCCGGCCAGGCATTCCTTCACCAGCGCGATGGCGGCGTCTTTCAGTTTGTCAGCCTCGACCACGGCATCCAGCACGCCGTCTTTCAGCGCCTTGTCGGTCTTGTGCTGGCCGCCGGCGGCGATCCACTCGACCGCATTGTCGACGCCGATCACACGCGGCAGACGCACGGTGCCACCGAAGCCCGGGAACAGGCCCAGCTTCACTTCCGGCAGGCCCACCTGGGCGCTGCTGGCAGCGATACGGAAATCACAGGAGAGGGCCATTTCCAGACCACCACCCAGCGCGATGCCGTTGATGGCACAGACGCTCGGGAACGGCAGGTCTTCAAAGGCGGTGAACACCTGGTTGGCGCTCAGGCACCAGCCGGCGATCTCGTCTTCCGGCAGTTTGAACATCTCGGTGAACTCGGTGATGTCGGCGCCGACAATGAACACGCCCTTGCCGGAGGTCACGATGACACCCTTGACGCTGCCATCGGCCTTCAACGCTTCGACAGCCTTGCCGAGGTCTTCAATGGTTTCGCGGTTGAACTTGTTGACGGACTCGCCCTGAAGATCGAACTTCAGCTCGGCGATACCGTCGTCCAGCAACTGGGCGCTGACGGCCTTGCCTGAGTAGATCATGTTGATGCTCTCCACGTGGTGTCGGGAGGGCTGGCCGGGCTGTGCTGATGCCTGGCGTGCCGCCCCGTTGAATCGAAAAGCGTTGCATGCATCGGCCGGAGATCTCCGGTCCGGAAAGTGCATTCATGTGAGCGTTTGCTCACTTCCGGAGGTGCAGACTGGCATCAGTCCACATTCCGGGTCGCCAAGTATAGGGCAACGCGGGGGCAGTTGGCCCCCTCTCCGGAGCGGCATTTGTGACCGGGGGGTTCCGCTGAAGACGCGGTGTGTCCGCAAGCCAGAGCGTGCGGCTGCTGTGTAGGCGCGGGCAGGCAGATGGCGAACGCGCTGGTGTGCCGGCGCTGTTATACTGCCGCCCTTATGGTCCTGTGAGCCCGGCTGAAGTCCATGGTCCTGCCCCGTATCCGCCGTCGTGCCGTCGACACGCCTCCTGACTGGCCCGGTATGTCCCCCCTGCTGGCGCGCATCCTTGCCGCCCGTGGCGTGGTGCGTCCCGATCAGCTCAGCTTTGCCTTGAAACACCAGATGCCGCCACCGGATGCCCTGCCTGGCATGGCGCAGGCGGTCGCATTGTTGTGCCGGGCGCGAGAGGCCGGGCAGCGCATTCTGGTGGTCGGCGATTACGATGCCGATGGCGCCACGGCGACCGTCGTCATGCTGCGCGGGCTGGCCATGCTGGGGTTTCCTGCGCCGGGCTTCCTGGTGCCGGATCGCTTTGTGTTTGGTTACGGCCTGTCGCCGGCCATTGTCGATCTGGCTGTGCAGCAGGGCGCCCCGGACCTGCTGATTACAGTGGATAACGGCATCGCAAGTGTCGAGGGTGTCGCGGCGGCGCGTGAAGCCGGCATTCAGGTTCTGATCACCGATCATCACTTGCCCGGTGAGCACCTGCCGCAGGCGGATGCCATCGTCAATCCGCGCCTCCAGCCGGCCGGGCCGGGCCAGCATCTGGCCGGTGTCGGCGTGGCCTTCTTCTTGCTGAGTGCTTTGCGTGCTGCATTGCGTGAACAGGGTGATGCCGGGGCGGCCAGCGCGCCGCTGGCGGATCTGCTCGATCTGGTGGCGCTGGGCACGGTGGCTGATGTAGTGGTGCTGGATGATCTGAACCGCGCGCTGGTCGAGCAGGGATTGCGCCGTATCCGCAGCGGCCGCTGTGTGCCCGGTATTGCCGCGCTGCTGCGGGTGGGGCGGCGTGAACCGGAGCGGGTGGTGGCCAGTGACCTGGGTTTTGCTGCCGGGCCGAGGTTGAATGCCGCCGGCCGGCTGACGGAAATGAGCCTGGGCATTGAATGCCTGCTCACCGACGACCCGGTGCGCGCCATGCATCTGGCGGAACAACTCGACGGTATTAACCGCGAGCGGCGCAGTATCGAGCAGGGCATGCGTGACGCCGCCATGGCACACGTGGCGCTCCTGCGTGAACGGCATGACCCGCTGCCCCCGGCGCTGTGCCTGCATGACGATGGCTGGCATGAAGGGGTGGTCGGCATCCTCGCGTCACGCGTACGTGAGGCGACTCACCGGCCGGTGGTAGCCTTCGCGCCATCGCAGGAGCCGGGCCTGCTGAAAGGCTCCGGGCGTTCCATCGCCGGTCTGCACCTGCGCGATGTGCTGGACCGGGTGGCCACCCGGTATCCTGGCCTGTTGCATCGTTTTGGCGGCCACGCCATGGCTGCTGGCATGACACTGGCGACGGCATCATTGCCGCGCTTTCGTGACGCGTTGAGTGAGGCCGTGCAGGCCATGGCGCAACCGGGCCTGTTCGACGAGGTCGTCGAGACAGACGGCGAACTGTCCGCCGCCGAACTGGACCTGGCCCATGCGGAATTGCTGTGCCATGCCTTCCCCTGGGGCCAGGGCTTTGCCGCGCCGTCGTTCGATGGCGAGTTCGAGGTGCTGGATCACCGCGTGGTGGGCGAGCGCCACCTGAAGCTGACCCTGGGCCTGCCGCAGACCGGCGCCATCATCGACGCCATCCATTTCAACGCCGACCTGCCGCGTTTGCCGTCCCCCCTGCGCGCCATTCGCGGCGTTTACCGCCTTGACGTCAATGTCTGGCAGGGCCGGCGCAGCCCGCAGCTGATTTTTGAGTATCTGGAGGCGCTGCGCGCCTAGCTGCGAGCGGTGAGTTTGAAAAGCAACGGCGTGGGGTCACAAGTGGTATGAGGGGACCTCCGCCGCCCTGACTGGCTTTCCACAGCTAGCCGCTCGCAGCCCGCAGCTAGCCGCCGGCGCGCAGCGCCTGTAGCATTTCCCCCCTGACGGCGCCCACAAGGCGCTTGCCAAGAGCCGAGCGGGAGATCCCCTGATCATGAAAACAATACACAAACATCGTCTGCAGACCGGCAGTGAGGTGCAGAAACTGAAGCTCTCCGCCGAGGGCGTCGTGCGGGAAGTGACTTACAGCCAGCAGGAGCGGCTGCTTTATGTCTGGGTGGAAGTGCCGGCGGGCAGTCTGCTGGAGAGCAACCAGGTCGAGCGGAGTTTCCGCGTGTTCATGACCGGGGACGGCATTCCCGACCACGCGGTCTTTGCCGGCACCGCCATCGACATGATGCGGCCGGAGGCCTACCACATCTTTGAACTGACAGAGTGAACCGGGCGCCGCGCCTCGCCATTGGCGCGCGCAATCGGTAGAATTCACGCCCTTCGCGGGCCGTCCTCCGGCCCGCCTGTCCACCGCAAGCACTGGTAAAACTGGAAGGCTATGGAAATCAATCCGCTGCGCAATCAGCTGGCAGACCTCAAGGCGCGCACCGACGCGCTCAGGGGGTATCTTTGACTACGCTACCAAGCGTGAACGCCTGACCGAGGTCGAGCGCGAGCTCGAAGACCCGACCGTCTGGAACAATCCCGAACGCGCCCAGTCCCTTGGCCGTGAACGTGCCCAGCTGGAAGCGGTGGTGACCACCGTGGACACGCTGGACAGCGGCTTCGAGGACAGCGAGGCGATGCTCGAACTCGCCGTCGAGGAAAAGGACGAGGGCATGCTCGCCGACCTGGCGCG
The DNA here is from genome assembly GCF_000299335.2 of Isoalcanivorax pacificus W11-5. Taxonomy (NCBI): domain Bacteria; kingdom Pseudomonadati; phylum Pseudomonadota; class Gammaproteobacteria; order Oceanospirillales; family Alcanivoracaceae; genus Isoalcanivorax; species Isoalcanivorax pacificus. The sequence continues at coordinate 2,845,746 of NZ_CP004387.1, read as the reverse complement.
TGAGCTCGATGAGCTGGAAAGCAGTGTCGCCAATCTGGAATTCCGCCGCATGTTCTCCGGCGAGATGGACAGCTGCAACGCCTACCTCGATATCCAGGCCGGTTCCGGCGGCACCGAGGCCCAGGACTGGGCCGAGATGATGCTGCGCATGTTCCTGCGCTGGGCCGAGGCAAAAGGTTTCAAGGCGGAGCTGATCGAAGCGTCTGCCGGTGAAGTGGCCGGCATCAAGAGCGCCACCGTACACGTGCAGGGTGAATACGCCTACGGCTGGCTGCGTACCGAAACCGGCGTGCACCGCCTGGTGCGCAAATCGCCGTTCGATTCCGGCGGCCGCCGCCACACCTCGTTCAGCTCGGTGTTCGTGTCGCCGGAAGTGGACGACGACATCAATATCGACATTGATCCGAGCAAGGTGCGTACCGATACCTACCGCGCGTCCGGTGCCGGTGGCCAGCACGTTAACCGGACCGATTCCGCCGTGCGCCTGACCTACGTATTCAAGGACCCGGATACCGGCGAGGAACACACCGTGGTGTCCGCCAGCCAGAGTGGCCGCTCGCAGCACCAGAACAAGGACGAAGCCTGGAAAATGCTGAAGGCCAAGGTCTACGAGCTGGAAGTCCAGAAACGCAATGCCGAGAAGCAGCGCCTGGAAAACAGCAAGGCCGATATTGGCTGGGGCAGCCAGATCCGTTCCTACGTGCTGGACGATGCCCGCATCAAGGATTTGCGCACGGGTGTTGAAACACGCAATACCCAGGCGGTACTTGACGGTGCGCTGGACCAGTTCATCGAAGCGTCCCTGAAGTCGGGATTGTAATCAAAGCGTCAGACGTCCGACGTCAGACGTCCGACGCTTTTTCAGTGTTACACCCCGGATGTCCGACGTCAGACGTCCGGCCAAGGATTTTCCCCATGACTGACGACCAGCTCCAGCAGGACGAAAACCGTCTGATCGCCGAGCGCCGCGACAAATTGCGGCAGCTGCGTGAGGCAGGCCAGGCATTCCCGAACCAGTACCGCCCGGACAGCCTGGCCGCAGACCTGATCGCGCAATACGGCGAGGAAGAAAAGGACGCGCTGGAAGCCCGCAACATCGTTGTCGCCATCGCCGGCCGGCTGATGCTGGATCGCAAGTCGTTCAAGGTGTTGCAGGACCAGAGCGGCCGTATCCAGATTTATGCCACCAAGGACGTGCAGCAGGCGACGAAACACTGGGATATCGGCGACATCGTCGGTGTGCGTGGCAAGCTGTGCAAATCCGGCAAGGGTGATCTGTATGTGATGATGGACGAGTATGTCCTGCTGACCAAATCCCTGCGTCCGCTGCCGGAAAAACACAAGGGCCTGACCGACACTGAAATGCGCTACCGCCAGCGTTACGTCGACCTGATGACCAATGAAGACACCCGCCGCACATTCCGTATCCGGGCGCGGGTGGTCAGTGGCATTCGCCGGTACCTGGAGCAGCGTGGCTTCTATGAGGCGGAAACGCCGATGCTGCAGGTGATTCCCGGCGGCGCCACGGCGCGGCCGTTCGTCACCCACCACAATAGCCTGGACCTGGACATGTATCTGCGCATTGCGCCGGAGCTGTACCTGAAACGGCTGGTGGTGGGCGGCTTCGACCGCGTGTTCGAGATCAACCGCAATTTCCGCAATGAAGGGCTCTCCACCCGGCACAACCCGGAATTCACCATGGTGGAGTTCTACCAGGCCTACGCCGACTACAACGACCTGATGGACCTGACCGAAGACATGCTGCGCACCATCGCGCTGGATGTGCTCGGCAGCACGGACGTGCCGTACCAGGGCGAGATGTTCGATTTCGGCCAGCCGTTTGCGCGCATGACGGTGTTCGATTCGATCCTGCACTTCAATCCGGACATACGCGCCGAACAGCTGCGCGACGAGCAGGGCGCGCGCGCCATCGCCACCGGTCTGGGTATTCCGCTGAAGGACAGCTACGGGCTGGGCAAGGTGCAGATCGAAATTTTCGAGAAAACGGTAGAACATCGATTAATGCAGCCGACCTTCATCACCGAATACCCGACCGAAGTGTCGCCGCTGGCACGTCGCAGCGACGCCAACCCGTTCGTCACCGACCGGTTTGAGTTTTTTGTCGGTGGCCGGGAAATCGCCAACGGCTTCTCCGAGCTGAACGATGCCGAAGACCAGGCCGAACGCTTCCGTAGCCAGGCTGCCGAGAAGGACGCCGGCGACCTGGAGGCCATGTTTTTTGACGACGATTATGTGACGGCGCTGGAGTACGGTATGCCGCCCACCGCAGGTGAGGGGATCGGCATAGACAGGCTGGTAATGCTTTTTACCGATACGCCATCCATCCGTGATGTGATTCTCTTTCCCCATATGCGTCCGCTGGCAAAACCAGGCGGCGCTTAACCGGGGGCATAGTTGAAACACATCAAGGGATTCAGATGACATCTGCTATTCAATATCAGGGTCGCAAGGCGCGCCGTGCCGGCAGTGAGCAGCGCAGACGTGCCATTCTGGAAGCCGCGTTGCGCATCATCATTCGTGATGGTGTGCGCAGTGTGCGGCATCGCGCGGTGGCGAAGGAAGCCGACGTGCCGTTGTCTGCGACAACCTATTATTTCAAGGACATTACCGATCTGATCGCGGATACCTTCACGCTGTTTGCCGAACAGGCCATGCATGACGTGATCGAGCCGTTCCGTGATCAGGCATTCGCGCTGATCGATGGCGTGCCGGCACAGATGAGCGATGAGCAGCGTCAATCGTTGCTGGCCACGCTCGCAGAAATGACCGCTGCCTACGTGATCAACGAAGTGCACAACATGCGCGATCATCTGATCGCCGAGCAGGCCTTCCTGCACGAGGCGCTGCTGGATGAGCGCCTGCGTGAACTGGCTGCGGTCTACAAGCAGAAACAGCTGGATGTGCTGGCGGGTGCCTGCGAGCGTCTGGGCAGTAAAGAGCCAGTGCTGGATGCAGAAGTGTTCTTCGCCGTGCTCTACGGTATCGAACAGGATATGCTGGCGGCGCCGGACAAATACACCGAAGCGGATGTCCGCGCGCGCGTCGCCCACACGCTGGAAATGATGGCACGCACGACACAGGCATCCTGACCACCAGCAGGCAGTACAGCAGGGCAATGACGTCACAACGCAGCGTACAGATGGAACCGGGCTGGAAAGCCGCCCTGGAAACGGAATTCGACAGTGAATACATGCAGGCGCTGCGTGCGTTCCTGCTGGAAGAAAAACGGCGTGGCAAGGTGGTGTACCCACCGGGCCCGCAGATTTTCAATGCCTTCAATACCACCCCTTTCGACCAGGTCAAGGTCGTGATCCTGGGCCAGGACCCGTACCACGGGCCTGGCCAGGCGCACGGCCTGAGTTTTTCCGTGCCTGCTGGCGTGCCGCCGCCGCCGAGCCTGCAGAATATCGTCAAGGAGATCCAGCGTGATCTCGGCATTGAAATGTCGCGCAGCGGCTGTCTGGTGCCGTGGGCGGAGCAAGGCGTGCTGTTGCTGAACGCGGTGCTGACCGTGGAGCAGCGTCAGGCGGCATCACACCAGGGCAAGGGCTGGGAGCGTTTTACCGACGCTGCCATTGATCATCTCAACCGCGAGCGCGACGGGCTGGTGTTCATGCTCTGGGGCAGTTACGCACAGCGCAAGGGCAACCTGATTGACCGCAAGCGGCACCTGGTGCTGACCGCGCCGCATCCTTCACCGTTGTCGGCACATCGGGGTTTCATCGGCTGCGGGCATTTTTCCCGCGCCAATGACTGGCTGGTACAGCAGGGCAAAACACCCATCAACTGGCGTCTGTAGAGGCGCGGCCCAGTTACCGAGTTGGCGCTTCCGTGCCAGGGGAAACAGGTGTATCCCGAACGATTTTGCGTGAAGAAAGCGTGTTTTTAGGCGCTGATCTCCACAATATCGGTGCCGTTTTACATTATTTTTCAATTCATCACTAAGCCTAAAGCCTGAGTCGTGGCGCTGCCCTGTTGCGCGTTTCAGGCGTAAACGCCATCTGGTGCATTGACGGTTGGTCAGAGATCCTGTCGCGGCGGCGCCATCCCCTGCTTGCGGTACTGCGCCGGGCTGGCGCCCGTGGCCTTGCGGAACAGCCGCGAGAAGTAATAGGGGTCATCAAAACCCAGTTGCTGCGCAATATCAGCCACCGGCAGGCGACTGGTTTCCAGCAGGTAGCAGGCGCGTGCCACTTTCATGTGCAGGAAGGCCTTCACCGGTGTCTGCCCGGTGTGGGCGCGATAGTCGCGAATGAACTGATAGCGTGACGGCTGTCCGGCCAGTGTGGCCATGTCCGCCAGTGTCAGCCGGTCATGGATACGGGTCTGCATGTGCAGGTGCAGGGTGTCGATGTCCAGCCCGCTTCGTGCTTCACGGGGCTGGCTGAGCAATAGCGCGGCATAACTCAGTATGGTCCGGCACAGGTTGGCGGCGTGCAGGTAGGCGCTCAGCTGGTGGCTGCCACGGGTGCTGTCGAGCAGGGCGCGGAAATCGCTGAGCAGTCTTTCATGCAGGCCGGGGTGCAGCAGCGAGTGCGCGCCGAACAACTGGCGCAGTTGCAGCGCGGCTTCCTCGCCGCCCAGATGCATCCAGAACAGGCTCCAGGGCTGGCGCGGGTCGGCCTCGTAACTGTGCGGCTGTCCGGCCGGCAGATACAGCAGGTCGCCAGCGTGCACGCTGGTGCGGTGCTCGCCCAGGCTCACACTGGCGCACCCCTCTACGCAATAAATCACAATATCGTCCGCCGGGTGCCGGCGTGCCATGCGGTGGCCGCTGGCGCGCGGATAGTAGCCGAACGCCAGCGGATGAAACGCCTTGCTCAAGGGATGCCCAGCCAGACTTGCCAGCAGGGTCTGGGGCAGCAGAACGCGCTCGCCCTGGCCGGAAAGAGGCCAGTCTGAGGTCTGGGCGGGCGCGGCGGCAGGTGGGCGGTTCATGCAATATAGTCCATCTCTCTGCAATGGAAGCCATCTTACCCCGGCCATGTCCGTGCTAAAACTGGCACACTGAATCCCGGCCCTGCCGGGCAATGCCAATAACACAGCCGTTCACGGCTCCAGGGAGAGCGCTATGACCCGTTCCGTACCGCATCTGATCGGCGGCGAATTCATCACAGGCGGCGGGGAGACCCTGCCGGTCACCAACCCGGCCAATCAGGACGTGCTCTGGAACGTGCCGATGGCCACCGATGCGGAAATGCAGGCGGCCATCGACGCCGCCGGCAAGGCGTTTCTGTCCTGGCGCGAAGTGGCTGTGCCGGAGCGCGCGCGTTTGATGATGCGTTACCAGCACCTGCTGAAAGAACACCATGACGAAATCGGCGAGCTGATCGCGCAGGAAACCGGCAAGACCTTCGCCGATGCCAAGGGTGACCTGTGGCGCGGTATCGAGGTGGTCGAACAGGCTGCCAATATCCCTGCGCTGATGATGGGGGAGACGGTCGAGAACGTGGCCCGGGGGGTCGATACCCATTCCTGGATCCAGCCGCTGGGTGTGTGCGCCGGCATCACGCCGTTCAATTTCCCGGCCATGATTCCGCTGTGGATGTTCCCGATGGCGATTGCCTGCGGTAACACCTTTATTCTCAAGCCGTCCGAACAGGACCCGATGACCGCTGTGCGGCTGGCGGAGCTGTTCCTGGAAGCCGGCGCGCCAGAGGGCGTGTTGCAGGTGGTCCATGGCGGTCGCCATCAGGTGGATACGCTGCTCACGCACCCGGCCATTCGTGCGGTGTCGTTCGTCGGTTCCGTGCCGGTGGGCCAGCACGTCTACCGGACCGCCACCGAGCACCTCAAGCGTGCGCAGTGCTTTGCCGGCGCAAAAAACCACACGGTGATCATGCCGGACGCGAATCCGCAGCAGGTGGTCAGCCAGTTGGTCGGCGCCTCCGTGGGCGCCGCCGGCCAGCGCTGCATGGCGATTTCGGTGGCGGTGTTCGTCGGTGATTCGAAAAAACTGATCCCGGCATTGCGTGATGAACTGGCCAAGGTGCGCCCGGGCGCCTGGGATGATGAGCAGGCCGGCTATGGTCCGCTGATCAGCCCGCAGGCGAAAAAACGCGTGCTGGACATGATCCGTCAGGGCAAGGAAGAAGGTGCGGAATGTTTGCTGGATGGCTCCGACTGCACTGTGGACGGCCTGCCGGACGGCAACTGGGTGGGTCCGACGGTGTTCAGCAATGTCACTCGCGAGATGAGCATCTACCGCGAGGAAATCTTTGGCCCGGTGCTGTGCTGCATGTGCGTGGATACGCTCGATGAAGCCATCGCGCTGGTGAACCAGAACCCGTACGGCAACGGCACCTCCATCTTTACCGCCAGCGGTGCCGCCGCGCGCAAATACCAGCACGAAGTCGAAGTCGGCCAGGTGGGCATCAATATCCCGATCCCGGTGCCGCTGCCGTTCTTCTCCTTTACCGGCTGGAAAGGCTCCTTCTATGGTGACCTGCACGCCTACGGCAAGCAGGGTGTGCGCTTCTACACCGAGACCAAGACCGTCACCTCGCGCTGGCCGGAGGACGACATGGTGCACGAAGCGAACATGACCATCAGCCTGAAGTAAGGGCCTGGAGCACGCGATGGATTTTTCACTGACCGAAGAACAGCTCGCCTACCAGGACACTGCGCGCCAGTTCAGCGACAAGGCGCTGGCGCCGTTCGCGGCGGACTGGGATGCACGCAGCCACTTCCCGCTGAACACGCTGCGGGAAGCGGGCCAACTGGGTTTCATGGGGCTGTACACGCCAGAGGCCGTCGGTGGGCTGGGCCTGTCGCGGCTGGATGCGGCGCTGGTGTTTGAACAATTGTCGCGCGGCTGCACCTCGACCACGGCGTTTATCACCATCCACAACATGGCGACCTGGATGGTGGCCTCGTTCGCCACGGACGAGATCCGTACCGAATGGTGCCCGGCGTTGACCAGCGGCGAAAAACTCGCGTCTTACTGCCTGACCGAACCGGGTGCCGGTTCGGATGCGGCGGCGCTGAAAACCACCGCGCGCCGCGACGGCGACGATTATCTGCTCAACGGCACCAAGGCGTTTATTTCCGGCGCCGGCAGCACCGATGTGCTGGTGCTGATGGCGCGCACTGGCGGTGCCGGGGCGGGCGGTGTCTCCTGCTTCCTGGTGCCGGCGGATGCGCCCGGCATCAGCTATGGGCGCAACGAAGACAAGATGGGCTGGAAGAGCCAGCCGACCCGGCAGGTGACACTGGAGAACGTGCGCGTTCCCGTCAGCCACCTGCTTGGCCAGGAGGGCGATGGCTTTCGCATTGCCATGCGCGGGCTCGATGGTGGCCGCATCAATATCGCCAGTTGTTCGCTGGGTGCTGCCTCGGCAGCGCTCGCGCAGGCCGGCGAGTACGTGCAGACACGGCAGCAGTTCGGCCAGCCCCTGTCGGATTTCCAGACGGTGCAGTTCCGGCTGGCGGACATGGCCACCGAGCTGGTGGCGGCGCGACAGATGGTGTACCTGGCGGCCTGGAAACTGGATCAGGGGGATGCGGAAAAGACGCTGTACTGTGCCATGGCCAAACGGCTGGCGACGGATCTGTGTTTCAACGTCTGCAACGACGCGCTGCAACTGCACGGCGGCTACGGCTATATCCGTGAATACCCGCTGGAGCGTTATGTGCGCGATGCGAGGGTGCACCAGATACTGGAAGGCACCAATGAAATCATGCGTGTGATCATCGCCCGGCGATTGCTGGCCGGCGTGGCGGTCTGACCCGAAGACGAACAATGCCGGCGCTGGCCGGCTTCAAACAACAAAGGAGCACATCATGCGGATCGCATTCTTTGGTGTCGGCAACATGGGCGGCCCGATGGCCGTGAATCTGGTACGGGCCGGTCATCAGGTGCGGGTGTTCGACCTGGCGTCGTCGCTGGTGGACGCCGTGGTGGCCGAAGGCGCGCAGGCCGGGGGCAGCCCGGCGGATACGGTGGCGGATGCCGAGATCGTCATCAGCATGCTGCCGTCGGCGGCGGCGGTGAACGGGTTGTACCTGGGGGAGCAGGGCGTGCTGGCCAGCATTCCGGCGCAGGCACTGATTATTGACTGCTCCACGATTGACGCCGCCACAGCCAGGACACTTGCGCAGGCAGCCGCCGCCATGGGCCGCACGGTGATTGATGCGCCGGTCTCCGGCGGGGTCGGTGGTGCGAAGGCCGGCACGCTGACGTTTATCTGCGGCGGCCCTGCCGAAGCGGTGGAGCGGGCGCGGCCGGTGCTCGCGAACATGGGCCGCAATGTATTCCACGCCGGCGACAACGGCGCCGGACAGATCGCCAAGATCTGCAACAACATGCTGCTGGCGATTCACATGATCGGCACCTGCGAGGCGTTGCAGCTGGGCGTGGACAACGGCCTGGACCCGAAAGTGCTGTCCGATATCATGCTCGCCAGCTCCGGCCGTAACTGGTCGCTGGAAGTGTATAATCCGTGGCCGGGCACGATGGACAATGTGCCCTCGGCGAACGATTACCAGGGCGGCTTTGCCGTCGACCTGATGAACAAGGATCTCACGCTGGCCATGGACAACGTGCTGGCGGTGAAGGGCCGCACGCCGATGGGCGCGCTGGCGAAAAGTCTTTATGGCCTGCATGGCGCGCAGGGCAACGGGCGGCTGGATTTCTCCAGCATCCTGTCGTTGCTGAAAGTGCGCGAGTGATCAACAAACGGAGCAGTCATGTCCGATTCGGTACTGTTTGAAGAACGCCCGTGTGAGTCCGGCAAGAAGGTCGGCATTGCGCGGCTGAATGCACCGCGCTCGCTGAATTCGCTGAGCCGCACCATGATCGGCCTGCTGTACGAAAAGCTGATCGACTGGGAGCACGATGACGCCATCGCCTGTGTCTGGCTGGAAGGCGAAGGCGAGCGCGCCTTCTGTGCCGGCGGCGATATCGTCGAGATGTACCGCAGCATGACGCCGGTGGGCGAACGCAACCCGTTCATCGAGGACTATTTTGCGGCGGAATACCGCCTGGATCACCTGCTGCATGTGTACGAGAAACCGGTGATCTGCTGGGGCCACGGTGTCGTCATGGGCGGTGGCATGGGGCTGATGCAAGGCGCCAGCCAGCGTGTGGTGACCGAGAAATCGAAACTGGCGATGCCGGAAATCACCATCGGCCTGTACCCGGATGTGGGCGGGAGCTGGTTCCTCAACCGCGCGCCGGGCAAGACGGGTCTGTTTGCCGGCCTCACAGGGGTGCATCTGAACGCGGCCGACGCGCTGTTCATGGGGCTGGCCGATGTGTTCATCCATGCCGACCGGCGCGAGGCGGTGCTCGACAGCCTGGCCCTGCTGTCGCTCAGCGGTGACGAAACGCTCGATACGGCGCTGGTGCATCGCTGCCTGCGCGAAGCGGCGTCGCCGTCGCTGCCGGCCTCGAACGTGCGCGAGCACTTTGACCAGATCAATCAGGCCTGTGACCGGGCCACGTTGCCGGAAGTGGCGGAAGCGCTGCGGCGGCTCAAGGACGGGGGCGAGTGGTTGCACCGTGCGGCCTCGACCTTTGAACGGGGTTGCGCGCAGACCGCCTGGCTGGTGTGGGAGCAACTGCGCCGTGCGAAGCATCTCTCCATTGCCGAAGTGTTCCGTCTGGAGTGGTGCATGTCCGTGCAGTGCGCGATGCATCCGGATTTCCGCGAGGGCGTGCGTGCGCTGCTGATCGAGAAGGATGGCAGCCCGCAGTTCCGTTATGCGCAGGTCAACGAGGTGCCGCGCGAGTATGTTGAAGGTTTTTTTGACAGCCCGGCACCGACGCATCCGCTGGCTGATCTGTAGCCGGTATCCCCGCTCGACACCCGTAGCCGGCGCCCTGATCAAGGTCGCCGGCTGTCCCTGAATTGTAAACAAGCTTTTTGCCCGCCCGTTTTGCCGGCCTGGTGCTTTGCGCCCGCGCTGCGCCTGCCAGTATGCTGAGTCGATTGTCATGGCCCGGTCTTGTTCGTTTGAGACGCTACCGGCCAAACCTCTGACAAGGCTTCGCATAAGGAGTGTTCGTGGCCTGGTTGCCTCCGCGTGATCCCGCTGGTTTCAGTCTCTGGCTGTGTGCCGTGGCATTGTTGTGCCTGGGGCTGTGGCTGCTTGGCGGGGGTATCTGGCTGGCGCTGCTTGGTGGTGCCCGTTACTACGTACTGGCCGGCGCGGGCATGACGGTGTCGGCGCTGCTGGTGCTGGCCGGCCGCGAAAGTGGCGTGTGGCTGTATCAGGGCGTGCTGTTCTGCACGCTGATCTGGGCGCTGACGGAGGTCGGCAATAATCTGCTCGCGCTATGGCCACGGCTGTGGATGCCGGCACTGCTCGGCATGCTGTTGTTGCTGTTGTTACCGGCATTGCGGCGCCAGCGTGCGCTCAGGGGCGTGCGTTGATGCGTTGCGGGTGGTGGTTGATCGCGTTGCCGGCGCTGGTGCAGGCGCAGCAATCCGTGGTGGCGCCGGTGCCGCCGCGTGTGGTGCCGGAGGCCGTCGAAGCCGGTGCACCTCCGGCCGCTGCACCGGCAGATGGCGACTGGAGCGCCTACGGGCGCAGCAATGCCGCCCAGCGTTACTCCCCGTTGCAGAGCCTGGATCGCGATAACGTCGCTGCGCTGACGCTGGCCTGGCGTTATTCGCTCAATGATATGCCGCGTGATCTCAAGGCGCGCTGGGCGCCGCACACCACACCATTGAAAATTGGTGACGCGCTGTATCTCTGTTCCGGGCGTGGCAGCGTCATCGCGCTGGATGCGACCACGGGGGAACAACGCTGGCGTCATGACAGTGCTCTGCAGGCAGACCAGTTTGCCGGGCCGGCCACCTGCCGTGGCGTGTCGTTCCATGAATCCCTGGGCGCCAATCGCGATGGCCTGTGCCGTGAGCGTATCCTCGCCGCGACGGCAGATGGCCGGCTGCGCGCGCTGGACGCTGATACGGGCCGGCCGTGCGTGGAGTTTGGCGAACAGGGTGTGGTGACATTGCCCGGTCATTTCAGTGGGCCGGTGTCGCCGCCCACGCTGGTGCGCGGGGTGGCGGTGACACGCGCTGGTGACAGTGTGGCCGGTATCAGTGCCGCCACGGGCCGGCTGCTGTGGCGATGGCAACCGGAGCAAGAACGCGAGCAGTTTGCAGCCGAAGCGGTTTTTTCTGCCGATGAACAACTCGGTCTGGTGTACCTGCCGCTGGCGCGGCCGGCGATGCTGGTAGCGGTGGATGTGACCAGCGGTGAGACGCGATGGCGCTTCCGTGGCGTGCGTGACGATGTGTGGGGCTATGGATTATCCGCGCAGGCCACGCTGCTGCCGTGGCGCACGCCGGAGGGCGTGGTGCCGGCGCTGGTACTGCCCACGCGCCAGGGTGATCTGTTTGTGCTGGACCGTGCCACGGGGGAGCCGCTGGTGCCGGTGACACAACAGCAGACGCCGGCAGCCTACGCGCCGGACGGTGTGCTGCCGGCATCGCAGCCGGTGTCAGAAGGCCTGCCCGGCCCGCGTGCCGCGTTGCTGCGCGAGGAAGATATCGGTGGTGTCAGCCCGATCGACCAGCTCTGGTGCCGTATCCAGTTTCGCCGGCTGGTCTACCAGGGCCGCTTTACGCCGCCTGGCCCGGAGCCCTGGCTGCAATATCCGGGGGACATGGGCGGCATCGACTGGGGTGGTGTGTCCTTCGATCCGGAGCGTGAGCTGCTGGTGTTCAATTACAACCAGGTGCCCATGGTCGGCGAGATTCGTGACGGCGTGCCATACCGCACGCCGTGGGGTGAGGTGGACCGGCTCTGCCTGAGGCCACCGCACGGCGGCATCATGGCGGTGAGCACGCAGGCGCCGGCATTGCACTGGGATCGGCCGCTGGGCCGGGCCGGGCTGCCGCTGCCGTTTGGTTTGTCACTGCCGCTGCCGTCGGACACCGGCACTCCGAACCAGGGCGGCGTATTGCTTACCGCCGGTGGCCTGGCGTTTGTTGCCGCCACCACCGACAACCTGATCCGGGCGCTGGATACCGAGACCGGCGAAGAACTCTGGCGTGCCCGCCTGCCGGCGGGCGGGCAGGCGACACCGATCAGTTATGCCGTGAACGGCCGGCAGTACATCGCCCTGCTGGCGGGCGGCGACTATCGGCTGGAGACGCCGCGCGGGGGAGAACTGCTGGTGTTCTCACTGCCTGAGTGAGGTGGGCGCGTCGGCGGGGACAACGCGCAGCAGCTTGCCATTGGCGCTGTCGGTAAGCAGATACAGGGCGCCATCCGGCCCGGTGCGCACATCACGAATCCGCTCCCCGAGTTCCTGAAACAGCACATCCTGTTCACCGGCCGCCAGCACCCCATTGGCCTGCGTCAGCGGTATGCGACGGACGCTTTTTTCCGCCAGTGTGGAGACAAACAGGCTGTTGTCCCACTGCGGGAACAGGTCGCCGTGATACAGCGTCATGCCGGACGGCGCGATGGAGGGTGTCCACTGCAGCACCGGCTGCTCCAGGCCGGGCATTTCCGTGTACGGGCTGACGCGTGCGCCGGTGTAGTCCAGGCCGTAGGTGATCAGCGGCCAGCCGTAATTGTGCCCGGCGCGAATGCGGTTGAGTTCGTCACCGCCACGCGGGCCGTGTTCGTGTGCCCACAGCCGCCCGGTGGCGAGGTCGCTGACCAGCCCCTGCACATTGCGGTGGCCGAAACTGTAGATCTCCGGCAGTGTGTCCTGCCGGTCCAGGAACGGATTGTCCGTGGGCACGCTGCCGTCGCGGTGGATGCGGATGATCTTGCCCAGGTGGCTGTCGCGCTGCTGGGCCTGTTCGCGATAATCGAAACCATCCCCAAGCCCCATCACCAGCGTGCCGTCGGCGAGCCAAGCCATGCGCGCACCGTAGTGGGCGTCGCCGCGCTTGGCCGGTTGCGCAGTGAAAATCGGCAGCACATCTTCCAGGGCATAACCGGACAGCCGCGCGCGCACGATGCGTGCCTGGTTGGCGTCCTGGTCGCCGTGGGCAAACGACAGGTACAGAATCTGGTTCTGCTCAAACTCGGGGTCCAGCGTGACGTCAAACAGACCGGCCTGGCCGGAAGCGAACACCGGCGGTACGCCCTGGACCGGCTTGTCGAGCAGGCGCCGCCGTTCATACATCCGCAAGGTGCCGCCGCGTTCGGTGATCAGCATGCGACCGCCGGGCAGGAACGCAACGGACCAGGGGAAGTCGAGCCCTTCGGCCAGCGTCTCCACGCGATAGGTGGGCGAGGGTGCCTGTGCCGGTGCGGCCAGTGGCAGTGAAGCAAGCAGGCCCAGCAGGAGAAAGGCAGTCAGGCGTGGCATCCGGTGTCCTCTTTATTCGTGGCGGCGGTGTAATGTCTTTCCACGCTGAATCGTATAGATTGGCGACTCAATCGCAAAGCAGACAGGAAGACACAATGACGCACACAGCCGGAACCGGCGCACGCCTGGGGCGTGGCCTGGTGGCCTTTGTGGTGGCCGTACTGGTGGCGGTAGCGCTTGGCGCCGTGATCCAGACGCAATACAACCTGGCGGCACTGATCCAGCTCGGCGCAGAGATTCCGCTGTCGGTGCGCTTGCGGACCACGGGCGAGGACCTGATGGGTTTCTCGCCGATTTATGCGGTGCTGGTGGTGCTGGCACTGGCCTGCAGCCTGCCGGTGGCGGCGCTGGTGTCGCGCGGGCTGCCGCAGGCACGCGGGCTGGTGTACGCGCTGGCGGCGCTGGCCGGACTGATTGTGGCAGTACTGGTGGTGAATCACCTGGCGCCGATGCCGACCCTGATCGCCGCGACCCGCGTCTGGCATGGCCTATTGCTGATGGCGCTGGGCGCGGCGGCGGCTGGCTGGCTGTTTGCCCGCCTGATGCCGCGCTGATCAGCGCGGCAGTTCCTGCTTCAGACTGGCGATGCGCTGGTCTTTCTCTCGCCACAGATCGCCCACCCAGCGTTGCACCACGACCCGGAATGCCGGGTCGTTTTCATAGTCGCCTTGCCACAGAGCCGCATTCAGTTCGCGGGTGCGGATGTCGACGATGACGTGGCGTACCCGACCGCACAGCAAATCGACAAATCCCGGTGGCGTGTCGCCGGGATATACCACCGTCACATCCAGCAGGGCATCGAGCTGCTCGCCCAGGGCGGCCAGCACGAAGGCGACGCCGCCGGCTTTCGGTTTCAGAAGGTAGCGATAGGGTGAGTGTTGCGCGTCACGCTTGGCCGGCGTGAAGCGGGTGCCTTCCAGGTAATTCACCACGGTTACCGGCAGCTCGCGGAATTTCTCGCAGGCAGCACGGGTGATTTCCAGGTCCTTGCCGAGCAGATGCGGTTTTTTCGCCAGCACGGATTTCGGATAGCGCTTCATGAAGGGGTAGTCGAGCGCCCAGAACGCCAGGCCGAGGAAGGGCACCCAGATCAGTTCTTTTTTCAGGAAAAACTTGAAGTAGGGCGTCTTGCGGTTGAATGCCTGCACCAGTGCCGGGATATCGACCCAGGACTGGTGGTTGCTGACCACCAGATAGGATGTGTCCCTGCGCAGTGTGTCGCCGCCACGGATATCCCAGCGCACCGGGGTGAACAGGGCGAAGATCAGCTTGCAGATTTCTGCCCAGGTTTCGGCAATCCACATCACGCCCGCCGAGCAGGCCCGGCGCAGCGGCTTACCGGGCAGCATCAGCTTTAACAGGGCGATCAGCAGCATCGGGCCAATCAGGATCAGGGTGTTGAGCAGCAGCAGGAGGGAGGTGGTCAGGCCGGTGAACAACGCGCGCATGGGGAGTCCGTTCTGGTGATGTCCTCAGGGATGATACGCAACGGCAGTGGCGAGCCCAATTGTCAGGATGTAACAGCGCGACAAACGTCTCAGCGTGCGGGCAGTTCGTAGGGCAGTGTTTCCGGCCGTGCACCCAGCGCATGCGCCTGGCCGTCCTCGCTCTGCAGATACAGGTCACCTTCATGCGCCAGCCGCAGCACCGCCAGCGCCTGCACCTGGCCGCCGGCCGTCATGCTGTCCACCAGTTCGCCCAGTGCCTTGCCGTTGGCATCGCGCAACACCGTGCCGGCGGGCAGTGGCGTGTCGCCGGGCCAGCTCACATGTTGCAGACGCTGTTTCATCTGTCCCTTGAAGTGCATGCGGGCGACCACTTCCTGCCCGGTATAGCAGCCCTTGCGGAAACTGACGCCGTGCAGCACGTCGTAATTCAGCGCCTGGGGCAGGAACAGGTCTTCAGCGCCGGGCAATACATGGCCCTCACCGGCGAGGATGTCATGCAGGCGAGCGTGCTCTGCACCGCCGATGCCGCGCCCCTCGCTGAGTGCGGCCCAGTGTGCGATGGCGGTTTCCACCGGCAGCACCAGCAGGGTGCGGTGCCCGTCCATGCGTACGGCGGTGCCGTCAGCGGTAAAGGCGGCTTTGCCGGCCGGCAGGTCATCGGGCACGGCCGGAACAGCGTCACCGCCGACCAGCGAGAGCACCACCCGCGTGTCGTCCAGCGCGAGGCTGGCTTTTGAAAAAACAATGTACTTGCCAAGCAGCTTCAGCAGCGAGTCCGCCATGGCGGTGGGCACCAGCAGGTCAAAGCCATCTTCCGCCGGCACAAGCCGCATGCTCACCAGCCCACGGCCCTTGAGGCTCAGGTGCATGGCCAGCCGGCTGTACTGCTGCTCGCTGACCTCACGCACATCTGCCGTGACCTGGCCTTGCAGGAAGGTGACGGCATCCGGCCCGCGCAGTGTGACGATGCGCAGGTGATCACAGACATGGAGCTGGGGCAGCGCCACGCGGGTCGGCGGGCGGCCAAAGTGCAGCACGGTGCCATCGGTGTCCCGGACGGCGCCGGTCTGGTCGAGAAAGGTTTGCCATGACGCGGACACGGTGACGACTCCTTGTTCTGGACAGCAGGGTGGTGCGGGCAGGCGATGACAGACATCGCAGGGCAGGATGATAGATAATGTTGCCGACCACTGACAGCCATCCACCCGATGTGGGGCAGTAATGGGGATGCCGCGCTGTTTTTCCAGCCGGTTTTCCCGGTGCCTGCCGCGAACAGGATCAAGACAGCGCATGACCCCGGAAGAGAAAAAACGCCGCCTGGTCTGGCAATGCCGACGCGGCCTGAAAGAGACCGACGTGGTGCTCAACGCGTATCTCGACGAGCACTTCCTGACCGCCACCGCCGAACACCAGGCGCTGTTCGAACGCCTGCTGGCCTGCCAGGACGCAGACATGTTCGAGTGGTTCACTGGCCGCACGGTACCGGATGACAGGGAACTGGATGCCTTCGTCAGACACATGCTCGCCCTGCTGGGGCGCAAGGACTGAACTGCGCGCCGGGCGCTATCGCCTCTATGCGTTGCTGATACTGCTGGTGTTGGCAGCCTGGGCGGTGCTTGCCAATGGCCTGCCGTGGTGGTTGCGCCTCGCGTTGCTGTTGACGGTGCTGCCGTGGCTGGTGCGCGGCTGGTGGCGCCAGCCACGGGCGCAGGCGTTGACGCTGTGGCCCGAGGCGTTGGCGGTGGAGTGCACCGACGGCCGTCGCCTGCACCTGAGCGCGCCGTGGCGCGCGGCCTTCTGGCCCGGCTGTGTGCGCGTCGGGCCGGTGCTGCTCTATCGTGACCAGATGGAGGACGCCGTCTGGCGCAGGCTGTGCCTGGTATTGCGCGCCTGACAGGGTGTTTTCAGCCGCCTGCTAATCCTGATCCGGCACCAGAATGGTGTCCTTCGCCTCGGCTTCCATCTCCGGGAAATCCAGGATGTAGTGCAGGCCGCGTGACTCGCGGCGCTGCAGTGCCGAGCGAATGATCAACTCGCCGATCACCACCAGATTGCGCAATTCCAGCAGGTCGCTGGAGATACGGTAGTTGGAGTAATACTCGGCGATCTCGCGCTTGAGCAGATCGATCCGGTGCATGGCGCGCTCCAGCCGTTTGACCGTGCGCACGATACCCACGTAGTCCCACATGAAGCGACGCAACTCGTCCCAGTTGTGCGAGATGATCACGTCTTCGTCGGAATCCGTTACCAGCGAGTCATCCCATTCCGGTGCGTTGCGTGGCTCGGGCAGTGTCTTCAGTTGCGCGCTGATGTCCTCGCTGGCGGCCTGGCCGAACACAAAGCATTCCAGCAGTGAATTGCTGGCCATGCGATTGGCGCCGTGCAGGCCGGTAAAGGCGGTTTCGCCGATGGCGTACAGGCCGGGCAGGTCGGTGCGGCCGTGCATGTCGGTGATGACACCGCCACAGGTGTAGTGTGCCGCCGGCACCACCGGAATCGGGTCGCGGGTGATGTCGATGCCCAGTTGCAGGCACTTGGCGTACACCGTCGGGAAGTGATTGATGATGAAATCCGCCGGGCGGTGGCTGATGTCCAGATACAGGCAGTCGGCGCCCAGGCGTTTCATTTCAAAGTCGATGGCGCGCGCCACCACATCGCGCGGGGCCAGTTCGCCGCGCTCGTGGAACTGGTGCATGAAGCGTGAGCCATCCGGCAGCAGCAAGTGGCCGCCTTCGCCACGGATGGCCTCGGTGACCAGGAAGGATTTTGCCTTCGGGTGGTACAGGCAAGTCGGGTGGAACTGCATGAATTCCATGTTTGACACCCGGCAACCGGCGCGCCAGGCCATGGCGATGCCGTCACCCGTGGCAACGTCCGGGTTGGAGGTGTACAGATACACCTTCGAGGCGCCACCCGTGGCCAGCACTACTGCACGGGCCAGGAACACATCGGTTCTGCCGGTGATCGGGTTGTGGATATAGGCGCCGGCGCAGCGGCCGTCCTGCACGATCAGATCGACAGCGGTGCGGTGTTCAAACAGTTCCACGTTCTGCCGCCGGCCGACCTGATCGATCAGGGCGCCGGAGATCGCCAGCCCGGTGGCATCGGCCACGTGGATGACGCGCCGGTGGCTGTGGCCGCCCTCGCGCGTCAGGTGGAAGCCCTGGCGGCCATCTTCTTCAAAGCGGGTAAAGCCCACACCCTGGTCGATCAGCCAGCGGATTGCGTCCGGGCCGTTCTCCACCGTCTTGCGCACGGCATCCTCGTGGCACAGGCCGGCGCCGGCCACATGAGTGTCCTTGATATGCGATTCCAGCGAATCCTGCTGGTCCATCACCGCCGCCACGCCGCCCTGGGCGTAATAGGTGCTGGCGCTGGTGAGTTCGCCCTTGGAGAGCAGTGCGATACGGGCGTCGGGGCTCATGCGCAGGGCGACGGTGAGACCCGCAGCGCCGCTGCCGATGATCAGTACATCATGGCGGTAAGTGGCCATAGCTACTCCGGTTGGCGTCCGCGGCGGCAGGTAAGAGGCCGGCGCTGGCCGCAGGGCCAGGATAAAGGCGCGTGCCACGGCACGGCCAATGCCGGTGCTGGCGCGGCGATAGTATAGGAACGTGACCGGGCGGACACCATAGCAGGGCGCCGGGGAGACCGGCTGGCAGGGTGTAAAACCTCCTGAAACGGCTGGCGCGTCATGGCACAGGCTTTGCTACAATGCGCCGTTTTGAACGCGGCGGGTCATGCATCCGTCATATCGGGCCGCTCTCTCAGGCCAGATGGATCAACGACGCGTTACGGCATGCTGCGGAACTTGTGCGCGGTACAGCTATCAGATGGAACCATTGCGGCTTGAGCAAAGCCTGTCGGGGGACCCCGGGTGTCAGACGAGGAACTGGTCAAACGCTGCAAGAAGGGCGATCAGCGCGCTTTCGACCTGTTGGTGCATAAGTATCAGCACCGCATTTTCGCGCTGATCAGCCGCTATGTGCGTGACCATGATGAAGTGCAGGACGTTGCCCAGGAGGCCTTTATCAAGGCCTGGCGGGCGCTGCCCCGTTTTCGTGGGGACAGCGCCTTCTATACCTGGCTTTATCGCATTGCGGTGAACACGGCGAAGAATCACCTGGTGGCCCAGGGCCGCCGTCCGCCGGGCTCTGACGTGGATGCGGTGGACGCCGAGCAGTTCGTGGGCGCCGAAGGTTTGCATGAACTTGGAACTCCGGAATCCCTCGCGCTGTCTCACGAACTGGAAGCCGCGATCCACGAGGCCATTGACGCCCTGCCGCAGGAACTGAAGACTGCGGTGACATTACGGGAATTCGAAGGTCTCAGTTACGAAGACATCGCGGCGGTGATGGATTGTCCGGTCGGGACAGTCCGGTCCCGGATATTCCGGGCCCGGGAAGCGATTGATCAGGTAGTGCGGCCCCTGATGGAACGGGGCTGATCCGTCAGGTGATGGAAAGTCTGTGAACGTGCTGAAACGTGCTGAAGGTGACGTCATGAACAGTGAACGCGAGCGTGAAGTCCTGTCCGCCCTGCTGGATGGAGAGACCTCTGAACTCGAAACACGCCGTATGCTGCGCGACCTGGACCAGGCCGGCGTTGCCCGATGGGCGCGTTGGCAACTGACCAGCGACATTCTTAAAGGACATGACGTCGCCGCCGTGCCGGCCGGGTTCAGCAATCGCCTGAGCGCCGCGCTGGCGGAGGAAAAAGTGCGTCGCACCGGCTGGATCGGCAGTGTGGCACGGGCTGCGGTGGCCGCGTCCGTGGCGGCGGCCACCGTGACCGTGGGCTGGCAGTACTGGGGCACGCAGGGCACAGGCACCGATACGCCGTCGGCGATGGTGGCCAGTGCACCGATGGAAGCACCGCGTGCCGCCCGCCCGTTTGCCGAAGCTGCACTGGTCGGCCTGGGTGGCCGCGCCCAGCAACCGGCAGCGATGCAGGGCAGCCAGCAACTCAGCCCGATGCTGCTGCGCCACAGCGAATTCACTGCGCGTCACAGCGGGCAGGGCATGGTGCCCTATGTCCGTCTGGTCAGCGCCGATGCCCGGCAGGGGGCTCGTTAAGGGGTTCCCGCAATGAGGGTATCGCTGTACCGGGCACTGCTGCCTGTTTTGTGTCTCCTGCCCCATCTGGCCCTGGCCCAGGCGGCACCCACCGGAGAGGTGGTGTCGCCGCCGCAGAGTCTGCTGGCCTCCATGGCCAAGGCTTACCGCAGCCTCAGCTACCAGGGCCGTTTTCTCTACATGTATGGCAACGAGCTGTCGACGCTGGAAGTGCGCCATGCGGTGATCGATGGCAATGAATTCGAACGCCTTACCCATCTGGATGGCCCGCTGGCGGAACTGATCCGCGAAGGCGATGAGGTCATCTGCATTCATCCCGATCGCAGCATGACGCGCCTGTCCGTGGGTGCGGGCCAGTCGCTGGCCCGTCTGTCGCTGCATGAGCGGCTGGCCACCAACCTGCCGCAACAGTACAACGTGCTGCTGGATGGTGATGGCCGCGTGGCCGGCCGTGCCGCGCTGCGCGTGCGCGTGAACCCGCTGGACAATCACCGTTACGGCTACCGCCTGTGGATCGACCGGGACAGCCGCCTGTTGCTGAAATCCGAGATGGTCGACAGTGGCGGTGTGGCACTGGAGCGGGTGGAATTCCTCGCCCTGGATCTGCAGCCATCGTTGACGCGGGAAGACTTCGCCGTGCCGGACGTACCCGTGCAGTACGCCATCGAATCCTTGCCGGAGCCGCTGCCGGGGCAGCCGACGCTGGAGGCGGGCTGGCTGCCGGCCGGTTTTGTCACCACGCAACGGGATCTGCGCCGCAGTGCGCCGCACCGTCTGCCGGTGGCGGCGATGGCCTACGGCGACGGGCTGGCGTCGTTCACGCTGTTCGTGCAGGCGATTCCGCCCGGCGTGATGGCCGAGCAGGGAGTCAGCCGGCTGGGACCGACGGTGGCGGTCAGCCGCCGGGTCGACAATGCCACGGGCAGTTTTCTGCTGACGCTGGTGGGTGAAGTGCCACAGGTTACCGCCGAGCGGGTGCTCGGTGAGGTGCGCCTCAACGGCCAGCCGATCACCGGGGCCGCGCAGTGATCGAAGAGACCGGCCGTGTCGTGGCAGTGGAGCCGGATGCGGTCTGGGTTGAGACACTGCGCCGCAGTGCCTGTGAAAGCTGCACCGCCCGCAACGGTTGCGGACACAAACTCCTCGACAGCGAACGTGCCGGCAGCCGCGCCAGGCTGCGTGTGCTGAATCCCGATATGGTGTTGTGCATAGGCGATCAGATCGTGCTCGGTATTCCCGAGGGCGCCCTGGTTCGTGGTGCCCTGATGATCTACCTGATGCCATTGCTGCTGCTGTTTGCCGGTGCGCTGCTGGGATCGCAGCTTTCCCTGAACCAGACCGACCTGTCTGCGCCGCTGGGTGTGGCCGGGCTGGCGGTCGGCTTCCTGATCAATCGCTGGTACAGTCAGAGCCGGGCCGCAGACCCGCGCCTGCAGCCGCATATCATGCGGCGCCTGTGTCCGGATCCTGCGGCGAAGATGGCGTCTCCTGCGGAATACTGATTCCGGCCTGCGCTGTCGCACACACGATTTTTTTCCGTCGGTGGCTTTCTGATACCACCACGGACCGGTCGGAGAGGCCGGTGTTCACCATTGACGACCAAGGGGGTTGAGTGATGACGCAGAGAGTCTTTGCACGCTGGGTGTTCGTGTTGCTGGCAGGTATGTTGATCAGTTGCGGACCGCAGTCCGGGCCGCAGGCCAATACCCTGCCTGATTTCACCAGGCTGGTGCAGGAGCAGGAACCGGCGGTGGTCAACATCTCCACCCTGCAGCGGGTGAGTGGTGTTGAAGGGCGTCTGCGCGGGCAGCAGGTGCCGGAATTCTTCCGCCATTTCTTCGAGGGCATGGAAGAGCAATTCGATGCTCCGCAACGGGATGCCGAATCGCAGGGCTCCGGGTTCATCATTTCCGAAGATGGCTACATCCTCACCAACTATCATGTGATCCGCGACGCCGACCGCATCCTGGTGCGTCTGCAGGATCGTCGCGAACTGGAGGCGGAGCTGGTCGGCCATGACCAGCAAAGCGATCTGGCGCTGCTGCACATCGAGGAAGACGACCTGCCGGTGGTCAAGATCGGCTCTTCCCGCGATCTGAAAGTGGGCGAATGGGTGCTGGCCATTGGCGCGCCGTTCGGCTTCGAGAGCACCGTGACGGCGGGTATCGTCAGCGCGCTGGGCCGCAGCCTGCCGAACGAGAACTATGTGCCCTTTATCCAGACCGACGTGGCCATCAATCCCGGCAACTCCGGTGGCCCGCTGTTCAATCTCGACGGTGAAGTGGTCGGCATCAATTCACAGATCGTGTCGCAGTCCGGCGGTTTTATGGGGCTGTCGTTCGCGATCCCGATCGACATGGCCATGGACGTGGTCCAGCAACTGCGCGAGGACGGCCGCGTGGCGCGTGGCTGGCTGGGTGTGTTGATCCAGGATGTGGACCGTGACCTGGCCGAGTCCTTCGGGCTGGACAAGCCTGCCGGTGCCCTGGTGGCACAGGTGATGAAGGATTCCCCGGCGTCCGCAGCCGGCCTTGAGGCAGGGGACGTGGTGATCAGTTTCAACGGCGAGACCATTGATCGCTCGCCGCAATTGCCGCATCTGGTGGGGCGTGTCGCGCCCGGCGCCGAGGCGACCATGGAGGTGGTCCGCGAGGGCAAGCGCAAGACATTGAAAGTCACCGTTGGTGAATTGCCGGAAGACATGCGTCAGGACGGCGGCAGCGAGCGCGGCGCGGCACCGCCAGCGGCCGCAGCGCCGCTGGGCCTGACGGTGGCGCCGCTGTCCGATACCGAGAAAGAGAAGCTGGGCCTGAGCCATGGCGTCAAAGTGACGGATGTGAAGCCGGGGCCGGCCGCCCGCGCCGGTATCCGGGCCGGCGACGTGCTGCGCACCCTGAACAACCTGGACGTGGAAAACCCGGCGGCGCTGACCGAGATCGTCGAGAGCCTGCCCACCAACAGCTGGGTGCCCGCGCTGGTGCAGCGTGGCGAGAACCCGCGCTTCATGGCGATCAGGATCGAGGAAGCGCCCTGAGGGCCGCTCGCAGCTGCCCCCCGGCACGATGGGAACCATCGCTCTGGGGGGCCAAATCCGCTATCATCGCGGCCCATCGTTTCCTGGCCCGGCGTGCTTTGTGACTGATATCAGCCATATCCGAAATTTCTCCATCATTGCCCATATCGACCATGGCAAATCGACCCTGGCGGACCGTTTTATCCAGGTCTGCGGCGGCCTGTCCGAGCGTGAGCTCAAGGAACAGGTGCTCGATTCCATGGACCTGGAGCGTGAGCGCGGTATCACTATCAAGGCGCAAAGCGTGACGCTCTACTACAAGGCGCGGAACGGCGAGACCTACCAGCTCAACTTCATCGACACCCCCGGCCACGTGGATTTCTCCTACGAGGTGTCGCGCTCGCTGTCTGCCTGCGAGGGCGCGCTGCTGGTGGTGGACGCGGCGCAGGGCGTCGAGGCGCAGTCGGTGGCCAACTGCTATACCGCCATCGAACAGGACCTGGAAGTGCTGCCGGTGCTGAACAAGATCGACCTGCCGCAGGTGGAGCCGGAGCGGGTGATCCAGGAGATCGAGGAGATCATCGGCCTGGATGCGCACGATGCCTGCCGCGTGTCGGCCAAGACTGGCCTGGGCATCGAAGACCTGCTTGAGCAGCTGGTTGAGCGTATTCCGCCACCGGTCGGCGAACGCGATGGCAAGCTGCAGGCGCTGATCATCGATTCCTGGTTCGACAACTACTTGGGCGTGGTATCGCTGGTCCGCGTCACACAAGGGCGCCTGAAAAAAGGCGACAAGATCCTGGTGAAATCCACCGGCCAGTCCCATTCCGTGGACCTGCTGGGTGTGTTCACCCCGAAACGCACCGAACGCACGGTGCTGGAAGCCGGCGAAGTGGGCTGGATCAGCGCCAGCATCAAAGAGATTCTCGGTGCCCCGGTAGGTGATACGCTGACCCATTCCAAAACCCCCGAGGTCGAGGCGCTGCCCGGCTTCAAGAAGGTCAAACCGCAGGTCTATGCCGGCATGTTCCCGGTCAGCGCGGACGACTACGAAAACTTCCGTGATGCGTTGTCCAAGCTGGCACTCAACGATGCCTCGCTGTTCTACGAACCGGAAACCTCCGACGCACTGGGCTTCGGCTTCCGCGTCGGCTTCCTCGGCATGCTGCACATGGAGATCATCCAGGAGCGGCTGGAACGCGAATACGATCTCGACCTGATCACCACGGCGCCCACGGTAGTCTATGAACTGCTGCTGGTGGACGGCACCGTGCTGCACGTGGATAACCCTTCCAAGCTGCCGGAATCGAACAAGGTCGAGGAATTCCGCGAGCCAATTGCCCGGGTAAATATCCTGGTGCCGCAGGATTATGTCGGCAGTGTGATCACGCTCGCCGTCGAACGGCGCGGTGTACAGAAGAATATGCAGTACCTGGGCAAGCAGGTGGCGCTGACCTACGACATCCCGATGGCCGAGGTGGTGCTGGATTTCTTCGACAAGCTGAAATCCTGCAGCCGGGGCTACGCCTCGCTGGACTACAGCTTCGACCGCTTCGAGCCCGCGAAACTGGTGCGGGTGGACGTGCTGATCAACGGCGAGCGGGTCGATGCACTGGCCATGATCTGTCACGCGGACCAGGCCATGTACCGTGGCCGTGTGCTGGTCGAGAAAATGAAGGACCTGGTGCCCCGGCAGATGTTCGATGTGGCCATCCAGGCGGCCATCGGCAGCAAGATCATTGCGCGGCAGACCGTCAAGGCGCTGCGCAAGAATGTGATCGCCAAGTGCTACGGCGGTGACGTCTCCCGGAAGAAGAAACTGCTGGAAAAACAAAAGGCCGGTAAAAAACGCATGAAGCAGGTAGGCAGTGTGGAAATTCCGCAGGAAGCCTTCCTCGCCGTACTCAAGGTGAGCGACTGATGGAAATTGATATTGGCTTCTGGCTGACCCTGGCCGTCTTCATCTCCGGCGTGATCTGGCTGCTGGACTGGAAATTCAAACTGCGCGAGCGGGGCGGCAAGGCGGTGAAGGAAACGGTGGAATTCACCAATTCCCTGCTGCCGGTGTTCTTCGTGGTGCTGGTGATCCGCTCGTTCGTGGTCGAGCCGTTCACCATTCCCTCCGGCTCCATGCTGCCGACGCTGGAAGTCAACGATTTCATCCTGGTGAACAAGTTCGCCTACGGTCTGCGGCTGCCGGTGACCAACACCCGTATCCTCGACCTGGGCGACCCGGAGCGCGGCGACGTGATGGTGTTCCGCTACCCGCTCAAGCCGGCGCAGAATTTCATCAAGCGCGTGGTCGGCGTGCCCGGCGACCGTATCAGCCAGCGCGGCGGCCAGCTGTATATCAATGGTGAGCCGCTGCCACGCGAGCAGATTGCCAGCGAGCGCATGGGCCGCCTGCAGGAAACCCTGTATGAAGAAACCCTGGGCGAGACGCGCCACCTGGTACGTCATGAAGCCGAGATCAATCCGTTCACCGGGGCGCTCATGTCGCGCAGCGAAGACAAGGACTGGGTGGTCGGCGAGGGCGAATACTTCATGGTCGGTGACAACCGGAACAACAGTAACGACAGCCGGTATTGGGGTATGGTGCCGGAAGACCATATCGTCGGTAAGGCATTCCTGATCTGGATGCACTGGCGGCCCGGCCTGTCACTGCCGAGCTTCTCCCGGAACGGCGCCATCGACAAGCTCGACGACGCCGACTAGCAGACTGTTGAAAAACAGCCTGCGCTGACGGCTCAACCAAGCCGTCAGCAAAATCAAGCGCGATAAGCGATTGATTTTTCGTGCCCATCTTTGCGGACCTGCGCCGCAAAGGTGGCTTGAAAAAGTCTCAAAGAGGCTTTTTCAACACCCTGCTAAGCACGCCGGCGCAGACCGGCGATCAGGCAACGATTGGAGGCGGTCTCATGACAACTTTTCCGTCCCGGATGCGTGGTGTGTCGGTGGCCGGCTGGATGGTCATCATCGTGCTGGCCGTGGTGCTGGGTACGGCGGCACTGCGGGTCATTCCGGCATACATGGAATACAGCACCATCAAGACCGCCATCAATGGCCTGCTCGCTGACAGCAAGGTCGGCCTGCAATCGGAAAACGAAATTCGCGCCACGCTGGACAAGCGCTTCAACGTCAACAACGTCAACGCCATCAGCGCCCGTGAACTGATGATCAGCAAGGACAGTGGCCTGCTGTATATCGGTTTTGATTACGAAGTGCGCGAACCGCTGTTTGGCAATGTGGACCTGATCCTGAGTTTCAAGCAGGATTTCGAGAAGCACATCCGCTGATATCCAACCCGGGTCATGACCGCGCCCGGCCCGACCGGAAGACGACATGACTGCCGTGGACCTCGCCAGGCTGTGCAAACGCCTGGGCTACCAGTTTCAGGACGAGCGCCTGTTGCAACAGGCGCTCACCCACCGCAGTGCCGACCGCCGTCACAACAATGAACGGCTGGAATTCCTCGGCGATGCCCAGCTCGGGCAGATTATCACGCGCTGGCTGTTCGACCATTTTCCCGAGGCCCGTGAGGGCCAGCTGACGCGCATGCGCTCGATCCTGGTGCGCGGCGCCATGCTGGCCGAGGTGGCCCGCGAGCTCGATCTCGGAGCCTGCCTGCTGCTGGGGGGCGGCGAGATGAAAAGTGGCGGCCACCGTCGTGATTCGATTCTTGCGGATGCCCTGGAGGCCGTGGTCGGTGCCCTGCTGCTGGAAGCCGGCGAGGAGGTCTGCCGGCGTATCGTGCTGGCATGGTTCGCGTCACGGCTGGCCGAGGTAACGCCACAGAACGCCGATAAGGACGCCAAGACCCGGTTGCAGGAGTGGCTACAGGCGCGCCAGCTGCCGCTGCCGGAGTACACTGTGCTGGACATCCGTGGCCAGGCACCGGACCAGCAATTCGACCTGCAATGTGCGCTGACCAGCCACGACCAGGCATTTACCGCCACGGGCAGCAGCCGCCGCCGCGCCGAACAGGACGCGGCCGCCGCCGCGCTGACCTGGCTTGAGGAACAGGCATGAGTACACCCGCCACCCGCTGCGGCGTGGTCGCCATCGTCGGCCGCCCGAACGTGGGCAAATCGACACTGATGAACCATCTGATCGGCCAGAAGATCAGCATTACCTCGCGCAAGCCGCAGACCACCCGGCACCGTATCCACGGCATTCTGACCCGCGACGACCACCAGATCATTTTCGCTGATACGCCCGGCATTCATCGTGGCGAAGACCGCGCGCTCAACCGCAGCATGAACCAGGCCGCCGTGTCGGCGCTGGCGGATGTGGACGTGGTCTGCTTCATGGTCGATGCGCTGAAATGGACCGAGGCGGATGAACATGTACTGTCCCTGCTGCGCCGTGTGAATGTGCCGGTGGTGCTGGTGGTGAACAAGGTCGATGCGCTGGAGGACAAGGAGCGGTTGCTGCCGCACCTGGCGTTTCTCGGCGAGCAGATGTCGTTTGCCGACGTGGTGCCGGTGTCGGCGCTCGGCGGGCATAACCTCAAGGCGCTGGAAACGACACTGGTGAAATATTTGCCGGAGGCCGAGTTCTGGTACGACGAAGACCAGATCACCGACCGCAGCCTGCGTTTCATGGCAGCGGAAATGATCCGCGAAAAAGTGTTCCGCCAGCTCGGCCAGGAACTGCCACACCAGATCACCGTGGAAGTGGAGCTGTGGGAAGACAGCCCCACGGTGACGAATATCGCGGCGGCCATTCTGGTGGAACGTCGCGGCCAGAAAAAGATCCTGATCGGCGCCGGCGGCGACCGCATCAAGAAAATCGGTACCGAGGCACGGCACGATATCGAAGCGCTGATCGAGCGCAAGGTCATGCTCACCCTGTGGGTGAAAATCCGTTCCGGCTGGTCCGATGACGAACGCGCCCTGCGTTCGCTGGGCTACGACTGAGCCGCGCCATGGCGGACAGGGGCTCGCCGCTGGAAACCGCCTGGGTGCTGCATGCCCGGCCCTATCGCAACAGCAGCCTGGTGCTGGACATGTTCAGTGCCGGCCGGGGCCGGCTTGGCGTGGTGGCGCGCGGCGGCCGCCGCAACCATCTTTTGCAGCCTTTTCGCCCGTTGCTGGTGAGTTTCACCGGGCGCGGTGAACTGCTGACTATCCAGCAGGTGGAAAGTGCCGGCAGTACCTTGCCGCTGGCTGGCCGTGCGCTGTACTGCGGCATGTACCTGAACGAATTGCTGGTGCGGCTGCTGCATCGCAACGACCCCCATCCCGGCCTGATGGCGCCCTACGAGGCGACCCTCCAGGCCCTGGCCACGGACGTGCCGGCGCAGGATGTCCTGCTGCGGCACTTCGAACTCGCCCTGCTGGATGAACTCGGCTACAGCTTTTCGCTCACCGAGGATGCCACCGGCATGCCCCTGCGCCCGCAGCAGGCTTATCGTTTTGATCCCGAACTGGGCCTGGTGCCCGCTGCCAGCGGCTGGCCCGGCAACGCCTTGCTCGCCATGGCCGCCGGTGACTGGCAGGACGACACCCGCCGCGTGGCCCGCGACCTGCTGCGCGCCGCGCTGGCGCCGCATCTGGGCAGCCGGCCGCTGGTGAGCCGGGAGCTGTTTCGGTAGCAATGTTTTATTGTGAGTACGATGTGTGTACAATTTTGGCCAAGCAGGTGCTCCAGAAGGAGCATCGGACACGGTGACGAACCCGTTGGGTTCAGGATGTGACACATGAGTGCGCAGACCGAAGGGGTAACCCGGAAAGACGAACGCCTGAATTTGCGGGTGGATGCCCGGACGAAGGCCATGCTGGTCAGGGCAGCGGAAATCAGCGGTGCCCGCCTGACGGATTTCCTGTTGCAGACCGCTCTCGATCGCGCGGACAGGCTACTCAGCCAGCCGCAGGTCACCAGGGTGAGTAATGAGGAATTCGTCCGGGTGCTGGACATGATCGAACATCCGCCTGCCCCGACGGATTATCTGGTTGCCGCCATGAAGCGGTTTGATTGATCTTTTCAGCCTTATCGGGCCAGGGACGGGAGAACCGATAAGTGACGGCTTCCTTTGTCATTGAATCATTCAGCCGCGCGCAACACGATCGCAGTGCGTTCGATTGCGGCGTGCCGGTGCTGAATCACTATATCCAGCGACAGGTATCCAGTGACATCCGCCGTAACCTGGCTCGCTGTACTGTTGCCGTGCGCGCTGAGCGCCCCACGCAACTGGCAGGCTACTACACGCTCTCGGCACACAGCGTTGAGGCTGATCTGCTGCCAGAATCATTGTCGCAATCCCCCTACCCGAGTGTGCCGGCGGTGCTGATTGGGCGTCTCGCGGTCTGCCAGTCCTGCCAGGGACAGGCTCTGGGGGTGCAACTGGTGGTCAGCGCCTTGCGCAAAAGCCTGCGGCTGCATGAAGAGCTGGGTATACAGCTCGTAGTCGTGGATCCCCTGGGGGAGGAAGTGGTGGCATTCTACGAGAGATTCGGGTTTCAGGAATTCAGCGGTGGCCGGCTGCTGCTGTCCCTCAAGACGGTAAAGCGGGCGTTGGCCGAATAGCTTTGGCGGCTGCCAGGCATCAAGTGAGCCGACGGCATACTGCCGACGGGGAAAGGCCGGTTTCGACAGTTTTGCGGGCATGAGCAATGGCCTGGACGTGGTGGGTTTCGCGTTCGCTCTCCCCGCCCTGCGACCGCTATACTGCTGAGCCTGACGGAAACCACCATAAGGTAGCTTGTCCATGCCCGTTCTTCTCGGCGTCAATATTGATCATGTGGCCACCCTGCGTCAGGCGCGAGGCACCCGTTATCCCGAGCCGGTGCAGGCAGCGCTGATTGCAGAACAGGCCGGGGCGGACGGCATCACCGTGCACCTGCGCGAGGATCGCCGGCATATCAATGATCGTGACGTGGCATTGTTGCTGCAGACAGCGCAGACGCGCATCAATCTGGAAATGGCCGCCACCGACGAGATGGTGGCGATTGCCACGCGCCTGAAGCCGCCGCACTGCTGTCTGGTGCCGGAGCGTCGCGAAGAGCTGACCACGGAAGGTGGCCTGGATGTGGCCGGCAACCTGTCACGCATGAAAGACGTTTGCGCGCAGTTGCGCGAGGCGGGTATCCAGGTGTCGTTGTTCATCGACGCGGAACCTGCGCAGATTGAGGCAGCGGTGGCCTGTGCCGCGCCGGCCATTGAAATCCACACGGGCCAGTACGCGGAAGCGGTGCATGCGGAGGACGCCCAGTCTGAGTTGCGCCGCATTCGTGAGGGGCTGGATCTGGCGCTGGAGAGTGGCCTGATCGTCAATGCCGGGCACGGCCTGCACTACCACAATACGGCGCCGATCGCGGCGCTGCCCGGTATCAATGAACTCAACATCGGCCATGCGATCATTGCGCGCGCGGTGCTTACCGGCCTGGACGAAGCGGTGCGCAGCATGCGTGCGCTGATCGATCAGGCCGCGCGGTACGGCGCATGATCGTCGGCATCGGTACGGACATTGTTTCGGTCGCCCGCATCGATGCGGCGTGGGCGCGCCGGGGCGAGGCGCTGGCGGAGCGGCTGCTGCACCCGGATGAACTGCGCATCCAGCGCGCGCATGCCACGCCGGTGCGCTGGCTGGCGAAGCGGTTCGCTGCCAAGGAAGCCTTGCTGAAAGCACTGGGCACAGGATTGCGCCAGGGGCTGCGCTGGACGGACATGGCGGTGCTGCCGGACGCGCTTGGCCGGCCGCAGGTGTTCTGGTCCGGCGCCGGTGCGGCGCGGCTGGGGCAGATCGGGAACTGCCGCACGCACGTGTCGATCAGTGATGAGCGCGATTACGTGCTGGCGTTCGCCGTGATCGAATCCGGCGCCTGAGTCAGCAGACGGTCGATTTCCTCCAGCAGCGTCTGTACGGCGGTATGGATATCCGCAGCGCTGGCGTGCGTCTTGAGTTTTTCCTCCAGTTGCCGTGCGGCCTGTTCGAGCCGTGGTGCGCCGCAATAGCGGGTGGCGCCATGCAGTTTGTGTACGGTTTCCAGCAGGGCGTCGCGGTGTTGCTGTGCGGCCAGCGCGCGAATCTGGGGGCCATCCTGGGCCAGGCTGGCGCGCAGCATGGTATGCATCTCGGCCGCCAGTGCCTCGCGGCCGCCGGCGCGGCGCAGTGCCAGTTCCGCGTCGAATACGGGACAGGCATCGAGGCTGACGCCGGGCGCCGGGCTGTCCGCTGGCGGGGACGGGGGGGCACCACGGAGGTCGCCGGCCTGATAACGCGGCACCCATTTTTGCAGCATATGGCGCAGGTGGCCTTCGCTGACCGGCTTTGACAGGTAATCGTCCATGCCGGCCTGCAGCAACTGTTGCCGTTCACTGGCCAGTGCATGCGCGGTGAGGGCGATGATCGGGGTGTGGCGTGCGTCAGCTTCCAGTGCGCGCAACTGGCGTGTTGCCTGCAGGCCATCCATGTCCGGCATCTGGATATCCATGAACACCAGGTCCAGCGGTTCGGCGGCAAACGCCTCGATGGCGTCGGCGCCGCTCTTGCAAGCGGTGACACGCACGCCCATTTCTTCCAGAAAGACCGTCGCCAGCCGCAGGTTGCCGGTGTGATCATCCACCACCATCACATGCAGGTCCGCCTCCCGCGGGCTGTCGTCACGCGGTCGTGGTGACACGTCTTCCTGGCCACTGAGTTCCAGCAGCGCATCGTACAGCCGCAGGCGCGTGGCGGGCTTGCCGAGGATACGGCACAGCGACGGCATGGCCGGAATGTCACGGCTGAGGCGGTCGGCCTGGTTGCACAGCACAACGACCGGTTTGCCGCGTCCCAGACACAACTGCTGCAGGCTGTCGTTCAGTGCCGCGCCCTGGTCATGGCCGGGCGACATGCCGATAACAATGAAATCTGCCGCTGGCAGCTCGTCGGCAGCCAGCGCACTGTGCAGGGCGTCCAGCGCCTGCAGGTTGGTCACTTCCATGCCCCAGGCGCGCAACATGTGGTACAGGCCCAGCCGGGCGTGTTCATTCTGTTCCACCAGCACCGCGCTGGCGCCACGGAAGGCGCGGAAACTGTCGGTCACCGGCGTATGCTCGTCGATTTCCACGCGCAGCGTGAACCAGAACGTGGCGCCGCGACCGGCGGTGCTGTCGACCCCGATCTCGCCGCCCATTTCCTCCACCAGCCGCTTGCTGATCGCCAGCCCCAGGCCGGTGCCACCGATGCGCCGTGCAGCACTCTGGTCAACCTGGGTGAACGCGCTGAACAGTTCCCGCTGCATGTCTTCGGTGATGCCGTTGCCGGTGTCCGTCACGGCGACCTTGATCGTCGCCATATGGTCGCGCTGTTCTTCCAGCATGGCGCGCACCACGACCGAGCCGCGCTCGGTGAACTTGATGGCGTTGTTGACCAGGTTGGTGAGTACCTGACGGATGCGCAGCGGATCGCCGAGCAGTTGCAGCGGCACATCGGAATAGATGATGGCCGCCTGCTCCAGGCTTTTTTCCTGCGCCAGCGGGGCGAGCATGGTCTGCACTTCCTCGATCAGGTCATGCAGATGCAGCGGCACGCGATCCAGGCTCAGTTTGCCGGCTTCGATCTTCGAAAAATCCAGAATGTCGTTGATGATCGCCAGCAGTGCTTCGGAGGATTTGCGGATGGTGCTGAGGTAGTCGCGCTGGCGCGGACTGAGGTCCGAACGCAGCAACAGGCGGGTGAAGCCGATGATGCCGTTCAGCGGCGTGCGAATCTCGTGGCTCATGTTGGCCAGGAATTCCGACTTGATCTGGCTGGCCTTGAGCGCCTGCTTGCGCGCCATGTCCAGTTCGATGTTCTGGATTTCGATGGTTTCCAGTGTCTCGCGCAGGTCTTCGGTGGCCTGGTCGACGTTCTGCTGCAGTTCCGTCTGCGCCTCTTCCAGCGAGGCGGCCATGCTGTTGATGGTATGTTCCAGCCGCCCCAGTTCGCCGCCGGCGCCGGTGTGCACACGGACACCGAGCTCGCCGTCGCGGATCTGCTCCAGGGTTTCGGTAAAGCGCTGCACCGGCGCGGTCATGCGCTGGCTGAAGCGCAGCGCCGGGATCAGTGCCAGGCCGATGATGCCGACGGTGGCCAGCACCAGCGTGAGCATGGTCTGCAGCATCTCGATGCGCTGGCGGCTGCTGGCGAACTCGACTTCGAGGACGCGCCCCGGCGCGAGCTGCTGACGCCAGCGCCAGTTTCCTTCCGTGGGAATCACG
Source organism: Isoalcanivorax pacificus W11-5 (assembly GCF_000299335.2). Taxonomy (NCBI): domain Bacteria; kingdom Pseudomonadati; phylum Pseudomonadota; class Gammaproteobacteria; order Oceanospirillales; family Alcanivoracaceae; genus Isoalcanivorax; species Isoalcanivorax pacificus. The sequence goes on along the minus strand of NZ_CP004387.1, from coordinate 2,812,722 downwards.
TCGGTGCCGGGGGCCAGCGTGGTGAACTCCAGGGCATCGGCATCCAGTGGCCGCATGCGCGGGCCGGCGTGAATGGCGGCATCGCCCTCGCGCAGCGTGGCGGCGCGGACATCCTGTTCCTCCAGCATGCCGCGCATCAGTTTCTGGTAGTCATCCAGGGTCGGTGCCTGCATGGCCTGGATGCGCGCCGCATAGCTGTCGACGATCAGCCGGTGCAGGTTCTGGGTATTGTCGCGGATGTCATCTACCCGGCTGCCGAACACGTAGCCACCCAGCGTCAGCGTGGCGATGATCGCCGGGATGGCGGTCAGCAGCAGAATGCGGGTGCGCAGATTGATATTGCTCATGGGCCTTCCGAGGCATCACCGGTCACCGGATTATGCCTGCCCCGGGCGGCCAGCGGCCAGCCGCCCGCTGGTGCCGTCGGCCCCTTCGGGTACAATGGCGCCCATGATTCAGACGGATGCGGTTATGGACTTTCCTGGTATCGAAAGCACGGTCGGCAATACGCCGCTGGTGCGCCTGAAACGCCTGCCCGGCGAGACCTCCAACGTGATTCTGGTGAAGCTCGAGGGCAACAACCCGGCCGGCTCGGTCAAGGATCGCCCGGCGTTGAACATGATCATGAAGGCCGAGGCACGCGGTGATATTCGTCCCGGCGACACCCTGATCGAGGCGACCAGTGGCAACACCGGCATTGCCCTGGCCATGGCCGCCGCCATGCGTGGTTATCGCATGAGGCTGATCATGCCTGCCAACCAGAGCCAGGAGCGCCGTGATGCCATGGCCGCCTACGGCGCCGAGCTGATCTCGGTGAGCAAGGAGGAGGGCATGGAAGGTGCCCGCGATCTGGCGCAGGCCATGCAGGCGCGTGGTGAAGGCAAGGTGCTGGACCAGTTCGCCAATCCGGACAACCCGCTGGCGCACTATGAGAGCACCGGGCCGGAAATCTGGCGCGACACGCACGGCCGCATCACGCACTTCGTGTCGTCCATGGGTACTACCGGCACCATCATGGGCGTCTCGAAGTACCTCAAGGAGCAGAACCCGGACGTGCGCATCATTGGCCTGCAACCCACCGATGGCGCCTCCATCCCTGGCATCCGCCGCTGGCCAAAGGAATACCTGCCCAGCATCTTCGATGCCAGCCGGGTCGACGAGGTGGTCGACATGGACCAGCAGACGGCCGAAGAGACCATGCGCCGTCTGGCCCGCGAAGAGGGCATCAGCTGTGGCGTGTCCTCCGGTGGCGCCGTGGCGGCAGCACTGCAACTGTCGCAGCGCGTCGAGCATGCCGTGATCGTGGCCATCGTCTGCGACCGGGGGGACCGTTATCTCTCCACCGGCGTGTTCAGCGCGCCCGGCAAGGCGGGTTGATGCACTGATGGGACGCAGAAGACGACACAAGCCGCTGCCGAAAGGCGAGTTCGCGGCGGACATTGCACGCCTGAGCCACGATGGCCGGGGCATCGCCCGTATCGAGGGCAAGACCACTTTTATCGACAATGCGCTGCCCGGCGAGCGCGTGCAGTTCCGCTACACCGGCCTGCACGGCAAGTTTGACGAAGGGCTGGCGGTGAGCATCCAGCAGGCCGCCCCGGAGCGCGCCGAGCCACCCTGCCAGCACGCCATGCTGTGCGGCGGCTGCAGCCTGCAGCATATGAGCTCCGAGGCGCAGATACAGATGAAGCAGGCGGTGCTGGCCGAGCAGCTGGATCACTTCGGTGGCCTGGTGCCGGACCAGTGGCTGCCGCCGCTGACCGGGCCGGTGACGGGCTACCGGGGCAAGGCGCGCCTGGGCGCGCGCTATGTCGACCCGCGCAATACCGCCCTGGTCGGGTTCCGGGAAAAACGCAATAAATTCCTGGCGGACATTGAGCGCTGCGAAGTGCTGGTGCCGGAAATCGGCCATTCGCTGATGGCGTTGCGGGAACTGGTCGGCGGGCTGGATGGCCGTTATCGCCTGCCGCAGATCGAGGTGGCGGCCGGCGATGACGTGATCGCGCTGGTGTTCCGTCATATGGACCCGCTGACACCGGCCGACCAGGCCGCCATCGTGACGTTCTGCCAGCAGCGTGGCTGGCACTGCTACCTGCAGCCGGGCAACGAGAGCACAGTACACCGGGTGTGGCCCACCGACGGTGAGGAACGCCTGTACTACCAATTGCCAGTGGATAACGTCTCGCTGGCCTTTCACCCTACGGACTTCACCCAGGTGAATGCGGTGATCAACCGCAAGATGGTGCCGCTGGCACTGGATTTGCTGGATATCTCCCCGGACCACCGGGTGCTGGACCTGTTTTGTGGCCTGGGCAATTTTACCTTGCCACTGGCGCGCCGGGCGCGGCAGGTGGTGGGCGTGGAGCTCAGCGAGGCGATGGTGCAGCGCGGTTACGAGAATGCACGCCGTAACGGTATGGAAAACCTGGCTTTTTACGCCTGGGACCTGAGCCAGGACGTGGCCGGTCAGGCCTGGGCTGCAGAGCGGTTCGACCGCATCCTGATCGACCCGCCGCGCGCCGGGGCCCTTGAAATGGTGCGCCTGATGCCCCAATTCGGGGCCGGTAAACTGGTGTATGTGTCCTGCAACCCGGCCACCCTGGCGCGGGATGCCGGCGAGCTCAGGCGCCTGGGCTACCGGCTGCGGGCGGCTGGCGTGATGGACATGTTCCCGCACACTACGCATGTGGAATCGATAGCCCTGTTTGAACGCACCTAGCATCACGCGTCAGACAGGCTCTGGGAGTATTTCATGGTCACTGTCCGCCGACAGGTACCTCTGGATGGTCAATACAGCGATCTGCCCGCCTGGCTTGACAGTGTGGCAGAGCGTTGCCACCTGCAGGATACCTCCGTGCTGGAGCGCGCCTGCGCCCGGGCGGAGGCCTGCGAGAAGGCCGGTGATCTGGCCGGCCGCCGCTGGCCCTACGGCATTGGCTGCTACCGCATTGGCCTGGAAATGGCCGAGATTCTGGCCGACCTGCACGCCGACGGCGAAGCGCTGCCGGCGGCGGTGCTGTACCGCGCCGTACGCGAAGGCCATCTTTCCCTGCTGGAAGTCGAACGCGAATTCGGCGAAACCATCGCCCGCATGGTCGAGGGTGTGCTGCGCATGGCGGCCATCAGCGCCGTGCTCAACCCGACCCGCAAGCCGGTGCTCGGGCAGCAGGAAGGCCAGCTCGACAACGTGCGCAAGATGCTGGTAGCGATGGTCGATGACGTGCGCGTCGCCTTGCTCAAGCTGGCCGAACGGACGGTGATCATTCGCGCGCTGAAGGACGGTGATGAAGAACGCCGCCTGAAAGTCTCGCGCGAGATTTTCGATATCTATGCGCCGCTGGCGCATCGTCTTGGCGTGGGCCAGCTCAAGTGGGAGCTGGAAGACCTGTCGTTCCGGTATCTGCAACCTGGCGCCTACAAGAAAGTCGCAAAGCTGCTGGATGAAAAACGCCTCGACCGCGAAGCCTATATCGTCAAGGTCATTGATGAACTGAAAGGGCACCTGAGCCGTTCCGGCATTCATGATGTGCAGGTGGACGGCCGCGCGAAACACATCTACAGCATCTGGCGCAAAATGCAGAAAAAGCACCTTGATTTCTACGAGGTGTACGACGTGCGCGCCGTGCGCATTCTGGTGCCGGAAGTACGTGACTGCTATGCCGCGCTGGGCGTGGTGCACTCGCTGTGGCAGCACGTGCCGAAAGAATTCGACGACTACATTGCCACGCCAAAGGAAAACGGCTACCAGAGCCTGCATACCGCCGTGGTCGGCCCGGACCGCAAGATGCTCGAAGTGCAGATCCGCACCTACGAGATGCACGACGATGCCGAACTGGGCGTGTGCGCCCACTGGCACTACAAGGAAGGCGCGCGCCGCCGCAAGGGGCAGGACGAACACAAGATCGCCTGGCTGCGGCAGGTGCTGGAATGGCACGACGAACTGGGCGAGGCCAGCGTCACCAACATGGTGGACGATTTCCGCGCACAGGATTCCAGTGAGCGGGTCTATGTGTTCACCCCGGATGGCCATGTGGTGGCCCTGGAAGCCGGCGCCACGCCTGTGGATTTTGCCTACCACATCCACACCGAAGTGGGGCACCGCTGCCGGGGCGCCAAGGTCAACGGCCATATCGTGCCGCTGCACTACCGCCTGAAAACCGGCGAGCAGGTCGAAATCCTCACCACCCGCGAAGGCGGCCCCAGCCGTGACTGGCTGACCGGCTCGCTCGGTTATGTGCGGACTTCCTCGGCGCGGGCGCGTATCCAGCAGTGGTTCAAGCGCCAGGATCGTGACACGCACATTGCCCAGGGCCGCGCCATTCTGGAAAAGGAAATGTCCCGGCTGGCGCTGGGCCAGGTGGACCTGGACAAACTTGCACCGCAGTTCAACCTGAAGACCGGCGAGGACGTACTGGCGGCGCTCGGTGCCGGCGACCTGCGTCCGGCGCATGTGGTCAATCAGGTGCAGGGCCTGCTGGAAGTGGACGCACCGCAGCAGGAACTGGAATTCGTGCCGCGCAAAGTCACCAAACGGCCCACCGACAGCAGCGACATCACCATCGAAGGTGTCGGCAACCTGATGACGCATATCGCGGCCTGCTGCCAGCCGATTCCGGGCGATTCGATCATGGGCTACATCACCCAGGGTCGGGGCGTGACCGTGCACCGCGCCGACTGCCCGAACCTGCTGTCGATGCAGGCGGATGATCCGCGCCGCGTGATCGAAGTGAGCTGGGGCCATGCCGATCGCATCAGTTACCCGGTGGATATTTTCGTGCGGGCCTGGGATCGCCAGGGGTTGCTGCGTGACCTGTTGTCGGTGCTGGCGAATGAACGTGTCAACGTCACTGCCGCGCACACCGAATCGCATCAGGACGACAATACCGCCACCATGCTGCTGACCATCGAAATCTCGACGCTCGGCAACCTGGGCAAAGTGCTGGCGCGCATGGACCAGTTGCCGGGTGTGCTTGAAGTGCGCCGCTACAAAAAATAACGGCTGTTCCAGGGAGTCTGTCATGGCGCAACAGCACATCATCGAAGACATGCTCGCGGTCATGGCGCGCCTGCGTGATCCCGAGCACGGTTGCCCGTGGGATCTGCAGCAGAATTTTTCCACCATTGCACCGTACACCGTCGAGGAAGCCTTCGAAGTGGCCGAGGCGATTGCCGCCGGCGACATGCACGGGTTGCGCGATGAACTGGGCGACCTGCTGTTGCAGGTGATCTTCCACGCCCGCTTGGCGGAAGAACAGGGCCTGTTCGATTTCAGCGACGTGACGCGCGGGCTGATCGACAAAATGATCCGCCGCCATCCGCATGTGTTCGGTGATCAGCAGGGCGCGTCCATCGCCCAGATCAAGGACACCTGGGAAGCCACCAAGGCGGCCGAACACGCGCAAGCCGGCAAGGCACGCAAGAGTGCGCTGGATGGGGTGCCGGAGGGTTTGCCGGCGTTGCAGCGCGCCGCCAAGTTGCAGAAGAAAGCCGCACGGGTCGGTTTCGACTGGCGTGATGTGCAGCCGGTGCTGGCGCAGGTGCGTGCAGAGCTGGATGAGCTGGAGGCCGCGATGCAAAGCGGCGTGGCGGAGGAGATCACGGATGAACTCGGTGACGTGCTGTTTTCCGTGGTCAACCTGTCACGGCATTTGAAAAACGATGCTGACATGAGCCTGCGTGGCGCCAGCCATAAATTCGAACGCCGCTTCCGCATGATGGAGCAAATGGCCGCAGAGCAGGGCCAGTCGCTGGATGACATGAACGTGGCAGCGCTGGAAGCGCTCTGGGTGGCTGCCAAGGCCCGTCTGAAATAATCCTCACCCCTCGCGTGACAGATCCACCACACGCCACAAATACCACGCCGCCGTAGAACGATACGGCCGCCAGGCTTCCGAGATGGCCAGCAAGGCCTTGGGCGCGGGCTGCGCCGGCAGGCCCTTCAGCAGGCGCCAGCCTTCGCGCACACCAAAGTCACCGGCCGGCATCACATCGGGCCGGTTGAGCGTGTGCATCAGCAGCATTTCCACCGTCCAGCGGCCCACGCCACGCAGTGTGGTCAGCCGTTCGATCAGGGCCTCGTCGTCCAGCCTGGCAGCCTGCGAGCGGGTGGGGATGACACCCCCGAGTTTGCCTTCGGCAATGCCCTGCAAGGTGGCGACTTTATTTGCCGACAGGCCGCAGGCACGCAGCGTGTCCACCGGTGTGGCGAGCAGCGCTGCCGGCTGCGGAAAACGTTCGCGTTTCCCGTACAGGGCCAGCAGGCGAGCGGTGATGGCCGCTGCGGCACGGCCATGCAGCTGCTGATAAATCACGGCGCGTGCCAGGGCTTCATACGGCGAGCGGCCATTGTCCGGCGTCAGACCACAGGGGCCGACACGACGAATCACCGGCAGCCAGTCGGGGTCGGCACGGCAAAGATGGCGTAACGCGGGGTCGGTCGGTAGTCGGGTCGCAGGCATCAGTGTTTTCCGGCTTCAGCGCGCGTGCACGCTCGTGATGAATGTCACATTTTATAATGACGCTATTTTCGGATTCTGCTAATTTTCCCTGTAACGGTATTTACCGTGTTGGGGATGGGCTCTCGGACGAGCACCAGAATAATAACAATAAGCGTTGGAGTTGCTCATGCCGTTTGGTTCCGGTCTGTACGGGCGTGTCTTGCTCGCCGGTTCTCTCTGCACTGCCATCCCTGCCGTGGACGCGGCCACCTTCCAGGTCACCGATGAAGCCACGCTGCGCCAGGCCATCATCGACGCCAACAGCCAGACTGGCCCGCACTTCATCGAATTCAAGGCGGATGTCACGCTGACAACCGCACTGCCACCGGTACTCAATTCCGTTACTTTCCAGGGTGGCAACCACGCGCTCAATGGCGCCGCAAGCCATCGTTTGCTGTTCATCGGCGCGGATGACAGTGCCGGTGGACCGCGCATTCTCGTGAACATCAATAATCTGCGTCTGACCAATGGCCTGGCGTCCGGCGGCGACGGTGCCGATGGTGGCGGTGGCGGTCTTGGTGCTGGCGGCGCGCTGTTTATCAACACGCGCGCCGATGTGGTGCTCAACAATGTCGGCCTGGACAACAACCGTGCTGAAGGCGGCGGTGGTGGCATCACTGCCGGTGGCGATGCGGGTGGCGGTGGCGGCCTGGGGGGCGACGGTGGCCAGGTGCATGGCGGCGGTGGCGGACTCGCTGGCCAGGGCGGGAATGGCACTGGCACCGCTGGTGGCGGTGGCGGCGCGCTGGCCGATGGCGGAGACGGCCTGGCCGACCAGGCGGGTGGCGGTGGTGGCCTTGCAGACGGCGGGTCGGGTGTGTCGCCCGGCGCAGACGGCAGCTGGGAACAACCCTGGCGCTCCGGTGATGCCGGCGACGGTGCGGCGGGCGGCCCGGGTGGCACGCAAGGGGGCGGTGGTGGTGCCGGCGGCGCTGGCAGTGGCGGCGGTGGCGGCGGTTTTGCCGGTGCGGAGGGTACGGCCGGCAACGGTGGTGCGGGCGGTACCCTGGGTGGTGGCGGCGGCGGGACGACCGGTGCAGGGGGCGCTGGCGGTTTTGCCGGCGGTGGCGGCGGGTCTGCGGCGGACGCAGGCGGCGCGGGCGGCTTCGGTGGGGGTGGCGGCGGAAGCGGCGCGGGTATCGGTGGTGCAGGTGGTTTTGGCGGTGGCGGTGGTGCCGGTGTCCAGGGCGGCGATGGCGGTTACGGTGGTGGCGGCGGTGCCGGTGGTACAGGTGGCCATGCGGGGACAGGCGCCGGCGCCGGGAGTGCCACGCAAGGTGGCGGTGGCGCCGGCCTGGGCGGCGCGATCTTTGTTGCTGAAGGGGGCGTGCTGACGGTGGGCGGCAGCACCTCGGTCAACGGTGGCAGTGTGGTGGCCGGCAGCGGCGCGCATAACGGCAGCGCCGCCGGGAGCGGACTGTTTCTGCAAGGCTCCGGCAACCTCTCCGTGCGCGGGCCGGCCGATGGCAGCCTGATCATTGCAGACGATATTTCGGATGCCGTCGGCGCCGGCCTCGCGGGCGCGAACGATTATGACCGCTGGAACCTGATCATCAGCGGCGCGGACATCAATGGCCGCGTGGTGCTGTCGGGTGACAACCGCTACAGCGGCGATACCTATGTGTCCGACACGACGCTGATGGTGGCTGAAGATCGCAATCTTGGCGGCAGCCTCGGCATGGTGGTGCTGGACAACGGCGGGCTGGCCATGGGCGACGGCTTTACCCTGACACGCGACGTGCTGGTCAATGCGCGCGGCGGTGTGCTGGGTGTGGACAGCGGCCAGACCGCCACGCTGAACAGCAATCTGTATGGCGACGGCGGCGTGCGCAAGGAAGGCGCTGGTGATCTGGTGCTGGCGGTGGACACGGCCTTCCAGGGCAACTGGGTGGTGGGCGATGGCCATCTTGTGATCGATCGTGATGCGCGGCTGGGCAATTCGTCGCTGTTACTCGACGGGGGCGGCCTGCGCTTCAGTGCGGCCTTCGATGACCTGCGCACCGTGACGGTAACGGATAAAGGCGGCGTGCTGGATGCCGGCGGGCACGCCGTGCGTCTGGAGAACGGCCTGTTCGGCACCGGCGATGTGACCTATACCGGCGGCGGCCAGTTCACCGTCACCGGCGTGGTGGGCCATTCGGGGAATACGGTGATCAGCAACGCCACGACGCTGTCGGGTGGCGTTGGCTCAGGCTCGCTGATTCTGGGCAGTGATGCCGTGTACAACCTCGACGGCCAGGATCGTCAGGTGCGTGATATTCAGGGCAGCGGCACCGTCCATCTGGATGACGGCCATCTCCTGACACTGATGGCGGAATTTGATCCGGACAACCCTGACATCCTGTTTGACGGCACGCTGACCGGCACCGGCGGGCTGGTGATGGCCGGTGTGGCCGAGAGTGTCATGCGCTTGAGCGGAACCAACACCTACAGCGGCGGCACACGTCTGGTCAGCGGTCAGTTAACCGTGTCCGCTGATGAGAACCTGGGGACCGGCGGCGTGACCTTTGCCGGCGGCACCCTGCTGTTCGACACGGATGCCACCACCCAGCGGGACTATGTCATGGCGGGTGGCGGCACACTGGCCCAGCGCGGCGGCACGCTGGAGGTGAGTGGGGTGATTTCCGGCGCCGGTGATCTGACGCTCACTGGTGGTACCACCATTTTCAGCAACGCCAACACCTTTCAGGGCGACACCATCGTCAAAGGCGCGAACTCGCTGCTCGGATTGCGCACGGGCGCCAGCATCGGCGATGGCAACCTGGTGCTGTCGGAACTCGGCGGCCTGCTGTTGCTGGGCAACACCGCCGACCTGCAAACGGTGATCCTGCAATCCGGCGGCGGCACCATCCATACCAACGGTTTCGAAGTGGTATCCCAGGGCGGCATCATCGGCAGCCAGCCCGACGACCGTCTGGTAAAGGACGGCCTCGGCACGCTGGTGCTGGCCGGCACCAGCCAGTACCAGGGCGGCACGGATATCCGCGCCGGCGTGTTGCAGGTGGGGCAGGGCGGGCTGGACGGTTCGCTGGCAGGCCACGTCACTATCGCCCAGGACGCCTGGCTGGACATCAACCGTGCCGGCACCCTGGCGCTGGATGGCGTGATCAGCGGTGCCGGCGCAGTGCGCAAGACCGGCACCGGCACACTGCAGTTGACCGGGGGCCATATCAACCTGTTCCAGGGTGGTCTGCACGTGCAGCAGGGCTATGTTGGCTTCGACAGCGCCGGGCTGCTCGGTCTGTCGCCCGTCAGCCTGGATGGCGGTGGCCTGTTGTTCGGTAGCGATCTTGCCGCCAGCCTGGATATTGCCGCCGGTCACGGCGAATTGGTGGTGGACGCCGGCAATACGTTTGCGCTGTTGGGTGATACCGCCGGTCCCGGCATGCTGGAAAAAAGTGGCCAGGGCACGTTGCTGATCAGCGGCGTGGCGGCCCATGACGGTGGCACGCAGGTATCGGCGGGCACCTTGCAGGTGGGCGATGGGCTGCGCGGCACGCTGGCCGGTGATGTGGATGTCGCCGCCGGGGCCACCTTGGCGTTTGGCCGCGCGGACCTTTCCGCATACCAGCACCGGGTCAGCGGTGACGGCGCGCTGGTGATGCGTGGCACAGGGGAACTGGTGCTGACCTCCGCGCAGGCCTATACCGGCGGCACCCGGGTGGAAGCCGGTACGCTGCGCATCGGCATGGGCGGTACCAGCGGCAGTATTCTCGGCGACGCGGTGATCGACAGTGGCGCGCGGCTGGTTTTCGATCGCAGTGACGATGTGCTGTTCAGCGGCGATCTCAGCGGCGACGGGCAATTGATCACCACCAGCGCCGGCACGCTGATCCTCACCGGTGCCGCCACGCACAGCGGCGGCACGCAGGTGGCCGGCGGTGGCCTGCAAATCGGTGACGGGGGAACGGATGGCAGCCTGGCCGGCGACGTGCAGCTGTTCAATGGCACCCGGCTGCTGCTCAATCGCAGCGACATGCTGGCACTGACCGGCGACATCAGTGGGGCAGGCGGGCTCTGGCAAGTGGGCGCCGGCACCACGCAGCTCAGTGGTAACAACACCTTTACCGGCGACGTCCGCGTGCGCGATGGACGGCTGGCGGCCGATGCCGACAGCCGTCTTGGCGGCGGGGAACTGATCCTCGACGGCGGTGCCTTTGCCTGGTCACAGGCGTTCAATGATTTGCGCGGCGTGCGCCTCACGTCGGCCGGCGGCACGCTCGATACCAACGGTTTTGATGTGCAGTACGGCCAGATCATCAGCGGCAGCGGTGATTTCACCAAAGCCGGCCAGGGGGTATTGGCACTGACCGGCGTGCTGGCCGCCGCGCAGACCCGTGTCAGTGGCGGTGAGCTGCGGGTCGGCGTGGGCGGCACCCAGGGCACCCTGCTCGGCGACGTGCAGATCGACACCGGTGCGGCGCTGGGTTTTGAACGCAGTGATCCGTTCAATTTTGCCGGCGTGGTGCGCGGTGATGGAGCGCTGCACCAGCGCGGTAGCGGCAGCCTGTTCCTGACCGGTGACAGCCTGCTGTTCAACGGCGACACAACCGTGCATGACGGCCGGCTCTATCTGGATGGCGTACTTGGCGGTGACATGCGGGTGCAGGGCGGCACCCTGCTGGGCAATGGCCGCCTCGGCGGCGATCTGGTGATCGCCAGCGGCGGCACACTGGCCGCCGGTGCATCGGTAGGCAGCCTGCGGGTGGACGGCGACCTGGGCTTTGATCCCGGCAGTGTCTGGCAAGTGGATGTGCGCGCCGACGGCACGGCGGATTATCTGTCGGTGGGCGGCACGGCGACGCTGGCCGGCGATGTCCAGATACTGGCCGGGGGCGGTGGTGACTATGTGGATGGCAGCGTTTATCGACTGCTGGACGCCGACGACGTGGAAAACACCTTCGATAATCTCAGTACCGATCTGGTGTTCCTGACGCCGACCCTGCGCTACGGCGACGATTTCGTCGAGCTGGTTCTGGGCCGCAACAGCACCTCCTTTACGCAGATTTCCCTGACCCGCAACCAGCAGGCGGTCGCGGGCGCCCTCGACCAGATGGACCCGGCGCATCCGGTGACTGCTTATGTCTCCGGCCTGAACGCGAGCGGCGCCCGCGATGCCTACGACGGCCTCAGCGGCGACACCTTGCTGGCGGGCCTGACCACCGGCGCTCGTGTTGGTCGCCAGTTCAGCGATCACCTGCAACAGCGCACCAGTCGCCTCGGTGTCGCGTCACGCGGTCGCGTCGAGCAGCAGTTGCAACAGAACCTGCAAATGCTGGCGGGCAACGCACCCGTGATTGCCGAACCACTGCCTGCCGCAAACGGCCCCGTGCGTCCACTGGAAGGCGTCTGGGTGCAGGCCCAGCAACTGCAGATTCGGGAAAAAGGCGACCAGGGTATCGGTAACCCGGACCTGACCGTGGATGGCCAGATGCTCACCGCCGGCCTGGACGGCTACTGGCGTGACGACCTGATCGTCGGCGCCGCCCTCGGCATTACCGACGGCGACCTGAGCTTCGGCGACCGGCGCGCCAGCGGCGAGCTGTCGGGTTGGCAGGCAGGGTTATACAGCCGCTGGGACAGCGGCGGCGCACTGCATCTGAAAGCCGCGCTCAACCACGGCGAAACCGAACTGGATCAGCGCCGTACCACGCCACCGGGTGGTGACGCGGCCATCGCCGAGAGCACCGTCACCGGCACCCGGCTGGCCATCGAAGCCGGCCTGGGGCTGCATGCCGGCAACTACGGCCTGCGGCCGTTTGCCGCACTGACCCTGCAGCGCATGCAGCGTGATGGCTTCAGCGAACAGAGTGGTGGCGATGCCGGCCTGCAAGTGGCCGACGGCGATTACGACAACGGCGAAATCGGCCTGGGCCTGGAAGTGTCCCGGCCCTGGCTGCTGGGCGACGAACGCTGGGCGCAATTGCAGGGCGGCCTGTCGCTGATCAAACCGTTCGGCGACACGCGCCTGACGCAGCGCACCAGCTTCCTCGGCACCGGCGTGCCGTTCAGTGTCAGCGCCAGTGATGCGGGCGCGCTGGAAATGGGGCTGACCGCCGGCGGTGAAGTGTACCTGGCCAAAGGTGTGTCGCTGTGGGCCGGCTATCAGGGCCGCTTCGGCGACACCCTGGAAGAACACAACGCGCTGTTGAGCTTCAACGTGCGCTGGTAACGAAAAAAAGAGAGCCACCATGCAGAAACTGACATATCCCCGCGCCATGCTGATGTCCGCGCTGGGGCTGGCGCTGCTGGCCGGTTGCACCGTCCGCCCGGTAGACAGCCGCATCCCCGGTTACCTGACCACCCCCGGCGGGGCGTTGCTGTACAACGACGCAGGCCAGTGCTGGCGTACCGCCGCCTGGCGGCCGTCGCTGGCGATCCCCGAGTGTGATCCGGACGTGGTGCGGCGCCAGCGTGAACTGGCGCAAGAGGAAGAAGCACCGGCCGTCGAGGAAGATGCCGCCCGCAACAGCACCCTGGTTGCGGTGGCAGAGGTCGAGCCCGTTGCGCCACCTGCGGCGCCGGCGCCGCCTGCCACACAGCCGTTCCTGCTCAGTGCGGACGCCACGTTCCACTTTGGCCATTACCGCCTGAGCTACGCGGGCGAACAGGCGGTGGCGACACTGGCCGACCGTATCCGTCTGCGCGGTGGCGAAGACCTGCAGGTGCGCATCATCGGCCACACGGATCGCATCGGTGACGCGGGTGCCAACCAGCGGCTGTCGGAGCAGCGCGCCAATAGCGTGCGTGACAAGCTGATCGAGCTTGGCATCCCGGCTGCGGCCATGACCGCTGAGGGCCGGGGTGAAAACCAGCCCGTCACCGCCCCGCAGGAGTGCCCGGATGATCTGGTCCACTGCGAACAGATCCTGTGCCTGAGCCCGGATCGCCGCGTGGAAGTCGAGGTCTCCGGCACCCAGACCAGGGCGCTGCGGCCCCGCCCGGTGCGTTCCCGGTGAGCGATGGCGGGGCGGGATGTCGCGTATTACCCCCTTGTGGTTCCCGATTCACAAAAACTTCACAAAGACGCAACTTAGCCGTCACAGGGTCTTTCCATACTTCGCGCCAGTCGTAGCAATGTTGTTACGTCGCTAACGAATGAGCCTGAATTTGGGAGATCACGAATGAACAAGAAGCTGCTTGCGATTGCTGTGGGGGCTGCTATTGCGATGCCGGGTACCGTTCTGGCTGCTGGCCCGACTGTATACGGTAAAGTGAATGTTTCTTTGGAAAACGAAAGCACTGATCCGGGTCCGGGCGCGCCGAACAACGACGATAGCTGGGTTCTGGACAGCAACGCTTCCCGCATCGGTGTGAAGGGCGACTTCGATCTGGACTTCGGTGGTCTGAAAGCCATCTACCAGGCAGAGTATGAAATCAATGTTGATGACGGCGGTAGTGCCCCGTTCAGCCAACGTAACATCTTCGGTGGCCTGAAAGGCAGCTTCGGTACTCTGAAGGCAGGTAAATTCGATACCCCGCTGAAAGTTGCCCAAGGTGACGTCGACCAGTTCAACGATATCGACGGCGATATCAAATTCATCATGGCTGGCGAAATCCGCTCTTCCAACATCATCCAGTACTCTACTCCGAAACTGGCTGATATGGTTACCCTGAACCTGGCATTCATCCCGGCAGAAGACGGCACCGACTTTGACGGCGACGGTGAGAATGAAAATGGCCTGGCTGACAGCACCTCGATCTCTATCGTACTGGAGACCGGTGGTTTGTATGCCGCGCTGGCGCGTGATACCGACATTGTTGACTCTCTGGAAGTTGACACGGTAACCGGCAGCAATGTAACTCTGGATATCACCCGTGCAGTAGCCGCATACAACTTATCCGGTCTTGAGCTGGGTGCTCTGTTCCAGATCGCTGAAGAAACCGAAGGCGATGGCAAAGACACCTCCATGCTGGTCAGCGCGGCCTACGGCATCAACAACGTCAAACTGAAAGCTCAATACGGCATGACCGAAGCTGATCAGACCGATGAAGAAGCCACGCTGATGGCCATTGGTGCAGACTACAAACTGGGCAAAAACAGCAAAGCATTTGCTTACCTGTCCCAAGTTGAGTTTGACCAAGCTGATACCGAAGATCGTACTATCGGTATCGGTCTGGAACACAAGTTCTGATAATGATAACCCTGATATCGTGGAACGACGGTCTACAGGGGTAGCAACGCAAGTAGCAAGGCCCACCTCGTGTGGGCCTTTTTTTATTTGTTGCGTCATGCCGTGGCCCGTGCATGCGTCTGGTAGTGACCCGGGACGTGGCCTGCGCATTGGCCTGGCCGCTTCCGGGCCTCTCTCCCGGCCTTTCCCGGCCCGTAGCTTGGTGTGTGCAGACGCTGGCGGAGGCAGTACGTCACGGGATCATCGCCCACCTCTTTCTTCCCGTCACAGGATTGTCATATAGTCGGGCCAACCGGCTTGCAGGGCCGGTCACATCAAGAATGACAATGATCAGGGAGATCACCTATGAAGAAGCACCTGCTTGCACTGGCTGTTTCCGCTTCCATTGCACTGCCCGGCCTGGCCATGGCCAGCGAGGGCGATTACCAGACTGAGATCGGCTTCCAGTTTCAGCGTGTGGACGTGGACAATGTGGGGGACGACACAGCCATTGGGGTGGACGCAACCTATCATTTCCAGCGTGTCAACACGACGGGCCATCCGTTGGCCGAGGCAGCCTTTCTGGAGCGTTCCAGCAATATCGGCGCCTCCTACATTACTTATGATGATCTTGACCTCGATGTGCTGAGCCTGTTCGGTGAAGCCTATGTCGAGGACTTCTATGCGGCAGCACAGCTGTCCCGTAACGACAATGGCAGCACCACCAACGATATCGGTGTCCGGTTAGGTTTCCTGCCTGCCGACGGATTATTGCTGACTCTGGGATTTGACAAGGAAGAAGACGCAGGGCCGGGAGGGGACGATCTGAACAGCGTGTCCCTGGGCGCCAAGTACGTCACCAAAATGACCAATGACACCGCCTTCAATCTGGAGGGCGAGCTGTCGCGCGCTGACGATGATGACGACACCATGGCGCTGGCGCTGGCCGGGGACTATTACTTCAATCGCCAGTTCAGCCTCGGCCTGCGGCTGGTGGAAACCGATAACGACAATATCGACACGGCCTACGGTATTGGTACGCGTCTGTTCTTCACCCCGCTGGTCAGCGGCGAACTGGAGTACATGAGCGATGATGATATAGACATCATCTGGGCGCGCCTGGCGGCCCGTTTCTGAGGTGATTTCCGATAACCGTAAAACAGAAAAGCCCGCGTCAGCGGGCTTTTCTGTCATCCTGTCTGTGAATCAGGCGTATCGCTTCAACACCAGCGATGCATTGGTTCCCCCGAACCCGAAGCTGTTGCTCAACACCTGGTTAAGCACCCGCTCCTCACTCTGGCGCAGAATCGGCAGGTCACCCGCAGCCTCATCCAGTTGCTGGATATTTGCCGAACCGGCAGCAAAGTTATTCTGCATCATCAGCAGGCAGTAGATGGCTTCCTGTACACCGGCGGCGCCCAGCGAGTGGCCCGACAGGCTCTTGGTGGAGCTGATGGTGGGGACATTGCCGTCGGCAAAGGTGGCACGGATGGCTTTCAGCTCGGCCAGGTCGCCGACCGGGGTGCTGGTGCCGTGGGCGTTGATGTAATCAATCGGGCCATCGATATTGGCCAGCGCCTGGCGCATGCAGCGGATCGCGCCTTCGCCGGACGGGGCGACCATGTCGTGGCCGTCGGAGGTGGCGCCGTAGCCGACGATTTCGGCGTAGATTTTCGCACCACGGGCCTTGGCGTGTTCCAGTTCCTCGATCACCAGCATGCCGCCACCGCCGGCGATGACGAAGCCATCGCGGTCGGCGTCGTAGGCGCGTGATGCCACGGCCGGGGTCTCGTTGTACTTGGTGGAGAGCGCGCCCATGGCGTCGAACAGCACGCTCATGGTCCAGTGCTCCTCTTCACCGCCGCCGGCAAACACGATGTCCTGCTTGCCGAGCTGGATCTGTTCCATGGCGTTGCCGATGCAGTGCGCGCTGGTGGCGCAGGCGGAGGCAATGGAATAGTTCACGCCCTTGATCTTGAACGGCGTGGCCAGGCAGGCGGACACGGTGCTGGCCATGGTGCGGGTCACCATGTAGGGGCCGACGCGTTTCACGCCGCGCTCGCGGGCAATGTCGATGGCTTCCACCTGATTACCGGAGGAGGCGCCGCCGGAGCCGGCAATCAGCCCGGTGCGTTCATTGGACACCTCGGCGTCGCTCAGGCCGGCGTCGGCAATGGCCTGTTGCATGGACAGGTAGGCGTAGCAGGCGGCATCGCCCATGAAGCGGCGCGCCTTGCGGTCGATCAGGGCATCAAAGTCGATGTCCGGGGTGCCGGAGACCTGGCTGCGCATGCCCTGTTCGCGATAGCTGTCGTTGTAGCGGATACCCGAGCGGCCCGCGCGCAGGGACTCGGTGACGGTTGCCTGATCATTGCCCAGGCAGGAGACGATGCCCATGCCGGTAATCACAACTCTTTTCATTGTCTTCAGCCTCAGTACAGGTGCCGGAGCCGGCGGCTCCGGCCCGTTGTCGCGGCATGGCCGGGACAACGGTGTCGACGGTCGTCAGAAACCTTCCGTGGAACTGAATAGCCCCACGCGCAGATCCTTGGCGTGATAAATGTCGCGCCCGTCCACGGAGACGGTGCCGTCAGCGATGCCGAGCGTCAGTTTGCGCGCCATGACCCGCTTGATATCCAGTTGGTAGGTGACTTTTTTCGCTGTCGGCAGGATCTGCCCGGAAAATTTCACCTCACCCACCCCCAGAGCACGCCCGCGGCCAGGGTGGCCGAGCCAGCCGAGGTGAAAGCCCACCAGTTGCCACAATGCGTCCAGGCCCAGGCAGCCCGGCATCACCGGATCGCTTTCGAAATGGCACTGGAAAAACCACAGGTCCGGGTGGATATCGAGTTCCGCGATGATCTTGCCCTTGCCGTGTTCACCCCCGGTGTCGCAGATGTGGGTGATGCGGTCAATCATCAGCATGTTCGGCAGCGGCAGGCGTGCATTGTCGGGGCCAAACAGTTCGCCGTGTCCGCAGGCGAGCAACTCGTCCCGGTCAAAACTGTGCTTTCGTGATTCCATCAAATCTTCATGCTCCTGGCTGTGGAACACCCGGCGGACAGGTGGGTCTTACCGGCGCCAGGGCGCGGCTATCATAACAAAGCGTTTGTGACAGTCGTGAACGAGGATACTTCAGAATTATGTCAAGGTGTTGCAAGCGCCTGGCCGCTGCGCGAGAGGGGAGCCTGGCGATAGTGCGCAATGCGCACGGGGTGGGCGCGCAGTGTCGCTGACGGGGATCAACACGGGGGGGCGAAAAGCGCGCAAAAGCTTGAAAATACGTGCTTTCTCACCCAAGCTATGCGCCCGCAGGACAAGCTGGCCAGGCCGGATGGCGGCGGCCTGCTGGTGCCGTTGCGGCACACTTTGCCTGCCTGAATTACGCGCGGCTTTGCGCCCCGGCACTCTCGTTGGCGCCGTCTGGCGCGCTGGCGGTGGTCGCGCCGCCTGCCGGGCAGGTCTGCGCCGACCTGCTTGCCCCATCAATGACCGGCTCCGGCTGCATGACGCGCCAGCCTGTCCATAACCGGCTTCGGCCCTGAAGCCTGAAGGAGTCGCTGTGACGGCGGAACTGGGACACTTTGCAGTCTGGATGGCACTGGTGCTGGCGGTATTGCAGGCCGTACTGCCGTTGCTGGGCACCTGGCGGGGCAGCACAGCGCTGGTGAGCACCGCACGGCCGCTGGCGCTGATGCAGTGCCTGCTGCTGACCGGCGCCATGATCGCGCTGGGTTACGCCTTCTACTTTAATGACTTCACGCTGGCCTACGTCGCCAACCATTCCAACTCCGCCATGCCCTGGGGCTACCGCCTGTCGGCCATATGGGGCGGGCACGAAGGCTCGCTGCTGTTGTGGGTGTGGATGCTGGCCGCCTGGGGGGCAGCGGTGGCACTGCTGAGCCGCTCGGTGCCTACCGAGATGGTGGCGCGGGTGCTGGCAGTGATGGGCATGGTGGGGATCGGTTTCCTGTCCTTCATGCTGTTCACCTCCAACCCGTTTGATCGCATCCTGCCCTGGTTTCCGCTCGACGGGGCGGATCTCAACCCGCTGTTGCAGGACCCCGGCCTGATCGTGCACCCGCCGATGCTCTATATGGGCTATGTGGGATTCTCGGTGGCGTTTTCGTTTGCCGTGGCCGGGTTGCTGGCCGGCAAGCTGGACCCGGTCTGGGCGCGCTGGGCGCGGCCCTGGACCACCATCGCCTGGGCCTGCCTGACCATTGGCATCGCGCTTGGCTCCTGGTGGGCCTATTACGAGCTGGGCTGGGGCGGCTGGTGGTTCTGGGACCCGGTGGAAAATGCCTCGCTGATGCCCTGGCTGGCGGGTACGGCGCTGATCCACTCACTGGCGGTGGCGGAAAAACGCAACCTGTTCCGCGCCTGGACCGTGCTGCTGGCGATCCTGACGTTTTCACTGAGCTTGCTGGGAACGTTCCTGGTGCGCTCCGGCATTCTCACGTCCGTGCATGCCTTTGCCAACGACCCTGAGCGCGGCACTTTCGTATTGATCTTCCTGGCGCTGGTGGCTGGCGGCTCGCTGACACTGTTCGCGATCCGCGCACCGAAGCTGAAAAACACGGCGGGCTTCCGGTTGCTGTCGCGGGAGACTTTCCTGCTGGGCAACAATCTGCTGCTGCTCACGGCGACGTTCGTGGTGCTGCTCGGCACGCTGTTCCCGCTGATTGGCGATGCGCTGAACCTGCGCATCTCCATCAGTGCGCCGTACTTCAACAAGTTCTTTGTGCCGTTGACGCTGGTCCTGATGGCGTTGCTGGTGCTGGGCGTGATCAGCAACTGGAAATCGCACCGCGCCGACCAGTTCCGCCGAAGGGTGTTGCCGCTGATTCCTGCCGCCATTGTCGGCGGGCTGTTCGCCGCCTGGCTGCCGGGCGGCACGCCGTGGCTCGGCACGCTCGGACTGATCGCGGTGGCCTGGGTAGTGATCGGCCACCTGGACGATGTCGTGCGCAAGGCGCTGGCGTTCCGGGCCGGTTTGCTGCGTGGCATCGGGCGTCTGTCCAATGGCTATAAAGGCATGGTGCTGGCGCATTGCGGGCTGGCGTTGCTGGTGGCGGGTGTGATCCTGGTGTCGCACCACGAAATCGAGCGGGATGTGCGCATGGTGCCGGGCGAT
This sequence comes from Isoalcanivorax pacificus W11-5, assembly GCF_000299335.2. Classification (NCBI taxonomy): domain Bacteria; kingdom Pseudomonadati; phylum Pseudomonadota; class Gammaproteobacteria; order Oceanospirillales; family Alcanivoracaceae; genus Isoalcanivorax; species Isoalcanivorax pacificus. Next base: position 2,792,974 of record NZ_CP004387.1, on the reverse strand, counting down.
ACCGCGCATGTTGGCGGCTACGACTTTACCTTTGTTGATATCAGCCCGCGACAGGGTCCCAATTATGACGCCATGCGCGGCACCTTCGAAGTGAGCCGCAATGGACGGCGCGTGGCGACCATGCATCCGGAAAAACGCACCTATCGTGTCGGCGGCCAGGTCATGACGCAGGTGGCCCTGCGGCCGGGCCTGATCCACGACCTGTATGTGGCGCTAGGCGAGCCGCTGGACATGCCCGGTGCCTGGGCCGTGCGCGTCTATTACAAGCCGGGCGTGCGCTGGATCTGGCTCGGGGCGCTGGTGATGGCGCTCGGTGGCGCACTGGCGGTGTCGGACAAGCGCTACCGCAGCCGGCGCCGGCAGGAGGAAACAGAAACGGCCGCGCCGTCCGCTGCCGTTGCGACGGAGATGGGTGCATGAAGAAATCACTCTGGGCGCTGATTCCGCTGGTGCTGTTCCTGGCGCTGGTGGTGCTGTTGTACAACGGCCTGGGCCGCGACACGGAAGAATTGCCGTCAACACTGGTGGGCCAGCCGGTGCCGGCGTTTTCACTGCCGTCGCTGATTGGCGAGGATCGCATGCTGGGGCCAAAGCTGTTCGAGGACCGCTGGTCGCTGCTGAATATCTGGGCCACCTGGTGCCCGACCTGTTATGTGGAGCACCCCTACCTGCTGCAACTGGCGCGCCAGGGTGTGGCCATCGTTGGCGTCAACTACAAGGACAATGACGAGAAGGCGCGCACCTATCTGGCCGAGCTGGGCAACCCCTATACCGAAGTGATCGTCGACAAGCGCGGCACATTGGGTATGGACCTCGGTGTGTATGGCGCGCCGGAGACCTATCTGATCAACCCGCAAGGCCACATCGTGCTGCGCCATACCGGCGAAGTGAACGAACGCGCGTGGCAGCAGAAATTCCTGCCGCTGATCAAAGGGGAGGGCGTGCAATGATCCGTCTGTTGCTGGCTCTTTGTCTGCTGCTGCCACTGGCGGCGGCGGCAGTGATTGATGTGTACGAATTCGACAGTGCCGAGCAGGAAGCGCGCTTTCGCTCGCTGACGCAGGAATTGCGTTGCCCGAAGTGCCAGAACCAGAGCATCGCCGATTCCGATGCGGATATTGCGGCGGACATGCGTGCACGTACCGCCGAGATGATTCGCGACGGCGCGAGTGATCGCGACGTGGTGGAGTTTTTCCGTGCCCGCTACGGTGATTTTGTCAGTTACCGGCCACCATTTGCCGTCAATACGTTGTTGCTGTGGCTTGGGCCCGTCGTGGTGGTGCTGATCGGCGGGGGTCTGGTCGGGCGCCAGTTGCGTCGCGCCAGCCAGGCACCGCTGGATGACGATGACATGCAGCCGGATGAGCGCCAGCGGGAGAATGAACAATGATGATAGTGCTGCTGGTGGTGCTGGCCCTGGGCACAGCGTTATGGCTGCTGTGGCTCTGGCAACGGGAAGCGCGCCGTGCCGGTGCACGCCTGTCGCCAGGCTGGCTGGCGGCGGGTCTGCTGGTGCCGGTGCTGGGCGCCCTGGTGTATCTGGCGTTCGGTTTCCAGCGCGATACGCTGGAGTGGGTGGCGGATTATCACACGCTGCGGCCGGCGGCCCGGGAACTGGCGGCCGGGCACCCGCCGCAGGGGCTGGATGAAACGGTGTCGCCGGCGGCACTGACCCGCGTCCTGCAGCGGCAGCTGGCGATGACGCCGACGGCGGACGGCTGGTATGCGCTGGGATTGCTGTACGGTGAATTGCAGGCGCCAGCCATGTCCGTGCTGTCGGCACGCAAGGCGCTGGCATCTGATCCGGACCTGATACCGGCTCGCCTGCTGCTGGCGCAGAGTCTGGTGGACGAAGCCGAGGGCCAACTGACCGATGAAGCCCGCGAGGTGCTGGATGGCGTGCTCGCGGTGCAGCCGGAACACGACGGCGCCTGGATGCTGCTGGGCATGGCGGCCAGCCAGAGCCGTGACTATGCATTGGCGGCGGATGCCTGGCGCCAGTTGCTGTCGCGCCACGCTGACAGCGAGGCCGGCGATGTACTGCGCCGCAGCCTGGCGTTTGCCGACGCCCAGCAGGCGCAGGCGGGCCGGTTTGCCGAGGTCAGTGTGACGGTGGCTGCAGCGGAGGTGCCGCCGGGTGGTTCGCTGTTCGTGTTCCTCCAGCCGGAGGGGGGGAGTGGCCAGCCACTGGCGGCGCGGCGGGTGCTGGCGGAGCAATTCCCGGTGACGGTGCGTCTCCGCCAGGGCGACTGGCTGCAACCGTTCCCCGAGGCGGATACGGCCGTGGTGGTCGGCGCGCGCTACAGCCCGTCGGCTGCCGCCGGCGTCGACCAGGCTATGCTGGCCGCCCCGCCGCGTCCCTTTACGCCGGGTGAAACCGTCACCTTGCAGTTGCGATAACCGGCAAAACCCCTGCTTCCGCCTGGCACCAAGGTTGCATTCCGGGCGGGGCATTGTGCCACCAATGGCTAATCCCCTGCGCTTGTGGCCTTCGGGCCGGCAGGGTAAAGTGGCGCGTTTTCGAGGTCCGGGTGCCCGCCGGCTGTCGCCACACGGCCCCTTCGGGGCACCTGATTCCCACAGATGGAGAAAGCTATGCGCGTCATCCTGCTTGGCGCGCCTGGGGCCGGTAAGGGCACCCAGGCGCAGTTCATTATGGAACAGTACGGTATCCCGCAGATTTCCACCGGCGATATGCTGCGTGCGGCGGTGAAGGCCGGTACCCCTCTGGGGCTGGAAGCCAAGAAAGTGATGGATGCAGGTGGCCTGGTGTCGGATGACATCATCATCGGCCTGGTGAAAGAGCGTATTACCCAGCCGGATTGCGAAAACGGCTTCCTGTTTGACGGTTTCCCGCGCACCATTCCGCAGGCGCAGGCACTGGTGGAAGCGGGCATCACCATTGACGCCGTAGTGGAGCTGGATGTGGATGACGCCGAGATCATCGAGCGTCTGTCCGGCCGGCGTGTGCATCCGGCGTCCGGCCGCGTGTACCACCTCAAATATAATCCGCCGAAAGTACCAGGCAAGGATGATGTGACCGGTGATGATCTGGTGCAGCGCGACGATGACCGCGAGGAAACCGTGCGCAAGCGTCTGGAGGTATACCAGCAGCAGACCCGCCCGCTGGTCGATTTCTATCAGGATCTGGCCAGGCAGGATTCCGGTGTGGCGCCGGCCTATATTCGTGTGCCCGGCGTCGGTTCCATGGACGATATCCGTGCACGCATCTTCGAAGGGCTTGATGCCCGGCGTTGAAAACACCGCGTAGCAGGCGACTGAAACCCCGGCTCCGGCCGGGGTTTTTTGTTGTTGCGGGGCAATCAGGGCAGCCGGTCACGGCCGTGAACAGTTTTACATTCCGCGCCGCACATTTCGTCCGCCATCGGCATGCCGGTCATGTTATTGATTTCAACCGCGTGAAACTCGCCCGAGTGGCTGTGGCGGGCAAAAAAACAGCCCTGCCGTGGCGCGCTTGCGCTTTTCCCGATGGAACCTTTGCTCTAGGCTTGCGTTCCATTCCGTAAGCCGCCTCTTATGCGACAGATCGCCGTGAGCATGAGGCTCTCTGGCGTGACAACTCACCCGACACAGGTCAGTGATGACAGCAGTAGTGGAAGAAAATACCGTCCTCGAATTCCGCGGCCGCATGCTCATGATGACGGTCCTGCATCTGAAAACGCTGGCGCTGGATGCGCTGCACGCCCAGCTCGACAAAAGCCTTGAGGAATCCCCCGACTGGCTGCGCGATGTGCCCATCGTGCTGGACCTGCCGCCGCAGGTGGAAGCCTCGGTGGTGGAGCTGGCGCTGGTGCTGGAAGCGTTGCGCGCCCGCGACATGAACCTGGTGGCGGTGGCGGCCTCCAGTGCCATCTCGGAGCAGGACATCCGTGCGCTGGGGCTGGGTATGGTGACACTGGGCAGCCAGCGTGGCGGTAACGTGCCGCGTGCGGAGAAGCGTGCGGACAAACCCGAGGCCGAGCCGGCGGCCGCCTCGCGGGGGGAAACGCTGGTGATCGACCAGCCCGTCCGTTCCGGACAACAGATCTACAGCCGGGGTGACCTGATTGTGCTGGCGCCGGTGGGCACCGGCGCTGAATTGCTCGCTGAAGGGCATATCCATGTCTACAGCAACCTGCGCGGTCGTGCGCTGGCCGGTGTGCGCGGCGACACCTCCGCGCGCGTGTTCTGCCAGCAGCTCAATGCTGAGCTGGTGTCCATCGCCGGGCATTACCGGGTGGCGGAGGACCTGCCAGAGAGTTGGCGCAATCAGGCGGTACATATTTCGCTGGACGGGGAAGCAATGCAGTTTTCGCCGCTCAAGCCCCGTTGACAGGCCGGGCCGGGAGGCCCGCCGTTCCCTATTCAACTCGCAGGCGGCCATCGCGCCGCCGGCATGGCAAGCACTGAGGAGAAAGAAGCGTGACCAAGATCATTGTTGTGACCTCCGGCAAAGGAGGCGTGGGCAAGACTACCACCAGCGCGGCGCTTGCCACCGGTCTCGCGCTGCGGGGCTTCAAGACAGCGGTCATCGACTTTGATGTCGGTCTGCGCAACCTGGACCTGATCATGGGCTGCGAACGGCGTGTGGTCTACGACCTGGTCAATGTGATCAGCGGTGATGCCAACATCCGCCAGGCGCTGATCAAGGACAAGCGCGTCGAGAATCTCTATATTTTGCCCGCGTCGCAGACCCGGGATAAGGATGCACTGACCCAGGACGGTGTGGAGCGGGTGCTGACGGCACTCAGCGAAGACATGGCCATGGACTACATCATCTGCGACAGCCCGGCGGGTATCGAGAAAGGCGCGCTGATGGCGGCCTACTTTGCCGATGAAGCCGTGGTGGTGACCAACCCGGAAGTCTCCAGCGTGCGTGACTCGGATCGCATTCTCGGGATTCTGGCCAGCAAGACGCGCCGTGCCGAACAGGGCGGTGGCGACATTCCCGCACGGCTGTTGTTGACCCGTTATTCCGCAGACCGGGTCAGCCGTGGCGAAATGCTGTCGGTGGAAGACGTTCAGGAAATCCTCGCCATCGACCTGCTGGGTGTGATCCCGGAATCCCAGGCGGTGCTCAACGCCTCCAACGCCGGCACCCCGGTGATTCTGGATATCGAGTCGGATGCCGGGCAGGCCTATCTGGATGCCGTCGCGCGTTTTCTGGGTGAGCAGGTGCCGCATCGCTTCCTCACCGTGTCCAAAAAAGGCCTGCTGGGCCGCCTGTTCGGAGGTCAGGGATGAGCATCTTCAGTTATCTGCTGCCGAAAAAGCAGAACACCGCCTCGGTCGCCAAGGAACGTCTGCAGATCATCGTGGCCCGTGAACGGTCCGTGCGTGGCGGGCCGGATTACCTGCCTCAATTGCAGGAGGAACTGCTGGCCGTGGTACGCAAATATGTGCCGGTGGACCCGGAAGCGGTGATGGTGCAGGTGGATCGTGAGTCTGGCTGTGAAATCCTGGAGCTGAATATCACGCTGCCGGAAAAGGAATAGGTGGCGGGGGGGAGATGTCCCCTCCGGGACAAGACAAGGCGGCCGAGGCCGCCTTTTTTGTGGCGTGCCATCCATGGCCGCCATCCTTCGGGCCGTCGCTGGCGCGACGTCAAAAATGGCTCCTGGCCATTTTTTGTGCCCGGCGACCGCCTGATACCTGTGATCGGCGACGACAACATATAAAAAATGCAGGTGCCGACGCGGTGGCAGGGGATCCAGTCAGCGATGATGGCATCGTTGCAGTGCGGCGTTAATAAACCGGGAGGGGGTTAATCGGGGGAGGTAATCGGGGTTTCAAAAAACGCGCTGCTGTTTCTTTTATTACCTTTGGTTTATCCCCCGATGACCCCGCTTCAAACCCCAAAAGGGGGTAATCGACCGATTTTTTTCCATTTGCTCAAAAAATGTTGGCTAAATTATGTACCAACTGATTTTTTTTTATGCTACTTTTCAGCCGTTGCAGTACCCAAAACAATGTGATGGTTTAGGAGATCAATCATGGCTCGTGCAAAGAGAAAGGCCGCACCGCGTAAAAAGGCGGTAGCCCGCAAGGCACCGGCAGCAAGAAAAGCAGCAGTGCCGAAGTCCATCGTCAACGCCGAAGCAAAAGTAAAACTCCAGCAGAAAGTCCTCGACCAGGCCCAGAAGAAGGTCGCCCAGGCCAGCACCAAACAGGAGCAGGCCCGCAAGAAACTGGATACCGAAACCGGCAAACTGGCAAAACTCCAGTCCGACCTGAAAACCAAGCGTGACAAGGCCCGTACCGGCACCGCCGCCGCCAAGAAAGCCGTGGCACCGGCCCGCGACAAGGTCAGCGCCCAGCGCCTGAAAGTGAAAGAAGCCCGTGACCAGATCAAACTGGTACGTGGTGAAGAGCAGGCCGCCAAGAAACTGGTTGCCCGCGAAACCAAGAAACTGCGCACTGCAGAGCGTAACTACGGCACCAAGGTACGCGACCAGGAGCGTAAAGCCGCCAAGAAAGCCAAGGCCGCAGCCAAGAAAGCCGCTGTGAAAGCCAAGGCTGCTGCCAAGAAAGCCGCTGCCAAAGCCAAGGCTGCCGCCAAGAAAGCGGCCGCCAAAGCCAAGGCTGCCGAGAAGAAAGCCGCTCGCAAGGCCAAGGCGAAAGCCAAGAAGGCCGCGCCGAAGAAGAAAGCGCCGCGCAAGGCAGCTGCCCGCAAGGCCCCGGCTCGCAAGACCACCGTCCGTAAAGCCAAGGCCAAGAAAGCACCGGCCCGCAAGAAAGCAGCACGTCGTGGTCGTCCGCCGAAGAAGGCAGCGGCCAACTGATTGATGGTGTCTGCCATCGATGAATGAAAAACCCCGCTTCGGCGGGGTTTTTTTATGGGGGCGTTTTAATCTCCAGGCCTGGGCCGGATTCCGTGACGGGGTTTTAAGCGGGCCGATGATACGGCACGCTGCAGAAAGGAATCCGGCGCGGTGCCGATAGGGTACAAGGCGGTTACGCCGATCCGGGTGTTTCGATTGGTAACATTTTTAGCCGGATGTCCATTCATCCGGATAATTCAGATTTGCGAAGGCGTCCCTGGCTGCCTCATTGCATTGCACCGGCCGTATCGGCTTGTCGCGCAGCCAGCCGTGCACACTGCGATCCCTGTCATTGAGCCAGCTGTCCAGATTCTGTTGCCAGTAGCCGCTGTCGAGCGCCATGCACAAGGGTTGCAGCCGCTGGCCGTCATGCAGCACGGCAATGTCCGCCGTATCGAGGCGTGCTGCGCAGAGTTGCCGGGGCAAAGTAGCCGGCAGCCGTGGCATGTCGCAGGGCAGCAGCACACATTGCGCACAGCGCGCGGCGGACAGGGCGGCCTGCAGGCCGGCCAGCGGGCCGAGCAGCGCCTCGCTCTGGTCCTGTAAGACCTGCGCCCCGAACGGGGCGGCCAGCGCACGGTACTCGGCAAGGTGGCGATTGACGACCAGCAGGTGTTGCGAGGCGTCGTTGAAGCGCTGCAACAGATGCTGTACCACCGGCTGGCCGTGCCACGGCAGCAACCCCTTGTCGGCCCCGCCCATGCGCCGGCCGGCGCCGCCAGCGAGAATGATCAGTGTGTAATGGCTCATGACGCGACTTTCCGGCAGCGCCGTGCTTGGGTCAATAACCGGCATCCGCTATTCTCTGCGCTGATTTTTCGATGCCGTCGTGGCCGGCCTGGCCGTTGTCGCCGTCATCACCATGGCAGGAGCAGGGTATTGAGTCAGGTTCGCGACATTCTCCAGCAGGGCGAACGCTTTGAAGCGTTCATCCCTGGCTTCCTTGCTCGCGCGCCGCAACTGGAGATGGCCACCGCCGTGGAATCGGCCCTGGCGGCGCACGAGGCGCTGGTGGTGGAAGCGGAAACCGGCACCGGCAAGACGCTGGCCTATCTGGTGCCCGCGCTGCTCTCCGAAGGCCCGACCATCATTTCCACCGGCACCAAGAGCCTGCAGGACCAGTTGTTCTTCAAGGATGTGCCGGTAGTGCTCAAGGCACTCGGTGTGCGCCGGCGTGTGGCGCTGCTGAAAGGCCGCGCCAATTATCTCTGCCCGTATCGGCTGGCCCTGCACATTGAGGAAGGCCGCTTCCTGGCGCGTGAGACGGCGGAACAACTGCAGGTGGTGGCGCGCTGGGCCGGACGGACGGCCACCGGTGATCTCGCCGAGTTGCAGGAGCTGCCGGAAGACGCCCCGGTCTGGCCCTGGGTGACCAGCACGGCGGACAACTGTCTGGGACAGGACTGCCCCAACTACAGCGAGTGTCCCGTCATCCAGGCGCGCCAGCGTGCCCAGGAAGCAGACCTGGTGGTGGTCAATCATCACCTGTTTTTTGCCGACGCGGCGTTGAAAGGCGAAGGCGTGTCTGATCTGCTGCCGAGCGCCAATGCCGTGATCTTCGACGAAGCACATCAATTGCCGGATGTGGCGGCGACGTTCTTTGGTGAATCACTCAGCGCCCGCCAGATCACCGAGCTGGGCCGCGACGTGCTCAGCGAGGCCGGCCATACCGCCGCCGACCTGCAGGCACTGAACAGCCTCACAGCGGCGCTGGAGCGCGCCACAGCCGATCTGCGGCTGGCCCTGGGGGATGAGGGCCGTCGTGCCCCCTGGCAGGACGTCGCGCACCTCAAGGCGGTCCAGGAGGCCGTGGACGGGCTGCTGGCGCGGCTGGAGGAACTCGATGCGATGGTGGCGCCGTTGCAGAAGGCCAGCCGGGGCATGGATAACTGCGTCCGCCGCAGCCGCGAACTGCTGAACAGCCTGGGACGCCTGACCCGGGCCGAAGATCCTGCCCAGGTTTACTGGTTCGAGAATTTCCGCCGCACCTTCATGCTGCACGCAACGCCGCTGGCCGTGGCCGAAGCCTTCGGTGCCCACCGCGCCCGGCATCAGTGCGCCTGGGTCTTCACCTCGGCCACGCTGTCGGTGGCGGGCAATTTTTCTCATTTCCTGGACCGGCTCGGGCTGGACCAGGCGCGCACGCTGCGGCTGGCGAGCCCGTTCGATTTTCGGCGCCAGGCCGTCTTGTACGTTCCGGAAAATCTGCCGATGCCGGAGTCACCGGACTATACGCGCGCGGTGGTGGACACCATGCTGCCGGTGATCGAGGCGGCGAAAGGGCGCACGTTTTTCCTGTTCACCAGCCACCGCGCGCTGCGTGAAGCCGCAGCGCTGCTGCGTGACCGGCTGCCCTTCCCGCTGCTGGTGCAGGGTGAGGCCGGGCGGCGGCAACTGCTGGAACAGTTTCGCGGGCTTGGCAACGCTGTCCTGCTGGGCGCGGCCAGTTTCTGGGAAGGCATTGATGTACGCGGCGACGCGCTCAGTTGTGTGATCATCGACAAGCTGCCGTTCGGTTCGCCGGGCGATCCGGTGGCCGCCGCACGCATCGACAATATTCGTAAACAGGGTGGGCAGCCGTTTCGTGATTTCCAGTTGCCGCAGGCCGTGCTGACATTGCGGCAGGGCGCCGGCCGGCTGATTCGTGATCCGCAGGATCGCGGCCTGCTGGTGGTGGCCGACCCGCGCATCGTCAATCGCAGCTACGGCAAGCTGTTTCTCGACAGCTTGCCGGGCATGACCCGCACCCGCAAACTGGAGGTCGTCCAGCGTTTCTTCCGCATGCTTGAGCAGACCTCGCCGGCACTTCCCGAACAGAGACAGGATTCAGATGAAACTGATCGGCATTGAAACCGCCACCGAAAGTTGCTCGGTGGCCCTGTGGCAGGACGGCGACCTGCTGGAGCGTTTTGAGATGGCGCCGCGCCGGCAGACCGAACTGGTGCTGCCGATGGTGGAGGCGTTGCTGGCGGAAGCGGGCCTGACGGCGGCGCAGCTTGATGGTGTGGCGTTTGGGCGCGGACCGGGCGCCTTTACCGGCGTGCGCGTGGCCGTAGCCGTGGCGCAGGGGTTGGCGTTTGCCATTGACCGGCCGGTGCTGGGTATCTCGACGCTGGCGTCGGCAGCGCTGGCGGCGTTTGATCGTGGCGCCCGCGGCCCATTGCTGACGGCGTTCGATGCGCGCATGAACGAACTGTACCTGGCAGTGTACGAACGGCAGGGTGACAACGACCGTTTGCATGCGCTGGTGGAAGATTGCCTCGCCAGCCCGCTGACCTTGCCACCGCTACCGCAGCAGGTACGCACCGGCACCGGCTCGGGGGAGGTGCACCGCGCCGCCCTGCAGCAGGCACTGCCCGCATTAGGAGAATGGCTGCCGGACGGTTATCCGCGCGCAGCCACCATTGTTCGGCTGGCGGCACCGGGTTTTGCCGCAGGGGAAGGGGTAGACGCCGCGCAGGCACGGCCCGTGTATCTGCGTGACCAGGTGATTCAGGGAGCTAACCGATGATCGAATGGGATTTACCCCGACCGCACACGCTGTCGATGATGGTGGAAGACGACAGCATTGATCGCATGGGCCACGCCAACAACGCGGCCTACGTGCAGTGGATGGAAAAGGTGGCCTGGGACCATACCGAGGCGCTGGGCCTGGGCTGGGAAACCTATAGCCGTCTCAATCGCGGCTTTGTGGCACGCCATACTGAGCTGGAGTATCTCAGCCCCGCGTTTGCCGGTGACAGGTTGCTGCTGGGCACCTGGATTGTGCAGAACGATTTCCGCATCAGCATGACGCGCCGTTACCAGATCGTTCGTGAAAGCGATGGCGTGACGCTGGTGCGCGGCCATACGCGTTGGGTGTGCGTGGCGGTGGATTCCGGCAAACCGCGTCGCATGCCGCCGGAGTTTGTCGAGGGCTATGCCGTCACCGTCAAGGATGCGCTCTGATGGACTGGTTGCAGACACTGGTCCTGGCATTGATTCAGGGGCTGACCGAATTCCTGCCTGTCTCCAGTTCCGCGCATCTGATCCTGCCGGCGCAACTGCTCGGCTGGCAGGATCAGGGGCTGGCGTTTGATGTGGCGGTGCACCTGGGCACGCTGGTCGCGGTGGTGTGGTATTACCGCCGGCAACTGACCGCCATGGTCGGCGGTGCCTGGCAGGGCGTGACACAGCGGCGCGTGAACGAGGACCTGCGCCTGGGGCTGCTGATCGTCTGGGCGACCTTGCCGGCGGTGGTGTGCGGCCTGCTGTTCAAGGATCTGATCGAACAGTACACACGCTCTGTGACGGTGATCGGCATCACCACCGTGCTGTTCGGCGCACTGCTCTGGTTTGCCGACGCGCGCGGCCGGCAGCGGATCGGCCTGATGGGCATCGGCCTGGGGCTGGCGACGATCATTGGTGTGGCGCAGGCGCTGGCGCTGATCCCCGGGACGTCTCGCAGCGGCATCACCATCACGGCCGCATTGCTGGTCGGGTTGAAGCGTGAAGACGCGGCGCATTTTTCCTTTCTGCTCTCGATTCCGGTGATTCTGGGTGCGCTGGTCCTGATGAGCCGTGACCTGGTCGGGCTGGAGCATGCCTACAGCCTGATTCAGCTGGGCGTGGCCTGCGTGCTGTCCGCACTGGTGGCCTACCTCACCATCGCCTTCTTTGTGCGTCTGGTGAGCCGTGTCGGCATGATGCCGTTCGCGGTGTACCGGCTGCTCCTGGGTGCCGTGCTGCTGTTGTGGTTCACCTGACGCCATGAGCCTCGGCCTGCTGCCGGATGCACCGCCAGGCCTGCCCGGTTTGCCGGTGGCCAGCGATGCCGCCGCGCTGGCCACCGGCTGTGACCTGGTGCTGGGCCATCGCGATGGTGCGCTGTCGCTGTGGCATCCGGGTGGGCCGGAAACGCCCCTGTGCGTGGATTTTGCAGGCGGCAAGACCGGCTACCGCGTTGCCGCCGACCGCGTGCGTCATGAAAAACTGGTGCGTGCGGCCGGCAACATGCCGGAAAACGGTGTGGTGATAGACGCCACCGCCGGTCTCGGACGCGATGCGGCGGTGCTGGCGGCGGCGGGCTGGCAGGTCGTGCTGCTGGAGCGGCAGCCGGTGCTGCACGCCATGTTGTCGGATGGGCTGCGGCGTGCCGGTGCGCTGGCGCAGCGCATGACACTGGTGAATGCCGACAGTCTCGACTGGCTGGTGACGCATCCGGCGGTGGCACAGGTGGTGTATCTGGACCCGATGTTTCCCGAACGGGAAAAATCCGCTGCGATCAAAAAAGATCTGGCGTGGCTGCAGCAACTTTCCCCCATCGACGATGAGGCCGGTGAGGCAGCGCTGCTGACAGCGGCGCTGACGGCGGCGGGCAAACGGGTGGTGGTCAAGCGGCCGTTGCGCGCACCGCTGCTGCCGGGCAGAAAGCCCTCTCACCAGCTGGCGGGGAAGACGGTGCGGTTTGATGTCTATGTGACGGGCTGACGGGCTTACTGGAAGACATCTTCCAGCGATCCGGCATCGAATACCCGGTCGGCCCAGTGTTCGAGTTGCGTTGTGCTGGCGGTGGCCAGACGGGCCTGGACTTCTGTGGGCAATGGTCCGAAACGCCGCGTCAGCAATCGGCTCAGTAGGGCACTTTCACCCTCGATACGTGCCTTTTTGGCCGCCTCATCAATGGCATGTCGTTCAAACACACTGAGAAATTTCACGGTCGCTCCTCCTTGGTTGGCCACTTCCCTGCGCAGTTGCTGGTTCAGCAAGGGCGGCAGGGCCATCAGCCAGTCGATCACCCGGAATAGCTGGATAATACGTGGTCGCTCCCATTGTCGGGTAGGGTGGGTAGAGCCAAAGGCGAAACCCACCACGTCCAAGCCACGGTTCACTCCCGCAAGTTTGGCGAAACTACCCTCTGAAGACAGGCCGTTCCGCTGGTTTTGTGCGAGCAGTGTGCGGCATCCGTGCGGAGGGGCCGTCAGGAAAAATCGGCGGGTGCTGTCAGTGATCCCGCCGTTGTGCTGTAGGAAAATGCCCCACCGGCAGGTGGGGCGGGGCGATTCAGGCGTCCGGCGCGACCGTTGCGGTGTCCTGGCCTGTGGCCTGGCACAGTTGCGTCAGGCGCACGATGGCCTGGCGCAGGGTCGGGCTGAGCATACGGCGTGCCTCGCCATCCAGGGCGCGCAGGCGGTCGTCGAACGTCAGCAGGCCGGCGTCGTTGGTGCTGACCAGGCTGTACGCGCGCAGTTGCGAGATGAAGTTGCGCAGCACCACCCGGTCGAAAAATTCCGGCGAGTTGAATTCATACAGCAGCGACAGCCGCTGGGCGGTCTGCTGCGCCAGTTCTTCCAGCGCTTCGGGGGTCAGCCGGTCGCTGCCGTGCTGCACCAGGATGCGAATCGTCAGATAGAAGCGCTCCAGCGCCTGCGCCACCGTCTGCGCCAGATGATTGAGCAGTTCCGATTCCATGGAGTGCAGCGGCGCGCCGCGCAGCTGGTCGTCTTCCATCAGCACCAGCCCCTGGTCAGCCAGGACACGCAGGATGTCATCGACGGCATTGAACAGGTCTTCATCGTTGTCCCAGTGCAGGAAGTATTCGCCCTGGAAGAAGGGGTAAAGCAGATGCACGAGCTGTTTCAGCTGGTCACGACGGATGCTGCGCGCATCTTTCAGCAGCGAGCAGACCAGCCCCGGCAGCACGAACAGGTGCAGGCTGTTATTGCGCACATAGGCCATCTGCAATGCGGTGATGTTGTCGGTGCCGATCAGGTCACCCATGGCATGTTCGATACGATGGATAAAATCGTTCTTCATGCCGTATTCGATGATGTCTGCCGCATCGCTGTTGGCGATCTGGGCGCCGCTGCTGTAGGGCGCCTGTTGCAACAGGGTGATGTACAGCTCCAGCTGGCGCGTGAGCTGTACTTCGTCCATGGTGTGTTTCGGCGTTGCCAGCAGGGCCAGGCTCAGCAGGTTCACCGGGTTGGCGACGGCCACGGCATTGATGCGGGTCACCACCTCGTTGCCGAGTGCATTGATGGCCTGTTTCATCGGTGCCGGGAACGGCTGGTTCAGGTCGGTCTGCTGCCAGGCGGGGGCCTGTTCATCCAGGAAGGATTTCAGCAGCAGTGGCTCGCCGAAGTTCACGTGCACCTCGCCGAAGTGGCTGCGCAGCACCGAGAGTGACTTCAGGAAGCCGAAGATGCTCTCTTTCTGTTTCT